>JAHBSM010000009.1 GCA_019639115.1 Acidobacteriota bacterium | reverse complement strand
GGTTCCTGTTAGTTTCGGTCATCCGCATAGCGTCCGGCGGACGCTAATGAACGCTTGCCCGGACTCAAGCGTGAGCCTTAAGCTGATCTCTCAGCCAGCTTCTTGCTATCTGCCACTCTCGCTTGACGGTTGCTTCTGACACGCCCAACATCGCGGCGGTCTCGTCGAGGGTCATTCCGCCGAAATACTTCAGCTCTACGATCTTTGCCGCCCGCGGATCGAATGACGCAAGCCTTTCGAGAGCTTCATCCAGGGCGAGCAGATCGACCGGGGCACCGGCCGAAGCCTCGACCGGCAGTTCATCGAGAGCCAGATCCTCGCGAGCTCCGCCGCGTTTGGCCCGTGTCCGGGTTCGGGCGTGATCGACCAGGATGCGACGCATCGCCTGGGCCGCGACTGCGATGAAATGGTCGCGGTCATGCCACTCGATCTCACGTTTGTTGACGAGCTTTAGAAATGCCTCGTGGACCAGTCCGGTCGGTTCCAGCGTATGGCCGTCGCGTTCGCGTCTGAGGTAGGCCCGGGCCCGCCGACGCAGATCCGCGTAAACGAACCGCATCACCTCATCAAAAGCCGCTGAGTCGCCCTGCTGCCAACGTCTGAGCAGCAGCGTAACAGGCGGATCGTGCGGCTGCTCATTATCCATGTCGCAGATTGTAACGCAATTCGGAGGCTGCGCTCCGAGTTTTTTGCCGGTAATGAGCGCATTTTGTGTGATCTGCCGCTTTTAGATACATGGGCCGGGAGACAGCGACCGGAGGGACGGATCAACGACGGCCACCGTAGGCCGCATTTGCATTGTTCATACGAGGTATTTCCTGTTAATCTCGGTGTGAATTCCGCCTCACATTTCGATTTGTTCTTGCTTGGCCAATAACGTAATGACGCCCGAAAAGTGGAACAAGATCAAAGCCCTATTCTCTTCTGCTCAAGATCATCCGATCGGCGAACGCAGCAGATTCCTCAGCCATGCCTGCGGCGGCGACGCAGAGCTAAGGAACGAGGTCGAGCGTCTTCTCGCATCGTATGGCGAGGATGACGGTTTTCTCGAAAGGTCTGCTGTCGAGAATTTCGCAGGCCTTGTCGATGAGCTTCAAACTGGCGATGGACCCGGCAATGGCTGGGCCGCCGAGCCGCGATTCGCCGAGGGCGACACGCTCAACGGCCGATACGAGATACGTCGTCTGATCGGGCGGGGCGGCATGGGCGAGGTCTATCTGGCGCACGACATGCGGATCGACCGCAGCGTAGCCCTCAAGGTACTTCATGCCGATCTCATCGCCAGCAAAGATAGCCTAAGGCGCTTTGCTCTCGAGGCACAGGCCGTTTCGGCGCTGAATCACCCTCACATAATGACCATCCATGAATTCGACGCAACGGGAGACAGCACGGTCTTCTTCATCGCCGAATTTGTTGACGGGCACACGCTTAATCATCTCATAGGGACCGGACCGCCGATCGACAAGGTGCTCGATATCGCGATCCAGGTGCTCTCGGCTCTCGCGGCTGCACACGATGCGGGCATAACACACCGCGACATCAAGCCCGAGAACATTATGATCCGCCGCGATGGGTACGTTAAGGTGCTGGACTTCGGACTGGCAAAGCTCAGCCGACGGACGGGCTCCGACCGGCCTCACACCTCAGGATCGGAGGACGTTACCCGTGCCCTCGACCGCACCAGACCCGGATCGATAATGGGCACCGCGGCCTATATGTCGCCGGAGCAGGCTCGCGGGCTGGAAGTAGGGCCGCGGACGGATCTGTGGAGCGTGGGCGTTGTGCTGTATGAGTTGATCACGGGCACGCGTCCTTTTGCAGGCGAGACGTCGGCCGACACGCTTGTCTCCGTGCTGTCAAAGGAACCGCCGCCGATGTCCGACTCGGCAGTCGAACTGCCCGGCGAGATCGAGTGGATAGTGACAAAGGCTTTGTCGAAAGATGCCGAGGGCCGATATCAGACCGCCGAGGAGTTTCGTTCGGATCTGGAAAGGGTCAGAAGGCAGATTTTAGGGCGTTCGGCTCCATCTCAATACGCGCCGGCCCTGGTTCCGGCAAGTAATGACGACGGATCGCCTCATGGCAGAGCTACCGCCGAACCGGTTTATGTCACGGCCGAGGCCACGCCCGAAGAGACGGCGGGCGGCGAAAAGTTCCCGATACCGGCCTCGCCGCCGTGGACGACACCGTTGATCTCGCCTTTGATCTCAAAGGTATTCACAACTCGGGCCGGCCGCAGTGTCGCGGTCTCTATCGCTGCGATCCTGCTGGCCGGAACAATACTGGCTGCAATGTATGTCGCACTGAACGGGCGCGGTGGCGGTGCCCGAGCGGATATCGATTCGATCGCAGTGCTGCCTTTTGAGAACCGAACGGGCGACCCCGCGGATTCGTTCATTTCCGACGGGATCAGCGATGCGTTGATCGACCGGCTCTCGGAGCTGGCCGAACTGCGCGTTATCTCGCGAAATTCGAGTTCCAGGTTTCGCGGGTCGAGCCTCGACGCCCGCGATATGGCGGCTGCCCTCGGCGTCGGTTCCGTGCTGACGGGGAGCGTGTCGAGATCGGGCGACGAAATCGTCGTACGATACGACATCTTCGACGCCGCGGGCGACCGGCAACTGGCGGGCGGCGAATTTCGCCGAAGGTCGGGCGACCTGCGTTTGATTCAGGGCGAGATCGCCGCGGCTGTAGCCGACAAGCTGCGGCTACGGCTGACGGCGGGCCAGAGTAAACGGCTCGCGTCGGTGATGACGGACAACTCCGAAGCGTATCGATACTATCTAGCCGGGCTCGTGGAACTGAACAGCGGCCCCGCCGATATGCAGGACAGGGCACTCGAGTATTTTGAGAAAGCCGTGGAGCTCGATCCCGGATTCGCACCGCCCTTTGCCGAGATCGGATGGATCTATTGGTATCGGGCGAACGGCAACGATGATCCGCACAAGCTGATGCCAAAAGCAAAGGCCGCTGCGTCGCAGGCTCTCGATATCGATCCCGGCCTAGCGAAAGCTCACGTTGTGATGGGAGCTGTCAGCGAATACGAATACGATTGGACGGCCGCAGAGGGACACTACCGCCGTGCGATCGAATTGAGTCCAAACCTGGGCGACGCCCGCAACAGCTATGCGCTCTATCTGTCAGTGATGGGACGGAGCGAAGAAGCGCTCGACCAGCTCGACCAACAGGCGTCGCGCGACCCGCTCAACCGCTATGCCGCATTTCTGTGGAAAGGGGCGATACTGGCCGCGGGGCGGAAATTTGACGAGGCTCTGAAGGCATATCAGGACGCGAAGGCCGTCGAACCCGGCAGAGACATTCAGCCTATCGCTCTGGGCTACGCCTACGCGGGCAAAGGTCTTTATCGGGACGCTGCGGAGTATTATCAGAAGGCGGCAGACGAATTCGGCGGCGAGAGAAAATATAGCCAGCCGCTGGTCTATCTTGCGGCGGCCTACGCTTGCATGCCCGACAAACGAGGCGAAGCCGTGAGGCTCCTCGATCGGATGAACGGAATGTCAGGATACCGGTCGCCGGCATTGATGGCAGTGATATATACCGAACTCGGCAAAAAGGACGAGGCGATGCGGCTGCTCGAACGCGCATTTATCGAGCGCGACCTTCTGCTCAGATATATCGGAACGGCGTATGAATATGATCCGCTCCGCGACGACCCGCGATTCAAAGATCTACTGCGGCGGATGAACCTGCCCGGATAAAACTCTATGAAACGATGCCCCGAATGCAGAAAGGATTATTTAGATGACAGTCTGTTGTATTGTCTCGATGACGGAACGGCATTGGTGCAGGGAACGGTGTCAGGCGCCCATCTGACCGACGAGCCCAAGACAGCGATCCTCTCCGGTGATCGAGTTTCCGGTGAGGACGTGACGGCGGTGCTCAGAGGCGGCGGTACGACCGCGGACAGCGGCCCTGTCACGCTGCGGCTGCCGTCATTCCTTTCATGGGATCGGGTGCCGTGGCTGCTTGCGGGTTTGCTGCTGCTTGCTGTCGTCGGCGTGACGATACGCCTTTTCGCGCGTCATCAAGCCGCCGCTGGTTCTGAGCCGGTACGAGCGGCCTTCATTGTCCAGCCGCCCGGACGCACGACGGGCGCCGGCCAGATAGCGATCTCGCCCGACGGACGAACCGTCGTCGCTGTGTCAACGTTTGAGGGTACGGGTATGATCTGGCTGCGTCCGATCGACTCTGTTGATGGGCGGGCGCTTCCCGGCACTGAGCGTGTTGCAGGTTTTCCGTTCTGGTCGCCTGATAGCCGATCCATCGCGTTTCAAGCCGAAGGGAAACTAAAGCGTCTGGACCTTGCCGACGGCACGGTCCGCGAGATGGCCGATCTGCCGTCCGACATTCGCGGTTTCGACGGCACGTGGAACCGCGACGGCAAGATGATCTATTTCATGGGCGGCAGCGGGCTGCTTCAGGTCCCGGCGGCGGGCGGAAAACCGACGCCGGTCCCGGGCTACGAGCCGCGTCCCGACGGCATCGACCGATGGCCGAAGTTCCTGCCCGACGGCAAGCATTTCATTTTTCTCAGCACAAACACCGAACAGTCAAAGTCCGAGGTCTATGTCGGTTCGACCGAGGATCCGGAACGAAAATTGTTGTTTGAGGCCGATTCGAATGCGGTCTATTCGCCATCCGCGGACGGCGGCCCCGGGCACCTTCTATTTGCACGCGGCGATGCTCTTCTCGCCCAGGGATTCGATCCTGATTCGCACCAGTTGACCGGCGAGCCGTTCCGCGTTGCCGAGCGGATACGGAGAAATTTCAACAGCCGCGGGTTCTTCTCGGTCTCGGATAACGGGAATCTGATATATGACGCGAACTCGGGCGTTGAAGACGCGAGGCAGTTCACGTGGTACGACCGCAAAGGAATAGCCATAGGAACGGTCGGACAATCGGCACCGCTGCTTAATCTTGAGCTTTCGCCCGACGAGCGATCGCTCGCGGTATCGCGGCGGCCTCTCGGCATCACCACAAGCGAACTGGTATTGCTGGACACCACTCGAGGAGCAACGTCCCGCCTCGGGACGACGCCCGGCGACTCGCCGCAAGCGGTGTGGTCGCCCGACAGCAAGTACATCGTTTGGAATGACTTTAGCGAAGGCAAGTTTCGTCTCGTCAAAAGGCTTGCGAGCGGGGTCGGCGATGTGGAGGTATTGCTCGAGTCGCCTATTCGCGTATTTCCTACAGGCTGGTCGCCCGACGGCCGTTTCATTCTTTATGCTGCCGCCGATAATGTAAGCAAACGTGACATTTGGGTGCTGCCGCTCGATGGTGACAGGCGGCCGTATCTGTTTTTAAAGTCGCCGCAGGAGGACTGGGACGCCAGCTTCTCGCCAAACGGCAAATTCGTCGTCTATTCTTCAGACGAATCGGGAAAGAATGAGGTGTTTGTTCAGACATTTCCGGCCTCTGCAGAGCGATGGCCCGTCTCGAACAACGGCGGCATGAGCCCGCGTTGGGTCAAGAACGGAAACGAGATCATCTACCAGCAGCTGGACGGCAAGCTGGTGTCCGTCGCAGTGAAAGCAGACAGCAAATTCGAGGCTGGAGTGCCGCAGCCGCTGTTTGACGTGACATTGGCGAGAGTTCCCCGCGGCGACGATTACGCCGTTTCGAACGACGGCCAGCGATTTTTGTTCATCAGCCGCGGCACCGATTCAGTCTCGCTGCCGATAACCGTTGTGCTGAACTGGTCCGCCGGACTTGGTAAATAAGTATGAAACGATGCCCTGAATGCGGTAGAGATTACAACGACGATTCGATGAGCTTTTGTCTCGATGACGGGTCAGAGTTGCTCTTTGGCCCGGCGACCGCTTCGGGTGGAAATGAGCCCGTGACGGCGATCTTGTCGGGCGGTCAGCTCGATGAAGCAAAGACCCGCGCGTTCATTCATACGGCCCAAGCGGAGGCGGAGCCTCAAGAGAGTAAAGAAGGGCTTTCGGAAAAGCACAGCTTTTCCGCTCGGCGAGCAAAGCCGCTTTTCGCAGCTGTCGCAGCCGTGATCCTTCTTGTTGGTGGATTCTTTGGCTATCGATATTTCTCTGCGTCTGGTTCCAAACAGATCAGCTCCATTGCCGTGATGCCGTTCCAGAACAGCGGCGATCTGGCAGACTCGGAATACATCTCGGACGGGCTCGCTGAGAGCATGATCTATCGCCTGACGCAGATCCCCGATCTCAAGGTCAGCCCGCGAAGCTCGGTCTTTCGTTACAAGGGTAAAGATGTGGATGCGGAAAAGATCGGTGCCGAGTTGGGCGTCGATGCGGTCATGTCGGGGCGACTCGTAAAACGGGGCGACAACATCACGATAAGTGTCGACCTCGTCGATGTCCGCGAGAAGAAGACGCTGTGGGGCGAGCAGTTCGAGCGAAAGATGTCGGACCTGCTTGCAACGCAGCGTGAGATCGCAGCGACGATCGCGCAGAAGCTTCAGTTGAGACTCGTCGGCGACGGAGCGACCGGCATCACTAAGAATTACACCAACAGCAACGAGGCCTATCAGGATTATCTGCAGGGACGGTTCTACTGGAATAAACGGTCGCCGGACACGATCTCGAAGGCGGTCGAGCACCTTGAGAGGGCGGTCCAAAAAGATCCTAACTTCGCACTAGCCTACGCCGGCCTCGCGGACGCTCAGATGATCGTGCAGTACCTTTCGCGCAAGTGGTCAGACGACTACCTTCTCGCAAAAGCAAGGGAAAATGCTATGCGCGCGGTCGAATTAGACCCGACGCTTGCAGAGCCTCACGCAACGCTCGGTCTCATTGGCACCTATCAATGGAAATGGGATGAGGCCGAAAACGAATATAAGCGGGCGTTGGAACTCAACCCGAAGTATCCGACAACCTACCATTGGTACTCGCGGCTGCTTCGGGCCGAAGGGCGATACCCTGAAGCGTTAGCACAGATCCGAAAGGGGCAGGAGGCAGATCCACTGTCGCTGCCGATCGCTGAGAACGTCGTCCAGAATCTGGTCGAGAATGGTGACCTCGACGGTGCTCTTGCCCAATGCAGGCGAAACCTCGAGATCGATCCTAACTACTGGAGCATCCATTTGCGGATGGCGGCGGTGTATTTTGAGAAAGGACAAAAAGAAGAGGGGCTCGCCGCAGCGTCAAAGGCCAACGATCTGGTTGGCCGGGCCGCGATCGCTCTGGGATTCTGGGGCTACGCTTTGGCGACGGCGGGTAAACGTGACGAGGCCCTCGCGGTCGTAAAAGAACTCGAGCAAAAATACGCTGCCAAGGAAATGGACGGCGTCCGCATCGCCTCGGTCTATCTCGGTCTCGGCGATAAAGACAAAGCCTTTGAATGGCTTGAGAAAGACTTTCAGGCACGGCGGCCGACGCTGATGGAAATGTGCCTAGAACTCGAGTTCAGATCCGTCCGTCAAGACCCGCGGTACAGAGATCTGCGGAAAAGAATGGGATTATCCGATAGCTTATGAAACGATGTCCTGAATGCAGACGGGATTATTACGACGATACGCTGCTGTATTGTCTTGAGGACGGAAACGCGCTTGTGCAGGGTTCGGTGCCTTCGCCTAATGAACCCGCGACAGCGATCTTGTCAGAATCGCCTGAGTCAGCGGGCGGCCAGTTTGATGAGGCGAAGACACGCGCGTTTGTGCACACGACACAAACGGAGGCGGAGCCGCGAGATTCTTTGGGCAATGTGTCGGAAAAGCAGAGCTTCTCAGCACATCGGGCGGCGGAGCCGAAGAGCCGCAGAAATAAGCTGTTGGCGGTCTGCGGCATCGGCATATTACTTCTGGTTGGCGGGTTCTTTGGTTACCGATACTTCACTTACAGCGATTCGGGGCAGATCAATTCCATTGCAGTAATGCCCTTCATTAATCAGAGCGGCAGTCCCGACACTGATTATCTATCGGACGGTCTTGCTGAATCGTTGATATTTCGCCTCTCGCAGTTGCCAGATCTGAAGGTCAGTCCGGTAAGTTCTGTGATTCGCTACAAAGGAAGAGACTTTGACGCGGCGAAGATCGCTAAGGAGCTGGGCGTCGGTGCGGTGATGTCCGGTAGGCTTACCCAGCGCGGCGATAGCCTGACCATATCTGTCGAACTAATCGATGCGGCAAACAATAAGATCATCTGGGGCGAACAATTCGACCGCAAGATGGCCGATCTTTTGCAGACGCAGCGTGAGATCGCGAAGGCAATTACGAGCAAACTTCAGCTCAAGCTCTCGGGCAATGAAAAGAGCCTGACAAAGAAATACACGGATAACAGCGAGGCGTATCAGCTTTATTTGAAGGGGCGGTTTCATTTCGCCAGACGCACTAAGGAAGACATGTTCAAAAGCATCGAGCTTTTTCGAGAGGCGATCGCTCTCGACCCGAATTTTGCTCTTGCTTATGTCGGCGTTGCCGAATCCTTTGTGATTATGCCTTCGTATCCTTACATGTCTTCTACTGAGGCGAACCCGCAGGCGAAAGCGGCCGTCGCCAAAGCTTTGGAACTCGACCCAGAATTGCCCGAGGCCCACACGGTCGCGGGGATGCTCGCCGTGATCGATTGGGACTGGACGGAAGCTGAACGACGTTTCAAGCGGTCGCTTGAGCTCGACCCGAATGTCGCCGCGACGCATTACCGCTACGCGTTGACGTATCTCAGCATGCTTGGCCGGCACGAGGAAGCGATCACTGAGATGAAACGTGCTATGGAGCTTGAGCCGCTCTCGGTAATTCAGGGGGCCAACTATGCGGCCGTTTTGATGTACGCCCGTCAGTTCGACGCGGCACTCGATCAAGCACGAAAGACCTACGACCTGGACACAAATCACGTCGGCGCCCGATCGTGGCTCGGCTACACGCTGAACGCAAAAGGAATGTACGCTGAAACGCTCGCGATGGCGGAAAAGACCCTGCAGGAGCCGAATGCCGCAATGCTCACCCATGCCGCTTTTGCGTACGCCAAGACAGGCCAACGCGAGAAGGCGGAACAGATAATCACCCGTTTCAAAGAAGCTGAAAAGACCAGGGCCGTGCCTAACTATTGGATCGCCGTCATCTACGGTGCTCTCGGCGAGAAGAACAAGGCCTTCGCCGAACTGGAAATAGCGTATCGGGAACGCGATTGGTTCTTGCCAAGGATGAAGGTCGACCCGTTTATGGACTCTCTACGCGACGACCCACGTTTCAAGGACCTGTTGAAACGGATCGGGTTGCCGGAATAGACTTTTATGAAACGATGCCCTGAATGCGGACGCGCGTACGACAATACGATGATGTTCTGTCTCGATGACGGAGCAGAGTTGCTCTACGGCCCGGCGAGCGGTGCCGGTGCAAGTGACGAACCGGCGACGGCGATCTTGCACTCGACGGCTGCTCCGGGCGAAGCTCCGACTCGTGCGCAGATCCATACTACTGAACAGACAGCCGTTTTGCCTCGCAGAGCGGAGGCAGAGCCTCAAGAGAATTTACGTGACTCGACGGAGAAGCAGAGCTTCTCCGCAAATAGGGCGGCGAAGCCGCTGGCAGCGTTGGTCGTGGCCGTGCTTGTTCTAGTTGGCGGGTTTTTTGGTTATCGGTATTTTTCGTCGGCCGGTTCTAAACAGATCAATTCCATCGCCGTGATGCCGTTTGAGAATAGGAATTCGGATGCGGATACGGATTATCTGTCGGACGGGCTCGCGGATTCACTGATCTATCGACTTTCGCAATTGCCGAATCTGAAGGTCAGCCCGACGAGTTCCGTGATGCGATACAAGGGAAAGGAAACAGATGTCGCACAGATCGCGAATGAGCTTGAGGTAGATGCGGTAATATCCGGTCGCCTCGTTCAACGTAGTGATGACCTTTCGATAAGTGTGCAGCTGATCGACGCCAGAACGAAAAAGCTGATCTGGGCCGAGCAGTACGATCGCAAAATGACCGATCTTCTTGCAACGCAACGCGAGATCGCGACGACAATTACGCAAAAACTGCAAATAAAGCTCTCAGGCGAAGGCGAGCAAAAGCTGGCGAAGAAATACACCGTCAGCGACGAAGCGTATCAACTCTATCTGAGAGGCCAGTATCACCTAGCGAGACGGTCGAAAGACGACCTTCTAAAAGCTATTGACTATTACGAGCGGGCGATAAAGCTCGACCCCAACTTTGCGCTCGCCTACGTTGGCATGAGCTATGCGTATAGTAGCGGAATCGGAAACGCATTCCTTCCGTTTTCCTTCGATGAGGGTCTTTCCAGAGCAAAGAATGCGGCGATCAAGGCCATCGATATCGATCCGAATTTGGCTGAAGCTCATACGGCGATGGGAACTGCGTTTCGATTGGAATGGAATTGGCCGGAAGCGGAGCGGGCGTTAAAGAAGGCACTCGAGATCGATCCTAACAATGCAAGCGCTCATTACTTTTACGGGCTCTACCTCCAGTCCGTCGGTCGCACCGGAGATGCGGTTCGAGAGATCAAAACCGCGGTAGAACTGGAGCCAATGTCATTGATAATGCAGGCAAACCTCGCCGGGGCTTATCTCTTTGACAGGCAAAGCGAATTGGGACTGGACCAAGCCAAGAGAACTTTCGACCTCGACCCAAACTTCATCTCAGGCCGTTTTTGGCTCGCATACGCTTACTGTGTGAACCAGAAATATGCGGAGGCGATCGAGCTTATCGAATCAGCGCCGAAAGACGAGGTCTCTCAGCGATTATTGGCCCGTTTTCGTGGATACGCTTACGCTAAGACCGGACGACGGGGTGAAGCCGAAGCGATCCTCCTTAAACTCACAGCGGATACTGCGTTCTCGGCCCAATCGGCTGCAATGATCTATCGTGCGCTAGGCGAAAAGGACAAAGCTTTCGCTGCATTGGAGAATGGTCTCACCGGAAAACAAGATATGGCACGAATAAAGGTCGATCCGCTCTTCGACGACCTCCGCGACGACCCGCGATTTAGGGAAATATTGAAAAGGATGGGTCTGCCTGAATAGAATTTATGAAACGATGCCCTGAATGCGGACGCGCATACGACAATACGATGATGTTCTGTCTCGATGACGGAGCAGAGTTGCTCTACGGCCCGGCATCCGGTTCAGAACCGGGGGCGATAGCGACTGGGTTCCCATCCGATGAGCCGCAGACCGCGATATTGCACTCGACCGCTGCACCGGGCGACACTCCGACTCGCGCGCAAATTCATACTACGGAACAGACAGCGGTGTTTCCGCGTGGAGCGGAGGCGGAGCCTCAAAAGAATTTGAGTGACTCGACAGAAAAGCGTAGCTTTTCCGCTCGGCGAGCCAAGCCGCTGGCGGCGTTGATCGGGGTTGTGGTTATTTTCGTTGGCGGATTCTTTGGTTACAAATATCTCACTCCTGCCAAACAGATCAACTCTATCGCCGTGATGCCGTTTGAGAATAGGAATTCGGATGCTGACACGGATTATCTGTCGGACGGTTTGGCGGAATCGGTGATCTTTCGGCTGACGCAGCTTCCCGATCTGAGGGTCAGTCCGACGAGTTCAGTGATGCGTTACAAAGGAGCATCGACTGATGTTGCCAAGATCGCCTCGGAACTTGGTGTAGATGCGGTGATGACCGGCCGGCTTACCAAGCGGGGCGACAATCTGAACATCACGGTCGAGCTCGTGGATGCCCGCACCAACAAGTCGTTGTGGGGCGAGCAGTACGAACGGAAACTTTCGGAACTATTGACCACCCAACGCGAGATCGTCACCGAGATCGTGGGCAAACTGCAGCTAAAACTGTCGGGCGAAAGCGAGAAGCGGCTGGCGAAGAAATACACCGACAACAACGAGGCGTATCAGCTTTATCTGCAAGGGCGTTTTCATTGGAACAAGCGCACGAGAGAATCGCTCAAACAGGCGGTCGAGTTTTTTAATCAGGCAGTGGCGAAGGATCCGAAATTCGCGCTTGCCTATTCGGGTTTGGCTGAAAGTTACGTGTTATTTCCGAATTACAGCGTCGCACCGCCGCTCGAAGTGATGCCAAAAGCCAAGGCTGCGGCTCTGCGGGCGATCGAACTCGATGATTCGTTGGCACAAACACACGTTGCTCTCGGAATTTACTATTCTCTCTTTGCTTGGAATCTGCCTGCTGCCGAAAAGGAATTTCGCCGGGCCATCGAACTCGACCCGAACTACGCGACGGCGCATCAGCAATATGCGATCGAATGCCTGAGCATAATGGGCAGATTTGACGAAGCCATTGCCGCCGGCAAACGAGCCGAAGAGCTCGATCCGTTTTCGCTGATCATCGGTGCAGACCTGGGCAACGTCCTGACGAATGCCAGACGATACGACGAAGCGATCGCACAAATGAAAAAGGTCATCGCGCTCGACGAGAATTTCACGGTCGGCCACTGGTATCTTGGGCGGGCATATCACGCCAACGGGCAATACGCGGAAGCTGTGGCGGCATATAGAAAAGCTCTGTCGTTAAATGAAACTTCGTTCATCAAAGCCATGCTCATCATTTCGTTGGCAAAAACGGGTGAGCGCGGCGAAGCGGTCAAGCTACTCGGCGAATTGCAGGAGGAATCAGTCCGACGCTACGTTTCGAAATCGGCTCTGGCTATCGCCTACGCCGCCATCGGTGAAAAGGACAAAGCGTTTGCCTATATGGAAAAAGAGATCGCCGAACGTTCGTCGCGTGTGCCGACTCTCAAGGTCAATTCCACCTGGGACGGTCTGCGCGACGACCCGCGATTTGCCGAACTGGTGCGTAAAGTGGAGCAGGCGAAAATGGATTGATACTGCTTCTACGAAAATGGGAGTCCTGTGATGGGTGACAATAGTGAAGAGTTTGTCGAATTGAACGAGGACGTTTCGGCGTCGCCGTTGTGGAATCATGACCTTGCTCCGACGACGATAGAGCAGCGGACCTGGTCCACGTGGAACATCGCTGCGTTGTGGATCGGGATGAGCGTCGTGATCACGACCTATATGCTCGGCGGCGGTTTCATCGCTCAAGGGATGACGTGGTGGCAGGCGATGCTGACCATCCTGCTCGGCAATTGCATCGTGTTGATCCCGATGGTATTGAACGCCCACGCCGGCACGAAGTACGGCATCTCGTTTCCGGTTTTGCTGCGTGCTTCGTTCGGGACAAAGGGAGCGAACATACCGGCCGTTTTGCGTGCGATCGTCGCTTGCGGCTGGTTCGGCATTCAAACATGGATCGGCGGAACTGCGATCGACGCTCTGCTGACGGCCGTCTGGCCGGGCTGGGCGTCGTTCGACTCCGTGATCGCGGGAAATCCGCTGCACACATGGATCTCGTTCTTTCTGTTTTGGATCATTCAGGTCGTCATAATCCTCCGCGGCATCGAGGGCATCAAGCATCTCGAATCTTGGGGCTCGCCACTGCTGTTGCTCGGCGGCCTTGCGTTGCTGATCTGGGCGTCGAACGCGGCGGGCGGCATCGGGAGCGTGCTCTCAGGAACGGCAGCGTTGCAAAAGGCTCACGGCGATTTTTGGACTCTCTTTCCTGCGGCGTTGACCGCGTCCGTCGGTTATTGGGCGACGCTAAGCCTGAACATCCCTGACTTTACACGATACGCAAGGTCGCAGCGTTCGCAGGTGCTGGGTCAGGCTCTCGGGCTGCCGCTGACGATGACGGCGTTCGCCTTTATCGGCGTTGCGGTGACGAGTGCGACGGTGATCATCTACGGCGAAGCGATCGCCGACCCCGTTCAGCTCATTAAAAAATTCGACAACCGGGCCGTTATCCTTTTCGCGATGCTGATCATATTTATCGCACAGTTAACTACCAATATGGCCGCGAACGTGGTCTCGCCGTCGAATGATCTCTCGAATCTCAACCCGAAACGGATATCTTACGTAACGGGCGGCCTGATCACCGCGGTCATCGGTATCGTGATGATGCCGTGGCAGCTGATGTCGTCAATGGGCGCGTATATCTTTACATGGCTGATCGGCTATTCGGGTCTAATGGGTGCGATCGGCGGCATATTGATCTGCGACTATTTTGTCATCCGGCGCTGTGAACTCAAGCTGGCCGAGCTATTCAGGACCGACGGCATCTATTCGTACTCGGGCGGTTTCAATTGGCGCGCGGTCGCGGCTCTCGTTATAGCCGTAGCGCCGGTCGTGCCGGGATTTTTGCGAGCCGCCACGACCGCAGGCGGCGTAGTCGCGGATCCCGGACTGCTCGACGCGCTCTACACCTACGCGTGGTTCGTTACGTTTGCCGTCGGGTTCGTAGTATATTTCCTGCTGATGCATAATACTCGCGGAAGGGCTCAAAACAAGTGAATAAGATAAAACTGATCTTGATCGCGATCGCGGTCGCGGCGGCCGGACAACAATTCTTTGGAAGCCGGTCAGCGGATGCGCAGGCCAAGGTCGAGACGGCCGGCCAGAAATTCAAGAACATCAAAGTGCTCAACGACGTGCCCGCGGACCAGATCGGGCCGATAATGAACATCATGTCGGCCAGCCTCGGGGTCGATTGCAAGATGTGCCACGCGTCGAACGACCGCGATTTTGAAAAGGACGGCAACGAGCATAAGGACATCGCCCGCGAAATGCTGAAGATGACCTTTGCGATCAACAAACAGTTCTTTGAGGGCAAGACAGAGGTCACGTGCAACACCTGTCACGGCGGCCGCGAACGTCCGATCGCAGTTCCAAACCTGATGCAGGTCGTACGAGAGGAGCGGCCGAAACAGCCGGCAACCAAACCGACCGTCGAACAGATATTGGCAAAATACGAAGCCGCGCTCGGCGGCAAGGCCGCACTTGCAAAGATAAAGTCCCGGCATATAACTGCGACCCGCGTGGAGCCGGACGGTAAGACGACCGAACCCGAAGAGATATGGCAGGAGCCGGGCATGTTTCGCGTCGATACCCGCTATGGCGATTACCTGATCTCAGAGGTCGTCGAGGGCGAAAAGGTAAGAAAGACGGGAAATAAAGAACCGATCACGCTCAGGCCCGATGAGATGGAACAGATCCGACGCGAAGCACAGCTATTCGCCAATCCGGACCTGGCGTCGGTATATACGAAGCTGGATTTCCGATTCGTTGACCGCATCGACGGCCGCGAGGTTTACCTCGTGCTCGGAACGACCTCGTCCGGCGCACGCGAGCGGCTGTATTTTGACACGGCGACAGGATTCCTGGTGCGGCGAGTGGCGACGGCGATGACCGTTATCGGGCCGTTCCCGTTCCAGGTCGATATGTCGGATCATCGCGATTTCGGCGGCGTCAAACTGCCCGCGACCGTGCGATACGCAATGCCGGCGATCAGTTGGACGCGAAAGATCCAGGAAGTGAGGAATAACCCGTAAGGCCATGGGACGAATAGTAAAAGCCGGCCTGATACAGGCGCACAATGTCGGCGATATAGACGCCCCGATCGACGAGATCAAGCGTGCCAATATCGACAATCAGATGAGATTCGTCGAGGAGGCCGCCCGACAAGGCGTGCAAGTGTTGTGCTTTCAAGAGATATTCACGACGCCGTATTTCTGCGCCGAGCAGCAGACGCGTTGGTACGATGCTGTGGAACGGGTCCCCGACGGGCCTACGGTTAGGCTCATGCAGGACGTCGCGAAACAACACTCGATGGTCCTCGTCGTGCCGATATATGAAGAAGAACAAACCGGTATCTACTACAACACGGCCGCGGTGATAGATGCCGACGGTACGTACCTCGGCAAATATCGCAAAACCCACATCCCGCACGTGGCTCCGGGATTTTGGGAGAAGTTCTATTTCCGCCCGGGCAATCTCGGGTATCCCGTTTTTGACACCGCGGTCGGCACGATCGGCGTTTACATTTGCTATGACCGGCATTTTCCGGAGGGAGCAAGATGTCTGGGATTGAACGGGGCCGAGATCATCTTTAATCCATCGGCGACCGTTGCAGGTCTCAGCGAATATCTCTGGAAACTCGAGCAGCCCGCACACGCCGTCGCTAACGGTTACTTCGTGGGCGCGATAAATCGTGTCGGCACAGAAGCACCGTGGAACATCGGCGAGTTCTACGGCCAATCGTATTTCTGCGATCCGCGCGGCCAGATCATCGCCGAAGGCTCACGCGACCGGGATGAACTTGTCGTCGCCGACCTCGATATGGACAAGATCCGCGAGGTGCGAAATACATGGCAATTCTTCCGCGATCGACGGCCCGACGCGTATGATGCGATCGTCGCTGATTAAGAGTTTTAGCCGCGGATAGGCGCAAGATACGCGGATCAAAAACAGTCTTGCAGGCGGTCTGCGTCTGTCTGCGTTGATCTATGGCTAAGTTTTCTAATGGCTGATCATATTACACCGCTGAACATCACTCAGATCGAGGCGAATTTTGCTGACATCGCTCCGCCGATGACGCCGGCTGAGGCGCTTGCCGAAGCGAATCGCTGTTTGTATTGCTACGACGCTCCCTGTACGCGAGCGTGTCCCACGCATATCGATGTTCCGTCGTTCATCAAGAAGATCGCGAGCGGCAATCTGATCGGCTCCGCACGCGTGATATTTGACGCGAACCCGATAGGGGCAACGTGTGCCCGAGTCTGCCCGGTCGAGGTCCTGTGTGAAGGCGCCTGTGTCGAAAAAACGCTTGTACAGCGGCCGATCGAGATAGGACGTTTGCAGAGATACGCGACCGACAAAGCGCTTGCGGAAGAAAAGCAGATATTTACCAGAGGTGAGCCGAACGGCAAGTCTGTCGGCATTATCGGGTCGGGACCGGCCGGGCTTTCGTGCGCCTTTTATCTGGCAAGGCTCGGCTACGAAGTGATCGTTTACGAACGCCGTGAACTTGCGGGCGGGCTCGACACCTACGGGATGGCGGAGTACAAGATGCCGCAGAGCGTATCGATCAAGGAAGCGGAACGCGTAGCGGGCGTCGGGGTCGAGTTTCGGCTAAATACTGAGGTCGTGGCGGGTTCCGAAGAAACGCTCGGGCCGGTCGATCGCGTCGGGATCGAACTTTTGCGAGAGTGGCACGACGCGATATTTGTTGCCGCCGGTCTTGGCGAGACAAATCGACTTAATATTCCGGGCGAAGACCTCGAAGGCGTGATCGACGCGCTTGCGTTTATCGAACAGATCAAAGGGCGGGACTGGAAAAGCGTGCCTCTAGGCAAGGTGGCCGCTGTCATCGGAGCCGGCAATACAGCGGTCGATGCGGCCACGCAGGCAAAACGTTTGGGAGCTGAGCGGGTGATAATGGTCTATCGCCGCACAGAAAAAGATGCTCCCGCCTACGATTACGAGATGGAGCTCGCCCGAAAGGACGGCGTCGAATTCTTGTGGCAGGCCACGCCGGTCGAGATACTCGGCGATGGCCGCGTGACAGGAATTCGTGTGGCCGATGCCGCCGGAGTGGTGAGCGAGATCGCCTGTGATCAGGTGATCAAGGCGATCGGTCAAAAGAAAATGGCGTCGTTTTTTGCCGAGACCATTGGCGTGGCTGTTGACGAAAAAGGCCGCGTCGAGGTCAATGATCAAATGCAGACCTCGGACCCTAAGGTCTTTGCCGGCGGCGATTGCGCCAATGGAGGGAAGGAAGCTGTCGACGCGTCGCAGATGGGCAAACTTGCCGCAATGGGGATTCACTATTCTCTTACGGGCGAGAAGGTCGCCTTCGCCGGAGCGGTGGTAGGAGATTAGCCAAAGATAAATGCACAGAGTGTTCTATGGCAGACCTTAGGATCGATTTTGCAGGAATTAAGTCGCCGAATCCGTTCTGGCTCGCGAGCGCGCCGCCGACGAATATGGGTTCGATGATCGAGCGCGCATTTGACGCGGGTTGGGGAGGCGCCGTTTGGAAGACCTTGGGCGAGCCTATCGTAAATGTTTCGTCGCGGCTTGCCGGTCTCGATCTCGGAGCAAGCCGGCTTATCGGCCTCAACAACATTGAGTTGATAACAGACAGGCCGCTCGAAGTGAATCTGAAGGAGATCTACGAGTGCAAGAAAAAGTATCCGAACAACGCCGTGATCGCGAGTTTGATGGTCGAGTCAAAACGCGAGGCCTGGCACGAGATCGTAAAGAAGACACAGGACACAGGCTGCGACGGCTTTGAGCTTAATTTCGGCTGTCCGCACGGCATGAGCGAGCGGGGAATGGGCTCGGCGATGGGACAAGTGCCGGAATATACTTGCATGGTCACGGAATGGGTGAAAGAGGTTTCGACCCTGCCGGTGATCGTCAAGCTCACGCCGAACGTCGCTAACATCTTGCCTCCGGGACGGGCCGCGCAAAAAGGCGGTGCCGATGCAGTGTCGCTTATTAATACCATCAACTCCGTAATGGGTGTCGATATCGATACGTTCATTCCGTATCCAAACGTCAACGGCATGGCCGCGCATGGCGGCTATTGCGGAACTGCGGTAAAACCGATCGCGCTGAATATGGTGTCGGAACTCGCTCGAGATACGGAATTCAACATTCCCATCAGCGGCATCGGCGGCATTAACACGTGGCGCGATGCGGTCGAATTCATGCTGCTCGGCGCAGGCAGCGTCCAGGTTTGTACTGCCGTGATGCATTACGGTTACCGCATCGTCGAGGACATGATCGACGGGCTGAACTCGTATCTCGACGAGAAAGGTTTCAGTTCGGTCAACGACATCATCGGCAGCTCTGTGGCCCGCGTGACCGACTGGGGCGATCTCGACCTCAATTACGTCGTCAAAGCCCACGTCAACGAAGAACATTGCGTCCGCTGCAACCTTTGCTACGTAGCGTGCGAGGACGGCGCTCACCAGTCGTTCGAATTCGTCGAGTCGAACGGCCATCGATATCCGCGCGTCATCGAAGAAGAATGCGTAGGCTGCAACCTCTGTGCACTCGTCTGCCCGTCGCCAGGAGCCATCACGATGGAACGCCGCGACGACGGCTCGAATCCACAGTCCTGGCGCGAAAGAACCTCATAAATTCATAGCGATCCTCGCTTTATCGCATCGGCCGAGATGCGCCCCAGAGCGGCGACGAATCGGTCGAACTCCGCGAAACGCTTATCTTTCGTAGATCCTCTCACGTATCTCGCGTAGATCTGCTGTGCGATGACCGCGATCTTGAACGTGCCGAAGACGTAATAGAAGAGGATGTCCGGCAGGTCGCGGCCCGATGCTTCGATATACATTTCGACAAGTTCGCGGCGTGTGACATTTTCCATCAACACTCGCGGGTTGAATGGCATGTTTATTAGTTCGTCGCCTACGTCGGGGGACATCCAATAGCCAAGCGTCGTGCCTAGATCCATCAGCGGATCGCCGACCGTGACCATTTCCCAATCGAGCACCGCGGTGATACGCGTGAGATCGTTCGGGTCGAGCATGATGTTGTCGAACTTGTAATCGTTGTGGATCAGAGAGGCGCCCGATTCCGGAGGAATGTGATCATTAAGCCAACGGATCGCTTTCTCGAGTTCAACGAGCTCGTGGGTCTTTGCTGCAATGTAGCGCTTGGTCCAGCCTTCGACCTGACGTCGGTTGTAACCGACGGGTTTTCCGAGGTCGGCAAGGCCTGAAACTCGGAGGTCGAGAGCGTGGAGGCCGGCCAGATTTCGGGTGAAGGATATACAAACCTCGCGGCGAAACGCCTGCGAAGTTTCAAGATCTTGCTTTGCCTTGGCTAATGCCAGTGCTTCTGCGTTCGAGTCGTCATCCGCCTCCGGGATCGTGACGAGTCCCCGAATGATCAGCCCTTTTCGCCGTTCCATCAAATAGAATTCGGAGCCGATCACGTTCGCGTCATCGCAAAAGTACAGAGGTTTTGGTGCGGGCGAATAAACGTGCGAGAGCTTTGACAGCACTTCGAACTCGCGCCGCATGTCGTGTGCTGTTTTTATTGTATTGCCGAAAGGCGGGCGACGCAGGACGTATTCCGCACCGTTGATGGTTATCAAGTATGTTAGATTCGAGCTTCCGCCCGTGAATTGCTCGATCTTAACATCGCTCGCAGGCCCGATTGCACCGGCAACGAAAAGCCGCAGCCGATCAATGTCCAGCTCTTCGCCCGGTCTTACAGGCAAGGTTTCCGGCATAGTTACATTTCGGGTTTCGTCGCCGTCGTCGATGTTATCGGTCGGTCACTTTAACGTTTAGCGTAAATCCGGCGGACGCCGTGCCCTTTACTTCGATCGTAAACTCTTCGAACTCGAGTTTGCCGTCAAAACTCGCCTGGTTCTCGTAGAAATTGGATCCGGTCTCGTCCTCTGCTCCGTCCTGCAGGTCAAATCGAGCCTTGTTGTCTGTGGAACGCAGCGTTACGATCAGACGCTGGCCGGGCCTCGCTTCGAAACGATACTTGACGCAACCGCCGGTCTTCGCCGATGCCGTGAATGAACCATTGGTCAGGTTCGAGTCAGTGGCTCTACAGTCCTGGCCGTAAGCCTCGGCCGCGAATGCCGCGGACGCTGCCACGGCAAAAATGAACATAAGTAGTGTTTTTCGCATATTTCGGTGACGTTCAGATTCTAGCGATTCGGCTCTCGCTCGGCAATCGCAGCCAAGCAGATGTTAGTCGCGGCAACGCGGACCGGGGTGTGATAATCTATCGCCAACTATGGAGTTCTCAGCATCGCGATCAAGCTCGGATGTCTCGGCCCGCCTTGCCGAATTCATGTCGGAGCATATATATCCGAACGAACAGCGGTATCACGAAGAGATCGCGTCGGGTGACCGCTGGAGCCCGATCGACCTGATCGAAGAGCTCAAGGAAAAGGCAAAAACTGCCGGGCTCTGGAATCTTTTCCTCCCCGACGTTTCCGGATTGTCGTGCCTAGATTACGCTCCGCTGGCCGAGACAATGGGCCGAGTGACTTGGGCAAGCGAGGTTTTCAATTGTTCGGCTCCTGATACGGGCAATATGGAGGTCCTTCATCTTTACGGGACACCGGAGCAGAAGGACATGTGGCTCGAACCGCTGCTGGCCGGCGAGATCAGATCGTGCTTTTCGATGACCGAGCCGGACGTTGCTTCATCCGACGCGACTAACATCCGAGCGTCGATCGTCCGCGAAGGCGACGAATATGTGCTGAACGGCCGTAAATGGTGGTCCACCGGCGGCGGCGACGCAAGGTGCAGGCTGGCGATCTTTATGGGAAAGACCGATCCGTCGGCTCCTCGACATCTTCAGCAATCGATGATCCTTGTGCCCTTAGATGCTCAGGGCGTCAGCATCCGGCGTATGCTCACCGTATTCGGCTATGACGACGCGCCGAATGGACACGCGGAGATCGATTTCGACAATGTCAGGGTCCCGGCCGGCAACCTGCTTCTAGGCGAAGGCCGCGGATTCGAGATAGCTCAAGGCCGTCTTGGCCCAGGCCGGGTCCACCATTGTATGCGTCTGATAGGCGCGGCCGAGAGGGCACTTGAGTTGATGTGCGAACGCGTGAGATCGCGGATCGCGTTTGGCATGCGGCTGGCTGACCAAGGCGTGATAAGGCATCAGATAGCTGAAGCACGATGCGCGATCGACCAGGCCCGACTCCTTGTCCTCAAGACCGCTTGGCTGATGGATACGGAAGGGAACAAAGCCGCTCGCAGGGAGATCGCAATGATCAAGGCGGTCGTTCCAAAAATGGCGCTCGAAGTGATAGACAGAGCCATACAGGTTCACGGCGGAGCAGGCGTCGCACAGGATCTACCGCTTGCGGTACTTTGGAGCTACGCCCGCTCGCTCAGGATCGCGGATGGCCCGGACGAGGTCCATCTCGAATCGATCGCGAAAATGGAGTTGAACAAATGAATGTGAGGCCCGCCAAAGACGCCGACGCCGCCGAGATCGCGTTTATATTCAATCATTATGTCGCGACGTCGCATTCGACCTTTGTGACCGAACCCGCTGACACACCGCTTATATTGGAAATGATCGCGGACTCCGCCGCCTTAGGTCATCCTTTTCTGGTGTGCGATGACGACGGAGATGTGCTCGGCTACGCTTATGCCAGGAGATTCCGTCAGGGAGCGGCTTATGACCGAACGCTCGAACTCTCGGTGTATGTCAGGCCGGGCGCACATGAACACGGCATCGGCGCCCGGCTATATGCCGCAATGATGGATCAACTGCGGGCAGACGGCGTCCACTCAGCGGTAGCTGTGATCGCTCTGCCGAACGACGCAAGCGTCGGACTCCACGAGAAATTCGGCTTTCGCCGCGTCGGGACCATACGTGAGGCCGGAGCCAAATTCGGCCGCTGGTTCGACGTTGGCATCTGGCAATATTTGCTGAGCGACGAAAGCCTGCCAAATTGACCAGCGTCACGGCCCGCAAGCCCTCAGGCGAACCTCTGACCGATCCTTGACCTATCATTTTGACCGATGGCCCAAAAGAGCTTGACGCAATATCGTTCAATTTGCGTTAAACGATGCAAAAAAGTGTTGACACATCTTGTACATTCCTGTAACTTCTAATTGTTGCGGCATTTGCCGTACACCCTTCGCCACCAGATGCGACAGAGTCTTCTCAACACGATCTCAACTGATGAATGCCGCAAGCATTCGTCTTTTCCGGTCCGAAGCGGTCTTTGGTCTAACTTGCAAATCAGGTCCCATCGATAGATTGTCCCGTCCGCGCGAAAGTTCATTAGGTGGCCAATTCTTCAATCCTGCCAAAGACCGCTCGTTCCGGATCGTTTGAGAAGCAAGATCCTAAAAGCTGAAAGCAAATAAGGAGCTAGAAAAGAATGCTGTTCGGTAAAAAGAAAGGCGTTGCCGGCCTAGACATCGGGTCGAGTTCGATCAAAATGGTCGAGCTTGAGTCAAAGTCAGGAAACCTGAACCTGGTCAGCCTCGGATTCGAGAACCTGCCGGGCGACACGATCATCGACGGCCAGATCATGGAAATGAATCTGGTATCGGACGTGATCCAGAACGTCTGCAACAATCATCAGATAGAAGCGGACAAGGTCGTGACCGGCGTCAGCGGGCATTCCGTGATCATCAAGAATATCGTGCTTCCGCCGATGTCCCGCGAGGAACTCGAGGAGTCGATCGACTGGCACGCCGAGGAACACATTCCGTACGATCTCGCCGATGTGAGCCTTGACTATCAGGTGACCGGCGAAGACGAAGAATCGACCCAGGTGCTGATCGCAGCGTGCAAACGCGAGCGTATCGACAATATCAAGCAAGCCATCCAGCTTGCGGGCAAGAGCCCGGTCGTGATCGATGTTGACACTTTTGCACTGCAGAACTGCTACGAAGCCAACTATGACCCGACCGAAGACGATGTCGTGACGCTGCTCAATATCGGAGCTTCGACAATGAACGTGAACATCGTCAAAGGCACGCGGTCGCTGTTCACACGCGATATCACCGTCGGCGGCAGCCAGTTCACGGACGTGCTGCAGCGGAGCCTGGGACTGAACTTCCAGCAGGCCGAAGCCGTCAAACGCGGCGTCGTAGATGCCGCAGAAGGCCTTGAAGAGAAATCCATCGAGCCTCTGATGAACAACGTCACGGAGATCGTCGCGATGGAGATCCAGAAGACATTCGATTTCTATAGAGCGACCACCGACGACAACGAGACCCAGGTCCACAAGATCTTGATCTCAGGCGGCGGATCGAAGCTCGCCGGCCTTGCCGACGAACTGTCACGACGACTGGAGCTTCCGGTCGAAGTGCTGGATCCGTTTCGCAAGGTCGTGATCGACACCAAAAAATTCGACCCCGAATACATCAGCGAGATCGTGCCCGAGATGGCTGTCGCCGTCGGGTTGGCGATGAGGGGGGTATAAGAAAATGATCAAGATCAATCTACTTAACTCAGTCACTGAACGCCAGTCCGGCGCGGTAGCGGCCGTCGATAAAAAGATCGCCAGCCCGGCTTCGCGACTAGCACTGATGGCTATCGCAACTGCCGTATTGACGGCAGCGGTCATCGGCTGGGATGTGATAAGCACACAAATGGCCAAGACCGAAGCGCAGCGTGAACTTGAGACGCAAAAGCAGATAGCGGCTGAGCTCGAGTCGGTGCTCGCGGAACAGAAAGAGCTCGAGCAGAAGATCGCAAATATCGATACGCGTATCGAAGCCATCAAGAAGCTGCGCGGTTCGCAGGCCGGCCCGAGTGCTGTACTCGAAGCCGTTCGCGAACGCATTGCGATGGTTCCGGGACTGTATCTTGAGAGCGTGGAGCAGTCCGGTGATCAGCTTATATTCAAGGGAAGCTCGCCTGACGAACAGCAGGTCACACAGTTTGGCCGAAGCCTGGAGTTCTCGAATGGATTGTTCTCAAATCTGAGCATCGAGACGGCTCGTAACGAAGTTGCGATGCCGGGCGCCGTTCAGAAGACCTCGACCGGCAGTGAAGGTCCGAAACTTTCGGTTGTCAACTTCACGGTCAAATGCGCATACACGCCGTCAAAGGCGGCAGGTGCGAACAACACGGTTCCGACCACAGCGGCCAATCAGCCGCCCGCAGGCCAGCCCGCACAGCCTCAGGTCGCTAAGAACTGAACCCCGCCTCCGGGGATCGTCAACATCGCAAGAAGGTAACTACGATGATCGAGAAACTGAAGAACTTGAAATGGCACGTCCAACTGGTCGTCCTCGTCGGTATCGCCGCACTTGTTTACGGTGGCGTGTGGTACTTCGTCACGAGCGAGACACGTGTCGAGATCGCAGCACTCAACGATGAGGTCGCCGGGCTTCGACAGAAGAACGAGACGGCCAGGCTGGCAACCCAGAGGATCAACGAGTTTCGTGCCCTTTACGCCAGCAAATCCGAAGAGTACGAAGAGCTGAAGGTCCTCCTGCCCGAACAGCGCGAACTAACGAACGTGCTTCAGGGGCTGCAGGATACGGCGAACGACAGCCGGCTGATCGTGATGAGGTTCTCGCCGCGTGACGACACGCAGCAGGATATGATCATGGCAAAGCCCGTCGAGGTCGAAGTGGATTCCAATTTTAACAATCTTCGAACCTTCTTCGATCGAATGGCAAAGCTCCCCCGGATCGTCTCGGTCACGGATTTTAAGCTGAATCAGTTGGACAAGCAGACGGATAACAAGACGCTGCATGCACAGTTCCTGCTGACGGCCTATTATGCAGCTCCGACCGATCTTAATGCGGCTCCCGCGGCACCGGGCCAGCCCGGAAAACCGGGACAGCCGGCTCCCGCAGGCGCACCTCAGGCCCCAGGAGCAGCTCCGCAGCCAGCCCCGCCCTCAGGCGGCAAGCCCACTTTCTAAATCATCCCGCACGTCACCACGAGAGAAAACGCCATGAATACACAGCATTTTACTCGCCAGATCCTCGTCGCCGCATTTGCGTCGGTGCTGCTGCTACTGGCCGGCTCAGGGTTCGAGGCCAAAGCCCAACGCGATCCATTCGCAAAGGCGAGCTATATGAAGCAGCGTGACCAGAACGCCTCCGGAGCCTCCGCAGGGCCAAAGGCCCAGACGCCGCCGCCGTCGTATGACGCTCCGATGATCGAGGCCCGTATCGATTACTACAAGCGAATGCGTGCCGCGGCCGCCGAAGCAGGCCAGCCGATACCGAAGGTCACGTCGGTCCTCACGTTGAACGAATTGAACGTGACGGGTATCTTCAAGACCCCGCGCGGCTGGGCAGCGATGGTCGAGGCTGCTCCGATCAAGCTCTCGTACACGATCTACCCGGGCGAAAAGTTTTTTGACGGGCAGCTAGTTGCCGTCGAAGAGAATCGGCTCGTTTTCAGAAAAGTGACGAAGACCGGCCCTAAGAAATTTACGGCCTCGGTCGAGTACAAACCCTTGCAGACCTACTCGACGCGAGCCCAGATCGAAGGAACGGCTCCAGCCTCCCCCGGTGAGAAGCCCGTTCAGCGTGCGTCCAACGAGCCCCCTGCGGCCGGAACGGCAGCCCCGCCGGCACCGGCGCAGATGATGCCGTTCGTTGATGAGATGACCAACGCTCCCGACCAACCGGCCAAGGACAAAAAGAGGCCGACCGGCAAGCCGGTCAAGGTCGCCCGCAAGAATTGATATCAGACGCATAGCCGATCTAACAAAGGTTTTGTACCGCTTTGGCCGCCAACGGCCCGAACGGGAAACAAACGGAGGAAACATGAACTCTCTTTCAATCTTCAATGCAATGGCGAAACGTGTCTTAGCGGCATCTTTCGTGATAATCGCTCTCGCGGGAGCGGCTGCTGCACAACGCATCGAGCCGAGCCAGCAGGGCAAACATTACGGCGATCCCGGATTTCGCGGTGAGCCGATCAATCTGAATGTCGTCAATGCCGACATTCGCGATATCCTCAGCTACATCACCGAACAATACGGGGTCAATTTCGTGATCGACAGGTCGGTCAAGGAAACGCCCGTGACCGTCAAGGTCAACGATGTGCCGTGGAATGTGGCTCTCGATTCTGTGCTTCAGGCACAGGAACTCGGCGTGCAGGTCAACGGCAATATCCTCAGGATCGCGATGGCCAAAACGCTCGCAGATGAGTTCGAGGTCCGCAGCAAGATAGTGAACGGAGCGATCGACGGTGCTCCTTTAATGACAGAATTCATCCGGCTTCAATTTGCACGTGCCGTTGGAACGCTTGCCGGTGATGCCGGCAGCGCAGGCCAGACATCAACGGGCTCGCAGGTCGGCGGCAACAGTAATGTCGGCGGCGGAGGCCCATCCGGAGCCGACAACAATTCGGCTCAGGCCGGAACACAGGGTTCTGACCAGGGCATCCTCGGTATCGTTCGCAAGCGCCTTTCGCGGCGCGGCACGGTCGAGGTTGATGGACGCAGCAATACGCTCATCATCACAGATGTCGCACAGAACATCGAGTCGATCCGCCAGCTCGTATCCTATCTAGACCAGCCTGAGCCGCAGGTCGAGATCGAGGCCCGTATCGTTGTCGCACAACGCAATTTCAGCCGCGACATTGGTGTACAGCTTGCAGCCATCCTGAATGGTGCCCGCGGCAGCACGATCGTAGGCGGCACTCTGCCGAATGCTACATCGGGCCTGACGCCCAACCCCGGCACTCCGATCCCGCCGGTCAACAATGACCTGTTCTCCAAGATCGCAAGTTCGGCCATCGGCCTGACGACCGGCATATTTGGAACGGCTCAGATCAGTGCGATGATCTCGGCCGGTGAACAGAAAGGCCAGGCGAAGATCATAGCCACGCCTAGGGTCAGTGCTCTGAACAACCGCCCGGCGGAGATCAAGAGCGGTACCAAGATCCCTGTGACGACGATCCAGCCCGGATCGGCAGCAGGCGGTGCCGTAGTGGCAACGACGACCTATGTTGACGTTCCGCTTAGGCTCGCTATCACACCACAGATCAACGATCTCGGCAGCGTCATCCTCAACATCGTCGCAGAGAATAGCTCGACCGCAACGATCGTGGGCGGTGCGGCTCCGCAGATCAATACGCAGAGCATGACCACTCAGGTCACTGTGCCCGACGGCGGCACGACCATCGTCGGCGGCGTTCTATTTGACGACGAACGCGAGAGCCAGGACCGCACGCCGGGTGTTTCACGAATCCCGATCCTGGGCAATCTGTTCAAGCGGAAAGGCGTTCAGCGTAATACGAACGAGATCTTGTTCTTTATCACGCCACGCATAATCCGTCCGGACAACGCAACGGCCACGCCATACGCGGCACCGCAGCGTCCGGCGACGATACTCCAGCCGGTTCCGATGGGCAACCCGCCGTCGAACTCGACCAAGGTTCCTGAGGTCGTCACACCGGTCGTCTCAAGCCCCGGCGTGACCAGGCCTGAGGTGCAGTCCAACCCTAACCGGCCGTAACAGGCTGATAAGCGTTTCCTTCGCTTTGTGAGGTCCGCCGAATGTTCAGTTCGGCGGGCCTTTTCTTGTTATTGCGGAAAATATCCGGAAGGCACGGGCACGTCGCCGGTTATCCCGAATCCGGCAAAGAATAGCTGAGAGTCGCTCGATCGCAGGCCGAACCAAAGCCCGTTCTCCGGACGAAAAACAGCGATGTCGATCCTTCCGTCTCCGTCCACGTCGGCTGGGCAGGCGACATCCGTCGGCAGGCCGAACTGAGCGGCGTAGAATCCGAGGGTCGAGCGCTGGAGGAACCAAATACCGCTCGACGGACGATACACCGCGAGGTCTGCTTTACCGTCGCCGTCGTAATCCGCCGGGAGCGGGCGATCCTCTGCAACACCGAACTGGAAAGCCCCAAATCCCTCGGTCGAACGCTGCATGTACCAGATGCCGGTCGAGGGTCTATAGACGACAAAATCGGCCTTGCCGTCGCCGTCAAAGTCCGCGGGAGCGGGTTTGTCGGTGGCCGTACCAAAATTGAACACATTAAATCCAATGGTCGAGCCGAATATGAACCAAGTGCCCGTCGATGGCCTGAAGACCGCGAAATCGGTCTTCAGATCGCCGTCATAATCGGCCTGGACCGGGATATCGCCCGGAGCTCCGAAACCGATAGCCGTCAGGCCAAGTGTCGAGCGAAGCACGAACCACGCTCCGGTCGAAGGACGATAAATAGCCCGATCAGTGACACCGTCGCCGTCATAGTCGCCGGGTACGATAATGTCTCCCGCTTGCCCGAACTGGGTCGCCTGGAATCCGCCGTCAGAACTGTTGATGCTGAACCAGTATCCGCTCGAAGGGCGCCAGACCGCCGTCTCGCTTGTCCCGTCGCCGTCAAAGCTCGAGACCGCCGTACCGGTCAGTGCGGACGCTGACCGCGTGTAGATCTGGTCGCCTCCGGTTGTGCCGTCACTGTTCGACGCGTTCCCGGCGACGTAAAAAGATACTTTTCCCGCACGGACCGCAGGCGCAGTCCAGTTGAACGTCCACGATTTGGAACCGAACTGCGTAGGCAGGATGCCGTCCACCGTATGTTCGACATAGCGGCGAGTATTGCCCCCGACGAGGCCGGTGACGATCTGCATCTGGGCCGGATTTTGCGTCGGCAGTGAGAATGTCCCGACCTCACGTCCGTTGCGGTCGATCGCGGTCAGCTGGAACCCGTATATCACCGCGTCTTCCTGGCTTACAGTCACGGTCACCGGTATCTGCTGCCCGGCCCGATAGTCGTGCGGCACGCCGCTGATCACGACGGATCCCGGGCCGCTGTTGACGGGGAACTGCGTATGGCACGCCGTGCAGTTGGCTTCACCAGGAGCTCCTGTGTTCGAAGGGCTCGGGCCCTGCGCAGACGCTTCGACGCGTTCGCCGACGGGAGAACGCATCAAAAGTACCATAGCGGCAACACAAACAAATACGACGACGACAACAAGCCTGAAGCTGACGTTTCGGGTAAGATTCGGTCTCATTTTGATGGCTCCTGTCGGAGAAGGTCCGGAACTTAGTAGTTAGACGCCCGGCGACGGCTAGGCGACGATAAATATTCAATAGCTTTAACGTTACGGTCACGTTTAACAATTGTCAACACAAAAAGGCCGGCCGCAGATTACGGCCGGCCTTTAGGCAAGTGGATGGGGAGAGGATCCGTATAGGCGATCCTCTCCCGTTTAGTTACGGATGGTATTTAGCGGGAACCGGCACGTCCGAAGCCACGCCGAACTGCTTGGCGAGGAAACCGGCCGTTGACCGCTGAATGTACCAGAAGCCGCTGCGATATACCGCGATGTCATATTTGCCATCGCCGTCATAATCGCCCGGTACGGGAACGTCACCGCTCTGGCCGAACTTGATAAAGCTCGTGCCGCCGGTTGACTTGATGATGTACCAATAACCATCTGACGGACGGAATACAGCAATATCTTCCTTGCCGTCACCGTCGTAATCAGCCGGGACCGGAACGTCACCGACGTTACCCCACTGGACCGCATCGAAATTCTGAGCGGGAACGCCTGTATTTCGAGCTATGTACCAGAAGCGGTTGCCCGGACGCCATACGGCAAGATTTGCCTTGCCGTCGCCATCCGAATCCATAGCGAACGGAACGTCACCGTTGAGTCCGAATTGTACCGAGCGCGTGTTGTTCGTCGAGGTTTCCCAGATGAACCACGTGCCGGTCGAAGGACGGAACACAGCGATGTCCGATTTACCGTCACCGTCAAAGTCTCCACCGACAGGAATATCCGAGGTCAAGCCGTGCGAGAAGCCCATGAGGGTCGAGTCGCTGCTCTTAAGGATATAGAAGTCAGGGACATTCGCGGTGTCGGACGGACGCCAGAACGAGAAGTCGGCCTTGCCGTCGCCGTCGTAGTCTCCCGGATGAACAGTGTCACCCGTAGTACCATATTGAATGGCCTGGAATCCGGATGTCGAGCGGTCCGCGAACCAAACGCCGCTGGCGCCCGGACGATAGACTGACGTGTCAGTCTTGCCATCGCCGTCAAAATCGGCTCGTACCTTAGCAGTTACCGCCGCACAAGTGTAGCTGCTGACGACCTGAACGCCGTCAACGTTTACACCCGTCGAAGCAACAGAGGTATCAGTGGCCATTCTCCAGCGTAGCTGGATGTTCTGGCCGTTCGCGGCAGCGGGAAGATTGACAACAGTGTCAATATAACCGCCGGCTGACGTACCCGACCAAGCCTGTCGCCCAGCGATCGGGCTGCTGAAGGAGGTCGAGATCGTCGCGTTGTATCCGCCAGTGACGAATGATCCTCCTGCGGTCAGGATATCCTGAAATGCTCCCGCACCGATCGCGATCTCTAGCACCATACCGTCAAACGTCGATTCCGTAATGTATTTGTTACGGAACTTGAGCTGAGCGGCAGCCGAAGTGACCGGTATCGACGGGCTGACCAGCGACGACATGTTTACCGTTGCCGGATCATTTGCGAACGCTGAGTTCGGAGCCGAGTCAGGCCCTGTGGTCGTCGTTGTCCAAGTAATTGCCGTGCCCGTATCCTGCGTCATCGTCCAGCCCGCTGGAAGCGTCGGAGCCGAGACACCGTCAAAGCTCTCAACGAGTCCCGCAGGAGTGCCAAGAACGAAACTGCGTGTTTGTGCCGGCTGCGAGCCGAGAGTGCTGCTGACAACTATGCTGACCGTACGGCTGCTGCCGCAAGCGGCGTTGCCGGGAATGGCATAGTTGATCTGCTGAGTTACGGTCTGGCCGTCGTTGATGTTGCCATATGCGACTGGCGAACCGCCGTCAACCGAGACGGTGACGTTGTTGACCGTGGTGCCAGTTCCGTTAGTGACCGCAATACCGAGCTTAACGGTCTCGCCGGGTTCCGGAACGCCGTTGTTATTGCCGCCCGGAGCAGGATCGGTGACCGTGAACGGATTGGTCAGAACCGCGTTCGGCAGGTCAAATGCCTCGGTCACTGCTGTTGACGATTGAGTGCTGGCGGAGAATCCGAATCCGCGTCGGCGGAAGCCTTCCCATACGTCAGCGACATCAGCCGAAGCCTCAGGGGCAGCGGAGATAGCAGCAGCGGCGGCCAGGATGCCGTCGCGCTCTTGAAGCATCATCGGATTGACCGGAGAGAGCTTCATGCCGTCGGTAACCACCTGAAGGACGTCACGCGTACCGACCGCAAAACCTTTGCGAGCGATGAACAGCGAGCGAACTTCCCAAAGTGCCGATTTCCAGATCTCACCGGCGTTGTGCACCTGCGAGCAGTTGCCCGAGGTGGCGATGACCGAGCTGCGCGGGAATGCGCTTGTGACCGCGGTCGTCGTCGTGCCCAGCGTGGTATCGCAGGTCGAATTGATGTGGCCGAATGTCAGCGGGTTGTGCGGGCACGGGCCATTGTTGCAGCCCGGACGATTCGGGCCTGCGGTCGAAGCGATAAGAGCGGTCGGGAACCGGCGAATACCGTAGTAGAAGTTCGCGGTCCAACCGGCTCCGAGGTTAAGCAGCGAGTAGCCGCCGAGGCCATAAACGCCATTGACGTTATCGGTAGGCTCCGCCAACATCGTGTGAGCATACCAGTCGCCCCAGCCTTCACCCATCATACCGCCCTGGTTGCCGAGTCCGCTTCCGTTGCCATGAATACGGTTCGACGTACCGTGCGTCACCTCGTGGATAACGATATCGGCATCCGCCGTACCGTCACGCTGAGGCGTCGGCCCGGTCCAGAGATACATCTGCATGCGGCCTCGAGTTCCATCGGCCGGCGTCGAGAAATTAGCGTTGTTCGTACCTGAAGAATCCTGTCCTTCTGACGAGACCCGGTCATTGCCCGCGCCCTGGCCGGTGAAGTTCACGTTCTGGAAGTTGCGTGCTGCTTCATTGAACCCACGAAGGTATAGCTCATCGTGGTATCGGTTCATTATGTAGAACATCTGGATCACGGCGCCGCGTTGGGCTTGTGTGGTCAGCGGGGCGTCACCCGGTGACGGACTTCCCGGCGGCGGGTTCCAGGTCGAGGTGAACACACGGCATCCTGCACCGGGGCAAGCCGTATCGCCCGGCTGAGGTGCATCGACACCGTTGGTGCCGTCGCGGTCGATACCTGCTTCGTTAGCGTTGCCGTCGGTCACGTTGGCGTTGTCGTTGATCCAGCCGTTGTTGTTGAACGATAGCGGACCCTCGTTACCGATAAGCGAAACGTTATTGCGCGTCAGGAGAGCACCCTGCGTGCCGAGGCCCGGATCGTTAGGTCCGGGTGAGAGCGGAGCAGCATGGTCTTCGACCGGGATATAAGCATTCAGGTTGCGATATACCTGGTATGTGGCTGATTGCGACTGGTCGTCGGTAATGTTCTTGTGCCATAGGACGGCGCCGCTCTCGGCATCGACGATCACATAGTATGCGTTCACCGGCTGCCAGATCAGCACTCTCCAGGACGGAACCGCTACACCGGGCTCGGTCGGGAAGTACATCTTCTCGGCCGTTGTCGCCCAGTCGCCTTCTCCGAAAACGACCTTGAGATCGGTCGAGGCTGCGTCGTTTCGGATGGTCTCCGACCGTTTGAGTTCATGTTTGATGTGAGCAGCCGCTTTCGCAACAGAAACGGCCGGGTCGCCAAACTCGGTTGAGAGGCTGCTGTAGTCGAGATCCGGAGCGAGGTTGTTGATCACGCGGATGATGCGATTGTCGCGTGTAAAACCAGCTTTGATCTCGCCGCGGAAAACGGGGATACCATTGATCTCCTGATCGAGGTTCACATACGAGATGTTACCGTCGGGGTTGGTGTAGTCTGCGGAGACCTTGAGAGCATCGATCTGCTGTCGGTCAACGCCGACCAGGTCCTGATGGCGGCCGATGAAGTTCTTCAAAATATCGACGCGCTTCTCCGACGATGGAGGGGTAAGAAAGTCGATCTTGATCCGGCCCATATCGGGCGTGATGACCTCGGGAATACGGATATCAGTGTTGTATTCCACTTTAGAGTTCGGGATCGATCGCATCAATTCCGCTTCCGCACGCGCGGTCTTGTCACGGAGTGTTGCGATGTCCATAAAGCTCTTGCCCTGACGCGAACGCATATCTGCAAGTTCATCTTGGCGAGCTTTATCCTCGCGGATGTCATACATCTTTACGATGCCGTCATCCGAGCTGCTTGTGCGGACGACGAGGCCTTTCTGATTGCCTCCCGCCTGCGTACGGAACTCGTACGGCATGTAAACCAACGCTGCCGCCAGGCCCGCAATAAAAAATAATGCGAGAAGTAGATTTCTAACTTCCGCATTCTTGAGTTTTCGCATTTCTATTCCCTCCTAAAGGTAAAACAAAGAGGATCCTGCTGCCGAGGTTGCACGGGGATCTGGCCGGAGCCAGATCGACCGAGACGGAGCCGCCACCTCCAATCCGAACACAAGACCGCCGTTAGGATTCCCGCCAAGTACAGGACCTCCGACAGGCCGTCGCTTAAACTTCAAACACAAGAGCCCAGGTCTTACTTATTTATTAGATTGTCTCTTGAACAGATAATGCGTCAGTTTTAACAGAAAATTGCCTATCAGTCAATCAAAACCAAGGGCATTCGCTTCGACCGATCAAGGAAGATACTTGCTCGGAACGGGCGTATCCGCCGCTACGCCAAAATTGACCGCTGCAAAGCCTGCCGTCGTCCTGTCGAGGAACCACGTTCCGCCGCGATACACCGCCCTGTCGTCACGTCCGTCGCCGTCGTAATCACCCGGAACAGGCACGTCGCCCGCCTGTCCGAATTGAGCCGCGCCAAAAGCGCCGTTAGAACTACCAAGCCAATACCAAACGCCGTTCGACGGCCTGAATACGGCCACGTCCGTTCTGCGGTCGCCATCTACGTCGGAGGGCACGGGCAGGTCGCTCGCCAGCCCAAATCCGACCGCCCAGAACGATGAATTCGCAAGGTTCCAAAAGTACCAGACACCATTCGATGGCCTAAAGACTGCAAGGTCCGCACGCCCGTCACCCGTATAGTCGCCCGCAACCGGCAGATCGCCCGCCGTACCGAACTGTACGGCGTTGAATGATCCGTTGCCGCTGTTGAGCCAATACCAAACGCCATTCGAAGAGCGAAACACCGTGATGTCATCGCGTCCATCGCCGTCAAGATCACGCGGAAACGGCACGTCGCCGCCTGCGCCGAACTGCACCGCCGAGAAACTTCCATTCGAGCTGTTCAGCCGGAACCAGGTCCCGGTCGAAGGCCTCCAGACCGCAACATCGGTCTTGCCGTCGCCATCGAAATCACCGGGCGTCGGCACGTCGTCCGAAAGTCCGAAACCCACAGCCGTAAAACCGGTCGCGGAGCGGTCGATGTACCACGTGCCCGCCGACGGCCTATATACGGATATGTCGGTCTTGCCGTCGCCATCGAAATCGGCACGCGGCCGCGAAAAACTGTCGACTATTACGCACTGGTGCCGTCCTGTCACCCGAACGCTGTCAACATACCAGCCCACGGCAGCAGTATTATTGTCCGCGCCGAAACGCCAGCGCAGCCGCACGGATTGCCCCGCAGCAGCGGCAGGAAGCCGCACGGTCGTCGTCACAAATCCAATAGAATTACCGTGCCAGGCTAGCCGCGACGACAGCGGATTGTTTGTCCCGACGCCCAGGGTCCCGACGTATCCGCCTTCGATAAAAGTGCCGCCTGCCGCCACGATATCCTGAAAAGGCCCGCCGCCAATGCTTATCTCGAGGACTCCGCCGTCCCATCCGGCCTCGGTGTTGTAGTTATGCCTGAATGACGCAGTAGCAGCCGGAGACAAGATCTGTATCGCCGGCGACGTCAGATCAGTGCCGCCGCCGACAGTGGCCGGATCAAGTGCGAAGGCCGAGTTTGGCGCAGTGTCGAACGCAGCACCTGAGGTAACGAATGGGATCCCGCCTTGGATATCCGCGACTTCCCAGCCGGTCGGGAACGTAGGCGTTTGGACCGAGTCAAAATCCTGTGAGAATGTCGTGACGGGCTCGCCGGTCGTTAAATTTCTGGTAAAGTTGGCCGGGCCCAGCGAGCTGTTTATGCTTATGTCCAGTGGCACAAGCGACCCGCAAACACCGCCAACCGGAACTGTGAATGCGATCGGCCGAGTGACCGTTTGGCCCGAAGGGATGTTGCCATAGTTCGCGGCCGCACCGCCGGCTATCTGGAGCGTGACCCCGTTGGCGGTCGTGCCGGTCTGATTCGTCAGCGGAATATTAAGAGTCACCTGTTCGCCGGGATCGGGATAACCGTTCCCGTTGCCGAGCGGATCGGTTATCGTGATGCCCGGTGATTGGAAAAGGTTCGGCGAATCGTACGCTTCGGTAACCCGAGTATTGCCCACGCCGGTCCCGGTATTTTGGATACTTGCGCTCAGTCCGAGGCCTCGGGAGGCAAATCCCGCCCAAACGTCGGCGACATCGGCTGCGGCTTCCGGAGCGGCCGAACTTGCCTGTGCTGCGGCCAGTATCGCGTCGCGTGCGTTCAGGAAAGTAGGAGCAAGCGGCGAAAGCTTCATACCGTCTGTCACAAGCTGTAATGATCTGCGGTTGCCTTCCGCCCAGCCGAGCCTCGCGATCAGGCGAGCCCTTACCTCCCAGAGCATCGAACTCCAGATCTCTCCCAGGTTGTGTACCTGATCCGCTGAGGACGAAGTGCCGAACAGCCCGGGCGGGAACGCCGCGTCGTCAACGTTGTATTTGGTCTGGTCGGCGTCCTCGAATGTGAGCGGGTCGTGGGGCCGCCCGTCCACTCGATACGATCTGACGGCCAAAGGGAAACGGCGAATGCCGTAATAATAGTTGTTAGCGTAGGACGTGAACGTGTTGTACGTGAGATAACCGGCGATCGGATAAATACCCTCGATCGGGTCAGATGGCGAACTCAACAGAGCCTGCGCGTAGAAGTCCGACCAGCCTTCGCCCGTGCCTCGCGACATATTGATGGTAAGGCCGGTTGCGTTACCGTGAAGCCGGTTCGATAGCCCGTGGGCAAGCTCGTGGATCACTACCTGCGAGTCTAGTGCGCCATCGAGATCCGGGTCGGGACCCGTCCAAATATACATCTGCATCCGTCCGCGATTGCCGTCTGCGGCGGTCGAGAAGTTTGCTCCGTTCGAGCCGGAACAGTCCTGGGCCTCTGCAGAAATTCGGTCTCCGGCCGTGCCGCCGCGCCCGAAATTGTCGTGCTGAAAATTGAACGCCTGTTCAGTAAAGCCAAGTCGGTACGTTTCGTCGTGGAACCAATTGGCGGTGTAGAACATCTGTGTGACCGATGCTTTCTGATAGTCGGTCATCTCGGGTGCGTTACCGGTCGTAGCGCACGGAGTCGGATTCTGTCCCGCAGGCAGCGGCGGATCGCCAACGTCAGGAATACCTGAGGGATTGCCCGGATTAATGGGGAAATCGAAAATTCGCGGCGTCGCGGGCACGGGTTTTCCGTTTATGTCGATCCCGTTCGGTGTGTCCCGATCGAGGCCTGCTTCGACAGCATTTCCGTCGGTCGTATTAGTGTTGTCGTTGATCCAGCCGTTGAGGTTGAACTCGTAAGGCGTCTCATTGCCGACGCGGGCAACGATCGAGCGAAGTGCTCGCGGGGCCTGGGTCCCGTTTGGCGCGGCCGGACCAGGCGTGAAAGGATTTGGGCTGTCGGCCAGATTGACCATCGACGATGGCGATGCCCAGATGTTATAGGTCGCCGACTGTGTCTGCTCCTCGGTCAGGTCCTTGCGCCAAAGCAGGTCTCCGGTCCGGGCGCCCACGATCGTGTAATAACCGCGTGTCGGCAGCCACGTCAGAACCTGCCAAGCGGGAATCAGAACGCCCGGTTCGAGCGGGAAATATACTTTCTGCGCGGCATCGGACGTATCGGCGGTACGCCCCGGGACGTAAGTTGACGCCGCAGCGATGGCCGCTTTCTCGCTGCCGAATTCCGTAGAAACACCCGAAAGCGTTGCGGAAGGAAACAAACGATTGACGACGCGGATCATTTCGCCGCGCCGCGTGAAACCCGCTTTGATCTCGCCCTGAAATACTGGTATGCCGCCAACGGACTGGCGCATTAGCACAAACGACAATCCGCCATCGGGATTTGTATAATCCGCGGCCGTCTCGAGCGTATTGACCGATCCTGCATCGAGTCCGTATAGTCCCGCGAATTCGGTCAGATGCTGCCGAAGTGCGCCGCCGTGCAGCGTTCCCGACGGCGTGGTCGGCCCGGTCATGAACGCTCTGCCTCTTGCGACGTCCGGGCCGATGACCTCCGGCATACCTGTGGCGATATCCGATTCGATCTTAAGGTTCGGGACCGCAGATCGAAGCCTCGCTGCTGCCTCGTCGGCATTGGACCGCATCGCACGAACCGCTTCGTCCGAGAGGGCTGCGGCCCTGTAAATCGACCTTTTAGCGTGAGAGCTTTTATCGGCCCGAATATCATAATTCTCAGCGGGCCTAACTGCTGCCGGACGATTGACGAGTCCCGCGGCGGCACGAGTTCTGAAGGCCGGTATCAGCAGGGCGGCACTGGCTATAGCCAACAAAGCCAACAGGATCAGTTTTTTGATTGGAAATAACCTTGATCGGTCTCGCAGCATGAATAAAAACTCCGGGATCTTCGCTACGAAGGACGCGATTTAGCAATTCAGGTTGTATCTAATAGAATGGACCTTGCCTGCCGGGACGATCGCGTCCGGGAATGTGATTGATCGCGTATTATATCACGATTTAAGAAGGCGACCTCGCCGGCTGATGTCAACATCGTACATAGAATCGATCTTTGGTCCCGAGGGAAGACTCGCGCGCTACCATGACGCGTACGAGTACCGCGACGGCCAGCTCCAGATGGCACTAGCCATAGAGCGAGCATTTGACTCAAAGCGGCACCTCATTGTCGAAGCCGGCACAGGCACCGGCAAAACGCTTGCTTATCTTGTTCCCGCGATCGCCGCGACAGGTGACGGACGACGGCGTATCGTGATCTCGACCGGGACAAAGAATCTGCAGGAACAGCTGATGGAAAAGGACATACCGTTCCTCCAGAAAGCGCTTCCAAACACGTTCGGCGCGGCCTATATGAAGGGAAGGGCCAACTATCTCTGCATTTATCGAATGCAGCGGTCGGCCGATCAGCCGATGCTGGACGGCGTCGGTGATGTGAGTGATTTCAATAAGGTGGCCGAATGGGCTCGGGGGACCGCGACCGGCGACCGGGCCGAACTCATAACGCTGCCTGAGAACCTGAGTTTCTGGAGCCGGATAAACGCGCGTTCAGATATCTGCATCGGACAGAAATGTCCGGATTTTGAACCGTGTTTCGTGACCAGAATGCGCGAGCGAGCCAACGCGGCCGAGATCGTGATCGTCAATCATCACCTCTTCTTTGCCGATCTGAACGTCAGGGACAATCAGTTCGGGCGGGTCATACCCGATTACTCGGCTGTGATCTTTGATGAGGCTCATCTGCTCGAAGATATAGCCGCTGATTATTTCGGCGTACAGGTGTCGAATTTTCAGATCGACGAGATAGTGCGGGACGCTGCCGGACTGTCAATTCCTGACGCCGTGCTTACCTCTGCCGTACTCAAGATAGCGACGCGTGTGTCGGGCCTGAGTGAGCAGTTCTGGGCCAGGGCGGGAGCAGCCGGACGCACGGAGGGCCGATGGATGCTGGAGCGGGCGGATTTCTTCGAGCGCCTCGCTGACGGCGAAGAAACATTTACCGGCGCCGGCGAGGCATTCGAAGCACTTGATAACGCATTGAAGCGGCTCGAGACAGAGATCGACCTGCTAAGCGACAAAGATCCTGAAGCCGAATCGATCGTTCGCCGTATCCGTCAGGCTCGTTTCGATATTGATTTCGTTCTTCGGCAAAACGATAAAAATTTTGTCTATTGGCTCGAACGCCGCGGACGCGGGATATTTCTCCAGGCTTCGCCCGTTGATGTATCGGAACTGCTCAGGGAAAAGCTATTCGATAAGGTCGATACCTGCGTCCTGACGTCTGCAACGCTTTCCGCGAACGGTAGTTTTAATTTCATCCGCGACCGGCTCGGACTCGCGGCGGCCAAAACGGATACTTTGGTCGCCGAATCGTCATTTGATCATGAACGTCAGTCGCTGCTCTATCTGCCTCGTGGGCTGCCCGATCCGCGTTCGCCGGATTTTGTCGTATCGGCGACCGAGGAGATCATCGGAATATTGACATCTACCCGCGGCCGAGCGTTCGTGCTGTGTACCAGCAGCCAGTCGATGTCGGCGCTCTACGAACTTGTCTCGTCCAGGATCGGCTATCCATGTTTCGTTCAGGGATCGATGTCAAAGGCCGGGCTGATCGATAGATTTCGATCGACCCAGAACGCGGTCCTTTTCGCGACGTCGAGTTTTTGGCAGGGCGTCGACGTCCGCGGCGAACAGTTGTCATGCGTGATAATCGATAAGCTGCCATTTGCCGTGCCGACCGATCCGCTTGTCGCGGCCCGGGCAAGATTCATCGACGAGAATGGCGGCCGATCGTTCGCAGAATACACGATCCCGCAGGCAGTCATATCGCTAAAGCAAGGTATAGGGCGCCTCATCCGGAGTACGTCTGACCGAGGTGTGGTCGCTATACTCGACCCGAGGCTGCGGACAAAGCCTTACGGGCGGGATTTTCTGCAAAGCCTGCCGCGGATGCGCATAGTCGATGATCTGGATAAGGTGCGTGAGTTCCTAGAGCCATAGGCCCGGCTCGTGTATCATTTCGGTATGCCTTCTTTTTACGAGGTAATGATCGAACGCAATTTCTCGTCCGCGCATCAGCTACGCGGATACAAAGGGAAATGCGAGAACCTGCATGGCCACAACTACAAGGTCGAGATATTTGCTCGAGGCGAGGAACTCAATAATATCGGCCTTCTGATAGATTTCGGCGATCTCAAATCCGCCGCTGATGAGATAGTCGCCTACCTCGATCACCGCAATCTTAACGAACTTCCGCCCTTTGACGACGAGCTCAATCCGTCGGCCGAGAACATCGCTCGGTATTTCCATGATTACCTCAACAGCCGCGTCGGAGACGATCGGGTCAGGGTCTTCAAGGTCAGATGCTACGAGACGCCGACAAGCGTCGCAACCTACGTTTCCGACATTCCGTAAGCCGGAGAAAGCGGGTCCATCCACTGATAGTACGAGTCATGGTAGTAGCGTGAGTTGTCGCTTACACTTCACCGATCCCGGGTCCGCTGCGCTCCGTTATGGCGGTGAAGCCCGACCTCGAAAATGAAAGATCTTATCGTTACTATACTTGCGATCTCGGCCTTTGCCGCGGCGGCCGCAGGCCAGTCGCTGTCCGGTACTGTCAAGGACCAGAACGGCTCGGCCATAGCCGGGGCCGGTGTCACGCTTACAGTTCGCGGCGGCGGAGCAATGGCTTCGACAACAACGGCCGGCAACGGGCATTATCGGTTCTCGCGTGTACCGGCGGGGAGCTATGACCTAACGGTCGTTGCTACCGGATTCAAGCCCGCGACCCGTACGGTCGATATCGGGTCCGGAGCGATTGACATAGACGTAGCACTGGAGATCGGTGAGACGCGCGTGACGGTCACTGCCGACGTCGGGTCCGCAGTTGAAGCCGTGAACGTGCCGCAATCGGTGACCGTTATTTCGGCCGATTCGATCAGGTCCCGAGCGACGACGGTCATGGCCGAAGCGGCCCGCGAGGAAGCGGGACTTAACGTCCAACTGACGAGTCCGACGATCGGAGCCATCGTGGTGCGGGGCTTGACAGGCAAGAACGTCGTAAATTACGTTGACGGCGTTCGTTTTACTCACGCGGGCCAGCGGGGCGGCATCAACACGTTCTTCAACCTGAACGAAGCCAGCAGCTTCGAAGCGGTCGAGGTGGTACGCGGCCCCAGCTCCGCACAATACGGATCGGATTCGCTCGGCGGGACCGTAAACCTGCGCACGATCACGCCTGTATTCGGTGCACAGAAACCCGAGTTTCACGGCGAATTTATCGGAGCCTACACATCCGCGAATAGGAACGCGGGAGGCTCGGGCCTGTTCAGCTACGGCAACAGGACGTTCGGCGGTTATGCACACCTTTTCGGGCGACGCGTCGGCGATATGCGGACGGCGGGCGGCCTTGATTCGCATTCGTCTATCACGCGATTCCTCGGGCTGCCTTCGACGATACTTTATAAGCGTTCGCCCGACACCGGATTCAAGCAATACGGCGGCTCCGGCCGGCTCGACTTCGCTCCGCGGCCGGATCAGCAGTTGACCGTGTTCTATCAACGCGGGCAACAGGACGACGGCAAGCGTTTCGACCAACTGCTCGGCGGAGACGGCAATCTGATAGCCGACCTCAGGAATCTGATGCTCGATCTCGGCTACGTACGCTATGTAAAGCAAGGAGCGGGCCCTTTCGACAGTTTCTCGGTCACGGGTTCCTTCAATTCGCAGCGCGAGGAACGCGTGAATCAGGGTGGGCAAGGAAATCCGTTCGGAGACATCACGCATCAATATGAGCGGACCAGCGTCTGGGGCCTCAGCGGATTTGCCGACAGGCGTTTGGGCCGGTCTAACACGTTCCTGGTCGGCGCCGACGTTTACTTTGAACGGGTCAATTCGCCGGCCTACACGGTCAACGGTACTACGTTCGCGGTCTCGCTCTCGCGGCCGCGTGTGCCGGACGAAGCACGTTTTGGCCACGGCGGCGTTTATATTCAAGACCAGTGGGAAGCCATCCCAGGACGCCTCAAGGTGACGGGAGCCCTCAGATACGGAGCTATGCGGTATCGGGTCCGCGGCTCGGACGCTCCTGTCGTTGGAGGTCGCCCATTGTGGTCGGATGACAGTCTGTCGGATTCTGGATTCTCGGGCCGCGTCGGACTGCTCGCGACCGTCGCTCCGGGCTTGCGGCTTGCATTCAATTACAGCCGCGGATTCCGATATCCGAGCATCACCGATCTAGGAACGCTCGGGCTTACGGGCGACGGATTCGAGACCGACTTTGCATCTGCAAGTGCTCTCGGCGGCACGATCGGGTCTAGTGCCTCGGCATCGGCGACGAATACCGGCATCCCGGTCTCGAAGCTGAGGTCGGAATTCAGCAACAATCTCGAGGGCTCGGTCCGATACAACTCGAGCCGAGTCGAGCTCGAATTCACAGCATATCGGTTGGATATTCTGGCGTCGATCGTAAAGCAGGCGCTGATCCTCCCGGCCGGATCTACGGGTCGATTCATCGGCAGCGAACCGATAACGAGCCAGAATGCGAACGGAGCTGTATTCGTAGCTTTGTCATCGTCGCCCGTCCTCGTTCGAGCCAATCTGGGTGACGCGAGATTGTGGGGGACGGAGTTTCGAGGTAAAGCGAGGTTGCCGTATCGCGTAACGCTTTCGGCCAATGCGACCTACAATCATGCCGCGGATAAAGCTACCGGGCTGCCTCCCGACATCGAAGGCGGGACGCCGCCACCGACAGCCTTTGCAAGTATTCGTAAGGACTGGTCGCGGGTCTGGGTCGAGGCTTACGGAATATTTGCAGCAAAACAGGACCGCTTGTCGTCGCTCGATCTCAGCGATCGCCGGACCGGAGCTCCGCGCAACCGGACGCAGATCGAGAATTTCTTTCGTCGTGGAGCCTGCGTTCGCGGACTGACATTCAACGCAGCCGGGACCTGTAACGCGGCCGTCGGCACCTATACACTCCGAGCGACGGGTGAGAATATCACTCAGGTTCTGACCCGCGTCTTAGGGCCGGGATTCGCGGCTAACAACTTGTTCAATTATCTTCCGGGTTATGGCATCGCCAATCTTCGCGGCGGATTTCGGCTGCACGAGAAGGCCGTTGTCACATGGGCGTTCGAGAATGTTTTCGACCATTACCGCAGAAATCCGAGTTGGGGCATCGACGGTGCCGGCAGGAGCTTTACGACCCAGATCAGGTTCAAATTCTGACGAGACAAGGAGCGTAAATAGCAAAAGCCGGCCCGATACATCGAGCCGGCTTTTTTCTTTATGGTCGGGGCGAGAGGATTTGAACCTCCGACCTCACGGTCCCGAACCGTGCGCTCTACCAGGCTGAGCCACGCCCCGAAAAACAATTACTGAGTGTAGAGCACGGCCATCGGGGTGTCAAACCATATATCCAGCTAGCTGCCGCTGCACATCTCTGATTGGTTGACCTTGACTACAAGGCAGCGATTATTGAATACTTGAAAAAAAGGTCAGGATTGCTGTTCCGTGACGGAACCGCTGCCTAACCTAAACCAACAAGGAGAACTCGAGCGGCCCGTAGGGCCGACGCAAAAATAAAATATGCCTTATCCAGAAATGATGATCCACGGTATGCGCCAGGAACTTGCCCAGCTTGGTATCGAAGAGACCAAGACGCCAGAGGCGGTCGAGGACGCGATCAAAAACACAGAGGGTACCCTGATGGTCGTCGTGAACTCGGTATGCGGCTGTGCGGCCGGCGGCGTTCGTCCGGGTATCGCGATGGCTCTGGCGAATTCGGAATTGAAGCCTGATCGCTCGATCACGGTATTTGCAGGGGCTGATATCGACGCTACTGAGGTCGCTCGCTCTCATTTTGAGCCGTTCCCGCCGTCGTCGCCGTCGATCGCATTGCTAAAAGGCGGCAACGTCGTCAAAATGTTCGAACGACGCGACCTGGAAGGTCGCCCGCCGACGGTCATCGCAGAGGATCTTGTCGGAGCTTTTGCCCAGCATTGCTCACGGACAGAGGCGGCGGCGAACTAGTTCATAGTTCGAAGTAGATAAAATTGCGGGGAGATCTGCTAGATGCGGACAGCCCCGCATCTTTTTTGCCGCAGCATGTTCGGATAGCCTTGTTGCGGGGACGGCTAAGCGTTTACAATCCCAATGACCGGTCCCCATAGGCTCCGCACCATGAGCATTCGCCAACGACAGCACATTAGGTTCTCGCTGGATATTCCGGCTTCGGTTGTGACGCGCGACGGCGACCGACAGGAAACGCTTCTGCAGCAGATCAGCATCGGTGGATGCTTTACCGGCTGGGAAGAGAATATCTACACGGGCGATGAGTTCAGACTAGAGATCGAGCTCCCGAACGGGAATTTTCTTCCGCTCAAATGCCGAGCGTTGTATCGATTCGACCACACGGGCATCGGTGTTCGATTTATCGATATCTCGCGTTTCGAACAGGAACTCGTCGCCGACCTCATCCGCGACCGCCTCGAACGTGAAGGCCTGCCGCATGATGTCGATCCGTTCCACGTGCCTCCGCGGTTCATTGACGAACATCCGGACCCGCGGGTGATCGACATCCGTCAAAAGACCGATAGCATACTTCAGCGTATTATGTCGTCAGACGATGATCGAATATAGCCGGGTTTTAGAAGACCTCGTCGAGCATCTCGTCGAGCGTCCTTACACCGATAACGCGGATCCCTATCAGCTTTTCGAGGCCTTTTTTATTTGATTCGGGCAGGATAAGTTTCTTGAACCCAAGCGTCTGGGCTTCGCGGGCACGAGCCTGAGCCTGCATTACCCCGCGAACTTCGCCCGTAAGCCCAACTTCGCCGAAAACAGCAGTTTCTCTGGGTATCTGAAGATTTCGGTAGCTGGAAGCGATGGCCGCGATCGCTCCCAGATCTGCGGCAGGTTCATCGATCTCAAAGCCGCCGGCCACGTTAAGAAACACGTCCTCACCGGCCAATTGAAACCCGAGCCGCTTTTCGAGTACCGCGATCAACAGGCTTGCGCGGTTCTGATCGAAACCTTGGGTCATACGCCGCCCGGACCCGAATTTCGTTCCGCTTACGAGAGCCTGCATTTCTACGAGAACGGGCCGTGTGCCCTCCATGCAGGCGGTCACGACCGATCCTGTGGCGTTCTCGGGCCGCTCCTGAAGGAACAATTCGGACGGATTGCCGACGGGAACAAGGCCAGAGGCCGTCATCTCGAATACACCGATCTCATTTGCAGCCCCAAATCGATTCTTGGTAGCTCGAATGATCCGGTGATTATGATGCCGGTCGCCTTCGAAATAGATCACCGTGTCCACGATGTGTTCGAGCGTTCGCGGGCCGGCGATCGAACCTTCTTTTGTAACGTGGCCGGTGATGAATATCGGAGTTGCGGTCTGTTTGGCAAACATCATCAGCCGCGAAGCGACCTCGCGAACCTGGGACACGCTGCCCGGGGCCGATTCGATCTGTGAGCTGAATATCGTCTGGATCGAATCAACGATCAGGAGGCCGGGAGCGTGACGATCGGCTTCTGACAAGATGGCGGCCAGGTCGGTCTCAGCTAGGACATATAGCGTATCGGCGTCCAGGCCCAGGCGTTCGCCACGCATCTTGATCTGTCGTTCACTTTCTTCGCCCGATACGTAGAGAACTGATGTCCCGGCTGCAGAGAGCCGTTCGGCGACCTGGATCACGATCGTTGATTTGCCGATGCCCGGGGCACCTCCGATCAATACAAGCGAGCCGGGCACGATGCCGCCGCCGAGAACGCGGTCGAACTCGTCGATCCCGGACGGCGATCGCGAATCATCCTGTGACTCTATATCGCGGAACGCGGTCGGAGCGGCTGATCTCGCCGCGGTACGCCCGCCCCCGGCCGGTGTCGGACGAAACCGCTCTTCGACAAGCGTATTCCACTCGCCGCAGTCAGGACACTGCCCGAGCCATTTACGCGACTGGCTGCCGCAATTTTGACAGACGTAGATTGTAGCGGGCGATCTGGGCATTCCGACGTGTCAGTTGCCAGCCGCCTTAACGGGCCGCGGCGGAGCGTTCTTTACGTAACGATCGAACCACTCGATCATTTCGTATAGCGTGTGCTCGGTCGATTCGCGTGCTGCGTAGCCGTGCGATTCGAGCGGCAGCATCACGAGCCTCGCCGTGCCGCCGAGTCCGCTCAATGCGGCAAAAAGCCGCTCCGATTGGATCGGGAACGTGCCCTGGTTGTTGTCCGCTTCGCCGTGTATCAGCAGTATCGGCTCGTTTATCTTATTAGCGTAAAAGAACGGCGAAACCTTTGCATACAGCTCGGGAGCCTCCCAGAAATTCCTCCGCTCCGACTGAAACCCGAAAGGCGTAAGCGTCCTGTTATAGGCTCCGCTCCTGGCTATGCCCGCCCTGAACATATCGCTGTGCGCAAGCAGATTTGCCGTCATGAAAGCGCCGTAACTATGTCCGCCGACACCTACCCGTTCAGGATCGACCACGCCCATCTCGACGCCTTTGTCAATGGCGGCTTTGGCCGAATCAACGATCTGCTTGATGAACGTGTCATTGACAGTAAGCGGATCGCCGACTATCGGCATCGTCGCATCGTCGAGGACCGCGTATCCCTGCAACAGAAAGAACAAATGTGATATGCCGCCTATCTGCGTAAATCGATTGGTCGAACCCGACACCTGACCGGCCGTCGAAGCGTCCGTGAACTCGAGCGGATATGCCCATACAACGGTCGGCAGCCGTGTCCCTTCTTTATATCCGGGCGGCAGATAGAGCGTGAATGAAAGATCGACCCCGTCGGCCCGCTTGTATCGCACGAGTTGTTTTTTGATGCCGCGAAGCTGCGGTGACGGGTCTTTGAATTCGGTGATCTGACGATATGCCATCGCCGTACATGTCTGTCCCGGCGGGCAAACCTGGCGTATGAATAGATTTGGCGGATCGGTGACCGACTCTTTGGTCGTAAAGAACTGCATACCGGCGTCGTCGATCATTCCCGCGAACGACTCATATTCGTCGGTTCCGGAACGGAAGATCTCACGGACGTCGCCCGTCGCCAGGTTCATCTCGCGAAAGAAAGGACGATCGCCCTGGGGCGAGGCGCCCGAACCAAAGAAGAAAATGCTCGAGCCGTTCTGGCGAGCTACGACGCTGCCGTTCTGAAGCTGTTTCGTTACCGGCTGGCCGATATCGTTGTATCGGTCGTTGATGTTGAGGTCGGAGATGATCTTAACGCTTTCCGGTTTGCGGTAGTCGGCTGCAAAAACCCGCCGCCGCTGCTTGTCGCGGTCGTAGTCGTAGAACAGGATCAAGCCGTCCTTCTCGCCGAAAATGCGCCCCTGATATCGGTGCTGCAGCTTGAAAAGCTCTTCGCCGCCCTGATCGAACGGCGCCGTGAGCTTGGCTATACGGTCGCGGTTCGGCGCGGGCTTTCGAGGGTCTCCTCCGTCCAAAGCCTCTACCCAAACGAGCGTCGCCGGCTCCGCAGGGATCCAGCTGTAGGCGCGCGGGTACGACGAGACGCCGCCAACGGGCAGGTCGTTCTGCAGCGGCGACCTCGACAATGTCTTAACGAGTTTGCCCGCCGACGTCCACACCTCGGTCGCGTGCGGGAACCGCTGGAACGGGAACTGATATGAGAACGGTCGTTCGACGCGCGAAACGAGCACGTAGCGGCCGTCGGGTGATAGGTCCGCGCCGTCATAGATCGCGGGCTCGCCTATCTTTTGAATGCGGCCTTTGACATCAACAAGAGCAAGCTGCGATGTGCAGTAATACTCGAAAAGCAGCTCGTCGTTAGGCGTCCGCAGCAGGTCCTGAAAAGTCTGGACAGCACCGGTCCGTCCGCTGGTTTCCTGTATGTTCGGCTCGTTGGGCGTCAAGTCACGATACTGCGGTGCGGGCCCGCGTCGATCGGGGACGAGATTCACGAGCAGTGTGTCGCCGCCCTGCCAACTGAATCCGCGCATCGTCGTGTTGACCATAGCGCCTCGTATCTGTGTCGCTTTTGCCGCCGCCGTATCGACTATCCATAGTTCTACGCCGGAGTTCGTCACGTTGCCGACCGCGATATATTTGCCGTCGGGTGACCAGGTCGGCGAGACGATCTTGGCGCCTTGAGGCAGGGCCACGGCGGTCTCTTTTCCGTCCGAGACATTCATAAGCGTTAAGCCTACGGCATAAGGCTGGCGATGTTGTCCGTTTATGGTCGGGTCGATACGGAGTCCGGCGAGACGCAGCATCGGGCGCGCCAGCTCAGAGATCGGCGGGTACCGCAAAGGCGTGAGCAAAGCGATGCGGTCGCGAGCAGGCGAGATGGACCTCTGCGGGATCGGAGGTGCGTTCAGAACGTCCATTATCTCCTTCGGCGGCTTTTGGTAAGAGCCCTGTGCAGCGGCCACGGACGCGGCAATAGACAAAAATAGACAGATGTGGATTCGTTTGAGCATTTATCCTCCTAAATAGCCCCGCTGATCAGCGGGCTCGAAATCGGTCGTAGATCGCGCCTGCGATCGTGGGTATTATGTCGCGTTCGTTCGCGTGGTCCTCAGTATAGACGGCGATGACGAACCTCGGGCCGCCAGGCATCTCAATGTATGCGACGTCGTGGCGCGTCTTTGAGGTCCAGCCGGCCTTGGACCAGAGCTTGACGTCGCGGATATCACGCTGGATAAAAAAGCGTCCTGTGAATCCGTTGTTCTGGTCGTCTGCGTCGGCAGCCTTGCCCCAGGGGTCGCGCCGCATCAGAGACATCATCTTCTCGGTTCGCGCCGGCGTATTGAGCCTGCCTGTTACGATCTCTGCCATCATCCGAGCAGTGGCGTCGGTCGAGATCATGTTCCGGTTCTGGCCTTTGTATCCTCGCGATTGCTGTTCGATGCCGTATGCGTCCTCACAGAACGTCTTCTGATTCACGTTGATGCCCTTGTAGCCCATCGATGTGAGCCATCTATTGACAATATTGCGTTTGAATTGCCAGGCCTCGAACAGTTTCGGCGGCAGCTCGGCTCCGCTCGAGGTTCCTGTTATGACGTCCAGTAAGTATTGCGTCGCCTCGTTTGAAGAATCAACGATCATATCGCGAAGCCCGCGATCGAGTTCTGCGGTCGACGTGACGCGGCCGTCCTCTAGCTGTCTCTCGATCGCAGCCATATAGAACATCTTGACGACGCTGGCCGGATAGATCGCAGTTTCGCCGCGATACGACGCCCACTGCCATTGCCTGCCTTCGCTCAGATCGATCACGGTCACTGCGAACTGATCCGGCTTTAGCGCCGCCGACGCAAACCTGGCGTTCGCCGCCGACACTGCCGCCCCGACCGCTGCGTCGAGCTCTGCAGAACGCGTGAGCGGCGGAGGAACATAGCCGCGGGGGAGCGAGATCTCGAGCCTCTGCCCCAACGCGGCCGGACAGAATGCCGCTGTCAGGACGAGCAATAAGAACGAGCGGTTTCGTAAATACATCGATGCCACCTGTGTTATCGTTTAGCGAAATACGGGAACCTTGATTATAGCCGATTTTGGGCTGCTGCCGCATCGGTGCTGATCCGAAAGTCTTTCGAAGTATGGCTAACGAAAAGCTGATCCGCGGACTCGGACGCTGGGACATGACCGCCGTCGTCATCAATACCATAATCGGCGCGGGTATATTCGGGCTGCCGGCGAAGGTCTATGCGACGATCGGCTCATACAGCCTGGCGGCATTCGCGGCTTGTGCGGTGATCATCGGGCTGGTGGTCATTTGCTACGCCGAGGTCGCGAGCCGCTTCGCGGCGACCGGAGGGCCTTATCTGTATGCGAGAGAAGCGTTTGGCAGCGTCGTCGGATTCGAGGTCGGATGGCTGTATTGGATCGTTCGGGTCGCGACCTTTGCAGCCAACTGCAATCTTCTCGTCACTTACCTCGGATCATTTGTTCCGGGTGCAAACGAAGGCTGGCTGCGGATCATCCTTGTATCGATCATCGTGGCGATCATTACAGTCGTCAACCTGATCGGCGTTCGCGAGTCGGCCGTCATGACCAACATTTTTACGGTTGGCAAACTGCTCCCGCTCGTTGTTTTCGCCTGTGTTGGTGCGTTCTTTATAGACACGGCCAATTTCAATTTTGCCGTGGTGCCGGAATATTCGGCGTTCGCAAGTGCGGTGCTGCTGTTGATCTACGCATTCGTAGGATTCGAAGCAAGTGTCGTGATCGCGGGCGAGACGCGCGATCCGGGCCGCTCGATACCATTCGGGCTGATCACCGGCATTTGTCTGGTCACAGTGCTCTACATCGCGATCCAGGCGGTTTCGATCGGCACGCTGCCGGGCCTTGCCAACAGCGAAAGGCCGATCGCCGATGCCGCTATGACGTTCCTTGGTCCGGCAGGCGCAGCCATTGTCACGGTAGGCGTCGTTGTGTCTATCTTTGGCAATCTTAACGTAGGCGTGCTCAGCTCGACACGATTGATCTACGCCATGGCCGAGCAACGCGATCTGCCGAGTGCATTCGAGCGTATTCATTCGAGGCTCAGGACGCCGTACATCTCGATCATCGCCACTTCGGCGGTGATGCTCGTGCTCACCATCCGATCATCGTTCCTCTCAGCCGTCGCTATAGCGACGATCACACGGCTGCTGGTCTATGCCACGACCTGCGTTTCGCTGCCGATCTTTCGCCGACGATCAGACGTTCCCGAAGCGCGGTTCAAGGCGCCGTTAGGTATCGCCGCGGCTATCTTGTCCGTCGTGTTGATCGTGTGGCTGCTGACAAACGTAGATATTGCAAAAGAAGGCATTTCGATCGCGGTAGCTGCCGCCGTTGGCCTCGCGATATACTTGTTCACACGGATAGCGAGAGGAAGATCCAAGTGAAAGAAACGGGGCTCGACCCGGATCATATAGGCAAATATCGCAGCATATTGATCGTCGTAGGGTTGGCGGTCATATGTGCGATCATCTACGGCCAGACGGCCGGATTCGAACTGATAAACATCGATGATCGAGCGTATATCTACGAGAATCCAATGGTCTTGTCCGGGCTGAACGGCAGGTCGATCGCGTGGGCTTTCACCGCGTTCTATTCGGCGAATTGGCATCCGGTCACATGGCTTTCGCATATGCTGGACGTGAGCCTATTTGGACAAAACGCAGGAGCATTTCACGTCGTCAATGCAGTCTTTCACACCATTGCATCGATACTTGCGTACTTTGTCTTCAAACGGCTGATGGGCAGCGTTTGGCAGGGAGCGTTTATCGCAGCACTGTTTGCCGTGCATCCGGCTCACGTCGAATCGGTCGCCTGGGCAGCCGAACGCAAGGACGTATTGTCGGCGATCTTTTGGATGTTGACAATGCTCGCTTACTTTCGGTATTCGGATGCTGCCCGATTGAAGAATGTGCGGGACAAGCGCAAATGGATGGTCGCGACGGTCGCTGCATTTGTGCTCGGGCTGATGTCGAAGCCGATGCTTGTCACGCTGCCTTTTGTCCTGCTCCTTTGCGACTATTGGAGCCTGGGCCGGCTTCGGTCGAGATCGGATCTGAAGCCGCTTATCGTCGAAAAGGTCCCGCTGTTCATCCTCGCCGCCGCCTCGAGCGTTATCACTTACGCCGCTCAATCAGCAGCGGGTGCGACAGCGACGTTCGAGTATCTCCCTCTAGGAATGCGTGCGGGCAATGTCGCAGTTTCGTATGTGAAATACATTGCGATGATGTTCTGGCCGTGGCCTCTGAGCTTCTGGTATCCGTTCGATCGCGAGATCAGCGGAGCAGCGATTGCCGGCGCCGTCGTCGTGCTTGTCTTGCTGACGGCGGTTTTTGTACAGCAGCGGTCGAGACGTCCTTTTCTGATCGTCGGATGGCTTTGGTACCTTGGGACTCTGGTCCCGGTGATCGGCGTCATCCAGGTTGGCGGCCAAGCTCTGGCGGACAGATACACTTACATTCCTTACTTTGGACTGTTCATGATGATCGCCGGGCTCTCGGCAGAGTTGATCGACCGGCTGCGGGTCCCGCTGCCGGTCGCGGCCGCGTCTGCTTTGTTGCCCATCGCGGCCTTTACGGTCCTTGCTTACAAACAGACATCGCTCTGGCATGATTCCGCCACTCTATACGAACATTCGCTTCGCCATACTGTGAACAACAATATGGTGAAGACCAATCTATGCCTTTATTACGCAAAGAACCGCCCGGCTTCTTTTGCCGAGCCCCAATGCACCGAACTGCTGTCAGGCGAGGCTCCTTCGGCCGATTCCCTGAATGTTCTCGGGCTGCTGAGGATGGACCTCGGGCGTCTTGACGAAGCCGGGCGTGATCTGGAGAACGCGATCAAGCTGCGTCCAAGTTGGGGAATTCTCTACGCTCATCTTAGCGTCGTCCGTTCGCGACAGGGCAGGCTGGCGGACGCGGAGGCCGCGCTTCAGAAGGCATCTTCTTCTGCTGACGGCAGCATCTCAAAGCCGACGGCATCGAGAGCTTTGGGAGAGTACGCCGCAGCAATGGAAAAAGCCGGCCGACGAGCCGACGCTCGGCGTTTTTACGAACAGGCGGCCTCGATGGACCCTGACAATCGTGAAGCGGTGGACGCCGCAAGGCGCCTTGCGGGCAACTGAGGTAGAACTATGAAAGAACGCGTCTTGATATTGACCCTCGCGGCGGTCGCGGTGTTCTCGGTCTCGGCCGCCGCACAGCGTATCGAGGACGCCAGCCGTAAAACGATCGGTCGTATAAGCTCGAGCGGAACGGTCGAGGACGGCTCCGGCCGTACGCTCGGGTATTTTCTCGAAAATGGACGGATCGAGAACTCGAGCCGCACCACGCTCGGCTATATCTCGAGTTCGGGCACTGTCGAAGATGCCTCGCGCAGAACACTCGGCTACATTCTCGATAACGGCCGGGTCGAAAGCTCCAGCCGCTCGACGCTCGGTTATGTACTCTCTAACGGGCGCGTCGAAGATGCGTCGCGTAAAACGCTCGGGTATGCCGAAGGCGTCAGCCAGCGCCACGCCGCGATGTTCTTTTTCTTCTTTTTTGGAAAGCAGAACTAGCTAGAAGACACCTTCGCCGAGGAAGTTTCGGCGTATGTAAGCGATGGTCGCGTTGATCGTCTCCTGAGGGTCGCGGGGGGCGAACCCCAGCTCCTCTGTCGCTTTGCGCGATGTGAAATACCAGAAGTGCTCAGCCTGCTCGACCTCGGTCGTCATCACGGGCGACTTACGTCCCCAATTTGTAAATATCGACTCGATCACAGTGGAACCCGCGGTCGCGAACCGCTTTGGCACTCGAAGCGACGGAGCCGGAACGCCTGAGAGGCGTTCGATGCGTGCGAAGAACTCGGCGAACGTCATATTCTCGGCGCCGAGCAGATACCGCTCCATATGGCGGCCCTTGTCCAATGCGGAAATGAACGCGGCGGCTGCGTCGCGCACATCTACGAAGTTCAACCCGCCGCCGGGGCAATACGGCACCTTGCGGCCGAGGTGGTCGAGTATCGGCTTAGTGGACGATAGACGCTCATCATCCGGGCCGAGCAGCAGCGATGGATTCATGATCACGAGCCTGCGTCCGTCGCCGTCAAAATTCTCGACAGCGGTCCGCTCCTGATAATATTTCGAAGCGTAATACGCCCATTGCGATATCAAGGCCACCGGCTGCGGGTAGGTCTCGTCGATCTCCTCAGGGGTCTCCGATACGGCAATAGTACCGGACGAAGACGCAAGGATCATCACGCCTACGCCGCTCTCGCGTGCGGCCTCGCACAGGAGGCGAGTGCCCTCGAGATGTATCCGGTTCATCGCGGTGGCATCCGAATTGTCTCGCGAGACCTTGCCTGCGAGATGGAATATCGCCGAGGCATTCCTGCACGCACGGGCGACATCTTCGCGGTCCGTCACCGAGCCTTCGACAGCTTTGACGCCGGCGTCCTTCATCCATTCAGGCACGCGGGATGCCATGACCCGCAGATTCCGCTCACCCGCGTCGAGCAATTGACGCACTATATGCGTGCCCAGAAACCCGGTCCCGCCGGTTATCAGGATCTTCTTTTCGACTTTCTCGAGAGCTTTCTTTTTTGCCATTATTTCCAGGTCCTGCGGATCGGATGTGCTTCGGTCGTAAAGGTCGTCCGCTTGGTGTCGATCAGCTTCCGGTCGGCGAAAAGCAGGTAAAAATACTTGAACGTCTCAGCGAAGAGGAAGCTGTGCATATAATCCTGTTTCTCCTTGGTGACTACACTTTTGAGCCCGGCATATGCCGAATCAGTGCGGCAATATTTCACAAGGTCGCCCCACATTTGCTTGCCCATCGCAAAGTAGATCGGGTCGCCGGTCGTGCGGTAAAGGTAGTAGGTCGATTCGACGATCTCGGGACGCAGCGGATAGCCGGCATGGACGACCGTCGAGGCCCTATAATCGTACACTTCCGGTTCGATCCCATTTGCCTGCCACATTTTGTAAAGCGAATCCTGAAGCCTGCGGGCACGCGGGATGTCGCCCGAGATCACAAGCAGGCCCGGAAAGAATGCATCGAGAGCTCCTGTAGTGGTGGCGGTGCGGCTGCCTGTGTTCATATCGGCGTGGCCATACCAAAGGCCGCCGTCTATCTCATCAGCGAGATATCTATTGATCGCGGCTATGCTTGTATCCCACATCTGCCTGCATTCGCCGTCGCCAAAAAGCTGCCAGCATTTATATAAATATTCGTAGTAGGAATCTATCTCGCCGCTGACGTGGCTTGCCGTATTGGTCCACTCGCCGGTCTCGACATTGATATTCGTTCCCACGAGGCCGATCGCCGAACGTCTCTTGTATGTTTCGACTAGCGCGCGTTTAGCCTTGGCGTAATACACGGTCTTGCCTGTCAGCTTCGCCAAAGTTCCGAACTCCAGGAGAAGCGTGCCGGTCTCGGCGGGATTCGAAATAGGGTCGCGGGTCTTGCCGGTCTTGAGATCGACGTATTTATACGGCATGCCCGTTGGTGAATCGAACACAGGGAGCAGTCGGCGTCCGAGGTCGTCCGCGAGATCGAGGAGCCGCTTGTCGTTCGACATCTGGTAGGCAGAGAGAAGCCCGCCGAGTATGCGTATCGTGATCTCAAAATTCTGGACCTCGATACTCTTGTCGAAAGACAGATTCTTGACGACATACTCGCGTGTTATGTCCGCTTCCTGCTTGAAGCCCAACATGTAAAGCGAGTCGAGCGAATCGACCGCGGTCATTAGCAGCGTTTCGCCGTACCAGTCGCGGCACGTGCGGCTGAGCGGCTTGAGGTCATCGTGTCCCCAGCAATGTGTCTTGTAGCCAGTCCAGGCGTGCATGAATTCGGCCCTGACCTGCTCGGCCAACGCCGAGCGATCGACCTTCTGTGCCGCAGTCATTGAACACAAGGCAGTTACGAGGACGAACACAATGATCGCGTACCTAGTCATCGATCACATGCTCCTGTTTTCGTGCTTTTCGGCGTTCGGACTTCCACTGTTTTCTGAGCGAATCGACGTCGAACGGGCGTCGAGCGTCGTCGCGGAGATTCTCGACCTCGTGCTGAACCCGAGCCGCGATCAGGCGATACGCTTCTGTATTGGGCACGCCCTCAGTCATGCTGCGGAGCTCGTCATAGTCAAGGAAGCGGCCAACCTTGGCTCCGACCTTTGCTCCGATGCTGCTGGATTTGGGTATGACCATTCCTTTTGGAAAGGCCTCGTAGGTGCCCCAAATGTAGATCGGGAGAATTCCGATCTTTTGATTCAACGCGAGGTACCCGATGATCGGCTTGAATTCCGCGATACGGCCGCTTTCCTGACGGCCGCCCTCGGGAAAGATGAGCGCGTTGTAGCCGTCGCTTAGGATCTGGGTCACGTGACGAAGCGATTGACGCAGGCTGCCGGTGCGTTCGATCGGTACGAGCGTTGTAAAATTGTTCATATACGCACGCTTGTATTTTGTATCGAACCAGTAATCGGCGGCCGCGACCGCAACGGTCTGTTCCGCGACATCCTTGCCGAGCGCTCGTTTGACGAGGCCTGTATCGAGGTGTGACGTGTGGTTGGGCGCCACGATGAAATTCACATGCAGCGGCACATTCGGCTGGCCTTCGATCGAAGTGTCAAGAACGGTCGAATAGAGAGTCTCCTGTGCCAGGTCAACTATCGCGTTGCCGACCCGGCGGACGATGCCCGGTATGTAGATCTCGTCCTCGTCCTTTTTCTCCTCGATCTTTGGTTCGTCGGCGAGTTTCTTATTACGATCGACCCGCTGAACCGCCGTAAGCAGCTCGCGGACGGTCTGCACCTCGCTAAGCGTATCCGGCGACAGCACGCGGCCGCCCGCGTCCTCGATCGCCGCCTGCAGCTCGACGAACATCAGAGAATCGAATCCGAGATCCGCAAGACGATCGTCCACGACAACGTCGGCGAGCGGCCTATTGGAAACGCTGGCGACGACCTTACGGATCCATACTAGGTTATCATCGCCTTTGGCTTCGACGACCGATCGCGTCTTTGACCGGCTCCGTTCCTCGAGCGTGACAAGCATCTCGACCACTTCCGGGCGTTTGACCTTTCGCGTGGCCGTCCTTGGCAGTTCGAATGGCGTGATATGCAGCACCTTGATGCGTTTGAAGAATGGCAGGCCGGCGGAGACCTCGCGAAAATGTTCCTCGATCTTCTTATTCGCCTCGCTCCTAGTCAGGGCGATATCGTGTTCGTAGTCGGGGACAACGAGCGCCGCGATCTTTTCGCCGCCATCTGCGTCAGGCAGCCCGACGACGCTTAACTCCTTGATATACAGCGATTTGCCGTATAGATCCTCGATCTCGTCCGGGTAAATGTTCTTGCCGTTTGAATCGATTATGACGTCCTTTGACCGGCCGACGATATACAGATTGCCATCGTCGTCCACGCGTCCCAGGTCGCCGGTCCGAAGCCATCGATCCTGCAGCACGGCATCAGTGGCCTCGTCATTGTTGAAGTAGCCGACCATCACGTTCTGTCCGCGAGCAAGGACCTCGCCGACACCGTTCTCATCCGGCGAGTCGATCCTTACCTCGACGCCCGGCAGCGGCTTGCCGACCGAACCCTTGAGCAGCTTGTTGCCCGGCCGCGCAACGGTCAAAACCGGCGAACTCTCAGTAAGCCCGTATCCTTCGAGTACGGTGAAGCCAAGGCCGTGCAGGTCCTTCTGAACCTTTTCGCTAAGCGCCGAGCCGCCCGAGATCAGGTAGCGCATCTTGCCGCCCATACCCTGATGGATCGGGAAGAATATGATCGGGCCAAGGTTGAACGGCGTGTTGTCGCGTATCCAAGCGTTGAAATCGATCACGTTGTCAGCCAGATCTGCCAGCCAATCACCGCGTTCGCGCAATCGAGTCTTGATACGACGATGCAGCATCTCCCACAGAGCCGGGACGCCTACCATTCCGGTGACGTGGCCGTTCTCGATCGCATGCGAGAGCTCCTCGGCATTTAGCTCGTTGAGGTAAGTGATCTGAGTTCCGTTAGAGAACGGCGTAAGGAATCCCGCCGAGAACTCGAAAGTGTGATGCATCGGCAGCACAGACAGAACGCCGTCCGTCAGGTCCATCTCGAGCACGCTCGACAGCATCGAGACCATGTTGACAAAGTTCTTGTGCGAGAGCATCACGGCCTTTGGCGTGCCCGTCGTACCGGAAGTGAAAATAAGCGACGCGATGCTGTTCGAATGGATCTTGGCGGGAAGTAATGCGGTTCGTTTCGCTTCCTCCGTTTCGGATCTCATCTCGAAAACCTCACCGAAAGTCCAAGCCTTTACCTCGAGTCCGGCATCTTTTAGCGCCTTCTTCAGCCCCGGATGCTCGGCTTCGAGCCGCTCGGAGAGAATGATCGCCGAGGCTTCGCCCGCTCGGGCAAAATTGACGATCTCCGTTTCGGAGCTTGCCGGATCGATCGGTATCGCCGTGGCGCCCGTTTTGAGTATCCCGAAATACGAAAGCCCCCACTCAGGCATATTGTGCGAGAAAAGGATCACACGGCTGCCGGACGCTATGCCGTTTTTTGCAAAGAAACCCGCGGCCCGAAGCGTCAGTTCGCGGACATCGGCAAATGTGTATTGTTCCTTTCGGCCGTCACGTTCGATCCGCATCGCCACACGGGTTGGGAATCGTTTGACAGAGGTGTCAAAAAGGTCGAGCAGGTCCTTGTACGTATAGGAGCGTTTCTCCTGTGCCTTTAGTTCCTCTTCGAGAGTCGGCAGCACCCATTTACGCATGCCCGGGAAATGGACATTTAGCCAATAGTCGTACCAATCGAGCCTGTCCGGATACCAAGGCAAAAGCGCACGCTCGCGTTCCTTGACCGATGACATCAGCGCCCGGACGTTATCAGATCGATAGAGATACTCGTTATCGATCATGAACGGCTTGAACATAGCGAAGGCGTCCATTGTTTCCTTCGTAGTTCGCTTGAACTCCTCGGTGGACTTCTTGACATCGGCGATCCAATTGCCGATGCGGCCGCCGCCCCACCTGGGCATTGCTCGGTCCATCATGTCGTCGGCCCGATCGGCTAACTTATTGAGCATCGGAGCGCTCGTCAGCTCGTAGGTGCGCTGCTTGACGGAAGCTGTCTCGAGCATTCCGGCGACTCGATTTGCGAGTTTGTTGCCGGTCTCTTTCTCGCTGAAGTGCTTACGTTTATACAGTCCGACCAGCCCGACGATACGCTTCATGTCGTTCGGATTCGAGTCACCGGACGACGCTTGGAAGACAAGCGGCGGATCTGGATCGACGAGCACGTTCATCGCAGCCGCGATGATCACACCCGCGACCATATCTACAGGGATGATATCTAGGATCAGCTTTTCGTTGACCGGTATCACGGGCTGACCTTTTAGAGCGATCAATATCAGCGGAGCAGTCGTTGTAAAGCCTTCATTCCAGCCCGGGAACGGATAGGCCTGGGAGGATTCGACAATGCTGGGCCGTACGAGGGTTTTGACGATGTCGTCCTGCGACGCGATTATCTGCTCGGCGAGCGATTTGGAGTACGTATAGATATTGGTCCAACCCCAATACTCCGCACGCTCGGCACCGAGCTCGGTCGTACGTTCGCGGATCCACATCTTTCGCTCGCGAAAGATCGCTGACTTTAGTTCCGCTTCATCGTCAGGGTCGCGGCCTTCGTCGATAAATCGAGCACGAGCCTGTTCGCGAAACTTCGCAGCCTGAACAGCGTCGTCCGCTTCCTGCCGCGCTTGCTCGCTCAAACGTGCGCAATCCTCGATCTCGCGATTGACGTCAAATGTCGTCCCGGTTAGCTCGTTCTTTCGCGGGAAATAGCCAACGACCGGCTCATTCTCCCAGATAGGGCCGCTGCGTTTGCCGGCGACGAAACACGTCGAGACATGAACAAGACGCGGCTTTTTCATCATCCGAGCGAGCTTGATGATGTTGTTCGAACCGTTGATATTTGTCCGCAACGCCGACTCAAGCGGCGGATTGAAGGTAACATTGCCGGCACCGTTGATGATCACATCACACTGGCGCATGATCTTTGCGGCCTCGGCTTCTTCCATGCCTAGATATTCGTTGCCGACATCACCGTTGACCGGAACGACCTTGGCTCTAATGAAATCCTCGAAACCATCGCCGTATTTTTCACGCAGCGGATCGAACGTCGGGCTTGTGACGATCGACGTCCAAAACCTGATCTTCGACTCATTAGCATCCCGCGCCCGAACCGTTGCGTAAACCTTCCCAATATCCGGAAAATTATGCAGCAGCATCGACAGCGTGACCTTACCCACAAAACCGGTCCCGCCGATAAAGAAGATCTTCTTGCCCTTAAACGTTTCTGTTGGTGATAACTTCATTACTAATCGTAATAGCTGATTTCACGGTATTCAGTTTCGCCTTCGAGCCATTCATCAGGGTACACGCTGGGACTCGTTGAGGTTGGATAGTTGGATTCCTCGTATTTTTCGACCCAGTTCCCGAACTTGTCTTTCTTATAGCGAAAGCGATGCCGAATTTCTATCCGACCATTTCCCCATTGAGTACTCTCAATAACATTCCCATCAGATCCGTATTTATATTCAATCCTTTTTTTCCCGATAAACCATTCTGTCTTCTGACCGCTACTATTGAAAACCAGCATTCCGGATTGGTCATCAACCGATCCCATACTGCCACTAAAGTGACGGCCGTAAAGTTTATTGTATATCCCGTCGGCGAAATCGAACGGTGTGTATTTACCTTTACTGCCAATCAGCCCCTCGGTATACCCGGTTTTTAGACGGTTTTCGTCGTAAGTATAAGAGATTTTGATGCCTCGACTCCGGTCATTCATGTCCAAGATCGTACGGCTTACTTCATTTCCATCAATATCGTATGAGACGATTGCATCAACTTGTATTCCGTCGTCAATCAGTTGTCCGTTGACTACCCTCCTGTGTGGACTCTTTTCCACCAATTCTTTAACTAAGCCTTTCAGATTTTCTTTCTCTCTGTCACTATAAGCGCAGGCTCCCGCCAGTTGAATTGAGTGCTTAAATTTTAGAGATACTGCGGTTAACTGCTCGATTGGAATTGCAAAATTCAAGTTCTGACCACTTACTACGCTCGACTTGATAATACCAATCGCCTCGGCCTTAGAATTAACTAAGACACCACCACTTGAGCCTGGTGAGATTGCTGCATCGATTTGAAACAGAGTCCGATCGTCGAGCGTCCACAAATCGCGTGCGATCTTCTCGTATTCATTTTCTCGACCTTTCGGTGCTTGCAACCTTCCTTTCTCACGCACACTGCTGACGATTCCCTTGGTAAACGATCCCTCAAGCCCCTTTGGATTGCTAGCTACATAAATCTCATCACCGGTCTGCACGTTCCACGAATCTCCAATCACAACTGACGGAAAATTTCTGTCGTCGATTCTGATGATGCAGATGTCTTGCTTTGCATTCATTCCTACGACTTCCAAGGCCCTTGATATTTTGCCAGTCTTGACGTCTTTGACGATTGCATTAGATGCTCGTTCAAAAACGTGTAGGTTTGAAACTACCAGTCCGGGTCTATACACAAAACCGCTTCCTTGACTGATTGGAATGCCATTTTCATCCTGCGTGATGATGAGAACAACCGACGGAAGAACTTTGGCCGCAATTTCACGTGCACTAAGAACTTTCGATTTTGGCACAGGCCGCTTTTTCTGAGCGTCGACAGAATTGGCATTAAACACTAGAGCCAAGATAAATAGAAATATGATTTTTATCTTCATTTTTTCTTTTTCTTTGCCTCAACAAACCCGATCTTTCGTTTCAGATATTTCGGGTCGCTCATGATCTCACCTAATAACGCCGAAACCGCTCCGAATTTCTGTCCGTGATAGTCCGTAACTTTTTCAAGTTCCTCAACTCGGTCCGCCAGATCCTGATGCAACTCCAACATAGCCCGCATTTTCACGAACGCACGGACAACCACAATGCTCGCTTCGACCGCCGTTGGACTGTTTAGAACACTTGCAAGCATTACCGCTCCGTGTTCAGTAAAAACATAGGGTGCATATCGCCGCCCGCCGTGATTAGCACTTGAGGTCACAAATTGTGACCTCAAGTTTTCAACTTCCGCATCAGCTAGCTGAAACATAAAATCTTTCGGAAATCTATGTAGGTTTCGCTTAACCGCTTGGTTCAAAACTTTTGTTGCAACCTGATAAATCTCCGCCAAGTCACTATCCAACATTACACGCAGACCACGAATGACATATATCTTGTCTCCAATTTCATCAATGACAGCTAAATCTTTGCTTTGCTCACTCATGTCTTTGTCATTTTTTTGAGGTCACAAATTGTGACCACATCTTTTTGAGGCGCCAAATTGGCACCTCAAATTAATCCGTCACATTACACAGCCCAATGATCGGCTGATGGAGCATTGTTATCTCGGCGTTGCGGCCCATGTATGAGCGAGCCATGGCGATGGCTTCGGTCAGGTTGTCGGCGCGTTCCCAGCCGAGCATTTCGGGGACGTGGGCATTCTCGGCACCGGCGACGATGACCTTGCCGACATGCTGACGGCCGTTCTCTCCCCAGTACCACATGAAAAACGCGTGCGCCCCATGATAGGCGTTCCCGCGTCGGTACATCTCGATGTACGCAGGATTTGTGGCGAATTCGCGTTCGTACTTCTCACGGAGATAGAACGCATCTCGCGATTCCGGCAGCAGACGATGAAAGAACTCGATATAGCTCGGATGAAACTTGTGGTCAAACTCATCAAAGCACGGATGCGTTATGATCATCACGCCGCCTTTCCGCAGCAAAGGCTTGTTCCGATACATATTGAAGTGATACCCAAGCGCCATCACCTGGACCAAGATCGGATTAAGTGCCGAATAAACGTTATACGGCGATATATCGGGAATTCCCGATATCAGAATGTCGCACTGGCCTTTGACCGGGATCTCGTATTGGCGATAGTTTAGCTCGAGGATCTTTTCGTGTACCGGCTCGGTTTTGCCGGCAAAGCAGCCGATTAGCTCATACGCGGCCGGGATCGCGTGGAGCATCTTTCGCCTGGCGACACGTGGAAGCGGCGAGAACGTCCGCGCCATCGCTTCCCATTTGAGCCGATCCGCGAATGAGAACTCGTCCTCATTCCGCGTCAGGATATCGTAGCCTTCGGGGAACATCCGATTGTTCAACGCCGTCTCGACGTGAAAGACCTTGCAGTTCTCATCTACCAATTTCCCTAGCCGGATGACCTTGTGATTCAAGGCCGATCTCGGCGGATCCATGTATGAATCGCTGTCTCGGATCGTCTGCGGCTCGTGGTGGGCACGCAAAGATTCGTAATCACACAGGCCGACCGCGACCGATTTGTGGCCTCCATCCATCGGGACAAGATTGATGTTGAGATAGATGAGCAAATCGCTTTCGATCGCGCGTTTGTTGACGCGGAGCGGCTCGTTGTGACGCGTATGGCCGAGCGTGACGAGTTCGTCGTCTGCCTCTGCATCGTGATTGTAGTAGCGGTCGGGATAGTATTCATTGAAGATCTTGCTGCCGACCATCCGCTTCATTTCCCATTCGGTCATCTTTCGGTGGAGCGAATTTGCGATGATCAGGTGAATGTCATCGACACCGTTAGCTCCGCACATATCGAGAACGACCTCAAGCATCGTTTGTCTCAGATCGGGCGTCGCCATCGGCGGCAGCGGCAGCGAAATGTCGTCCATCGCGATGGTCACCCGCATTCCCGGCTCCAGCAGCGCATACAGCGGCTCCATCTCGAGCGGATGATTTACTGCGTATCGAATGGCAGCCTCTCGATTGGGCAAACCCTTGATCGGCGGATTCGGATAGATCACGCGCGTCCCGATCGGAATATCCTCGAGGATAAAATCTTCGCCAAACGGCATGATCCGCGGCGCGGAGTCTTTGTCTATATACACGATCGACTCGTGCGTTTTGCGTCTTAACTGTAAGGCCATAACTATTTGAGATCCAGGATCGCCCAATCATGCTGCAATGCCGTTTGCTTCAACCTAAAATCCGGACACACAGCCACCGGATGCCCTACGATCGAGAGCATTGGCAAGTCTGAGATCGAATCCGAATATGCGTATGAGTCCGACAGATTGATATTCTCGCGCTCTGCGTATTCGCGTATCCATTGAGCCTTTGTCGCCGATGCCATTACCGGCGGCAGAACGCGGCCGGTAGCGTATCCATTTACGAACTCGAGCCGGTTCGCGACGTAATCATCGATGCCGAGGTGATCCATCAATTTGTCGATGGTAAAGTCGAGAGCACCTGTGAGGACTACCTGGCGCTGTCCTATCTTTTTGCCAGCCGCGATCAGGTCCGGCGTCCCCGCAAATATAGCCGGCCTCAGCACATCCTCGAACAGCTCATCGGAAAAATATCGCAGGCGGTCTTGTGACATACCCGCATAGCTGCGGAAAAAGACCTCGTTAAAAACATTTCGCGAGTATAGGTCTGTGACGCCAAAGAACGGCAGCTTGGCCAGGGTCTCGACGCTTTTCTTTGCCGTTTGCCACAATCCCTGCTGACGTTTCGCATAGAAGGCGAGCGTGTGTACGAGATTCGTGCTCACAAGTGTCCCTTCGAGATCGTAGAATGCGGCAGCTTGTCCGTTTTTGTTCATAACAGCACGTGTGCTATCGTTTACGCGGCCGAAATCGGCGGCTTCGTCATTGTTCGAATGTGAGATTCTACCATGTAACCGCCGGTTTTGATACGTTCATAGCAGTATTGCGACAAAGTTTTTACAAAATGTAATTACAAAGTGATTACCGAACATGCGTCGAGCGATCTTTCCGGGCTCATTTGACCCGCCCACCAACGGACATCTGGACATAATCAGGCGGAGTGCGCCTCTGTTTGACGAGATGATAGTCTCGGTCCTCAATAATCCGGACAAGAAGCCGATGTTCAGCCCTGACGAACGCTGTGAGATGATCCGCGAGGTGCTGCCGTCGGTTGAGACCGGAGCTTGCACGATCTCGGTCGAGAGTTTTGAGGGATTGACAGCCGAGTTTGCCCGAAGAAGGGAAGCCGGGGCCATCATCCGCGGCATAAGGGCTGTAGCCGACTATGAGTATGAGCTTCGGATGGCGTTGATGAACCGACGCTTGGAGCCTTCGATCGAAACTGTATTTCTGATGGCGGGCGAAGAGTTCAGTTACGTGTCGTCAACATTGATGAAGCAGGTATTCTTGCTCGGCGGGCGAGTCGAAGGGCTGATACCTGACCTCGTCGAGAAGCGAATGCGAGCGAAGAAGACCTAGCAGCCAACTCAGTCCCTGTGCCGTCTTAGTGCCGTATGGCAAAATGTCAGTTATGACGCTTCCCGTTTCAGAACGTGTCGCCGCGATGAAGGGTTCATCGACCCTGATCGCGGCCCAGATGGCGGGCGAGATGCGCGCACGAGGCATCGACGTGATCGACCTGTCAGTGGGCGAACCCGACTTTGATACTCCGCAATTCATAAAGGATCTGGCCGTCGAGGGCCTTGCTCATGGCCTGACCAAATACACCGCTACGTCCGGAATTGCTGAGTTTCGTACGGCGGTCGCCGATTTTTACCGGCGGCAGTTCGGTGCTGAGATCCCCGTTGCCGAGATCGCTGCTTCATGCGGCGGCAAACAGGCGCTCTTCAACGCGGCCTGCGCTTTGCTCAATGCTGGAGACGACGTCTTGATCCCACAGCCCTATTGGGTCACCTTCCCCGAGATCGTCACGTTCTGTGAAGCGAACAGTGTCTTCATCGAGACCTTGGAGACGGAGTTTGTGCTTACTGCACAGCAGGTCAGGTCGGCGATCACTCCGCGGACAAAGCTCCTGATCATAAATAGCCCGAGCAATCCGTCGGGCCGAGTTGTTCCGCCGAGCGAGATGCGAGAGATCGTCGAGGCCTGTGCAGAACGCGGAGTCTATGTCCTGACGGACGAATGCTATCTTTTCTTCGCCTATCCGCCGTCCGAGCCATTCACGCTGGCGACGCTGCCCGACGAGCTTCGGCGATATGTGTGCGTGGCCGGCAGCTTCTCTAAAACCTTTGCGATGACCGGCTGGAGGATCGGCTACACGATCGCCAACGAGACGTGGACAAAGGCGATGGTCAAACTGCAAAGTCATTCCGCGACGCATCCGACGTCGTTCGTGCAGTATGCTTGTGCACGTGCTCTGGCGGACGGCGACGCGATGTTGGCGGCGGTCAAAGCAATGACCGGGGAATACGAACGCAGGAGAAACTGGTTCGTCCCCGCCTTGAACGAGATCAAGGGCTTCAGATGCGCGATGCCTGAAGGCGCTTTCTATGCTTTTGTCGATGTGCGCGAGATGCTCGGCGGCGAATTCGCTTCGTCAGCCGATGTCGCTGACAAACTGCTGACCGATGCCCACATCGTCGTGACGGACGGCGGAGGCTTTGGCGCAGATGGGTTTATCAGGTTCTCCTACGCGACCTCGATGGAGAACCTCGAAAGGGCGGTGACGACAATGAAGGCGATGTTTGGTATCAAAGCTTCGGCGAGCAATTAGATTGATGCACCAAAGACTATCAGCATTCCGTTGCAGTCTCTGATCGTTATTTCCACGCAATCATACGTTCGCGTTACTGGTCCCTCGACGATCTCGACACCACAGGCCAAGAGCTCTTGATGTAGAGCAACGACATCATCTACGAATATGTACGCGTCGTTTCCGAGCCCCGGGCGAAGTTCCGCATTTGACCTAATCGTACCTGAGTCGGATCTTCCGAAGTGTATCTCGACATTTCCGCGTCGCACTATACCGTAAACAGGCGGCTCGGCAAAAAAGTAGCCCAGAATCTCAAACCCGAGATTGTCGCGGTACCATTCGGCGGTTCGCCGGACATCCGGGACGACGAACTGCGGAGCGATGCTTCTAAATTCTGCTTTCTTCATCCGGGGTTTAGTGCATAAGCCAATTTTGGGCCACGAATGCACTAGTCGGAACCAATTAAAGAGTTGAAACAGATCTATAGATCAACAGAGCTTTCTCTTATTAGTGCATTCGCGGCTAACTCTGACCCTTATCCGCCGGTCATCATCAGGCCGATCGTTTCGGTCGACGTCGTTCGCGGATCGACCTCTCCTACGATCTTGCCCTCGCGCAGGACAAGCAGGCGGTCGGCCAGAGCGGTGACCTCTTCGAGTTCGGCTGAGACGAGCAATATGGCGGCACCTCCGTCGCGGAGAGCTATCAATTTGCGGTGAATGAACTCTATCGCTCCGATATCGACACCACGAGTGGGTTGGGAGACCAGAAGCAGGGTCGGGTCGAGCTCGAACTCTCGGCCAATGATGAGCTTTTGCTGATTGCCGCCCGATAGAGAGCTCGCCGGTTGTGACGCATCGCCAGGCCGTACGTCAAAGCGTTCGATGATCTCGCTGACCCGGCCCTCTATCGTCTTACTGTCGAGGAAGCCTAGGTTCGAGATCGGCGGACGATAGTGGACGCCGAGGATCGCGTTCTCAGCGAGGTCCGAATCGAGCAGCAGGCCGCGTTTGTGCCTGTCTTCGGGTATGTGGGCAACGCCGAGTTCTTTAAGCATTCGTGCGGATGCACGCGTCACGTCACGGCCTTCGAACTCGACAGAACCCTCTGCGATCTTGCACAACCCAGCAAGGGCTTCGATCAATTCGGTCTGGCCATTGCCCTCGATGCCCGCGATGCCGACGATCTCGCCCGATCTGACGCTAAACGTAACGCCGTCAATTGCCCGCCCGTGGCGGCCGTTTATCACGAGGTCAGTGACCGACAGAACGGTACCGGCTGGGTTGGCCTCGGGTTTCTCAACGCGAAGCAGGACTTCGCGGCCGACGATCATACGAGCAAGTTCCTGGGCATTGGTTTCCGAGGTCACACCGTTACCGACCGTTCTGCCGTCGCGCATCACGGTCACTTCGTCCGAGATGGCGAGCACTTCGTCGAGCTTGTGCGTGATGATGACGATCGTCTTGCCCTGGCTTTTCATCCGGCGAAGGATCGAGAAAAGGTCCGCCACTTCCTGCGGCGAGAGCACGGCCGTCGGTTCGTCGAGTATTAGCAGGTCGGCGTGACGGTACAGGGCCTTGAGTAGTTCGACCCGCTGCTGCAGTCCGACCGAGAGATCCTCGATAACGGCTCGCGGGTCGATCTCAAGCTTTAGTTCGTCGGACAAGGCCTTGATCTCGGTATTCGCACGATCCAAGTCAAGGCCTGCTGCCGATCCGGTCTCAGCCCCGAGGACGATGTTTTCGGCGACCGTCATATTCTCAACCAGCATGAAATGCTGGTGTACCATACCGATCCCAAGAGCGATGGCGTCATGCGGGTCTTTGATCGCGGCGGGCTTTCCGTCAAATTCGATCTCGCCCGAGTCCGGCTCGTAGAACCCATACACGATCTTCATGGCGGTGGATTTGCCCGCTCCATTTTCTCCGACGATGGCATGGATCGTGCCTTTGCGCACGGTCAGGCTGACATCCTCGTTGGCGACGCAATCGCCGAACGACTTACGTATGTTTCGTAATTCGAGCATCGTTACTTGTTCATCGCATCCGTGACCTTGATCTCGCCGGCTACGATCTTCTTCTTGGCCTCTTCGACACGCAATATCACGTCGCCGGGTATCAGCGATTCATTATTCGCGTCCATCGCGTAAGCGACGCCGTCCTTGTCGAGTCCGAAAACATGAAATCCGCCCTGAAATTTGCCATCGAGCACCTCTTTGACAACGTCGTAAACGGCATTGTCCACGCGTTTTACCATCGATGTGAGTACAAATCCGGGTTTGAGGCCGTTCTGGTTGGAATCGACACCGATAACGAATTTGCGTGCTCTGCCATTTTCCGTGCCAAATTGTTCGACAGCATCAAAAACGCCGAGTCCCGAATTGCCCGCTGCGGTGAATATCACGTCGGCCCCGGCCCCGATCTGCGAGAGAGCAAGTTCCTTGCCTTTTCCGGGATTGTTCCATGCGGCGTCCGTCACGCCGACATAATTATCTATGACCTGGATCTTGGGGTTGACCGAACGGGCACCTTCTTCGAATCCTGTCTCGAATCGATGGATCAGCGGTATGTCCATTCCCCCGACAAAACCGAGAACGCCGCTTTTTGATGTTTTTGCCGCGATCATACCGACCAGATACGAGCCTTCGTGTTCCCGGAATACGAGCGATGCGACATTCTTCATTGGCGTCTTGCCGTCCTGATCGAATATGACACCGTCGATGATCCCAAACTTGATCTCGGGATAGTCCATCGCGACCTTTTGCATGATCGGCCCCTGAGCGAATCCAACACCGATTATCAGGTCAAAATTCTTTTCGGCGAACGCTCGCATCGCAGGTTCGATCGAGGTCGGGTTGCCGGGTTCCACATCATAGAGACATATCGGCAGATCTCGTTCGGCTCGCTGGACGCCTTCCCAAGCCGCTGCATTGAACGAACGATCGTTCTTGCCGCCTATATCGAATACGATCCCGACCCTTATGCGGCAATGGTCTCTGCGTGCCTCGACCTGTTTGTGACAGGAAGTTGTCGCCAGAGCGCCGATGGCGGCGAATATGAGCGCTAGGAATTGTCTATATCTCATGGCTGGTCAGATTGAAGCGCGAATGAGCTTCGGCCGTCTTGTTTCTTTGTCGGATATTTTATATGCATCGCGCAACTTTTCACTAACAGACCTAGCCTGCCGTAGATCGCGGCAGTATAGTAAGCCGATCTCTTCGCCGGCACGGATGCGGTCGCCGATCTTGATCTCCGACGAGAATCCCACAGCGTGGTCGATGCCGTCCTCGGCACGAACTCGTCCACCGCCGATGTCGCAAACGGCGCGTCCGACCGCGAATGTATCAACTGACGCAATGTATCCCGAACGCTTAGCCTCGACAACAAAGGGCTTCAATTTAGGATCCAGAAGCATCCTGGGTCGATCGCATACGCGCGGATCGCCGCCCTGGAGTTCGATGTTCCGAGCGAATCGGTCGAGCGCATCGCCGGATGCAAGGGCCGCACCAGCCATCGAGCGAGCCTCGGCGGCCGATCTTGCGATGCCGCACTGCGTCAACATTCTTGCGGTCAGTTCTAGTGAGAGTTCGACCGTGGGCCGCATCGACGGCTCGGCCTCGTCCCGCAGTATCTGTATGCACTCGAACACCTCATGAGCGTTGCCGACGAATTTTCCAAGCGGCTGGCTCATGTCGGTGACGAGAGCCTCGGTACGAACGCCGAACTCCCGTCCGGTCGAGCAGAGTTCGCGGGCAAGTTCGAGCGAATCCTGATACTTGCGGATAAAGGCTCCGGAACCGGTCTTGACATCCAGAACGAGAGCGTCGAGCCCTTCGGCGAGCTTTTTTGACATTATCGATGCGACGATGAGCGGGATGTAGGGGACAGTAGCAGTCGCATCCCGGAGCGCATACAGCTTGCGGTCCGCCGGCGCGATCTCTTTGGTCTGGCCGATCAGCCCGAACCCGCATTTGCGGATCACATTCTTGAACCGCGCCGTCGAGAGCCGGACGTTGTATCCGGGGATCGACTCGAGCTTATCGAGCGTGCCGCCGGTGTGGCCCAGGCCGCGGCCCGAAACCATCGGTACCGCAACACCGCATGCAGCCGCGATAGGGGCGATCACGAGCGATGTCTTGTCGCCGACGCCGCCGGTCGAATGCTTGTCGGCCTTAGGTGCATCGATGTCGCTCAAGTCCATTACGCGCCCGGAGTAGAGCATCGCCCGCGTTATGGCGGATTGCTCCCCGGCGTCGAGCCCGCGAGTGAACATCGCCATGACGAGCGCCGTCGTCTGATAATCGGCCCAGGAACCGTCAGTCACGCCGCTGATGAACGCTTCAATATAGGCGTCCGACAGGCGGCCGCCGTCGCGCTTTACCGCAATGATCTCTTGTGGCCTCATTGTCTCTCAAAAAAGGCCGCGGCGGTGATGGCCGCCGCGACCGTTGCCCTAACGAGCGGGTCCCGATCTATCGTGCAGCTTTACAGGCGTTGATGGCCTGGATGAGTGCCGTCTTGATCTCTTCGGCCTTTTTCTCGGACACGATCGGTATGAACTCGATGCTTGAGGGCTCGGGTTCCGTGCCTTGGCCTTTCAGATGGCGTTGGATAAGCTTTTTGTTATCTACCGTACGAAAACCGATAAAAACACCGTCGGTGAGCTTCTTCCATGCGACCGAATTCGGCTCGATGTCGGCCAGGTCAAATGTGGTGATGCGGCCGCTGTTGTAGAACGATGATTCGCTCATGTTGAACGACGGATTATTGTTAGAGACGACCGCCGCCGTATTGCCGGTGACAGATGACATGGTCGTGCTCGTCGTGGTCGTATTGCGCGCAGCTACTGCTGTGTTCGAGCCGCGTTCGACCGTCGCCTGGCCAAAATTCTCGTTGCCGATGCTGCCGAGGCGTTCGAAAGTATATTCGATCTTACAAGTCTTGAATTCGAGTGGCTTGAAGACCATCGTGATGCTCTGGATCTGAACCCGGCTGTTATTCGCGAGCCCTTTTTTGACCTCTCTGACGGCCGATTCGGCTGCCGCCGCTGGGTCTTGGGCAGCGATGCCGGTACATGACGCAAGCGCGATGACCGCAATATAAAATAGATGTTTGCGACGCATATAAATGTACCTCCGACGAACTGCTTCTGTATTTATCGGCCTAAGATCTACGTTCGAGAAGAACGGCCGCCGTAGCCGAAATGGCGGAGCCCGAACCGACAGGTCCCAACCCTTCACCGGTTTTCGCCTTCACACTAACACAATCGACATCTACCGCCAATAGTTCTGCGACACGTGCCCGGATCGCGTCGATAAAGGGACGGAGCTTTGGCGATTCGAGATCGATGGTCGCATCGACGTTAGCGATCCGGTAACCGCGTTCTCTCGTCAGAGACAGAGCTTCGAGTACGAATCGAGTACTGTCCGCGCCTCGCCAGCGCTCGTCCGTGTCAGGGAAATGTGACCCGATGTCGCCGGCTGCCACAGCTCCGAGCAGGGCGTCAGTGACGGCGTGCAGTAATACATCGCCGTCCGAATGGCCGGCTGGGCCAAAAGCAGACGGTATCACGATCCCACCGATCACCATCGGCCGTCCAGGCTCGAGCCTATGAATGTCAGTTCCGAATCCGATGCGGTTCATTCGATAAAGCCTATCAGTGCCTCTGCTATGACGATATCCTCAGGTCTCGTGACCTTGATATTACGGCTGCTGCCTTCGACGAACGCCACAGGATGACCGAGACGTTCGACCACGAAGCACTCGTCGGTGACCTCGTCACCAGTCCCGTACTCGGCAAATGCACGACGTAGCAGGCCCGCCCGAAACGCCTGCGGGGTCAGCGCGCGGCGAAGCCGCTGCCGGTCGAGTGTGCCGGTGATCTCGCCGCCTGAGACGGTCTTGATCGTATCGGTGATCTCGGCCGTCAGGCACGCTGCACCTGTTTCTTGAGCTTTGTCTATCACATTTGTTATCTCAGAGACGGAAACGAGTGGACGTGCTCCGTCATGTATCGCTACGATCGCATCGTCGTCGGCGACGGCCGCGAGTCCGTTCATCACCGAAGCCGCTCGCGTCGGGCCGCCCTCGACGATCGTGACGGGTTTTGATGAAGAGATGGCTAATGACTCGAACCGCCGACGGCCGTCGTCCGACAGGACCAGTACGATCTCATCTATTGAGGGACAGAGATCGAAACGTTCGAATGTATGGGCCAAGAGCGGTCGTCCGGCCAAGGATCGAAATTGTTTAGGAAGTTCTGCTCCGAATCGGAGGCCGCTGCCGGCGGCGACGATGATAGCGATATTCATCGTTCAGTCGTGCAGGGGAACGATCAGGACTCGATCTCCTCGATGATGGTCGATTGACGAAGCTCGCGGGTAGCCGGACGGAAACCCATCGAACGAGAATCATGTATCGACAGGCCGTCACCGTTCGTTTCCTCTTTGTCTTCCCAGAGCTTGCCAAAGATCATCTTGCCGGCCGTGGTCTGCAGTACGCTGGTGACCGATATGTCGGCTGTCTTGCCGATCAACCGCCGTGCATTGTCAACGACGACCATCGTGCCGTCATCGAGATATGCGACGCCCTGATTGTATTCTTTGCCTTCCTTGAGGATAAAGACACGCATCGCTTCGCCGGGCAGGACCACGGGTTTGAGCGCGTTCGCTAGCTCGTTTATGTTCAGGACCGATACGCCGCGAAGCTGAGCGACCTTGTTGAGGTTGAAATCGTTAGTAATAATGACTGCTTCGAGTTGGAGCCCGAGTTCGATCAGTTTCAGATCGACCTCTCGGACCGCAGGAAAATCGGTCTCGACGATCTGAACGTCAAGTTTCGCGTTGGTACGCAGCCTTTGGAGCATATCCAGTCCGCGGCGGCCACGCTGACGTTTTGACGAATCCGGCGAATCCGCGACCTGCTGGAGTTCGGCGAGGATAAAATTCGGGATTATAAGCGAGCCGCCAAGGAATCCGGTCTCCGCTACGTCCGCAATGCGGCCGTCGATGATGACCGATGTATCAAGGATCTTAAGGTCGCGGGTCACCGTGCGATCACTGAATATGCCGCCAAGTGCCGATAGATCGATAAAATCGCCTTTTGCCGCTCCGAGCATCAGCCCGATGTATCCCATGAAAAAGGCGAGAGCGATCGTCAGGAACGTTTTCATCTCGCCGTAAACCGTATTGATATCCTGAGCACTGATCAGCATCCCGATCAGGTAGGCACCGACAATACCCATGATCGAGCCGACAGCGGCGCCGATCAATGTCTTAAGCGAAGCTCTGCGGGCCCTCATCTCGAATCCGATTATGATCAACCCGATGAGAGCTCCAAATCCGGCGGAGATAAGCTGTTTCGTCCTGAGGTCGTTGCCGACGATCTCGGATAGGTGGATGCTGCTGCCAAGCGGATTAAGCAGGAATCCGCTGAGTGCAAGCATCAATATGAACCCTATCCGGATGATCAGAACGTCGTATTTCATCAATGTGAAATACTACCATATACGGGGATTTCCCAGAAAACGGACCCAATGTATCGGTCGCTGAACGCTAGGGCTATTGGATGGTGCCGACGTCGATCCCTTCGGAAGGTATCGAGGGCAAGACGCTGGTCGAGGAACTGAAAACATTAGGCCCAGTTGCGAGCAGGTCGCCAGCAGCCCTGGGATCGATCGGATGCGAAAACAGATAACCCTGCCCGAGAGTACAGCCGAGTTCGCGGAGTTTCTGGAGCTGCCCGCAGGTCTCGATGCCTTCGGCGACGACCTCAATATCGAGATTTTCGCCGAGCATCAATATGGTCTTTACGATCAGCCCGCTCTTATTGTCATCGTCCATAAGCTTGACGAACGAGCGGTCGATCTTGAGCCGGTCGAATGGGAACCTCTGAAGGTAGCTCAGCGAAGAAAATCCGGTCCCAAAGTCGTCGGTCGATAGCGAAACGCCCAGCTCGTCTAGTTCCGACAGGACCTTCATCGATCGTTCGCTGTGCTCCATGACGGTGCTTTCGGTCACTTCGAGCTTAAGCTGGCTCGCGTCAAGGCTCATTTCCGCCAGAACGCTTCGTATCTGTTCACTCAGATTCGGGTGCATCAACTGCTTGGCCGAGAGATTGACGCTGACAGACAATTCGCGATCGAACCGCTGCTGCCATTCGGCTATCTGACGGCAAGATTCCGCGAGTATCCATTTGCCGATCGGGATTATCAAGCCAGTCTCTTCGGCGACCTGAACGAATTCATTCGGCGTGACCAAGCCATGCGCAGGATGACGCCAGCGGATCAGTGCCTCGAATTCATTGACAACGCCGGTCCTGAGATCGACGATGGGCTGGTAGAGCACTTCGAACTCGCCTCTCTCGACCGCTCGACGAAGATCGGTCTCGATCTGCAGCAGATTCATATTCCGCACGTGCATCTCGCGGTCAAATATCTCGTACCGGGCCTTGCCAGATTCTTTAGCTCTATACATCGCTGCATCCGCGTCGCGAAGAAAATCTTCGGCTACGCGCTTAACGGCTCCCGAGACGACGACGCCTATGCTGGCCGTCGTGAAAACCTCATAGTTGTCTATCTGCAGCGGTTCGGAGATCGTGCGCTGAAGCCGCTCCGCCACCCGGGCGACTTCTTGTGCTGTGCCTGACCGGTTGAGCAAGATTGTAAACTCATCGCCGCCGAGGCGTGCGACAACGTCCCCGGGACGAACGCAAGACTTGAGCTTTTCGGCCACGGCTATGAGCAGTTTGTCACCAACCGAATGGCCGAGGCTGTCATTGATGACCTTAAAGCGGTCAAGATCGAGGAACAGTACCGCGAACCTTGCAAAATCGTTGCCGTCTGAACGCTCAACCGCCTGACGCAAGTCGTTCATGAATTGGACCCGATTCGGCAATCCTGTCAGCGGGTCGTGGAGAGCGTAGTATCGCAGCCTCTCTTCTGCTCTATTTCTTTCAGTGATATCGCGGAACGAAGCGACCCGTCCGATCGCCTTGCCCTCGAGATATTGCGGCGTGGAGTAACGCTCGAATATGCGTCCGTCGGACAGCTCGATGATCTCTGAAACGGTGGCGTCGGGTGTCTCGTACAGGTCGCTGAGCCTCTCGATGAACCCGTTCGGGTCACGGAGCTTTTGGGCGACGAGAGCAACCAGCATTGCGCCGTCTTTGTTCTTGAGCACGTCTTCGGGAACGTCCCACATCTCAATGAACTTGCGATTGCACGTTACTATCTGACGATCCAGACTCATGACCACAATTCCGTCGGCGGTCGATTCGAAAGTAGTCGAGAACAGGGAAAGCGTCTCCCTCAGCGATGTCTCGGCCCTGCGGCGTTCGGTAATGTCTCGACCGATGCCTTGTACGCCAAGCGGCAGCCCGTCCGAAGAGATGATCACGCGAGTGCTGAGCTCTAGTATCACTCGTTCGCCGTTCTTGGCGATGATCTCAACCTCAAAAGGTTTAGCACCGCTCGCCGCCAGTCTTCTTGCACGGACATTTGTCGTCAGGTCCAGAAAGTCAGGATCGATGACCTGGGCAATGTTCATCGAAAGTGCTTCGTCGCGTGTATAACCCGTTATGCGCTCGCCCGCACGATTCAGAGACGTGAAATTGCCGTCGAGGTCGCACGTATAGATCAGATCGTTGGCATTCTCGATCAGGTCGCGAAATCGCTCCTCGCTCTTGCGAATTGCATCCTCGACGCGTTTTCTCTCAGTTATGTCGCGGGCGACGCCCTGTATCGCGATCGGCTGCCCGTCCTTGCGGATGACGCTCGTATTCACTTCGAGCGTTATGCGCGAGCCGTCTTTCTTGATGCAGTCGATGGCATAAACGGTCTGATCGACCTCGCCGGCGATCTTCGACTCAAGCGCTTTCCGAGCCATCTCAAGATGCTCGGGCACCATGATGTCCTTCATGTTCAGCCCGATCGCCTCATCACGCGAATAGCCGAATATCTTGGTCGCCGCTTGGTTGATCGATAAATAATTGCCTTTGAGGTCCTGCAGATAGATCACGTCATTGGCATTGTCGAATAGCTGGCGATAACGCTCCTCGCTCTCGGCAAGTGCCTCTTCTGCATTCCTGCGGTCAGTGATGTCGAGTATCACGCCCTGCCAGCAGAGGTTCGATCCGTCATCGTCGCGGATGAAACAACTCCTGTCCCGCACCCATACGACGCGGCCGTCGCTGCAGATCACGCGGTATTCGAAATCGACGCTGCCGCGGGTGCGCATCGCTTTGCGCGTAGCGGTAAGCACGCGATCGCGGTCATCCGGATGTATGACCTTGTCCCAGATGTCGGGATCTTCGAACCAGGACCGAAGCGGATATCCAAATCTTTCGAACGTCGGGCTGATGTAAATCGGGCGATGTGGAGGATCCGGCGCTACAGCATAGAACATCACCGGCAGATTCTCGATGAATCGGCGGTAAACGCGCTCATTCACCGCAGTTTCTGCTGCGGGGTTGGCCGTGTGTAGTTGCTCGTTATTCGATCGCATTCTCAGACGCGGAGAATTTACAGGATTCTCTTAAATTACCGAGGTTTTGCAGGAGATCGTAAGGCGGGCAATATTGCGGTAAATTCCGACGCAGCGGCCAGGGCCCACGCCTTTACCGCAGTTAGATATTAACATGTTTTAACATCCGCGTGCCATCTTTTTTTATTGACCAAATTCGAGTATCGTTTGGCTATGCAGCCGGAAGACCTGTCTCGACACCACGCTCCGGTCACGGATCTGGCGGCGGAAAACGCCTTCGAACCGACGATCGGGCCGGCAGCGGCTGAAAAATTCGACCGCGATGGCTTTATTACCTGCGTACCGGTGCTCTCGGGCAGGCAAGTTGCTCGCCTGCAGGTCGAACTTGACGAAATGATGCGCCCGGAATGCGCCGCCGATGGTCGTTTCTACGAATTTCACATCAATGAATCGGGCGATCCGGACGCGGTTGTCTTTCATGCACTCGGAGCGTGGCGCGTGTCCCCGGCATTTCACGATCTAATATTCTTGCCTTCGCTGGTCAACGCGGCAGCGGCTCTGCTTGGCGGTCCGGTCAGGCTATGGCACGATCAGATCTTTGTAAAGCCGCCGCGTCACGGAGGCGTCGTGGCGTGGCATCAGGATCGATCGTATTGGACCCGCACGTGGCCGGCCGCACATCTGACCTGCTGGATCGCGCTCGACGACACAACGACGGAGAACGGATGCGTAAACTATGTGCCGGGCAGCCATCGCTGGCCGCTCCTTCCGCGTGGCGAACTTGCGAAGGGCATGGACGCGGTCCGAGAACTCCTTACGGATAAACAGATCGCGGCGTTTCGCCCGGTAGCAGCCGAGCTGCCGGCAGGTTATGCGAATTTTCACCATTCCATGACCCTGCACGGAAGCTTCGAGAATCGATCTGACCGGCCCAGGCGGGGAGTGGTGGTCAATTTTATTCGCGACGGCGTACTTTCTGACAGTGACGAACCGCTTCTGGAAGGCGTTCCCGTCATACCCGCGGGCGAAAAACTTCAGGGACGTTTCTTTCCGCTGCTCGGGCCTGCTTAGCCGCATCGCCGCCGAGGTGTAGAATACGCCTGTGACTCCCGCAAGGATCTTATGAAAGCCATAATTACGACATTTCTTCTGTTCAGCGTTGCAGCGGCAAGTTTCGCACAGACGATGCCGGTGGGCGGCGACCCCGAGCTCTGGGCCCGCGCCCTTGCCGTCCACCGCAAAGCCATAGTTATCGACGGCCATAATGACATCACTTCGCCGATGGTCGATCAGGATTACGACCTAGCGACGGATTCTCGCGGAAAATACCACGCTGACGGCGATCCGCTGCATACGGACATTGCGCGTTGGCGTTCGGGCGGGATGACAGGGCAGTTCATGTCGATCTACGTTTCAGGTTCGTCGCTACAGACGGGTGGCGCCATGCGGAGGGCAATGGACCTGATCGACGCGACCTATCGCGAGGCCGAGCGACACTCCCGCGACCTGACGATGTGTACGACAGCCGACGAGATCCGTCGTGCAAAAAAATCCGGCAAGGTCTGTATGCTCATGGGAATAGAGGGCGGATATGCTATCGAGAATTCGCTGTACGCTTTGCGCAATTTCTACCGCCTGGGCATACGCTACATGACGCTGACGCATAATGTCTCGCATGACTGGGCAGATGCCCATCGCGGCGAACCAAAGAACAACGGCCTTTCTGACTTTGGCAAAGAGGTCGTTCGCGAGATGAATCGCCTCGGTATGTTCGTCGATATTTCACACGTATCGGTCAAGGTTATGAATGATGTCCTCGACGTGACGAATGCACCGATCATAGCGTCGCACTCGTGCGCACGCGGCGTAAATGACCACACGCGGAACGTCCCCGATGACGTACTTCGTCGAGTGGCAAAGAACGGCGGCGTCATAATGCTCAATTTTTATCCGGCGTTCCTCGACGCACGCACCAATCGCGAAGAGAATGAACGCACCGCCCGGCTGAAGCCGCAGTTGGACCAGCTCCGTGAGCGTTACAAAGGCGACTCTGAGGCGTTTAACGCGGCCGAGCGCGAACTCTTGGCTGCGAATCCGATCTATGTTGCACCTTATACGGTCATCGTGGACCATATCGACCACATAAAACGCATAACCGGGACAGTCGATAACATCGGACTCGGGTCGGATTTTGACGGTGTGCCTTATTTGCCTGCGGGTATGAACGGAGCCGAGGACCTGCCGCTCATCACATACGAGATGCTTCGCCGCGGTTATTCCGAGACCGAGGTCCGAAAAGTGTTAGGCGAGAACCTGCTCCGAGCGATGACTCAGATGGAACGCATCGCGGGCAACCGTCAGATAAGCGGACAGGGAAGCCTGAAGAAACTGCCTCCGCCCAAGATCGGACAGAATTGACAGGCCCTAGAATGCTTGACTCTTTCTCGGAGTCGGAGTATAACTTGCTCCCGAAATTCCTCATGGCGTAGTTCATTTGCGATCAGGCGGATGTCTTCCGATGCGGCATCCGTCGGGAGTATCGCGGTCACGCATCCAACCTTCTGAGGAGAATACCGATGAGAAGAATAATAATAGCTGTCTCGATGATGATCGCGGCATCAATGCTGCTTGTTTCGTGCGGCGGCGCGGCGGGTAACAATGCGGGCAGCAAGCCCGCGAATGCCGCCAATACGGGCACGGCACCGGCTGCTGATAAAGCTGCTGTTGAGGGCGAGATCAAAAAGACGATCGAAGACTTTTTTGCTGCACTCAACAAAGGAGACGCGGATGCACTGGCGAAGTTCTATTCGGACGATTACACGCTGATCGATCAGAATGGTGCCGTTCAAACCAAAGCCGCGCGGATCGAAGCGATCAAGAGCGGCAAGGTCAAGATGGAAGGGATGAAGTTCGCCGATCTTAAGATCAAGACAAATCCGAGCGGCGACGGAGCCGTGGCAACTGCAAGCGTGTCGGGCAAGACCACGTTCGATGGCAAGGCCGAGGAGCGCAATTCGATGGTCACTTGGGTATTGGGGAAGATGAAGGATAAAGGCTGGCAGTTCGTCAATGCTCAGATCACTGACATCAAGGGTGAGGCTCCAAAGGCAGACGATAAAAAGCCTGAGGCTGCACCGCCCGCAAACAAATAGCTCGATCTCAACATCGCTGTCGGTCGGTTGACCTCAGCTGTTGACGAAAGGAGGCTGTCCTGAAGGTTTCAGGTCAGCCTCCTCTTAGCTCCGATCATTGGCCGTCGGAATTCCGCGGCGAACTGACGCCCGGCGAGTAATTGACGCGGCGCAATTCCGAGATGCGGCCGTCATCTAGGCGTCCTTCCACGATCTCGTATCCGAGCAGTGCAAAGATCCGGCCGCGAAGAAAGATCGGGCGGGCGTTGCCGTACCAATCTACGCACGATGCGCGGCAGCCGTCGTTGGCCGAAGTATTCCTTGCTTCCAGCTCGCCGATCTGGTCAAAGACGAGGCCGCTGTTGCGAATGAAGAGGATCGCGGCGCTTGATTCGACGAGGTGGCGATAGCCGGCTCTGCCCTCGCGTGCTATCGGCAGCCCGAGAATGCCGTTGTTCTCGTCGTCCGGCTTGTAGAAGAAGCCATGGCTTCGCAGCTCGCCTTGCGATGCGTTGCGGCGAATATAGGGTTCGCGGACATCGGGACGTTTACCCAGCTTGATCGGAGTGAAATATAGATCCTTTCCCCCGATGCCCACGACTATTGCCGCTCGGCCGAGCTGCTCGATGCGATCGACGCTATGCTGGACGTTGAGGTAATGAACGCTCGCCGTTTTCCAATTCACAGCGTATAGAGGCGTGGTCGTTTTGCTGGTATGCGGCCCCCAGCCGTTGCCGCTGCCGTATAGTACGTAGTCCCCGACGAATCGATTCTGCATCGTATAGCCTTCGACCTTGGGGAGCGATCGATAATCATCGATCGAAGCGGCGGAGCTTCCGTCGGAGAATGCGTCGGGTTTGACCCGGAGAAGCGAGGTTTCGCCGATCGAGTATTCGCTGTTCCACATTGTTTCGCCCCGGCCGTCGCTTTTTACAAGTACGCTAAGCTGTTCGCCGTCGCTTTCGTTGAACGAAAACTGGTCGATCGGCGCGCCGGCTACTCCCAGAGCCTGCGGTGCTGACCCGTCAAGCGGCATCTTGTAGAGCATCGAATCGACCTTGTACGACCCGTTTCGATATCGCCAATCCGTCGTCCAAACATAAACGGACCTCTGCGAGACATAGAACACGCGTCCTGCGGCCCCAAGTACGGCGGTCCCTTTGCAGGTGAACTCACTTGCCGCAAGGTCGCAAACCGTTACGGTGTGCAGGGCATCCGCGGACACGCGGTCGTCCGACACGTTGGGACGATATACGTTCGTCGCTGACACCACGGGACGGAATTCGTCCTCTCGTGCGCCCTTGTGCCATTTGCGGATAGCCGGGAAACCGCTCATTGGGTCTTCGCGATAGCCGAGATACTGAGGCGTGTAGAAGATCAGCTTCGAACCGATCAGTCGGCTCGCGTAGTTGCGCGAGGAGTAGTAATCATTAGATCGAAGGTGATAGGTCGATCGATAGCTCAACCCTCCCTTCTGGCTTATGTCGAAAAGGTTTAATTCAGTACCGCCGCGGCTGTAGCTGTAGCCTACGACGACGACCGTGTTGCCTGAGACCAGCATCTCGTCGTACCAATCACCTGACGGATCGATACCCGGCGGATAGGCGTTCACCGTCGATACCGGCCTGAGCGAATTGTCGCCAACCCTGACCGTAAATAGCCGTCCGCGTCGCAATATGACGAGGTGATCGCCGAATGTCTTGACGATGCCGCCCTCGTCAACTCCCGCGACCTGAGTATTAGTGATCGAATCGTCTGAGTCCTTACTCTTGGCGGCCTCTTGTGACGGAGCGGGGGCTGCCATCGATCCGGCTGAGGCATTGGCCGCACCGGCCGACGGTTTTTGATCGCGTTCTCTGCGGAGCCGCGTCTTGACAAGCTGTTCTTTCAACTCGGCCTCAGACGTGAAGGCCGGCATCGTCTTGCCCGGCATGATGGCCGACTGCGGCGTAAACGTCGGGTCGAGGTCCGTACGCCTGAGCTGCGAATACGAAAATACCGCGACTACTACTGTCAATACGGCACTTGCCGCTACGAAAGACCTTTTCATCATGTTCCTCCTGGGCGTTATCCGTCTCGACGGTACGCGTTTGTTCGGTTCTCTATCCAACAGGAAGAACGCGGACGAATGAAGCGACTTGCACGCGAATTACGGAATTGCAGTGGAAATGAAAAAGAGAGGTCCGGATCAAAACAAATGAGGCAGTACCCGAGTTCGTGACCCGGATACTACCCCTCTGTTCTCAATGACCGGGCCCGATCAGGCTCCGGCGCCGTGGCACTTCTTGAACTTCTTGCCTGAACCGCAGTAGCAAGGGTCGTTCGGCTTGACCTTCGGCTGGTCGCGGACGAACGGAGTATGCCGAGCGGCTTCGGCACCTGCGGCCTCAGCTCCGGCCATCGCACCTGTGAAGGCCATACCCGAAGCTTGTCGGCGGGCACGCTGCATCTCGAGCCGAGCGAGTCTTTCGCGTTCTTCTTCTTCGTCACGTGTGACGATCTCCAGATTGAACAACGCCTTTGTCGTATTGGTGTCGATACGATCGAGCATGTCCTGGAACATATCGAACGACTGCTTTTTGTATTCGACGAGCGGGTCTTTCTGGCCGTAGCCGACGAGCCCGATGCCCTGTTTCACGTGGTCTATCGACAACAGATGATCTTTCCATTGGCTGTCGATGATATTGAGCATGATGTACCGTTCGTAAGCGCGGAGCGATTCTGCGCCGGCGAGTTTCTCTTTCTCTTCGTAGTTAGCCGTGGCCTTCTGCCAGATGAGCTCCTGGATCTCGTCAGGGCTCATTGTTTTGAAATCAACTCCTGCGTCGCGTGCCGGGTCGATCGCATAGATGCTCTCGATCTCAGCAGCATAGGTATTGATGTCCCAACGGTCGGGCGAAACGGTAAGGCTCAGCATAGAGTCCGTCAAGTCGTGCAGCAGGTCGCGTGCGACGCCGGAATCGCCGAGCAGATATTCGCGATGCTCGGGCTCGAACATCAGCTGACGTCTGAGGCCGTATATGGTCTCACGTTGGCGGTTCATCACGTCGTCGTATTTGAGGACGTGTTTGCGCGTCTCAAAGTTACGAGCTTCGACCGCCTTTTGCGCCCGTTCGATCTGTTTCGAAACGGTCTTTGACTCGATCGCGACGCCGTGCTCCATACCGAGCCACTCCATCATCGAGCGTACGCGGTCGCCCGCGAAGATCCGCATCAGATCATCCTCGAGCGATAGGACGAACCGCGACGAGCCCGGATCGCCCTGGCGTCCGGCGCGTCCGCGAAGCTGGTTGTCGATACGCCGCGATTCATGCCGCTCCGTGCCGAGTATGTGCAGTCCGCCGGCGGCTACTACTTCTTTGGCCTCTTCTTCGACCACGGCCTTTGCGCGGCGGAGAGCTTCGGCAAACTGTTCCTCGGACGCTTGATCCGGATCGATCTCCTGCCGTTTGAGGTATTCACGAGCGAGGAAATCAGGGTTACCCCCGAGCAGTATGTCGGTGCCGCGGCCCGCCATGTTGGTAGCGATCGTGACCGCTCCCTTGCGGCCAGCCTGAGCGATGATCTCGGCTTCGCGCTCGTGGTATTTGGCGTTGAGCACGTTGTGTTTGACGCCGATGGCCTTTAGCCGTTCTGCAATAAGCTCCGAATTCTCGACCGAAACCGTGCCGACGAGCACAGGTTGGCCGTTCGCATGCAGCTCACGGATCTCTTCGACCACGGCCTCCCATTTCTCCGGCAGCGTCCTGTAGATAACGTCAGGATTGTCCTTGCGGACCATCGGCCGATGCGTCGGGATCTGGACGACATCCAGGCCGTAAACGGTATTGAACTCTTCGGCCTCGGTCTCGGCTGTACCGGTCATGCCGCCGAGTTTTTCGTACATCCTGAAATAGTTCTGCAGGGTGATGGTGGCCAGCGTCTGATTCTCTCGTTCGATCTTTACGCCTTCTTTGGCTTCGACGGCCTGGTGAAGTCCATCAGACCAACGTCGGCCGTGCATCAGGCGTCCGGTAAAATCATCAACGATTATCACCTCGCCCTCCTGCACGACGTAATGATGGTCCAGTTTGTATAGCGTGTGTGCCTTGAGAGCCTGCTCGACGCAATGGAGCAGGTCCATATTGCCGGGATCGTAGAGATTAGCAACACCAAGAAGCCGCTCAGCTTTAGCGACTCCCTGTTCGGTCAGGACTGCGGAATGATTCTTTTCATCTACCAGGTAATCACCGGTCGTGACCTTGGTCTCTTCGTCCTTCTCTCCGCGTTCGAGCTGGGGGATTATCTGATTTGCGGTGTAATACTTGTCTGTCGCTTCGTCCGACGCACCCGAAATGATGAGCGGCGTGCGTGCCTCGTCAATGAGGATCGAATCGACCTCGTCAACGATCGCAAAATAGTGATCACGCTGGACGAGCGACTCGACATCGAACTTCATATTATCTCTAAGGTAATCGAAGCCGAACTCGTTGTTAGTGCCGTAGGTTATGTCGCAGGCGTAAGCATCCTTGCGCTCGACGTCGTCCATATCATTTTGGATACAGCCGACCCTCAAGCCGAGGAACGTGTGGATGCGTCCCATCCATTCAGCGTCGCGGCTCGCAAGATAATCATTCACCGTGATCACGTGGACTCCGCGCCCAGTCAGGGCGTTCAGATAAGACGGCAGGGTCGCGACGAGCGTTTTGCCTTCGCCGGTACGCATCTCGGCGATGCGTCCCTGATGAAGTGCGACGCCTCCGATCATCTGCACATCAAAGTGCCGCATTCCCGTCACCCGCCGCGAAGCCTCGCGCACGGTCGCGAACGCCTCCGGAAGCAGCTCGTGCAGTATTTGCTGCTCTGCTTTTCGGCGTTCCTCTTTGTCCTCGATGCCGTCGAGGTGCTCGCGAACTATCTCTTTGAACTTAGGCGTCTGCGCCTTTAGCTGGTCGTCGGTCAACGCCTCGATCTTTGGTTCCCAGGCGTTGATCTCAGCGATCGTATTCTTAACGTTCTTCAGGAAAACGTCGCTCGACGATCCGAAGATCTTCTTTACCAATTTGTCTGCAAAACTATTTACTGCCATTTTCTCCTCATTTCGATCCCGTTCCGATGTTTCGATCCGGGGTGTAAATCATCGTGCGAGTCGGCGTATGCCGGACCACACGTAGACCCTTACTTTTTAGATCAGCGAGGATCGGATCGCTCGCCGCTACCGTGCGTTGGGAGCAGGCAGGGCATCGAGCGAGCCTCGAGGAAAATTACTGACGGAAATGATGCGTGAAAGCCTTGGGCCGCCGAGATCAAGCCGTTGATCGCCGCTGGGCCGATCGGTCGGGGTCCGCAGCAGGTCGGGGACGGGATTCGAAACATCCGCCGCGATAGAGTCGAACTTGAACGCCGGCTTGAATTTCGCGAGGAAATTCTGAACCGAACGCGTGATGTGGTCATCGGCATCAGAAGCCCGTGCCACCGAGCCGGCTGGTGCGGGTCTATTCGGCTTGTTGTCGAGGTCGTCCTTTGCCTCGATCTCGTCCCGAACGTCAAATATCCGAGTGGTCGCGGCCTGGGCGAGCACCTGCGGTGTGGAACCTACAAGTATCAGCCCGAGATACACGCCAAGCGTGGTCAGGAAGAGAAGGGAATGTTCGCGGCTACGTTTGTCCAAAACTATTAGGCTTGACCAAAAGGTCAGCGCCGAGCCAGATTATCACGATTGCGGCCGATAGCGTTACTGTTCGGCTGCTTTGGAGCGTCACGCTGCTCGGCCAGCTTACGCTGGATCATGGGTAGAGCGACCGATTTCGGAATTGCGAATCTGATGAACAGTTTCTTGCCCTCTACCTCGACCCTTGCATTCTCCAGCAATATTAGGTCGTCACGATCATTCTGGTCTGCGTTCTCACCGCTCTTTCGGCTTTTGGCTCCGTTGATCAAAAGGTTTAGAGCGCTCTGTATCGATCGGGCACGGGTATCGCTCTCCATTTCCGACTGGACCTGGGCGATGACATTACTGTCGTCCTGCTGGATCGCAAGCCCGAAATCCTTGCCGCTTAGCTCCGACAGATACTGCAGATAGCCGCTGTCATTCAGAGCTTCGATCGCTTCCTTGACGACCTCGATCATCTTCGGGTCGTTGCTGGCGGTCTGGCCCCAACGGAAACTCTTGGGGTCGAGACGGCCGTCTTTGGTCAGCTTGCCCGAGGCGGTCACCACGAACTGAGAATCGAGACGCACCTGGTTGTTCTGGAGCATCTCATTGACAGTATTAGCAAGGTCGATAAGCGGCCGACGATTGAATTCATATCCCGTCATCGGGTCGCTGGCGACCACGCGATTCGGGTCGGTCGGATTATCCGCGGGTTTGCTGCCTGGTTTGAGGCCCGGAAATCCGGGGATCGAACCGTCATCCGGCTTCTTGCCCGGCTTACCGTTCGCCTGAGTGCCGCCTTTGCCCTTCGGGGCATCGCCGGCAGTGTCAGCGTCGAGGTCGTCAACGTCTGGCAGCTTGCCTGCAATGGCGCCGGGATTAGCCTTGGGGTATCTGGGCCTTGTGTTCGTAAGATCACGACCGGTCGATGGACGCGGAAGCGTCGGCGCCGTCGGAATGCCCGGAGCAGTAAAGGTCTGCGTCGGCAGTCCACCCGTCGGTGAGTTCAGTTCAGCCAGGCGGCGAGCGTGCTCCTCAGGGTTGGCTATCTGGAAATAGCCCAATGGATAATCCAACGGCCCGGTATCGCCCGAAACATCGACGAATGTCACTTCATCCGCCGCATCGAGCGAGGTCTTATTGTAAGCGACATCCACAAATTCCCGGTCGGTGCCGAAAAGCACCGCACCCACATAGACCGTGTCGAGCACCTGGCAAACGCGGCCAACGAGCGGACTGTCGCAGCCTTTCATAGTAAGGAGCGACGTCTGCGCGACACCTACAAGCAACAAAATGTTGAAAACGAGGACCCCGCCCGCGAGTTTTAAGAACCGCGGCGACCAGTCCCACGCCTTGATCTCGTAACCGGACAGAAAGCTGCCGGGCTCGAGAGCCTCACCATCAGGCTCGGGGGCTTTGTATTCAGGCTCGTATAATGACTGCTCGAACATATTTATTAAGGTTCTGCTCGCAAAACTACCATCCGATCAGACACCGTTAGTATTAGACGCAAAGCCCGCGACGCGCGTTGCGAGCCAATTGACAATAATAACATCTGACAGAAGGCTTTTGGAAGTATTAGACATTCGGTTTACGCACGTCTAACATTGGCAAATGCCACGAAACCGCAGCGGCGGCAAAGACCGCCGGGACCGACGCCCCAAAAGCCGGCATTTCAAGGAACGAAACGATAAACGACGGCTTGCAGGCGAAAGTTCCGGTGTCGTTGAACGTCTCTCAGCGGAGCAGGTGCGCGACGTTGAACGCCTGCTGAGCGGCATCGGTGTGCCGCAGCCGAGTGACTTTGTGCCGGACGACTTTCAGATCGAAGCACTCAAGGCAATAGACCGCAGCGACGTGCTCGTGACGGCTCCGACCGGAAGCGGCAAGACGTGGATCGCTCGCGAGGAGATCCGCCGTTTACTAGCCGCCGGCAAGCGTTCGTGGTACACGACGCCGCTGAAGGCTCTGACAAATACGAAATACGCCGAGTTCTGTGACGAATTTGGCGCCGAGAGTGTCGGTATCCTGACAGGCGACCGCAAAGAGAATACCGATGCCCCGCTGATAGTCGGCACCACTGAGATCTACCGAAATCAGCTTTTCGATTCGCTTCGTGACGGAACGGATGTGCGGGCTGACCTGGTGATCCTGGACGAGGCCCACTATTTCTCTGATGAGGACCGCGGCCATGTCTGGGAAGAGTCGATCATTCTTTCGCCGCCGAGGATCAGGCTTCTTCTGCTGTCAGCAACGGTCGGTGAAGCGAGAGAATTTGCCGATTGGATCGGTGAAGTGAGAGGAACTACGGTGCGCGTCGTCACGGCTGGGCCGCGTCCCGTCGAACTGCGAGCGGCGTTCATGTCTCGGGAACTGAATATCTACCCGCTTTATCGCTCAGACGGCAGCTACAACTCGACAATTGACCGCCTCGTGAAGCAAAAGAAAAGCGGCGGCACCAGAAGATACCGCCGCTGATCGATCTGTTTCCGTAACTACTTCAACTCGGACGCCATGGCATCAATATCAGCTTTCGGGATAGTGACGTCGAGCGATACATCGGTGCCGGCCTGGGCGACCTTGATGCTCTCGATCAGACGAGCGTATCGACGCTGATCCTCGCGTTTGGACCGGCCTAGAAAGACCTTGCCGAGTATCTTCAGCCCTTCGAGTGTCTCGCTTAGCGATTGAGCCTGCTGCGGCTCGACCGTTCGTGCCATCACATAGACTGATGCACCCGCGGCCGTTACGTCCATGGTGCCGGACATGTAACGGATAGCATCGATGTTCTTACCGAGTTCGTCATCGTCGAGCGGCAGAACGGCCGACATCCCGGACGGTGAACGCACCGCAAAGGTGACCACGGAGGAGGCCTTCTGGCTAAGCAGGCCTACTATGTCTGCTCCGACGGAAGTTTGTCCCTCGATCGTCTGACGCACACGCGCAAGCGATCCGAACGCGACGGTCGTGCCGTCAAGCTGCGTAACGGCCATTTCCTTTGAAATGCCGTCAACGATGCCTTCGATCGTCGAACCGAGCGATCCGGTACCCGATGCCTTGGCTTTAGCCGCCGCGTCGGTCGTCGAGAATACATAGACGACGCGATCGCCTACGCGTTCCTCGCGATATTTGCCGTCAGAGGCAAGTTTTGCAACGCCGACGAGGCCGGCGGCGGGAATCTCGCCGCGGGCGATCACGACGGGATCGACCGAAAAATTCTTATCCGGTGTGCCGACAGCCGCAAGCCCGGCAACAACGCTGTCAAATCGCCTGAGATCGATGCCGGTTTGATTCTCGAACTGATTCATTTTGACCATGATTTCAGCGAGCATCCGCTGATTCTTGGCAAGCAGAGTCGGCAGAGCTGTGTTAAAGAACCGTTTGGAATCAATGGTCACGACCGCGTCGGAGGCGGGAAGCAGACGAATAAGCTGGTTCGATGCCCTAACAGATGCGGGGCGACGTTTGTTATCCGCACCGAGAACGGCGACATTTGCGAGCAGCACCCCGATCGCGATCAAAGAAAATGCTTTACTTCTCATGATTTTTTACAGAACCGGACACGTCCGGCGACGTTCGATGACCAGACTACGATAACAGATGCACATATGTTTGGAAATAGTTTGCCGGAAATGCTCGGAGTGTCATCAAGTGTCCTTGACGGCCTCGAATTCGAACCTTAGTTCTTTACCTCGCATAATCGAACTGAGGTAATGCTCCCAGAACTTCCGCGTGAAACGCATCGATGGCCATCGCTGGTCGAGATTGACCATGAACTGTATGCCAAGCATTTTCCAAAGGTTCAGCAGCGAAACGTGGGTAGAGACCGCACAAAGCCTGACCTCTGTATAAAAATCGAAAACGGCCCGGTCATGCTGAAAAGTGTTGAAAGTATAGCTATTTATATGATTTCGGTGCGTCGGGTCATTAGGCCAGTCCGGATTGGTGTAATGCGGCGTCAATAGGCGTATGCGGCCGCCGGGCTTTGTGATCCGATAAAGCTCGGTGATGAAGGCCATCACGTCCGGTACATGCTCGACGACGTGATTCGCAACTATCAGATCGAATTCGTTGTCGGAGAAAGGGTAGGGAAATTCGCCTAGATCGTGTATGACGTCGGCCGCCGTGCGTGGATTATTGTCGAGGCCAATGGCCCCTTCGGTCTTGTTCGCTCCGCACCCGACATCGAGGATCTTCATTAAAGCAGGACGACAGACAGGACTAGGCAGCCAGCCGCTCGATCGTACGATTTAGCGACAAAAAGACCTCGCGGCCGTCAGAAGAACCGAGCAGGTCCTCGCACGCGCGTTCGGGATGGGGCATCATCCCGAGGACGTTTCGGTTCTCATTACAGATACCGGCGATGTTGCCGCGAGCTCCATTGGGGTTCGACTCGGGCGTTACGCTGCCGTCGGCGTCGCAGTATCTGAATACGATCTGGCCGTTCTCTTCGAGCCGGTGATAGGTTTCGTCGTCGCATGTGTAGTTGCCCTCAGCGTGTGCGATCGGGATAGAAAGCACCTTGTCGGGGTCAACCTCGCAGGTAAACGGAGTCGAGCCATTCTCGACCTTCAAAGTTACATGTCTGCAGATAAAATGGAGCCCGGCGTTGCGCATCAGCGCACCCGGCAGCAGACCCGCTTCGCATAATATCTGAAAGCCGTTGCAGATGCCGAAAACGAATTTACCCTCCGCGGCGAATTGCTTGATCGCCTGCATTACCGGCGAGAAACGGGCGAGTGCCCCGGCTCGCAGATAGTCGCCGTACGAGAACCCGCCCGGCACGATGATCGCATCATAACCCGACAGGTCGGTCTCTTTGTGCCAGATGAAATCGACCGGCTGGCCAAGATGTTTTGACACGACGTGGTAAGCGTCGTGGTCGCAATTGGAACCCGGAAAGACTACTACGCCAAATTTCATCTCAATATCTCCACCGTGTAGTCCTCAATGACAGGATTTGCCAGGATGTCCCGGGCGATGGACTCGACCGCGTTGCGGGCTTCGGACTCGGATATCGAATCGACGATCTCGATCTCGAAGTATTTTCCCTGGCGGATATCGCTGATGCCCTCGAAGCCGAGCGTCTCGGCTGAGTGGTGTATGGCCTTGCCCTGCGGGTCGAGTACTCCGGGTTTGAGGGTAACGTGAACGGCAGCTTTCATTTAGGGCTCCAAAAGAAATTGTAGATTCTTACGCAATTTCTTGTATTTATCAACGTCCTATGCTAGATTTCACGTAAATTTCACGCGGAAAACCTGTTTGAATTCTGTAAAAACCCCTAAAGGAGAACAACTTACGCTATGAGCAACACTGGAAAGTCAGCACTCGGAGGCCTGGACGGCAACGTAGCAGCTCTGATCGGATGGGTGATCGGGATCATCGCGATCGTGCTCATTATCATCGAAAAAGAGAACAAGTGGGTACGGTTTCAGGCGTTTCAGTCGGTGCTGTTCCACGTCGGATTTTTCGTGCTCTATTTTGCACTGAGCATTGTCGTCATGATCCTGGCTCAGATATCAAGCATATTCGGTTTCCTGGCCCTGCTGCTTCTGCCGCTTTGGCTGATCTGGCTGGCCGGCATGATATTCGGTGCCTACAAGGCATATCAAGGCGCGGACTACAAGTTCCCGATCGTCGGCGCCATGGCCGAGAAATGGGCTAACGGCTAAAGACTCTCTCGAATACCTGATCGACGTTACGCAGGTAATGTCGCAGATCAAAGACGCGGGCGATCTCATCTTGCGATAGGTGCGATGAGATGTCCGCGTCATTCATTACCAACTCTTTGTAATCGCCGCCCTCGTCCCAGACCTTCATCGCATTTCGTTGCGCGAAGCGATACGCGTCTTCGCGTGTGACACCTTTCTGCGTTAGTGCGAGCATCAACTGCCCGCTGAACACCAGACCATGCGTCAAATTCATATTGGCGAGCATATTCTCAGGATAAACGACCAGCGTATCTAGCAGGGAGGTCGCCTTTGCAAGCAAATAATCGAGCGTCGCGCTCGAGTCCGGCAGCACGATTCGCTCCGCCGAAGAGTGCGAGATGTCGCGTTCGTGCCACAAAGCCACGTTCTCCAGCCCGACGATCGCATTCGCACGAACCGTCCTCGCCATGCCGCAGATACGCTCCGACAGTATCGGATTTCGCTTGTGCGGCATCGCCGACGAGCCTTTCTGGCCTTTCTTGAACGCCTCTTGAGCTTCTCTCACTTCGGTCCGCTGCCAATGCCGCACTTGCAGTGCGATCTTCTCAAGGCTCGAAGCGATGATCGCGAGCGTGCACAGATATTCGGCGTAAGATTCACGTTGGATCACCTGCGTCGAGACTCGCGCCGCCTCGATACCGAGCTTTTTGCAGACTCGTCGCTCAACGTCCGGCGAAAGATGTGCGAACGCACCGACGGCGCCAGAGATCTTGCCTTTCGAAACCGCAGACCTTGCCGCGACGAGCCGTGCTCGATTCGCTTTCATGTCCTCGAACCACAACGCCCAGGTGAGCCCGAACGACGTCGGCTCGGCGTGAATTCCATGCGTACGCCCTATCTGCGGCGTGTCTTTGAACTCGAACGCCCGCCGTTTCAGCACTTCCATGAGCGCATCGACCTTGGCGAGCAGAATGTCGCACGATTCTTTCAGCAGCAGAGCATTCGCCGTGTCCACAACGTCGCTCGAAGTCAGCCCGTAATGCACAAACCGCGACGCCGGCCCGATATTCTCAGCCAGATTCGTCGTGAACGCGATCACGTCGTGGTCGGTCGTCTTCTCGATCTCATTGATCCGTTCGACCGTAAACGCCGCCTTCGCCTTGATCTCCGCCAAAGCCTCCTGCGGAATCGTCCCGTCCTCAGCATGAACCTCGCACACGGCGATCTCCACGTCCAGCCACTTCTGAAACTTGTTATGGAGAGCCCATACTGCTCCCATTTCCGGCAATGTATAGCGTTCGATCATTAGATCAATCCCTTTGAGATCAGCAGTTCGGCATTTAGCACGGCTCCGCCGGCGGCGCCGCGCACCGTATTGTGGCTTAGAGCAACGAACTTGTAGTCGAACACCGTATCCGGAAAAACGCGTCCGACGGTCACCGTCATGCCTTGCCCCGAGTCGCGGTCGAGTTTGGGCTGCGGCCGCGATGGTTCGTTCGTGACGTCGATGAATCGAGCGGGCGACGAATGAAGATCCAGCGAGGGAAACGTCCTCATTGCCTCCACGACCTCTTCGAGTGTCGCGGTCTCTCGCAGATTCACTCGGACAGATGCGGTGTGGCCATCCACGACGTTGACGCGAAAACACTGTGCTGAAACGGTAAAATCAGCTTTTTCTATTCCGTTTGAGCCCAGTCTGCCTAGGATCTTTTGGGCTTCGATCTCGACCTTTGGTTCTTCGCCGGCGATATAGGGAAAAACGTTGTCAGTGATATCGAGCGATGCGACTCCCGGGTAGCCGGCTCCTGAGATCGCCTGAAGCGTCGTGACCGCGACCTCTTCGACGCCAAACCGCCCGTGCAGAGCGGCGAGCGGCGGCGCAAAAGACATAACGGCACAGTTCGGGTTCGTAACTATGAATCCCTTGGTGAATCCGCGATTCTCCTTTTGCTTCTCGATCAGCCCGACGTGATCTCCGTTGATCTCCGGTATAAGCAGCGGCACGTCTTCATCCATCCGATAGCTGGACGAATTCGAGATCACCGGATAGCTGGCGCGAGCGAACGCCTCTTCGGTCTCGCGGGCGACCGACGACGGCAGGCTCGAGAAAACGATGTCGCAATCCAGAGGCGGCTCGATCGGTTGTACCACGATATAGCGAACGGCAGCCGGGATCCGTCCCGGCAGCTTCCACGCACAGGCCTCTTCGTAGGGCTTGCCCGCCGAACGATCTGACGCCGCCAGGGCCGTGATCTCAAATTGCGGATGGTCCTCGAGCAGGCGGCAGAACCGTTGCCCCACGGTGCCGGTTGCACCAAGAATTCCTACTCTGTATTTCTTCACTTTTGCCCTTTTTGCGTTTAGTTTATCAGCGCCTGCTTCATCCGCCGTACGCCCTCAGCCATACGTTCTTCTGTATTGCAGAAAGAGATACGCAGGAATCCTTTGGCTTCGTTACCGAATGCTACGCCCGGGACGGTGACGACACGGCCCTGCAGGCATTTCTCGGCGACCTCAATGTCGTCGCCAAGCGAACGCACATCGAGCATCGTGTAGAACGCACCTTCGGGCGAAGTTGCATGCAGCCCCATCTCGGTCTCAAACAGATCCACGAGAAATCGTCCACGTTCGCGGTAAACGTCGCGTGCGTGCTGTTTTGCGGCTTCGGCCTCAGGTGTCCAAGCGATCAGGGAAGCTTTCTGCGTGATCGTCGATGTACAGACGGTCGTAAATCCGTGAAGCACTTGAATGGCGTTGATCATCTCAGGATCCTTGCACGCGGCCCAGCCGAGCCGCCATCCGGTCATCGAAAGCGATTTTGACAGGCCGCTTACGATGATCGTCCGATCGTAGAATTCGCTCGCCGAACGCGGGCGGTCCCCGAAATACAAGTCGCTGTAAATCTCGTCCGAAATAAGCCATATGCCGGTTCCTTCCAATGCTTCAGCGATCTGGGTTAGATCATCAAGTGTCAATATCCTACCGGTCGGATTCGACGGCGAGATAACGACGGCGGCCTTGGTCCTCTCGGTGATCTGCGACCTGAAATGTGATATGTCGAAACCGAAATCGGACTCCGCAGGCATACGGTAATAGACCGGCTTGCCCTGTGCGATGCGAGTGCAGGCGTCGTAAGCGGGGAAGCTCGGGTCGGGCAGGAGTACCTCGTCGCCTTCGTCAACAACGCAAAGGAACGCGTCGGTCATCGCTTCCTGTGAGCCGCAGGTGACGACCACGCCCGTCCGCGGCAGGCCGAGATGCGGATACTGCTCGGCGATCTTGTCTCTTAACTCAGGAATGCCCGGATGCGAGGTATAGCCGTTCTGCTCGTCGCGGCTAATGCGTGCGGCTTCATCGCGGAGAAACTGCGGCGTCGGCAGGTCGGGTTCACCAAGGCCAAAATTGATCGAGTCGGGAAGGGCCCGCTCAAAGAACTGCCTGATGAGCGTAGGCTGGAGCCCGCGCATCCGTCTCGCCGGAAGAAATCGGCTCAGTTCCTGAGCTGGCATCATCCTTTGTTCTCCTCAGCTGCGTCTTCGATCGATTCGCGGATCTCGCCGACCTCTACGTTCAGCTCGCCCTCGGCGATCGTCGTCGGGTCGCCGGTCAGGGCACCGCCGATCTCTTCGATCTCGCCTATGATCTTTTGGCCTAGGCCGGTGATCTTGTCTTTTAGGCCGTGATGTTCGCCTTTATTCTCAGGTTCTTGGGTCATTACCGGACGATTCTAGCAGGTTTGGCGACGCGTCGCTAAATGAGCCGAACGCGGAGTCGATCATCGCAGGTAATCTTCTAATTTGGTCGCGGCATCAGTTTTGTCGTCACGGTATTTGACGATCACGGGGCAATAGATTGAGAGTCCATTCTCGCGGCCGAAATCGTTAGTGACGGCGCGCGAACCCTGGACGACGACGGCTCCGGCGGGAATCTCTAACGAACCGCCATCCATAGACTTGATCACGCGCTGATTCGGCAGATCAAATACCGGCGTGGATCTCGTTAAGATCACGCCACTAGCAAGAACGCATTTTTCGCGAACGATCGTACCTTCGTAAACGCCTGTATTCCCGCCGACCAGAACGTCGTCCTCGATGATGACGGGCGTGGCATTGACCGGCTCAAGTACGCCGCCAATTTGGGCGGCTGCCGATAGGTGAACTCGTTTACCTATCTGTGCGCACGAGCCGACCAAAGCATGAGAATCGACCATCGTGCCTTCGTCCACGTAGGAACCAACATTGATGTAAGCCGGCGGCACGACGACCACGCTAGGGGCGACATACGAACCGTCACGGATAGCGCTACCTCCCATCACGATACGAACGCCATCTTCGAGTGTCATCGGCCGCAGTGGAAATGTGTCTTTGTCAAAGAACTGGAGCGTCTCAGTCTCCTTTGACATCTCGACCATTTTGCCCATCCTGAAGCCAAGCAGAATTCCTTGCTTGACCCAGGCATTGGCGTTCCAATTGCCGCTCGCGTCCTTTTCCGCCGAACGAATTTCCCCACGCCTCAGCGCTGTCTTGAAAACTTCGTAAACCTCGCGGTCAACAGCCGCGAATTCCGATTTTGCAGACAGAGATTCTATCTCGTGTTTCAGGTCCATACATATTGCTCAGCTCAAAGCTCGTAGCTTTAAGCTCTGATCTTCAAATTTTCGATTATTTTCAAAAGCAGCTCTCTCGTCGGACCTGTCACCGGCACGAGCGGCAGTCGTAAGTTTTCGCCGAGCAAGCCCATTTCTTTCATGACAAATTTACACGGCGCCGGCGACGATTCGATAAAGTTTGCCTCCATCATCGGCAATATTTTGTAATGGATCTTGCGCGCAAAGTGGAACGAGCCGTTCAGCGCATGTTCGACCATTTTTGAGCTTTCTTTGGGCAATTCATTGGCGACTACTGATACCAAGCCATCACATCCCAACGCGATGTAAGGAACGGCGGTCGCGTCGTCGCCGGAGAAAACGGCAAAGCCTTTCGGGCGTCGCGAGATAATGTCCATCACTTGCGATAAATTACCCGAAGCCTCTTTGGTTGCGACGATGTTCTCGTATTTTTCTGCGAGGCGAATGGTCGTATCGGACGAGATATTTGACGCCGTTCGGCCGGGGACGTTGTACAGCATTATCGGAAAGCCTTTGACGCTTTTGGCGATCTCTCCAAAGTGGGCAAATAGGCCTTCCTGCGTCGGCTTGTTGTAATACGGAGCCACGATCAAAGCCGCGTCGGCTCCGGCCTCGCGGGCTTTTCGCGTGAACTCGATCACCGCAGCGGTGTTGTTCCCGCCGGTGCCGGCTATCACTTTGGCACCTCGCTTGTGCCCGACCGCAACTGCGGATCTAATGACGCCGATGCGTTCTATCTCAGACATCGTTACGCTTTCGCCCGTCGTTCCGCACGGTACAAGTATCTTCACGCCGCCTTTTATTTGCCGTTCAACAAGCCGGCGGAAACACTCGTCATCGACCGAGCCATCGCCGCGAAACGGAGTCACGAGCGCCGTAGCACAGCCTCGCATCCAGTCTGTCTTCATCGTCATAGTAGTATCTCGTCCATCACATCTGCGAACTCATATATGCCTTTCCGCCCGACGATCCACTCGGCAGCCATGATCGCCCCGAGGGCAAACCCCTCACGGCTTCGGGCGGTGTGCGTCAACAGGACTTGGTCGGCTGAGCTGTCAAATCCCACTCGGTGCGTGCCCGGAATATCACCTGCACGCGTTGCGGCGATATCGCCGACCTCAACATATTTGGAAACAAGCGCCTTGATCTTCAATGCAGTGCCGCTAGGGCTGTCGAGCTTTCGTGAGTGATGCTGCTCCTCAATGAACGCCTCGTATTCCGGAAATTTAGACACTAGTTCGGCGGCAAATTCTGCGATGCGGTAAAAGAGATTTACACCGATCGAGAAATTTGCCCCGTAAACCATCGATCCCTCATTTTGGGCGACAAGGCTCTCAATATCGCTCCGCTGATCGATCCAACCGGTCGTGCCGAGAACGATCGGCACGTTTGCCTTCATACAAGCTTCCACATTGCGCCGAACCGCCATAGCGACCGTAAAATCTACCGCTGCATCGCACACGCGCAATTTCTCAGCGACCTCGGCCGCGGATGAATTCGCATCCGAATCGTCAACGATCACGCTGATCTCGTGCCGGCGATCCAGAGCGACCCGCTCGATCAGCTTGCCCATGGTTCCGTAACCGATCAGTGCAATTTGCATAAATCTCTATGTGTTCAAAAGATCTTTCGCCAATCGAACGTAGTGATCTACGGCGATTTCGAGATCTTTTTTCAGAACGAATTCATCCTTTTTATGCGCCACAAGGATGGAACCGGGACCGAGTAGCAGCGGTTGCCCCCAATTGGTCAGATACGGAATGTCGGTCGTGAATCGTACAACCTTTTGGTCAAAACCGTCCACGGCCAGCATTCTTACCGGTTCGCTGCATGACAAAACCTCTATCTCTCCGCGATTGCGAACTACGTTCCTAAGAGCGTCCTCGATCACGGAACGCGGCGTCGTCAGCCGTATCAGCAGCGAAGCCTCGGCGGTAGGCGGTATCACGTTCAGCGCGACGCCGCCCTCGATCACGCCGATATTGACGGTCGTTTCGCCAAAGAATTCGTCGCTGGGAAATCGCGTGCGGCGAACGTCCTCGAGTATGTCGAGCAGCTTTTCTATCGCCGAATCACCTTCTTCGGGATAGGCCGAGTGCGCGGCTTTTCCCGTTGTTTTGATCTTTAGCCGAAATGAGCCTTTTGACCCGATAGCAAGCCGATTGTCGGTCGGTTCGCCGTTGATCATGTATTCGCATTTATCCGCGAGCGGATGATCGTTGGCCGTACGTGCGCCTTCGGACGAACGTTCTTCCTCTACTGTGTAAAGTAAACCGATATCCGTGATACCTTCGCCGCGCAATAGTTCCGCCGCCGTTATCTGAGCGGCAATGATGCCTTTTGCATCGCATGAACCTCGTCCGTAGATCCTCTCGTCATCCTCTGTCGGAGCAATGAAAGGCGGCACCGTGTCCATGTGGGTCGAAAGCCAAAAGCGCGGCGTGTCGTTCAAATAGGCGATGATATTGCTCTGATTCTCCGAGACTGGTTGCAGCTCAACCGTCCAACCAAGCGACCGCAAATGATCTCGGAGCCAAACCCCGACCGCTTCCTCATCGCCGGAGACGGAAGGGATGGACATCAATTTATTTGTCAGCTCGAACAGATCCATAAAGAACTTTTCTATCAAAGGCACAGAGAGGACTCGGCCGATCGCCGGTCTCACATTATCTCTTGTTGCCCATCAAAAGAACTCCCGGTGCAGGTCTCTGATCACGTCTGCCGCAACTTCTTCTCGGATAACGAACGTCAGATTTACGCTCGAGGCGCCGTGCGAGACCAAAGCGATGTTCACGTCATCAATGGTCGAGAATATCTTTGATGCGAGCCCGGTCGATGCTCGCAGGCCTTCGCCGACGACGCAGATCACAGCGTATCCCGGATCTACTTCGACGTCGCCGAGCCGTTCGAGTTCGGTGACGATCTTGTCGAGCTCAGTCGTATTGTCCAGCGTTAGAGCGATCGAGACCTCGCTGGTCGAGATCACGTCGATCACCGTGCGAAACCGCTCAAAGACCTGAAACACCGCGCTCATGAATCCGTAGCTGCCCAGCATACGCGCCGACGAAATGCGCAAGATCGTTATGTTCTTTTTGTGTGCGATCGACTTGATCTTATTCGGCGTCTCCGCAGAATCGGCAACAACCATTGTGCCTATTTCATTTGGCTCGAACGTGTTGCAAACGCGCACCGGGATCTGGCTGTCGACGGCCGGCTTTATAGTTTTTGGATGCAGAACCTTCGCACCAAAATACGCAAGCTCCGCTGCTTCCTCATAACTCAGAACCGGGATCGTTCTCGCGGAACTGCAAATCCGCGGGTCGCAGGTCATCACGCCCGTCACATCGGTCCAGATCTGCAGTTCGCTCGCACCAAGCGCTGCAGCAACGATCGCCGCCGAGTAGTCCGAGCCGCCGCGCCCCAATGTTGTCGTCTCGCCGGCTCGGTTCGCGGCGATGAAGCCGCCCATCAGCGGCACTTCGCCGGCGTCGATCAGCGGCGCAAGCTCGACGCGAACGAGTTCGTTGGTCTCGTCGATCATCGGCTGGGCGGCGCCGAATTCGTCATCGGTCACGATCAATCGCCGCGAATCGATCTGGCGGGCAGCAATGCCGCGCGACCTGAGTACCTCGGCCAGCAGCCGCGACGAAAGCTGTTCGCCGTAGCTGACTATCGCGTCACGCAGCATCGAGAGCGGCAGGCTGCGTCGAGCCACGCGAATCAGCAGGTCGCTTATCTCACCGCGAGCCAGGTCGAGCTCCGCGTCAAATGGTCGGGGGCCGTCGCCCGTGATGAAGTGGTCAGCTACCGTCGTATGTCGGTCGAAATGCGGATCGAGCGAGGTGAACGCTTCAGCAAAGTCGCCTTTTTTCGCGACCTCGAATGCAGCAAGCAGGGCATCGGTCACCTTTGTCATCGCGGAAACGACCACGACCGGCCGCCGGTCGATCTGGCTCGACACTACGTAGATCACGCGTTCGAAAGCAGCGACATCGCCCACCGACGTGCCGCCGAATTTCATCACAATTGGACCTGATTCTGCTTTCACTGAAGAGGATTTTGACACGATTGACACAAATTGTACGAATCATGAACGTACGATCTGTGCCATTTGCTTCTCGGCCGGCCGCAAGTTAGCCGCAGAGTACGGCGCCGCCGTTGATGTTGAGTATCTCGCCGGTGATATGCCGCGACCATCCTGACAAAAGAAAACAGATCGACAACGCGATGTCGTCGGTCGTGGCGATGCGTTTAAGCGGGATAGAATCGATCACTCGTTTCTCATACTCTTCGTCATTGAACGCGGGCCGGATCATCGCGGTCTCGATCCAGCCCGGAGCAACAGCGTTGACGCGGATCTTTGGGCATAGTTCGCTGGCCAGAGCCTTTGTAAAAGATATCATCCCGCCCTTAGATGCGGAGTAGTTCGAGTAATTAGCTTCGCCGCGCTGCCCTGAGGTGGACGATACCATTACGATCGCGGCCGAATCCCGTTTCTTCATCGCGGGCACGCAGGCTTTGGAGCAGGCCCAGGCCGATCTTAGATTGGTGTTGATGACCTTGTTCCAAACTTCTTCGCTCATCTCCTCGATCGGGGCACCTTCCCAGACGCCTGCGTTGCACACGAGCAGATCGATACTTCCGAAACGGTCGATCGCGAGCCGTGCGAGTTCGGCGGCACCTGAGAATTCAGATACGTCAGCTCGTACCGCGATCGCGTCAACGCCTCGAGCGATACAGGCCGCCACGGTCTCTGCCGCTTCACCGTCGTTAGACAAATAATTAACTACGACGTTGGCTCCGCCCTCGGCAAGCCGTATCGCGGTGGCACGGCCGACGCCGCGGGATGCTCCGGTCACTATGGCGGTCTGTCCCGCGAACAGGGTCCGAGGCAGCTCGATATCGACAGGCAATTCGTTCATGTATCCGTAAATAGTAAATCGTGAATAGTCAATCGTAAAGCCGGATGCGATTTACTATATTACTACTCACGATTTACCATTTACGAGAGATGCACGATACAAATCTACTCGAAGATCAGCCCATCGCATGGACACCGACGCCCGATGTCATCGAGCGCTCTCAGCTTACGAAATTTATGCGGCAGGTCGGCGTCTCGACGTGGGATGAGCTTTACGAATTCTCCATCCGAGACGTCGAGAAATTCACCGAGGAGGTGATCAAGTTTCTTGATATCAAATTCGACCCGCCATACGAAATGCTGCTCGATAGGTCGAACGGAGTCGAGATGCCTACGTGGCTTTCCGGAGCCGGACTTAATATCACGGAAATGTGCCTCGACCGCTGGCAGACGGGCGAGATGAAGGATCAGCCGGCGGTGATCTGGGAGGGAGAAGAAGAAGATTCCCCTTCCAACACGTTAAGCTACGAGGAACTAAGATACGCAGTCGACAGCGTCGCGAATGGTTTACGGGAAGATGGATTTATTGCCGGCGATGCAATTGGCATTCATTTGCCAATGATCGTTGAAACCGTGGTGACGCTCTTAGCGATCAATCGAATCGGAGCCATCGCGGTTCCGGTATTCTCGGGTTACGGTGTCGACGCGATAGCAAGTCGAATGAACGCGGTTGGGGCGAAAGGATTGATCACTTGCGACAAGTTTCCAAGACGCGGTAAAGAATTCGACTCGCTTTCGATCGCAAACGAAGCCGTGAAACTTTGCCCCACTATTCGGCTTGCTTACGTCGTTCGACGCCATGCCATCGACGAAGTCAGCGATTCCCTAGATCTAGACGACCGTTTTCGCGAATTCTATCAGTTGAGCGGTTGCGAACCGATTCCGGTCAAAGCCGAACCAACCTCTGCCGAAGACTCGCTCATTATCCTTTACACCTCAGGCACGACCGGAAAGCCCAAGGGCATTGCGCATACGCATGCGAGTTTTCCGATCAAGGCGGCGCAGGATATGGCGTTTGGGACGGATGTTGGCAAGGGCACGCGGATCTCGTGGTACACGGACATCGGCTGGATGATGGGGCCGTGGCTGATCTACGGAGCACTGATCAATGGTGCGACGATCTGTATCTACGACGGTGCTCCCGACTACCCGACGCCCGACCGCATGTGGGAATTCTGCGCCAAACACAAGGTCGAGGTCCTCGGCATCTCGCCGACGTTAGTGAGAAGCCTAGCAACGCACGGCGACGATTTGCCAAAGAAACACGACCTCAGTTCGCTTCGTGCTTTCGCCTCGACCGGCGAGCCGTGGAATCCCGCGCCGTGGTGGTGGCTGTTTGAGAAGGTGGGAGATTCGAAACTGCCGATCATCAATTACAGCGGCGGGACGGAGATCGCGGGCGGCATTCTGATGGGCAATCCGCTGCTGCCGATCAAGCCGTGTTCGTTCCCGGCACCATGCCCTGGAATGGACGTCGATATCCTTTACGAGGACGGCAATCCGGTGCCGGACGGAAAGGTCGGCGAACTCGTTATCAAACAACCCTGGATCGGCATGGCGCGGGGCTTTTGGCAGGAGAAGGAACGCTATCTCGAGACCTATTGGCGGCGGTTCAAAGACATTTGGGTACACGGCGACTGGGCGATGCGCGACAAGGATGGCCACTGGTTCATCCTCGGCCGCAGCGATGACACACTAAAGGTTGCCGGCAAACGCGTCGGGCCCGCAGAAGTCGAATCGCTTCTTGTTGCACATCCGCTTGTCACCGAAGCCGCCGTCATTGGCGTTCCCGACGAAGCCAAAGGCACCGGGATGGTCGCCTTCTGTGTCGTCAGCGGAAAAGTGCCGTCGGTCGAAGAATTGAGATCACTCGTCGCTAAGGACATGGGCAAGCCCCTCGCTCCATCAAAGATCCATTTCGTTTCAGCGTTGCCAAAGACCCGCAACGCAAAGGTAATGCGCCGCGTCATCCGAGCGGCCTATCTAGGCGAAGATCCAGGCGACCTTTCTGCTCTCGAAGACCCAAAAGCCGTCGAGGCGATAGCAGCAGTGGCCGGGTCATGACTATCTGGACGATCGGCCATGGCCGACATGAGTTCAAGTATTTTCTTGAGCTTCTGCGGCAATACGACATCGAATTCGTAATTGACGTGCGATCGTTCGCAAGATCTCGGTGGCCTCAGTTCAACGGAAAGGTGCTCTTCGAATTGCTGCGTGAGAACGGAATCGGTTACGAGCAACTACCTGAAACAGGCGGCAAGACACGGCCGAAGCCCGACGATCTTGAATGGGGCATCGGCCGGATCATCGAGATCGCGTCGGAAACGAGAACTGTTCTAATGTGTTCAGAATCGCATCCTTTATCAAGCCACAAGATCCCACGGGCGAATTGCCACCGTATCGGCCTGCTTGCACCTTTGCTCCGCAGCAAAGGCGTCGAGCAGATCGTTCACATTTTGCCAAATGGCTGCAATATTGAACTCGACGAATCTGCAGTTCCGTCGATCTGGTGAAACAGAAATTCGTGTATAACAGCGTCGCGAGAGTTTTGGTAATCCGCAACAATATCATGATCAAAATTAATTGGTAATTATTAATTGAACAATTACTAATTAGGATATGCGTTGACGATAAATGGAACGACTTAATGAGACTTCATTGATGACCTCGGCGAAATTCCTCGCTGAGGAACATACCGAGTTTGAGCGTGTTTACCAAATGTACGGTTCGCCGCCGCTGTGGGATCGTGAGCCCGGTTTTGCGACGCTTATACATATCATTTTGGAACAGCAGGTCTCGCTGGCGTCGGCAAAGGCTTGTTTTGACAAGCTGACCGCGAGGCTGGGCGAAGTGACGCCGGATGCGTTGCTGACGTTGAACGACAAGGAGTTTAAGGCGGTCGGTTTTTCGCGGCAGAAGACCGGTTATGCTCGGCATCTGGCGGAAGCGTTGCTGGAGGAACGGATCGATCTTGATCGAATCGAAAACCTCCCCGACGCCGAGGTCAAAGAAGAGTTGATAAAGCTAAAAGGCATCGGTGAATGGACAAGCGATATCTATCTGCTGATGGCGTTGCTGCGGCCCGACGTGATGCCAAAGGGAGACATCGCCCTTCACGCCGCCTGGCATAAACTCAGCGGCGAGCCACGTCCGACCTCGGACGAATTTCTCAAGATCGCCGAGCGCTGGCGGCCGCTGCGTTCCGTTGCGGCGCGGCTGCTATGGCATTTTTATTTAAGTGAGAGAGCGGCCGGCCAGATATCAACGATCAACTGACGGCGACGGTCAGGCCTTCAGAGTTTAGTTCCCACGGAAGTACTCGAGCCCCGTCCTCAGCCGCAAGTGCCGATTCCACATCGCCTCGCCTGCCTTCCTCGCAATAGAATGCGATGCAGCCTCCGCCCCCTGCTCCGCAGACCTTGGCCGCGATAGCTCCGTTCCGCAGAGCTGTGTCGATAAGGTGGTCCATCTGCGGTGTGGTAATGTTCGGCGACAACCGTTTTCGAAGCGCGAATTCGGCCTGCATCAATCGCCCAAGCTCGGTCCAATTCGAGCCAAGTATCGCCGAACGGACCGCGACGGCCGTATCGCGGATGCCGTCGAACAGTTCGAAAAGTTCGCGGTCGCCGTCGATGTGGCGTTTAGTGATCTCCCAATTATTTATACCGCTGTTACGCGGCTCACCCGTGTAGCAGACCGCAAATCGCGAGCTTAGTTCCGCCGGGCCGACATTGAGCTGCTCGCGACGCATCCCGTCAACGCCGAAATGGATCGCGGCGACACCGCCGTACTGTGCCGAATAATAGTCCTGATAACCGGTGGGCACGCGTATCACCTGACATTCAACAGCCGCCGCGACTTGGATAAATTTCTCTTCGGTGTAGCGACGTCCGACGAGTTCGTTGAGCGCTCCAATGCACGCGATATTGAGCGTCGATGAACCCGCAAGCCCCGCACCCGCGGGTGCTTGAGATTCGGTGACCATCGTGAATCCTGCCTGAGGCCGGAAGAAATATACGAGCTTGGACAAAAGCTCGAGTCTCGGCTCATCGCGGAGCGAAGCGATATCGCCGACAGATGTTTCGACGGTCTGGCCCTGATCGATCGAGGTCAGCACGATCCGATCGTCGTCTCTCGTCTCGATCCGGCACTTTGCCAGCATCGAGAGGGCAAAGTTGACTGTCAGAGCTCCCTCATGAAAAAGAAAGATAGGCGGTATGTCGATGGTGCCGCCTGCAATATCGACGCGGGTTGGGGCAGAGGTCTCGATGATCATAAATGGACGGGGCCGGGCGTTAGACTTCAGCGGTCGGCTACGTGCGGGCCCTCCGTGTCAGATTTGGCAGGTTTCTTTGCCGATTGAGGATCGGCTTCATCGCGCGACGCGTCGCGGGTCAAATGGAGTCGTTCGGTCAGATCGTGGAGCGTTGTTTTACCGATGTCCTCGACCGCTAGCAGCTTCTCTTCGAGCTTGTGGATCGTCTCAGGATTCGCTTCCTCGACCTTTTCGGAGAGCCAGAATCGTTCGAGGATATAGAAGAAAACTATGCCGAAGAGAACAATAAAGAACAGGGCGATACCGATCTGGCGAAAATCACCGATGATCGAAGTGACCGCACCGCTGAAGAAATACCCGACGCCGGAAAGCACCAGCACCCAAGTGCCGCAGCTAATGAAATCGAGAAGCAGAAATCGCCAGAAAGGCATCCTTCCGATGCCGTAGAACAAACACATCGCGACGCGGATGCCGTAAATGTACTTTGAAATGATGATCGCGAATCCGCCGAATTTGTCGATGAGCTTCTCGATGCGCGGCTGTGTTAGCTGATAGAAACGATAGCCTTTGACAACGTGATGAAACCGCAGCCCGATGAAATACCCTATACAGTCGCCGGCGACCGCGCCGAGTGTGCCGAAAATGAAGACCTTTGCAAAGCTGTACTGGCCGAAGAACGAACTGTTGGCGAGCACACCTGATATAAGGAGCGTGATGTCACCCTCGACCATGCATAGAGCAAAGACAGCATAAACGCCGTAGGTCTCGATCAGTTCGTGTAGGTGCTGCTCCATCGTTCGAGTACGCGGTTTAGCCGGATCGGCGGCGTTATCGTGCAAGACAAAGAGTATCTTTACGAGCCATATCAGTCAAAGACGAACTGCCTCACGCAACCCTGGAGCCGTCGTCGGCTGAACGGTCCGGCCACGTCCACCGCGTTGCCCGGTCAAATTGACTGTTTCGCCGTCGAGAGCATACAATCGCGCTTCAGTTCGGCGGTTCGACATACTTTGCAGAGGTAACAATGGGCTCTTCCGGTGTGCCGCAAGGCAAACGTCTAGGCTTGGATATTGGCATCGATACGGTAACAGCCGTTGTGTTGGATGGCGGAGCTCTCGCTGCCGCCGAGGCAGCAAGCATCGAACCCGGCAACTCTGTCATCGCTGCGGCCGTGTCGTCAGCCAAACGGCTGGTTGACGCTAGTGGCCAATTCGCCTCGGCCGGCGTGGCAGTTCCTGCATTGGTCGATCGTGCAGGCCGAAACGTCCAATATTCGGGGCATATCGCAGAGCTGTCGGGCGTTGACCTGGCATCAGCGATCGGCGAGGCTGCAGGATGCGCGGCGCTAATCGAGAATGATGCCAACGCCGCAGGCTATGCTGAATTTCTCATGGGAGCGGGCCGCGGCTGCGGCGAGATGTTCTACGCAACGCTGGGGACAGGCGTCGGCGGCTGTATCATTTTAGATGGAGAGATCCGACGCGGTGTCGGCGGCTTTGCGGGCGAATTCGGCTATGTTCCCGTTGACCTCGAAGGGACGCGTCTCGAGGATGTGGCGTCTTCGCGCAACATCATTCGTCGTACGCGGGAGAGGTTTCATCGCGACGCCACGTCGTCGCTTGTCGATATCCGCGAGGATGAACTCACGATAGCCGATATCGTCGAAGCCGCTCGCAAAGGCGACGATCTGGCGCGGTTGATGCTCGAGAGGACCGGCAACTATGTCGGTATCGGAGTTGCGGCCGTGATCAATCTTATTGATATAGAACGCATTGTGGTCGGCGGCGAGATACTCGAAGCGGGTGAGCCTATATTGCACGGCATCACGGATCGGGCTCGTCAACTCGCCTTTGGGCCGGCTTTTGAGGGCACGGCGATCGTTCAGGGCGAACTTGGCAAGAACGCGGCAGCGATAGGCGCCGCTCTGCTCTCGGCGTCGCTCGGCGGCTCGGGCGAATAAGCTGCCGGCGAGTTAGATTATCGCAATTATCAGACTTTCTAATTTTGATCTCGATTGATAGCACGGACGGGGTCGGCTATTTTTCAATTGTGCAATTTGCGGTTTCGCTCGATTTGGGTAAAATTGAGCGAGTTTTACGGTTCGCAACCAACACAGACCGAGCGATCGACCGGACCAGCCCTTCCAGTTCCGTGGATAGAGGTGAATGTTCGGTCATTAGCGGCAACATGCCGCTTCACTGATGTCAGATGGCACAGATCTTCAATAAGAGCGCAAACAACATCGCGAAAATCAGCATGGTGGCTGTTGCCGTCCTAGCAGGTACCGCGTTCTATGCATATACGCAGATCGCACGGTCGTCTTATCTGACCGGCCGGTATATGGAACGTCAGCAGCCGGTGCAATTCAGTCATAAGCACCATGTCGGCGACGACGGCATCGACTGTCGGTATTGCCATCAGACGGTCGAGACCACTGCCTCTGCCGGTATGCCTTCGACCCAGACGTGTATGAACTGCCACTCGCAGCTATGGGCTGACAGCCCGTATCTGGAGCCGGTCAGGGCCAGTTTCCGCGACAACAAACCGATCGAATGGCGCCGTGTCCACGACCTGCCGGAATATACGTATTTCAATCACAGCATCCACGTCGCAAAAGGGGTCGGGTGCTCCACGTGTCACGGGCAGATCGACAATATGCCGTCCGTGTATCAGGAGAATACGCTTCAGATGGAATGGTGTCTCGAATGCCACCGCGCTCCTGAAAAATTCATAAGGCCGAAGTCCGAGGTCTATAACATGCAATGGGAACCGGGTTCGATCGACGATACCAAGCGAAGGTCGCTCAAGGATGATTACAAGATACGCAGCAAGGAAATGATGACAAGCTGCTCGACTTGTCATCGGTAGTTACGATCCATTTTGTAGGGAAGGGAACGGATAGAAGATGTCCAATTCGGAAAGCAAGCAGAGTTTTGCAGCGTTGCGTGACAGCATTTTGTCGCAGAACGGCAAGCAGTATTGGCGAAGCCTAGAAGAATTTGCCGATACGCCCGAGTTTCGGGAGTTCGTCTCGCGAGAATATCCGCACGAGGCCGAACATTGGGACAACGGCCTGAGCCGAAGGAATTTCGTTAAGGTGATGGGCGCTTCGCTCGCCCTTGCCGGACTGAGCGGCTGTGTCATACAGCCTGCTGAGAACATCGTACCTCCCGTTCATCCTCAAGAGGGCCAGCTGCCCGGCAAGCCCGCGTTCTTTGCTACGGCGATGCCGCTCGGCGGAGTTGCAACGGGCCTTTTTGTAAAGTCGTTCGACGGACGTCCTATTAAAGCTGAGGGCAACCCTGAGCATCCGGGGAGCCGCGGAGCGACAGACGTTCTGGCTCAGGCGTCGATCCTCGGTATGTACGACCCCGATCGTTCGCAGGAGATCCGCTACCGCGGGACCGACCCGCGAAGCTGGGCCGCGTTCATGACCGAGATCCGGAAGTCTCTCGATGCCAACAGGGCCGATGGCGGTGCAGGGATCAGATTCCTGGCGGAAACGGTCACTTCGCCGACGCTCGTAGATCAGTTCAACCGGCTCAAAGCCGAATTACCTAACGCAAAGCTGGTGCAGTACGAGCCGATCAACTCTGATAATGTGCTCGCGGGAGCAAAGCTTGCTTTCGGTTCGCCGGCCCAGCCTGTTTACAAGTTCGATAAGGCCGAACGCATCCTGACGCTTGATGCCGACATCTTCTCAGGATTCAACGTAGCGTATATCAAGGACTTTGCAAAAGGCCGCGAGATCGACGAAGAAAAGAAGACGATGAATCGTCTCTACGCGATCGAGACGACCGTTTCGCTCACCGGAGCCAAGGCCGACCATAGACTAACCGTCAAGCCGAGCCAGATGCCTGAGATCGCCAAGGCGATCGCAAAGGCCGTCGGTGTCGCAGCCGCTCAGAGTAACTATACGGATAATGCCCAGTGGATCGCCGCGATGGCAAAGGATCTGGCTGAGCACAAAGGCAAATCGCTCGTCGTCGCCGGAGCAAATCAGCCGCCGATCGTCCATGCTCTCGCTCATGCAATGAACGACGCTCTTGGCAATAATGGCCAGACCGTCACTTATATTGAGCCGCTTGCTCCGAATTCGGACAAGACGCAGACGGAACAGTTCCGCGAGTTCATCGCCGACGTGGACGCAGGCAAGGTCAAGATGCTGGTCGTGCTTGGCGGCAACCCTGTCTATTACTCGCCGTCCGACCTGAAGCTCGACACCGAGCGGATGCGAAAGTGCGGCACGACGATACACCTTGGGTTGTATCAGGACGAGACCGCTGATAATTGCATCTGGCACGTCAACGAGAAGCACTACTTGGAGATGTGGAGCGACACGCGTGCTTATGACGGAACGGCGGCCATTATTCAGCCGCTGATCGAGCCACTATATGACGGTAAGGGTATCCACGAGATAGTACAGCTGTTCTTCAAAGAGAATTTTGAAAAACGCGACCACGACATCGTCAAGGAATATTGGCAAAAGACCAATATAACTCCGGCCGCCGCGGCAAAAGCCGAACCAATTGCTGAACCGAAGACTGACAAGGCCTCCGCGTCCGCGCAATCCGAGTCAGCAAAAAAAGACGAAGCAAAGCCCGCACTTACGGCCCCGGCCGCGGTACCAGCCGTTCCGGCGGCCACTGTCGGTAGATCGTTCGAAGCTCTCTGGAAAAAAGCTGTCCACGATGGCGTCATTCCCAATACGGCAGCAGCGACGAGATCCGTTTCCGTCTCGACGGCATTTCTGGCACAGGCTCAGAACACGGCTCCGTCAGGTGGCCCTCTTGAGATCTCGATCCTGCCTGACCCCTGCGTTTACGACGGAAGGTTCTCGAACAACGGATGGCTTCAGGAACTGCCAAATCCCATAAATAAGATCACGTGGGAGAACGTCGGCCTTATAAGTCCGAACACCGCAAAGAAACTCGGTATCAATACAGGGAACGATGCTCGCGAATATACCGGCGGAACCGTGCCGACGAGCTTTGTCAATTCTCGCGGCGGCAATCTGTACGCAGACCTAGTGAAGCTCAAATATCAGGGCTCGGAGATAAAGGCTCCGGTCCCGATGTGGATCTCACCGGGACAGCCTGATGACGTGATCACGGTTTTCATGGGCTACGGCCGCACGCGTGCAGGCAAGGTCGGGACGGGCCTAGGCTATAACGTTTTCGATGTTCGACGGTCGGATGCCGCTGATTTCGGCACCGGCGAGGTCACACGTACAGGCGAGAGTACTAATATCGCCTCGACGCAGACGCACTTCAACATGGAAGGCCGCGACCTGCTGCGTGTTTGGGACCTCAATTCGCTCGAGGACGAGATCGAGGCCGGACATCAGCATAACGAATACGACAAGTCGATGTATCCGTACGAACAACATACGGAGCTCTACGACAAGAACACGCGCTGGGCGATGACGATCGACCTGAATTCGTGCGTCGGCTGCAATGCTTGCGTGATCGCCTGTCAGTCGGAGAACAACATTCCCGTGGTCGGCAAGGAACAGGTCGAGCGTAGCCGCGAGATGCATTGGCTGCGGATCGATTCGTATTACGGCGGATCGAACATCAATGAGCCTGATGGGCCTCACTTCCAGCCGCTGCTCTGTCAGCAGTGCGAACAGGCGCCTTGCGAGGTCGTCTGCCCGGTACACGCGACCGTGCACAGCGCGGAAGGCCTGAATGACATGGTCTATAACCGATGCGTCGGCACGCGATATTGTTCGAACAACTGCCCGTACAAGGTCAGACGGTTCAACTTCCTGCTTTATCAGGATTGGCATACACCGCAGTACAAGCTGATGCGAAACCCGGAGGTGTCCATCCGCAGCCGCGGTGTTATGGAGAAATGCACATTCTGTACGCAACGCATCGCAGCGGCCCGCATCGAGGCTCAAAAGGACGGAGCCCGAGAGATACGCGACGGCGAGGTACAGACAGCATGTCAGACGGTGTGTCCGGCCGACGCTATCAAATTCGGTAATGCGGGCGATGCGACGAGCGAAGTGGCCAAGGCTAAGAAGGATCACCGTAACTATAATCTCCTCAACGAGTTGAACACGCAGCCGAGGACAACTTATCTGGCGGCTGTTAAGAATTTCAACAAGGAGATGCCGGACTATAAGCCTAAGACGTTCAAGAAAAAGGCCGCAGCTGCCGGCGAGAAGAAGCCGGGAGAAACAAGCGGCGGCCACTGACGAGCGGCTCTGCCTGACAGGCATATCATTTGGAACAGACATTGATCTAATATGCAGAACGTTTCTGAACTCGAAAACAAACTTCATCCGCCGATGGTAGAGGGCGACCACTCCTTTGCCAGCGTCACGGATAAGATCAGCGACGTCACGCTTAAGAAGCGCACGCCCTTCCATTGGTTCATCGGGTTTGGTATCGCGTTCATGATCGCCCAGCTTCTGATGCTGTCGGTGATCTGGCTGCTCGCCAACGGTATCGGCGTTTGGGGAAACAATCAGCCGGTGGGCTGGGCGTTCGACATCATTAATTTCGTCTGGTGGATCGGCATCGGACACGCCGGAACGCTAATATCGGCTATTTTGCTTCTCCTTAATCAGAAGTGGCGAACCTCGATAAACAGGTTCGCAGAAGCGATGACGCTCTTTGCGGTGGCCTGCGCGGCCATGTTCCCGCTGCTCCATACGGGGCGTCCGTGGCTCGCAGCATATTGGCTTTTTCCGTATCCGAACACAATGGGTATTTGGCCGCAGTTTCGCAGCCCGCTCATCTGGGACGTATTTGCGGTCTCGACCTATGCGACCGTATCGCTGCTGTTCTGGTACGTCGGCCTGATCCCGGATTTTGCGACGCTTCGCGACCGGGCAAAAAATAAATATTTTCGTTTTGTTTACGCGATACTCTCTTGGGGTTGGCGCGGAAGCGCACGCCACTGGCATCGATATGAGATCACCTATCTAATACTTGCAGGCCTCTCGACGCCGCTCGTGCTCTCTGTCCACTCGATCGTTTCGTTCGACTTCTCGGTGGCCCAGATTCCTGGCTGGCACGCGACCATCTTCCCGCCGTACTTTGTCGCGGGAGCTATATTCGCGGGATTCGCGATGGTGCTGATCCTCTGCATACCGCTTAGGCATTGGTACCGGATGCAGGATTTCATAACGCACACGCACCTTGTATATATGGGCAAGGTGATGCTCGCGACCGGCTTGATAGTCTGCTACGGCTATGCGATGGAGGGCTTTTTCGGCTGGTACAGCGCGGCCCAATACGAGTGGTTCATGATAAAGAACCGCATTTGGGAAGGCCCGTACTGGTGGTCTTATTGGCTGCTTATTATCTGTAACGGCCTTTCGATCCAACTGCTTTGGTTCAAACGTTTTCGCGAGAGTGAGTTCTGGCTGTTCCTGATCTCGGTAGTTGTATCGATCGGAATGTGGCTGGAACGCTTCGTGATCATCGTTACTAGTCTCAATCGCGACTTTCTGCCGAGTTCGTGGGCGATGTACAGCCCGCGAGTCTGGGACTGGACAATGTTCATCGGCACGATAGGTTTCTTCTTCACGCTGTTGTATCTATTCGTGAGGTTCGTCCCGATCATCTCGATATTCGAGGTGCGTACGCTGCTGCCTGAGGCCAATGTTCATGGGCACCATCAGGATTTTGAAGAGAATGTGAACGAGGTCGAATACACTTACGACCGGACGGATCCGCCGAATTCCTAAGCGGAGACTGGTCGGTCGTACGATCCGATTTTGTTATGGGAGACAATATTTACGGGGTCCTGGCTGAGTTTGACACGGCGACCGATATGGTCGATGCCGCGGTCAAAGTGCGCGACGCCGGATACACAAAGACGGACGCATTTTCGCCGTTCCCGCTTCACGAGATCGATGAGGCTCTGGGGATAAAGCGGAGCATTCTGCCGTATCTGATATTTGTCGGCGGATTGACGGGGCTGCTGGCCGGATTCGGGCTTGAGTATTTCGTCCATGTGATCGACTATCCGATCATAGTGGGCGGCCGTCCGCACCTGAGTTTACCGGCGTTCATCCCGCCGATGTATGAGTTGACGATCTTGTTTTCGGCATTCACGGCCGTATTCGGGATGCTGTTTCTCAACGGGCTGCCGTCGCCGTATCATCCAGTTTTCAACATACCGAGATTCGCGCTCGCGACCAGAGAGAAGTTCTTTTTGATCATTGAGGCAAGCGACCCTAAGTTCGATCATGAGGAGACCCGTAAATTCATGGAAGGCCTCGGGGCCCAGGAGGTGTTCGATGTACCGGAATAGATCCTCCATTTTGGCCCGGATCGGGCTCTTGGCAACGGTGATCGCCGGCACGATGGCCGCCGGTTGCGGTGTGCGTTTCGATATGCAGGACCAGCCGCGTTACAAAGCATACAAGCAGAATGAGTTCTTCGCGGACAAACTCTCTACTCGGGCATATCCCGAAGGTACTGTTGCCAGAGGACGTCTGAACGACAATAAGGCCTTTTATACAGGCAAGATCGATAATCCGAACCCCAATGCTGTCGCCCAGACAACAACGGATGCCGCGGGCAACACGGTCGTGACGAGCTTTCCGGATGCCATCGACGAGTTTCCGCTGCCTGTTACAAAAGAACTGGTCGAACGTGGCCGCGAACGCTACAACATTTATTGCGGCGTGTGTCACGGCCCGGGCGGCAACGGCGACGGGATGATCGTCCGCCGCGGTTTTCCGAGACCGCCGACCTATCACGAAGACCGGCTTCGCAAGGCTCCGGTCGGGCATTTCTTTGACGTGATCACCAACGGATGGGGACGGATGAGCAGCTATGCCTATCAGGTGCAGCCTGCTGACCGTTGGGCGATCGTTGCATATATCAGAGCGCTCCAGGCCACACAGGATCCGGACGCTATATTGAACTCAACGGCCAAGGCCGATCAAAGCGGCACGGCAAAGACGCCGGCCGCCGCCGCCACGACTCACGGAGGTGGCAAGTAGATGGCTTCAATGGAAAATTTCAGGCCACCTGAAGTTATAAACCGCTGGCGAGTATTGTCACTCGGTATTGGCGGCGTTGCATTTCTGATCTGGGCGGTAGGGTCCTATCTGAACACGGAACAGGCCCTGCGGTCGTGGCTGCTCGGTTTCATATTCTGGGGCGGCATCGGGATCGGATGTCTCGGAGTGCTGATCCTGCAGTATGTCACCGGAGGCGCCTGGGGATTAGTGATACGCAGAGCGGTCGAGGCAGGGTCTCGCACACTGCCGCTGATCGCGTTGATGTTCGTTCCGCTCGCGATCGGTGTATATACGCACTCGGTCTATGAATTCACGCATTTGCCTGCAGACGATCCGGTTGTAATTCACCGCGGCGTTTACATGGCTCCGTGGTTCTGGATCGTGCGAAGCGTGATCTACTTTGCGGTCTTTATGTTCATAGCGGCGATGCTAAATCGCTGGAGCCTGGAACAGGACAACGCAAAGGACGAGAAGACGGCGTTCGACCTGCTCGGCCGATCGACTGCTTTCTCGGGCCCGATGATGGTGGTTTTCGCTCTGACGGTCACATTCGCGGTCGTCGATTGGGTCATGATGCTCGATCCGCATTGGTTCTCGACGATCTGGGGGCTGCTCTTCGTAGCCGGTTGGGGCCTTAGCTGTTTTTGTTTTGTGGTCGCTCTGATGGCGTTCCTAATGGATTCCGCCCCGATGAACGCTGTGCTTGGCAAACGGCACTTCCACGACCTCGGCAAGCTGATGCTCGCTCTTGTGATGGTCTGGGCGTATTTCAATTTTTCGCAGTTCCTGATCATATGGTCGGGTAATCTGCCGGAAGAGACGACTTGGTTCCTGACCAGGATGAAGGGAGCCTGGGGCTGGATGGGCGTGATCCTGATACTTTTCCATTTTGCGTTCCCGTTCCTGGTACTGCTGCAGCAGGATTTCAAACGTCGAGCCAAATGGCTGGCCGGGATCGCGATCTTTGTTCTGTTCATGCGGCTGGTCGATATGTTCTATCAGATCGGCCCGACGCCTCGCGTTGACCCGAGGGGCATCGAAGCCGGGGCGTTCTATGTGAGTTGGATGGACATCGTCGCACCGATCGCGATAGGAGGTTTGTGGCTGGCGTACTTCTTTGGACAGTTGATGAAACGTCCTCTGATGCCGATCAACGACCCGAACCTGCAGCGGTCGATCGATCATGGGCGTGGCCACTGAAGGTAGTGCGAGGAGCATTTTAGACCGATATGTCATCGAACAAACACGCAATTACCGCAGCCGAACTGGAAAAGGCATACGAAGAGAACGAAGTTCGTCTTAAGAGTATCGTTTGGTTCGGTGCCGGATTGTTTTTCCTTATTGTGATCACTTTTGGGCTGATGTGGTACTTCCTGAAGATGATGAAGGAGTTCGCAAAAGAAACTGCCGATCCTGTCAGCCCGATGGCTATGAACGAGATCGATCGGCTCCCGCCGGAACCGAGGCTGCAGGCGGCCCCCGGGTTTGGCGTTGACGGCCCAAAAGGACGGATAAACCTGGAACTTGCGATGCCACAAGCAGAGTATCGCGAGATGAAAAAAATCTGGGATGAGCAGCTTGAGAACGGCGTGGTCGACCAGAAAACCGGCCAAGTGGTCGTCTTGCCGATCGAAAAAGGCATCGAGAAGGTCATGGCCGGTGGCCTCAAAGCAAAGTCGGGCGAAGAGGCTGAGAAGTTTGCGATGAATTCGACGAAGTTCGTCTCGGATGCAAGCGCCGGGCGTATCGCTTCGGAGACGCGAAGGTAACTGATGAAAGGGCTGTTGAAGGTGCTCAGTGGAAAGTGCAGGTTTGCGGCCGCAGCGTTGGCCGCGGGCTTGATGCTGCTGGCGCCGGCCGCGGCGCAGAAGTCCGAGCACTACAATTCGCCTCTTTACGCTCCGAAGACTTACGATCCGACCGTGACGACGTCTAACGGCCTGCCGCCTGCTCTTAAAGAGGTTGGCATCGAGCAGCGTCTCGGCGAACAGGTCCCGCTCGAGACCTCCTTCACGGACGAGACGGGTGCTGAGGTCCGGCTCGGCAGCTTTTTCAGCAAGGGCCGTCCGGTCGTCATAGCTCCGGTTTATTTCGAATGTCCGATGCTTTGCAATCAGGTGCTCAACGGTCTGACCGGATCGCTCAAAGGCATATCACTCCAGCCCGGCAAGGATTATGACGTAGTAGCTATCAGCTTCGACGCCCGAGAGAACGACAAGCCCGGCCTGGCCGCCAACAAGAAGGCTTCGTACGTTGAGCGAATGAATACCCCGGGATCGGCGGAAGGCTTCCATTTCCTGACCGGTAAGCAGGCGTCGATCGATGCGGTGATGAACTCGATCGGGTTCAGCTACAAATGGGATGAGGCCTCGAATCAATTCGCTCACGCGGGCGGCGTGATGATCTTGACACCGGAAGGCAAGGTGTCACGGTACCTTTACGGTATCGATTATGCTCCGCGAGACCTCAAGTTCGGCATTATGGAGTCGGCCGACAGCAAGGTAGGCGGCGTTACCGAAAAGCTGCTGCTTTACTGTTATCACTACGACCCCTCGACCGGTAAATATGGCCTCGCCGTCCTCCGCGTCATGCGGATCGCGGGGGTTGCTACGGTAGTCGGGCTGGGCGCGATGGTCTTTGTATTCTGGCGCAGAGGCAAGAGGAAAGAGGATTTGAACGGCGACGCCTAGATGCCCATTGAGAGGGCCGGCCGCCGCCACTATTGATTATGCAGAACACTTCGTGGGTGCCATTTTTTCCCGAGCAGGCGTCGACCGTCGCCGGAATGGTGGACGCGCTCTATTTCTATCTCATCCTGGTGAGCGTTGCGTTCTCTATACCGGTCGTCGTCGGCATATTCGTCTTTGCGATCAAGTACAGAGCGAAAGAAAAATTTGCGACACCTGAAGAGATCCACGGGTCGATGGTGCTCGAATCAGTCTGGTCATTCATACCTTTCGTCGTTTCGATGACGATCTTTGTCGGCGGTGCCCTAGTATATTTCTATCAATACACGATGCCCGAGAATGCGATGGAGATCTACGTGGTCGGCAAACAATGGATGTGGAAGGCACAGCACGGGACAGGCCAGCGCGAGATCAACGAGCTGCATATCCCGGTCAATACGCCGATCAAGCTGACGATGGCGACCGAGGATGTGCTGCATGACTTTGACATCCCCGCTTTTCGGACCAAGGCCGACGTCGTGCCGGGCCGCTACACTTATCTCTGGTTCAATGCCACAAAACCGGGCAAGTACCACCTGTATTGCGCGGAATACTGCGGCCTGAATCACTCAGGTATGGGCGGATGGGTCTATGTAATGGAAAGGCGCGACTTTGACAACTGGCTGGCCGGCAACGCGTCGGGCCAGACACCTGTCGAGATAGGCAAGGACCTTTTTGAAGCAAAGCTCAGTTGTGCCTCGTGCCACGCCGGCGGCCCGCAGCAGCGTGGCGCAAAGCTAGAGGGCTTGTATGGTTCGACCGTCAAGCTAGTAGGCGGCGGCACGGTAACGGCCGATGATGACTATATCCGCAACTCGATAATCAATCCGGCCGGACAGGTGGTCGAAGGCTATCAGCCGATCATGCCATCGTTCAAGGGCCAGGTGACCGAGGAGCAGCTGACAGCTCTGGTTGCTTACGTGAAATCCCTGACGCCAAATGCCGCTTCGGCGCCCGCGGCACCGGCAGCGTCAGGAGGACCGGCACAAATGCCGGCGGCGAACGCCGCCGCAGCGCCGAAAGGCGGTAAATAGGTAATACTCGATTATGCAAGCAAGTGACGCGATCTCAACTGGTTACGGATCCGCAAAGGGCAATTATCTTACCAATGGTTCGACTCTGGCGTCGTGGCTTCTGACCAAGGACCACAAACGCATCGCGATCATGTATCTGGTCACGGTGTCGATGTTCTTTATGATGGGCGGGCTTTATGCAGCCGCCATCCGGCTGGAGCTTCTGACCCCGGCAAGCGACCTCCTCGAGACCGGTACTTACAACCGTGTGTTCACGCAGCACGGCATCCTGATGATCTTCTTTTTCTTGATACCGTCGATACCGGCGATATTGGGAAATTTTATGCTCCCGCTGATGATCGGGGCCAAAGATCTGGCGATGCCTCGCATCAATCTGCTGAGTCTCTATATCTATTGGGCGGGCGGCCTGCTCACGCTGTATGCGCTGATGCAGGGAGGCGTCGATACGGGCTGGACGTTCTACACGCCATACTCGACGACGTTCTCGAACTCCTACGTGATGGCGGTCGGGCTCGGTATCTTCATCAATGGATTCTCGTCGATCTTGACGGGGCTCAATTTCATCGTGACGATCCATACGATGCGGGCGCCCGGTATGACGTGGTTTCGCCTGCCGCTTTTCGTCTGGGCACATTACGCGACCAGCCTCGTGATGATCCTCGGTACTCCCGTGATCGCTATTACGGTCCTGCTGGTTGCCATTGAGCGAACCGTAAAGGTCGGTATATTCGATCCTGCGATCGGCGGCGACCCGATCCTGTTCCAGCATCTGTTCTGGTTCTATTCGCATCCGGCGGTCTATATCATGATCCTGCCCGGCATGGGGGTGGTCAGTGAACTGATATCAAATTTCAGCCGAAAGAAGATCTTCGGTTATGAGTTCATTGCGTTCTCTTCGATAGCCATTGCAGTATTCGGATTCCTCGTCTGGGGACACCATATGTTCGTTAGCGGGCAATCGGTGTATGCGGGACTCGTGTTCTCGTTCCTGACGATGGTCGTCGCGGTGCCGTCGGCGATCAAGATGTTCAACTGGACGGCGACCCTTTACAAAGGTTCGATCACGTTCGACACGCCGATGCTTTACGCGTTCGGCTTTATGGGACTTTTCCTGATCGGCGGCCTGACCGGGTTGTTCCTTGGCTCTGTCGGCCTGACGGTACATCTGACGGATACGTATTTCGTTGTCGCGCACTTCCATTACGTGATGGTGGGCGGGCAGGTGATCGCCTATCTCGGCGGTATCCACTACTGGTGGCCCAAGATGACTGGGCGGATGTATTCCGAGTTTTGGGGCAAGATCTCGGCGATGCTTGTGTTCGTCGGGTTTAACCTGACGTTCTTTCCGCAGTTCATTCTCGGATATCAGGGCATGCCGCGACGATACGCCGCTTATCCCGAGGAATTGCAGGTGTTGAACATCTTCTCGACAGCGGGAGCTTCGGTGCTCGGTGTCGGGCTTGTGATGCCCGTGGTTTACCTGACGCATTCGCTTGTATTCGGAGCAAAAGCGGCCGACAATCCGTGGATGCTGCCCGGACTCGAGTGGAGGACGTCGTCGCCGCCGCCAACCGAGAATTTTGACGTAATGCCGGTCGTTACCTGGGAGGCCTATGAATTCGGCGAAGAGAACGGCCTCGATCTCGAAGCGGCACGGCGGAGCGATGTAGTGACGGCCTGAGAGCCGCAACGCAAGCGGGCCCGGCCCGCCCGAAGAGCTATTTCATTGAATAAACATGTCAGCACACTCGGCTACTGATAAATTCGTTTACCACGAGCCCGGTCTTCAGCATCAGTTCGAAGACATGGGCCAGCAGGAAGAGAGCGTCACGATCGGGATGTGGATGTTCCTGGTGCAGGAGATCCTTTTCTTCGGCGGGCTCTTTACGGCTTATCTGGTCTTTAGATACCGCTACCCGATGGCGTTCGCTGCCGGCAGTAATCACCTCGATGCTTTCTGGGGCGGACTGAATACGCTCGTGCTGATCGTAAGCTCGCTGACGATGGCTCTTACGGTTTATTTCGCTCAGAAAGGGAACCGGTCGATGCAGGTCATCCTGATCCTGCTGACGATGTTCTTCGGCTCGGTGTTCCTTGGCGTCAAGGCGGTCGAATACACCGATAAGTACAACCACGGCCTGATACCTGTCACAGGTTGGAACAAAAAGACCCCGGCTGCTGAGCCCGGTGCTCACTCGGCCCATTCGGCCAAGCCGTGTTACGAAGTCGAACATGGCGGAGAACACACCTACGTTAATCCGCACGGAGATTTCCTCTGGACGGATTGTTCGCTCGTGAAGACCGCGATGGACGGAAATTTCCTGACGTCGGCAGAAAAGGCCGGATACTTCGATCAGGCTTTTGCCCCGGGAGCTGAGATCAGCGCCGACAAGTTTCGCGACAAGGTGCGTATCTTCTTCTTTCTGTATTTCGTCATGACCGGCCTCCACGCCCTGCATATGATAGTCGGGCTCGGCCTGATGACGTGGCTGCTGTGGACGGCTTTCAAAGGATACTATTCGGCGGAGTATTACATGCCGGTCGAGATGTCTGGCCTCTATTGGCACTTCGTTGACATTGTCTGGATATTCTTGTTCCCGCTGCTGTATCTGCTCGGGCGACATTTCTTACATACACATTAGGAGTCGATAGATGTCGGATAATCACGAACAACACGACCACATGAATATCCCGAAGTATGTCGGGGTGTTCCTGGTTCTGGTCGTCGGCACGATCCTCACTTATTACGCCGCTCTGGTGGATATGGACAGTATTTTCCCGGGGGCGAATACGCTTGTCGCTTTGCTGATCGCCTTCACTAAGATGGCAGTCGTCATGTTGTTCTTTATGCACGTGTATTGGAGCAAGCGTTTGATATGGCTTTCGGCGATCGGCAGCTTTTTCTGGCTGGCTATCATGTTTGCCTTTACGCTTCAGGACTACTTGACACGCTCTGAGGGTGTTTTCGGCCGCTGATCACCGGGGCGCACAAGGGGTTTGACAGTTCGGATCGCGGCGGTGTGGGAATGGCGAAAGCGGCCCGCATCGCCGCATCATTTGTTTATTAGGGAATATATTTCCCGCGTGATAACATTTTCGTTTTGGCATACTGCCGGTGGGCGTGTCTGGCCGATTTGGCCTACAACCAAAGGCCTCAAAAGTGCCATCTCAATGGGATGAAATTCTTCAGAAGGCATCGCCAACTGCCGATCGGTCTCATAGCTATACTGCTGGCGGTGCTTACCGGCGGCTGCATCTCCGTCAAGCAGGAGGGGTCAGCGCCTCGCCTCCTAAAATCCGAGAATGCAACGCAGGACGATCTCGCCACCGAGGTCAATCGCTTTGCCCGGGTCCGCTCGATGCGGGCGAAGATGTATCTGAAATTCGAGGACAATTCGTTCGCTGAATTCGGCAGCAAAGAGGTCTATCGATCTGCCGACGGGGACGTCATAGTCCAGCGGCCTGCGATGATCTTAATGAAGGTGCAGGTGCCCGTGATCAGGACCGACGTGGCACAGATGTCGTCCGACGGCGAGACCTTCAGGGTAGCGGTGCTCCAGGACGGAGGCTCAGGCAAATATAAAAAGTTCGTCAAAGGCACGAATAATGCGGATTACTCTGGCCTGCAGCGTTCGCTGAGTACAGGCAACGAGAACGGCGACAAACGCACCCGTGAGAGTGTGAACGCGTTTGCGAACCTGCGTCCGCAGCATTTCACCGACGCATTGTTGGTCCGGCCTACGGATGCTGAGCACGTATATACGGTCAGCACGACATTCGTGCTCGAAGAGGATATGTCGGTGCCGCAGAAATCGCCGCTTAGGAAAGTGACACGCGGATATTATCTATTCGACGAGTATTTGCCGGCCAATGGCCGCCTGCTGATCACACGGCGGTTCTGGTTTGACCGTGTAGGCGGTATCCGTCTGGCTCGGCAGCAGATATTTGACGCGGCGGGCGAGATCGACAGTGATATCACCTATGGCAAAGAGGGAAAGCTGTCCGATTCTGACGGATTCACTAATCTACCGCTCGAGATCATTGTGACACGGCCAAAGGAACGTTATGCGATGCGGCTGACATATCAGTCGCCCGAGGACGTGACGATCGACCGCGAGTTCCCGGCGTCGGCCTTTGTGCTAAAGAACTCGTGGGGCCTGGACGAAGTTGACCTCGATAGAATGCTGCAGGATGCTTTGCCGAAGCCGGTGAACAAATCCGGCGGAGCGACGACACCCCGAAATCAATGAATCACATCGTTCACACGATCGATCTAAAGAAATCCTATACGATCGGCAAGGTCGAGGTGCCGGCTCTACGCGGCGTGTCAGTATCGGTCGAGCCGGGCGAATTCGTAGCTATCATGGGGCCTTCAGGCTGCGGCAAATCGACGCTGCTGCATCTACTTGGAGGATTGCTCAGCCCGACCTCGGGCAGCATTATCATTGACGGCGAAGACCTGGCAAAGGTGTCCGATGCGCAGCGGACCGATATCCGCAGGCGTAAGATAGGTTTTGTCTTCCAGAGATTCAATCTGTTCCCGACGCTGACGGCCGAGGGGAACCTTAAACTTGCCGAAAAGATACATATTGGCAGCGGGCACGGCGACGCAGCTCGCCGCCGCGAGGTATTGCAGCTTTTGAAGCTCGAAGATAAAATGCACCATAAGCCGCTGGAACTGTCGGGCGGTGAACAGCAGCGAGTTGCCCTGGCACGCGCGGTGATCAATAGCCCGGCAATAATTCTCGCGGATGAGCCGACCGGGAATCTCGACACTGAGAATTCGGAGGTTGTGCTCAATATGTTTCGTGAACTGAACCGAGAGCTAGGGCAGACCATAGTCATGATCACTCACAATCCTGAAGCAGCGGCCGTTTGTTCGCGTATCATCAGGATGCGTGACGGCATGGTGGCGGACAACTGATCGGCAGTATGCTTAAGGACCTATTTTTCTGGGCGCACGAACGCGGAACATGGCAGTATGACGTCTTCTGCCTCTTGATAATCGCCTTCATTTTCTTGTCGCCAAAGAGCTGGTTCAATTGACATGAACGGGCAACGACCTGCGGTTTCGCGGCGTCCTAAAATGTACAGGCGTTCGCGACGCCAGAAATTTTATAATGAATTTTTTTGCTAACCAATACGTTCGCACGTTCGCTATTGCCGCGGCAGCATTTGTTTTTGTTTCGGCCGCGGGTGCGGTCCGGGCCGATGGTCAGATCCTAAAAGAGATCCTTGACCGTATGGACGGCAACTACCGAACGCTAACAACGGTCCGTGCGAATATTACGATGAAAAAGACGGATCCCAACACGGGGACTTCCGACACTTATGTCGGCGTTGTTAACGCGATACCGGAAAGGAAAAAACAAAAAGGCCAAAAGGATCAGAAGCTGTATGCACGTATAGACTGGTCAAAACCCAAGGAGGTGCTGCTTGCCGTTGACCGGAAATACTGGCTCTATCGACCGGCCCTCAATCAAGTTCTGACGGGTTCGTCCGACACCGCCAAAAAGAACGCCGGAGCCGGCAACGTGCTGTCATTTATGAGCGCCACTTCCAAGGCTCAGCTACAGGCCGAGTACGACGTCAAATATGCTGGGCAGGAGACCATCGCGGGCGGCCTCCAGGTTTGGCACATAGAGCTAACTCCCAAAACGAAAAAGAGTTATACGGTCGCCGACATGTGGGTAGATCCGGATGGATTTCCGCGACAGGTCCGTATCCAGGAGAACAGCGGAGATATCGTGGAAATTTTGCTGACCAAGGTCGAAAAGAATCCCACGATCGACGCAAAGATCTTTAGTACCGCTGAATTCAAAGGCGCAAAGGTGATACAGGGCTGATCCTTTAGCTATCATTGGACTCGACCGGCCGCCGCAGGATGATGATCGCGGCGGCCGCTGCATTTGCCGCGACGGTCGGCCGCCAGACACGGCGCGGCGGGTTTGAACTGCCGCTTACCACGCCGTATAATCTAAAATTTGACCGTTCGCAGGATCATGCCCAAAGCAAGCGGATTCAGTAGATTCACACGCGGAGTAAGGCACACGGTTCGTGCCTTCGCCTCGACGCGCCATCCCGTTTTGGTACATATCGTGCCGATGCGGCGGTGCAATCTCTCGTGCACTTATTGCAACGAATACGACAAAACGAGCGATCCGGTGCCGATCGACGTGATGCTCGAACGCATCGACAAGCTTGCGGATTTTGGCACTTCTGTGGTCACGATATCGGGTGGTGAGCCGATGATGCACCCGCAGGTTTATGACATCATCGCCCGCATCCGGCATCACGGTATGATCGCCGGCCTGATCTCGAACGGGTATTATTTCCAGGTCGATAAGATCCAAAAACTTAACGAAGCCGGGCTCGATTACCTCCAGATCTCGATCGACAACGTGACGCCGGACGAAGTGTCGAAAAAAAGCCTCAAAGTGCTTGATGCCAAACTCGTCAATCTGCGAGACCACGCGAAATTCAAGGTCAACATCAATTCGGTCGTAGGCGGCGGCGTTGCGAACCCCGAGGAGGCGCTTCAGATCGCCAACAGGGCACGCGAGCTTGGATTCTCTTCGACTGTCGGTGTGATACACGACGGTGACGGCCTGCTCAAAGGCCTGACCGACCGCGACAAAGAGGTCTATCGCGAGATCAAATCAAAAGGTGCACGTTCATACGCTCGTTGGAATTGGTTTCAGGACTCGCTCGTCGATGGAGGCACATATGAGTGGCGTTGCCGTGCGGGCGCCAGATATCTTTATATCGACGAGAACGGGATCGTGAGCTGGTGTTCGCAGCAGCGAGGGACGCCCGGCATCCCGCTTCTCGACTACACTCAGGCCGATATCGAGCGTGAATATTGGACAGAAAAATGGTGTGCGCCGAACTGCACGATCCAATGCGTCCACCAGGTCGGCCACCTCGATGCGTGGCGCGACCCGCAGATCTCACTGGCTGATTACAAGGCCCGACGGTCGGGTGCGCCCGCAAAGGAGACGATCGCGTCGATCCTCGAAGCCGAAAAGTGATCTTCAGGAACAACTGGCCCGGCCGGGAATATTTGACGCCTTTAGAGGAATCGAGGCTTTATGAGAGACCTTTTCCTGCCTGTTTTGCTCGGCACGCCTAGAAAGAATCGACAAAGCGAACACGCTGCCAAATGGGTGGCGGCTAAACTTGCCGGGCGAACCGGCGTCGAGACGCAGTTTTTCGACGTGCGTGATTTTGATCTTCCGCGTGACCATTACGGCACCGAGATAGGCGAACGATTTCCAGAGTGGCGTGACGCTATCGTCAGGGCCGACGGACTTGTGATCGTCACGCCGGAATACAATCACGGTTATCCGGGTGCTCTCAAGAGCGTCCTCGATCTTCTACTCAAAGAATACATCCACAAGGCAGTGGCTTTTGTCGGCGTTTCGGCAGGTCCGTGGGGAGGCACGCGGGTCATAGAAGCGATGGTTCCAATGGTTCGTGAACTCGGATTGGCGGTCTCGTTCTCTGACCTCAACTTTCCGGGTGTCGCATCCAAATTTGACTCTGAAGGGAACCTGCTCGACGCCGCCTACGAACATCGGGTCACGGGCTTCATTGACGAACTGGTATGGATGTCCACAACACTTCGCTGGGGACGCGAGAATGTCCCGTCCAGGTTTCACACGATCTGATCAGCGTCTAGGCACGTCCTCGCCGATCGTCCAGACGATCACAGAACTCGATAATCCCATACCTGAGAGCCGTCCCGCCATCATCAGTATCGTCTCGCCACGGGTAACGACGCCCGCGTCGAGCAGCGTCATCTCGCCGACCTTGAGCAGGTCCTCGGTCGTACCGGCTTCGTTGAGTGAAAGGTCGTGCAGCGTCAACTCACCGATCTCTTCGGTGGAAGGCCCGGTCGTCAGCTCCGGATGAAAGAAAGGCTGGACGCCCCAGACGAGCGAAAGCTGATGGCGAACGTCCTCCGATGTCGTCAGGGCGAAGGTCTGGAGCCCGGATCGGAAAGATGAGAGCCGCCGGGCCATCAAGCCCGATTCAGTAAAGACCGCGACCTTCTCGGTCTGCATTTCTTCTGCGGCAAACACCGCTGATTTACAAAGCGCTTGGCTTGTCCGTCGGCTGGGCAGCTGTGCGAGTTTTACGGCCTTGCGTGACTGGTCGCCCTTGATCGTCTCGGCTGTTTCGATGATCTTTGCCATGGTCTTGACGGCCTCGACCGGGTGTTTGCCGGTCGCTGTCTCGGCCGATAGCATCACCGCGTCGGTACCGTCCCACACGGCGTTTGCCACGTCCGATGCCTCGGCACGTGTCGGGAACGGGTTCTCGATCATCGACTGAAGCATCTGGGTCGCCGTGATCACAAATCGGTCATGTGCTACGGCGAGCTCTATTATTCGCTTTTGATAAACGGGCACAAGCTCGACGCTGGTCTCGACGCCGAGATCGCCGCGCGCGACCATCAGCCCGTCCGTTGCCTCGATTATCTCGAGCAGGTTGTCGATGGCTTCGGCCTTCTCGATCTTTGCGACGAGCAGTGCTCGCCCTAGAGGACGTTTATTGAGCCGTTTGATCTCGGCCTTGACCTCGCGACAATCGGCTGCCGTCCTGACAAATGAGAGCGCGATAAAATCAACATTTTGCCCTATCGCCCAAATAAGATCATCATGGTCCTTGGCCGTAAGCGAAGGTATCGGAAGCGGCGTGTTGGGCAGATTAAGTCCTTTCCGTTCAGCAAGATAGCCGCCTATCACTACGCGCGTCTCCACATCCGTCTCCGACCGCGAGACGACCTCAAGCTCGATCGCTCCATCGTCGAGCAGTATCCGCGTGCCGGGCTCGACAGAATTGGGAAGCTGATCAAAATTTGTGGCTACTTCCCGGCTGTTGCCGACGATGTCGCGGGTCGTGATCGTAAACATAGAGCCCGCCGCAAGCAATACGGGCTGGCCATTCTCGAGCGAACGTGTCCTGATCTTTGGTCCTGAGAGATCTACCAGGACGGAGAGCGGCAGTCCTTTTCCGCGAGCTGCAGCGCGGGCGGCAGCGATAGTGGCCTCGTGTTCCTGCTGCGTACCATGCGACATATTGATGCGGATCGCATTTAGTCCTGCGTCCAGCATTTTTTCAATGACAGCGGATGAAGCGGAGGCCGGTCCGAGGGTGGCGAGTATCTTGGCTCTTCTCATTCGAGAACGATTCTACCCCACTGAGGTGTGCAGTCGAAAATGCGTCATTTGACAGCCTTGCTGCCAAACGCCGCTGAATACCTCAGGACGGTCGCGACAAAGGTCGAATGCGACCACGTAAGCGGAGACACCGAGAGATGCTTGCCAGTCACCGGATCGATCTGCTCGGGGAGAACTCCGGACGGCAGGGCCTGGCGAGCGACCCAATCGATGAGTTCGGCGGCACCGGCAGCGTCGCCGGTGGCGATCTTATATTCTGCCAACCACAACGTACAGATGATCCACGAATTGCCTGCGATATCCTGACTCTCGAGCATATATCCGTCGCCGGAGAATCGCGCCACGCCGCCCGCGAATTTTCGGTCGCGCAGATGATCCTCGACAGCCTGCATGGTCGAGACGACCATCGGATCATCGACCGCAAAACACCCAAAATAGAACACACCGAAAAGCGAAGCATCGACGGTCAGATCAGGCGTCAGCCGGTCGTCGCTATTGGCTTCGAGCGAGCGGACGAACCTGTCGTGACCGGGGTCAAAAAGATGTTCTCTCATCGCCGCGACCACCTCGTTTGCCGCCGCTCGATATTCGTCGGCGATCGCAACATCACCGAAGTCTTCGGCGATTTGGGCAGCCGCCCGCAGTCCGGCAACGACGGTCGAGCAGGTGAAAGTATGGACCCCGCGACGGTCCTCCCAAAGGTTCCAGCTCGGGAGCGGTAATCCGGTGCGGCTGTCGCGACAGTTCGCCAGGAACGTCGCGCATTTAAGGATCAGCGGTGCATAGAGCGAGTGTAGCAGGTCCCGATCGGGATGCATCGCGAAGTGTTCATCTAGAGCCCAGAGCACGAGAGCGGTCTCGTCTTCCTGGATCGGCAGCATCTCGCGGGCCTTTGATCGGTCCCAGAACGGATGCCAGCCCGAGCCTACGCTTCCGTCCGGGCTGTATTTCTGCAGAAAATAACCGCGGCGGTCAACGATCCGGCTGCAAAGTGAAAAGAACCGACGCGCGTACTCAGGATGTCCGGCAAGGTCAAGAGCATTTACTACGAATGCTCCATCTCGCGGCCATAGATAACTGTAATGATCAGTAGCACGCTCCGTCACATCATGGTCATTTGCTGCTATGACGGCACCGCCCCGGTCGATCTGCGTCGGTATGATCAGCAGGCTGCGTTCGAACAATTCGACCGCAGACGATGACAGGCCGTTCGGATGGCCGATCGAGCTGGCGGTCGAATGCACGCTCGAAAAGAACCCCGAGGGCGAACGCTCCTTGACGAAATTAGCGAGATCAGCGACCTCTGAACGAGACGTTCCTGCCGCGATCCAGCAATAGAATTCGAGATCGCCTCTGCCGTGTATGGCGATCGTCGAATCGACCGAGCCCTCGGTGATCACGCCGCCGTGCAGCTCACCATCCTCGGCATCGCGCCACGTGCCCTCCATATGCCGGAAGGCCTTGCGGCCGGTCGCGAACTGATCGAAATGCGGGAGCGTGTCGATGAGGAAATACCTGTGTTTCTTGTAGTGTATGAGCGAGCGAGTCTCCGGGTCGTAGTATGCCGTATCGCCGATCTTGTTCTCGTATATGCGAAGGTCGTGGTGGAGGAACACACGAAGCTCGCGGGAGCCGATGAGATCGCGAACGCCAATGCGCCGCATGTAAATATCGCGGTCCTCTGCAACGAGGTCGCTGCACTCGATCACGATGCCGAGCGACCCATTCATAAGCCTCACATCCGTAGCGGCCGAGCCGTCCGCGTATCGCAGTTCTCGGGTCCAGCCGTCGTCGTGGATCCATGAGAATAGTCCGTCTGCCCAAATGCCGAAACGGCATGGGAACCCGTCGGTATGATTCTCCTGGCCGACGTGCGGGTAATAGATGTCTCGGATCTGATACTTGTCGTCGAAATTAACGAGTAGGCGGCCGTTGCCGACGGGCAGGTCTCGCATTAGTTTTGCACCGTCGTCGTCACTGCGTTCTCGACGGTTGCCTCGATCTCTTGTCCTATCGCAGAACTGAATCCGACGAACTTTTTGATAAGTGTGCCGTTTCGGTCAAAGACCGCAGTCTGGGGAATGTTGCTTCGTTCGGCAAAGATGAAATCCATCAAGGCATCTTCGGGGAAGCCGATCGGGTAGTCGAGCCTGACCTCCTTACGAAACGCAGGTATCTCAGCGCGGTCCACGCGGTCGCCCACGTGCAGCCCGATGATCTGTAGATTCTCGGGGCCGTACTTGGCCGCGAGCTCGTTCAAATGCGGGATCTCTTCACGGCAAGGCGGGCAGTTCGTCGCCCAGAAATCAAGTATCACGACCTTGCCTCTGAGGTCCGCGAGTTTCTGGACGCGGTCGTCGTCGAAGGTCCAGGACATCTCGGTCAACGGCTTTGAAGGCGGCCTTGGCACGTTAGTCGTCGGCCTGTCGTTGATCGAAACCGGGCGGTTTGAGACGCTCACGGGAGCGGCCGCCGGACGACAGCCAACCGATGCTGCGGTCGCCGCCGCCAAAACGGCCAATGCTGCTAAGTGCGATCTCAATGGCATAGGTAAATGTTAAATCGTCACGTGCCCGGAGCCAAGTCCCGACAGCCCGTCAGACTGCCGAAGCCTGCTATCATCATATGCGATGGCAATTTATCCGCCAGCCGTAGCTGAGGTGTCTTCGAGGTGTCTGCCCAAACCGGCAGCAGACGCGGCTACGGGGCTGTCAGCAAATTTCTCGTGCGGCTGTTTCGCTGAATTCGGCGTCGCTGAGCGCCCGGAGGGGCTCGTGCCCGGTGTGCGCACCGATGGATGCGGCTATGCAGCGGCGACGCTTGCCATTCTGTCAGACGAAGTTGCAGGCAAGGCTACGGCGGATCTCGGGGGCTTAAGCGACGAGGTTCTCTTCAAAGCCGTCGAGCGTCGCTTCGGCAAGATCGCCGCAGAGCGAAATGATTGTCTGAGGACGTGTTTCGAGGCGGTCCACCTGGCTTTCAGCGAGCTTCGAGAGCGCAGGTTGTCGGCCCCTGAGGCCGATACTCCGCTCATATGTACGTGTTTTGGCGTAACCGAGTACGACGTAGATCGGGCTATCGCCGATGGTCACACTGACGCCGAATCCATTATGGATGCGACGCGAGCGGGCAGCGGATGCGGCTCGTGCCGAATGCTTATAACCGAGATCGCTGAGGCATCCGTGCCGACGAAACTGATCACCTGAACGCGGCCCTTTATGTTATAATCCCGGTTTATCGGATGCGTCCGCATATGACAGGAGGCGGCGGCCGCTAACCCGAAATGTTCTGCTCATCGTTGTCAAATAATGGACGACCCTGCCAGTTTGCGCTTACTGCTGCTAGCTGATCCGGCCTTGGCGGCCGACGCGCCCGCTATCACGACCTCGGTCCTAAATATATTTTTGGTCGTCGTACTCGTTGCGGCCAACGGATTCTTTGTCGCGAGCGAGTTCGCTCTTGTGGCCGTGCGCCGATCGAGGATCGAATCGCAGGCCGCAGAAGGCAACCGGGCCGCGGTCCGTTTGGCCGCGATGCTGCGCGACCTCAACGCGTATATTTCGGCGACACAGCTTGGGATCACGCTTTCGTCTTTAGGATTGGGCTGGATCGGCGAACCGGCCGTAGCGTCGATGATCACGCCGTTGCTTGCATCGGCGGGCGAGATGACGGGCGTTGAGATGCTTGCCACGCCGGCGTTCATCCACGCGCTCTCGTTCGCGTTGGCATTCTCTTTTATCACGTTCCTACACATAGTCTTTGGCGAACTCGCCCCAAAGACCGCCGCGCTAGAACTTTCCGAGCGGATCGCGTACGCAGTCGCTCTGCCGCTGCTCGTTTTTTACAAGATCTTCTACTATCCGATCCGCCTGCTGGATTGGGCCGGGACCAAGACTGTGCGGATAGCGGGATTAAAAGGTTCGGACGCGCACGGTGCAAGCTATACCGAGGAAGAGATCAAGCAGGTGCTCAACGTATCATTCCAGAGCGGGCACCTCAACGAAGAAGAGAGCAAGCTGATCAATCAGATCTTCGAGTTCTCAGACACGACTGTCAAAGAAGCGATGATACCGCGAACTGAGATCACGGCTGTGCCGGACGAGAGCACGCTCGAACACATTGCGGCCGTGTTCAACGAGAGTGGTTATTCGCGGCTCCCGGTCTATCGCGGATCGCTCGATGACATCGTCGGCTTTGTACACAGCAAGGACCTGGTCAAGTACGTTGGGGCTCCAGAGACATTTGCGTTGGACGACATTCTGATACGGCCGAACTACGTAGTCGACACTGCGAGGCTCGAGGACGTGCTGCGTCAGATGCAGACCGAGAAGTTCCATTTCGGTTTTGTCGTGGACGAGCACGGCGGCGTCGAAGGCATCATCACGCTCGAAGACCTATTAGAAGAGATCGTCGGCGATATCTCAGACGAGCACGACGAAGAGGTCAATCAGCAGATGATCGAGCAGGGCGACGGAAGCTTTATCCTCGATGGCGGCATTGCGGTCCGCGACCTGAATAAACGTCTCGGATCGAGCCTACCGGTATCAGAGAGCTACACGACCATTGCCGGCCTTATGATGGCCGAAAGCGGACGTCTGCTGGAACCGGGCGAGAGCGTTCGCCTCAACGGACATCTATTTGAGGTCGAGGCCGTGGACAAGCGGCGCATACTCCGGGTCCGCATGACAAAGGCCTGACATAGCAGCACTGCCGAGTTTCGCGAATACGGCCGATCGGCGTTACAATTCTATTTCGACCAACCGGCGAATAGATCTTAACCAAGAGGAAAAGTCTGCAAATGAGCTATATCGATCAAGTTCGAGCACGTGAGATCCTTGATTCACGCGGGAATCCGACCATCGAGGCCGAGGTGATACTCGAGGACGGAACAACAGGCCGAGCGGCAGTGCCGAGCGGCGCCTCTACCGGCGAGAACGAAGCTGTCGAGCTCCGTGACGGTGACGAATTGCGTTACTCGGGCAAGGGAGTCGAAAAAGCGGTGGAGAACGTCAACGATATCATTTCGCGTGAGGTCGAGGGACTTGACGCGATAGATCAGACGCTTGTTGACGAGACCATGATCGGGCTTGACGGTACGCATAATAAATCCAAGCTCGGAGCTAACGCGATACTCGCCGTGTCGCTGGCCAATGCCCGAGCCGCCGCAGCCGCACTCGAACTGCCGCTCTATCGCTATATCGGCGGAGCAAACGCCAAGACCCTGCCGGTCCCGATGATGAACATACTCAACGGAGGCGCTCACGCAGACAATAATGTTGATTTTCAGGAATTCATGGTGATGCCCGTAGGTGCCGAGAGTTTTCGCGAAGCACTCAGGATGGGAGCCGAGATGTTTCATTGCCTCAAATCGGTGCTCAAGTCGCGCGGCTATTCGACAGGCGTAGGCGACGAAGGCGGATTCGCACCCAACCTTAGATCGAACGAGGAGGCCGTCGAGACGATACTTGAGGCGATAGAACGTGCGGGATACAAGGCCGGCGAGAATGTGATGCTCGCTCTGGACCCGGCGGCAAGCGAGTTCTATAAGGACGGCAGGTATATTTTTAAGAAAAGCGACGGCCGCGAGCTGTCGAGCGATGAGATGGCCGCGTATTGGGCTGATTGGTGCGGCAAATATCCGATCATCTCGCTTGAGGACGGGATGGCTGAGAACGATTGGGAAGGCTGGAAAACGCTCACGTCGATGGTCGGCGACCGCATCCAGCTCGTGGGCGATGATATATTCGTCACGAATTTCAGATTCCTGCAGCGAGGCATTGACGAGGGAGCGTCGAATTCGATCCTGGTCAAGGTCAACCAGATCGGTACTTTGACAGAGACGCTCGATTGCATCGAATTAGCCCGGACGCATAATATGACGACCGTCATCTCTCACCGATCCGGTGAGACCGAAGACAGCTTTATTGCTGATCTCGCGGTCGCGACAAATGCGGGACAGATCAAAACCGGCAGCCTGTGCAGAAGCGACCGAATTGCTAAATACAATCAACTGCTTCGTATCGAAGAGGACCTCGGCGGGTCGGCAAGATATCCGGGCCGCAGGGCATTTTTCCAAGTCAAATAGAGCCGGGCCGGTGGACATTCGCGAAGCCATACTCGCCGAACACTCCAGCCATCAGACCGCAAAGATCGTGCGATATGTCGGCTCAGACGCCGGGCGCTTTGCCGAGCTGATGGGCCTATTCACCGGAACTGATCGACGCGTGATGCAGCGGTCCAGTTGGGCCGTGGGCAACTGCGTCGAGAGCCATCCTGAGCTTGCCGATCCGTACTACGCCTTGCTTTTCCGGATGCTCGAACGGACTGACACGCATATTGCCGTCAAGCGAAATGTGGTGAGGCTGATGCAGTTCGTTAATGTTCCTTCGCGGCACCGCGGCAGGGTATTCGACGTCTGCTGCTCGCTGGTCGGTGACCCGACCGAGCCGGTAGCGGTTCGTTCATTCGCGCTTACTGCAGCCGCGAGGATCGCTCGCGACCTGCCTGACCTGATGGCGGAACTGCGTTTGGCCGCGACACGGTATCCCGAGGCAGACACGCCCGGATTCAAGGCAAGACGCCGAAATGTGCTCGGCGTATGATCCTCGGTCCGCTAATGGACTATAATCGAACCGACAACGCTGTAACTGCATGACGACATCTATCGAGAGGCCGCTAGCGCTGGTGATCCTGGACGGCTGGGGCGTCGGCGAAGCGACCGGTCACAATGCTGTTCGGATCGCTCACACGCCTCACTTTGACGCAATTTTCGAGACGTTTCCGTCGTGCGTGGTCTCCGGAGCCACGGGTTTGAGCGGCCGTACGCGTTCGGGTTCGGCGGCAGCCGAGGTCGGACATATGATGATCGGGACAGGCCGGTCCGGCTTTGGTGACGGACATCGCATCGAGCAGGCGATCGCGTCAGGCGAATTTGAGCAGAACGCCGTGATCCGAACTCAGATCTCGGATGCGATCGAACGCGGCGGCACCATACATCTGATCGGCATGGTAAGCGATGGCGGAGTTCACTCTTTCGCCGGATCCTTATATTCGCTTCTGCGAATGTCGCGAAAGGCGGGTGCTTCGGACGTCGCTGTCCACTGCATCCTGGACGGCGTGGATACTTCTCCTCGGACCGCAGACATTCATCTCGAAGCCCTGGAGATAAAAATGGCGGATATCGGGATCGGCCGAATTGCTTCGATCGTCGGGCGCCATTTTGCAATGGATACAGGCGGGCATTGGGAGCGCACGGCACGCGTTTACACGATGCTGGTCCACGGCGAAGGCGAGCGAGCCGAGGACGCGGTGACGGCGGTCCGAAACTCGTTCCTGCGGGGCATCGCGGACGAATTCGTCGCGCCCGTCGTGATCGTATCGGCGCCCGATCACGCGGTCGCGACGGTCAAGACCGGCGATCTGGTCATCTATTTCAACCATCGCCCCGAGACGATGCATCAGCTTGTCAGGTCGCTGTCGCTGCCCGACAATCAGGGCGCGCCGAAACCTGAGATCGCGTCAGTTTGCCTGACCGAATACGACCGCGGTTTTGGGCTGCCGGTTGCGTTTGGCTCAGGTTCGGTAGATTCGCTAACGGACGTGTTTGGGAGCAAGGGCATCGCTGTCGTAAAGGTCACGCAGGCCGAACGATATCCTCACCTCACGTATTTTTTCAACGGCGGCGGAGAATCGCTGTCGCAGCTTGAGCGAAACGTGCTCGTGCCGGCGCCGCGGGACGACCTCGACCTGATCGGGGCTGAATCGCGGAGCTTCAAGATAGCTGACGAAGCTATTGGTGTCGTCCGTAATGGCGGGTCGTTGTTGGTCGTGAATATGCCTGCTGCCGCGCTTGCGGCCGAATCCGGATCCGTTGAACGCACTGTCGAGGCCGTGCAGTTCGTCGATACCTGTCTCGGCGGCCTATGGCGACATATCTCAGCCGAAGGCGGGCAAATGGTCGTCACTGCTAGCCACGGCGGCTGTGAGAACATCACTGAGAGCGATCCGTCCGATATGGAACGATCGCCGGAGCTTTCCCGGCTGCCGCTATGCATAGCGGGTTTGGCCTCCGGCAGGCAGCTTGGCAGCGACGGTTCGCTGCCCGACATCGCGCCGACCTTGCTTGAAATGGCCGGCATCGCGCCGACGCCGGAGATGACGGGCCGGTCACTATTGCGTTGAGTTAGTATCCCCGATCGGCGCAGTATCTCGATCACCGAAAATGACAAGCCCTTGGCGTTCGTGCTAACTTCGAATCTCAGGTTTAGAACAGACTCGCCGCATCCGAATGGTAGAAGAACTCGTTTTTGACAACACAGAAGAGCGCCGAAAGGTAAGGCATAACGATACGGGCTGGATAGAGGTTATCGTCGGCTCGATGTTCTCGGGCAAGTCCGAAGAACTGATACGACGACTCAATCGGGCACGCATCGCGCGTCAGGCCGTACAAGTATTCAAACCCGCTATCGACGCTCGCTACTCACACGAAGATATTGCCTCGCATTCAGGCCAGACGCATTCGTCGATACCCGTCGCGTCCACCGCTGAACTGCTCGGCCACATTTTGCCCGCGACCCAGGTCGTTGGCATCGACGAAGGACAATTCTTCGATGTCGAGATCGTAGGCGCCGCCAACCGTCTTGCCTCCGAAGGCCGCAGGGTCATAATCGCCGGGCTCGATCAGGATTTCATGGGAAAGCCCTTCGAGCCGATGCCTCAACTGCTGTCCATCGCTGAGTTCATCACTAAGACCCACGCGATCTGCGTCAAATGCGGCGGCACCGCGAATTATTCTCAGCGGACTGTCGAATCGGATCAGCTGGTCGAGGTCGGAGCCGCGGATAAATACGAGGCCCGATGCCGGCGCTGTTTTGTTCCTCACGCCGACGCGCCGACGCTCCATGACTAGCCGACCTCTGCCCGATATGGACAAGACCGCGACGCTCAGCGTCGAAAATGTCACAAAGCGCTTCGACGATTTCGTCGCTGTTGACTCGCTCAGCTTTGAAGTGAGACCCGGCCGCGTATTTGGCTTTCTGGGGCCCAACGGTGCCGGCAAGACGACGACCATTCGCATGATCGTCGGTATCACCGCTCCGGACGAAGGGACGATCGCGTTGTTCGGTGAACATATGTCGCCGCGGCTGCAGGACCGGATCGGATATCTTCCCGAGGAACGCGGGCTCTACAAAAAGATGAAGGTCGTGGACCAGCTCCGATACTTTGCGGCTTTAAAAGGGGTCGATCGTGCCGAAGCCGACAAACGCATCGACAAATGGCTCACCCGTATGAAGCTCGAGGATTGGAGAACAAAACGCACGACCGATCTTTCGAAGGGAATGCAGCAGAAGATCCAGTTCATATCCACTGTGCTTCACGATCCCGACCTGCTGATACTCGACGAGCCGTTCTCGGGCCTTGATCCGGTCAATGTGGAATTCATGATCGAGGTGCTGGCGGAGCTCCGGGAACGGGAAAAGACCATAATCTTCTCGACGCATTTGATGGAGACAGCCGAACGGCTCTGTCACGACATCCTGTTGATAAACAGATCGCGCAAAGTGGCAGGCGGGAGTCTGCGCGAGGTAAAGGAGAGCTACGGACGTGATCGAATCGCATTGCGTGCGACGGGCGCAGAGGCGGTTATCGCGGGCCATGCCGACGTGGAAAAGGCTGACGAACACGCGGACGCGGTCTATCTGCAGATGCGTCCCGGGGCCGACGCCCAACGTCTGCTTCACGACCTGGTAGCGGCGGGAGCCACCATTAGCAGGTTCGAGCAGGTAGAACCGAGCCTCAACGATATCTTTATCGATCAGGTAGGAGGCGGCATATGAGAAAGTTCTTCGCGGTCTTGACCAACGAATACAGAAAGATCGTCCTTAAATGGACGTTTCTCATCGGCACGCTGCTCTTTCCCGTGCTCGGACTCGTGTTCGCCTTTGTCCCTGCGCTAATCTTTTCGCTTACAGGCGAGCCGACGCGGCTTGTCATTGTCGATCCGTCCGGCAGGCTGGCTCCGCGCATCAAGTCTTCGCTGTCTGCTGAACGTTTGGCGGAGCGGGCTGAGGATGACGCACGATCCCGGCTCAAAGAGATAACGGAACAGCAATCCCATGACCTTAGGTCGTCGGCTAGATCAGCAGCGGTCCGGTTCATTTTCGTCAACTACGATGCGAACGGACGGACCGCCGAAGAGGTCCGAAATGAACTAAAGGCGATGGCAACCTCAAAGGAGATCGATGCATATCTGATCCTGCCGACGGACCCGATGGCTCCCAACGCGGAGCCTGAGTTCCGTTCCCGCAAAGGCGGCGATTTTGTCGCGAACACACTGATAACCGAAGCTGTCAACGACGCTGTTCGCTCGCAGAGGCTTGCTGACGCGCAGATAAGCGAGGCCACGGCACGGCGCCTGAATTCCCGCGTCGTCATAGATTCGGCCGGAATAGACGAGAAAGGGAACGAAAAGAACAGCGACGCTCTGCTCGCTGCGTCATTCGTGATCGGGCTGATGATCTACATCACGCTTGCTATTTATGGGCAAGTGATCATGGGAGCGATCGTCGAGGAAAAAGAGACCAGGATCGCCGAGATATTATTCTCGTCTGCACGGCCCTTTGAGTTGATGATGGGAAAACTCGCCGGTGTCGGCCTTGCGGGACTGACACAACTCGGGATTTGGGTAGGTTCGCTTGCGGTGCTTGTGGCCTATGTTGCCGTGCAGGCGGATATGTCGGAGATCTTTGGCCTGCTTCCGACCATATCGCCGATCATGGTCGTGTATTTCCTCGTCTATTTCCTGATAGGATATTTTCTCTATGCCTCGATATTCGCACTGATCGGCTCGGCTGTGACGACGGTCCAGGAGGGCGGCCAGTTCGCTTTTCCGCCGATGATGCTGATGTTGGTCGGATTCTATCTGAGCATCGCCGTCATACGCGATCCGGCTTCGCCGATCGCTTTTTGGGCATCCGTCCTGCCATTCTTTGCTCCGCTCACGATGCCCGTTCGGATCCTGGCGGAGACGCCGCCTTTTTGGCAGATCGCGTTGTCGATCGCCCTCAACCTCATTGCTATCGCCGGATTGGTGTTCTTGGCGTCTCGTGTATACCGCGTCGGGATGCTTATGTACGGTAAACGCGCTACGATACCTGAAATACTCAGATGGATCCGCCAAGCGTGAATTGCGGCGTGACGGCGGCGATGACTTCAAGCTTTATCGGGAGTTACATATGAGATACTTGATCGCGATTCTGGCCATCTCGGCTGTCGTCGCCGGATGTCGTCCGGCTAGTACGCAACCACAGGCCGATGCGACCCCGACGCCAGTACCTCCTCCGGCGGTCCCGGTTCGCAGCGTGACCCCGAATCCGGCCCCCACGCCGGGCGAAGGCATAGTGATCACGACACCTATCGAGGCGGACCTCTCTAAGTTTGCAGACGCACCGCAGGAGGATTGGGTCTTTATCGATCCCGCAGAGACTGATGTGCCGACGGCCCGGACCTTCGGCCCGGACGGAATGAAGATGCGTGTGCTCACGGGTCGCGACCTGTATGCGGACAACCTGACCGCTCCGCGTCTTGTTCGTTCGGTTAAGGGCGACCTCGAACTCACTGCTAGGGTCTCGGCCTCACCTAAAGAGAACTATCAGGGAGCGGGGTTGTTGATCTATGCCGATGCCAAGAACTATATCCGTTTCGAGCGGAGCCATGGCGGCGTCGATGACGCAGACGGCAACGGCATAAGGCTAGATGTGCGGCTTGGCGACGAATATCGTGCGGTGACCACACCTAGGTCGGCGCCATTCACAGGCAGCGACGTCGAACTACGGCTCGTACGCATTGGCAGCAAGATCCGGGCTTTCTATCGCGGTGACGAAAAGTCGCCATGGAAGCCGGCCGGTGAGGTCGAAGCTCAGCTTGCCGACAATGTGTTCGCCGGCGTGATAGGCTGCAACACCGGCGGTGAATTCAACGTCGGTTTTCGCTGGATAAGATTGACACCGGCAGACGAGAAGACTGCGAAATGAATCGCCGCGGATCGGCGAGACCGGAACTTGACACTCATTTGCGTCGTTTAGTTCATAACGTAAATGTGATATTCATCATCTATCGCGGCGAAGACTGATTTCAGTAAAAGGAGAACCTATATGATCGGACAATTGATCGGTGGACTTATAGTCGGCATTATCGCTCGGTTCCTGCTCCCGGGTAAGGAGAACCTCCCAAGCGGTATAGTTGGGATCATCTTGACGGCACTTTTGGGTATCGGCGGAGCATTTGTCGGCGGATTTATAGCCCGTACGCTGTGGGCGCCTGATAATTACGCTGCCGGCTGGATCATGTCGATACTCGGGGCGATCCTGCTGCTGCTGCTTCTCAGGCTTGTTTTCGGCAAGGGCGGCACTCAGGCATAACGGATCAAACTTTCTGGAGGAACGGCCGAGCAGGTGCTTCTCGTCAATGAGAGGCACCGGCGGGCCGTTCAATTTTTGTTATGTTCGCCTTCGAGCTCCTCATAGAATCGCTCGATCCGTCGGTCCGGGATGATCCAGATCAGGGCGACGACCACATATAGAACGTGCGAGATCGTCGGCACAAATGCCGCGGCAGCAATGCCGATCACATACAGCACGAGCGAGATCTTACCTTTTAGATCGCTGCCGACAGCTTTTTTCAGCATATCGTTTTCGCCGTGATGATGGCGGACCAGCTTGAGCTGCAGTATCGAATACGAGATCGCACAACCCAGCAGCACAACGCCGTAGACCAGCGTCGGCATCGCCGCAAAATGATTCTCGCCCATCCAGCCTGTGGCGAATGGGATCAGCGACAGCCAGAAAAGCAGCAGCAGATTTGCCCAAAGCACCCGTCCATTTACGCGACGAACGGCGTGCATCATATGATGATGATTGTTCCAGTAGATGCCCAGATAAACAAAACTAAGAACATAGGCAAGGAATACGGGTATCAGGGGCTCAAGCGTCGCTAGGTCTGAGCCGTGGGGCACCTTCATCTCGAGCACCATGATCGTCATAACGATCGCAATGACTGCATCAGAGAATGCTTCAAGTCTGGTCTTTGTCATACGGCGGCGGCTTCCTCCGGCGGCAATTCCATCTTAACGAGGCCGTCAAAAGCGACGTGGTAAGCAACGCCTTTGACCGGCACAGACATCTCTTCGTCCGTCGCTGCGGTCGAGTTGGCGATGCTAACGCTTGCAAAATAACATGACGCTTTCATTTCGGCCGCCAAACGGCAAAAATGTCGGAATGTGTCCTCGCCTTCGATCCGGCCCGGCTCAGGATGCAATCCCGTGCGGACGACGAAAATAGCGTATTCGTCATCGCGCGCGGCCGTTATCTGCGGAACCTTGGCCCGATCGTTCTCGATATCTACAGAGTCGGGTGTCCAGCCGGCCTCGACTAGTTGGTTATGAACGATCTCTACGCCGAACGCATGTATGTCGGCGTCGGTCATCAATTCTTGTTCTGCCATCTGAGATATTTTAACTGTCGGCCGTTAAAACATCGAATGCCGTCAACTGCTCTCCGACTGCTTCCACACCTTGGACGATGATATATTTCTCGCTATGGACCTCGGATCTTTCCGCGAGGCGGCCGACCGCATCGCGCCGTATATCAAACGCACGCCACTCGAATACAGCCATTCGCTCAGCAAACGAATGGGCACGTCGATCTCTGTCAAATACGAGCTTTTTCAGCGAACGGGATCCTTCAAAGTTCGCGGGGCGTTCAACAAACTCCTGCAGATGCCCGACTCGGAGCGCTCGCGCGGGGTCGTCGCAGTAAGCGGCGGCAATCACGCGCAGGCGGTCGCATTTGCAGCCGCTAAGCTCGGAGTGGACGCCGTGATCGTGATGCCCGAGAACACTCCGGCGGCATCGGTCGCCGCGACGCGCGACTACGGCGCCCGCGTCGATCTCGAGCCGACCATTGCCGAGTGTTTCGAAAAAGTTCGTGAATACGAGGATCAGGGCCGCGTATTCGTTCATCCTTTCGACGACGAGGAGATAATCACGGGGCAGGGGACGCTGGGACTTGAGATAGTAGATACTTTGCCGGATGTGACCGACGTGATAGTCAGCATTGGCGGCGGCGGGATGGCGGCCGGTGTGGCTGTCGCTTGCCGTCAAGCGAGGCCGGGCGTACGTGTTTGGGGCGTCGAGACCGAGGGGGCCGACGCGATGTCTCAGGCGATAGCCGCCGGTGCGCCCGTCGAGCTGCCCGCGATAACGTCGATCGCTAAGACGCTGGGTGCGCCATACGTCTCGGAACGAACTCTCAGCCTGATCCGTGAGAACCTTGAGTCAGTAACGGTCGTCACCGATCAAGACGCCGTTAGATCCATGGAGTTAATAGCTGAGCGACTAAAGGTCGTGGCAGAGCCTGCCGCAGCCTGTACGCTCGCGGCCGCTGAGCGTCTGCGCGTACAGTTCACCGAGCAGAGCCGCGTTGTACTTGTACTGTGCGGCGGAAATACGTCCCTCAAGGACGCGTGCACATATCTGGCAATGTTCTAAAAAGAAGCGCGGCCGCCGGTGTGGCGAGCCGCGCATGTTTTAATTCGGATCGTTCGGCCGCTATTTCATCAAAGTTTGCTGCTGGCTCTTGATGTACCACTTGCCGTTCTTTTTGACGTAAGTGTCTGTGATCCGAGCCTTGATCGTTCGCCCGCCGGAACCCGAAACCGTGAGCACATATTTGAGCACAGCCGAGGATTCGTCAAAGCTCGCAAGGTCCGGTTCTGTAATAGCCCACGACTTTATGGCTTTTTCTTCCTTGACGTCCGCGATAGCTTGACGCTTATTCTGTGTTTTGCCGCTGATATCGGTCGACTCAAAGTCATCCGTCGCCACGTCTTCGAGAAATGCCTTTTTCCCTTGTTGTGCGGCGTCCCATATATCGTTCGCCAGGCTCACGATCTCTCTTTTGACTGAATCCTTGTCAGGAGCCTTTTGGGCCGCAGCCGCGTTAGACGCAGGGGCCGGATCATTCGAACGTTCCTGTGAAGGTGAGTTACTGCAAATGAAGGCCGCGACGGCAAGCACTGCGGCAGGCAAAGTGATATTCGTCATATTTCTCTCTCCGGACCGAACTGATATGTCTTTCGCCTAAAGGTTAGGCGAGCATGCCCGCGAAGTCAATACCAGCCTCGAATATCTCACCTTAACGTCTTCCCGAAGAGCAAAATTTTCTGAAAGCCGCTCCCGATTCGACCTTTTTCCACAATGCCGCTGGCAAATGTGTCGGGCGGCGTTGAATTGAAGGCCAGCCAACGCTCGAACACGCTATTGCGGCACCAGCGGGCTGGAAAATAAGATCGGCCACCGGTACCAAAGCCCCTGGTTCTCGGATTAAAGGCCAAAAGATCAGGACGAACGCGAAGTTATGTTCAAAATCGAGTGCCATCTCCGACAGAGGTCCATAGCTATTGTCGCGGCAGCGATCATGGGGCTGATGCTCATTGGCTGCGGCTATTCGACCGCCAGGTTCCTCGCCCGCGGCGAAGAATACCTCCAGAAGCGAAAATTTCACGACGCCTTGATGCAATTTCGTTCGGCGGCCGAATCAGATCCGGGTTCGGCGGCCGCACATTGGGGGCTTGCACGTTCTTACGAAAATCTCGGCCAGTTCAACGATGCGCTTGAGGAGATCCGAAAGACCGTCGAACTCGACGACAAGAATCTCGACGCCAAAGCCAAGCTCGGCAATTATTTCCTTCTCGTCCAGCCGCCGCTGCTAACCGAAGCCGAAAAAATACAGTCTGACATCGTAGCGGCCGACCCGAATTTTGTTGAGGGAACGGTGCTAAAGGCCTCAATTCTGGCCACGCGTTCGAGACCTGATGCCGAAGTGGTCGCCAAGCTCGACGAGGCTATCGCGATCGACCCGAAACGAGTCGAGACCTACATCAGTCTCTCGCGGTTCTACTCGACCCGCGACATGGCGGACAAGGCCGAGGCGGCGATCCTTCGGGGCCTCGCGACCGATCCATCGTCCATCGTCGGGCTTATCGAATATGGCCGGTTCCTGACCTACGCAAAACGTGATCCCGAAGCCGATGCTCAATTTGCACGAGCAGTCGCCGTCAAGCCGGACAGCATTGAGGCACGGTCGGCCCAAGCCGAGTTTTACGTGACGACGGGACAGATGGCAAAGGCTGAGAATGCGTATCGCGAGTTGGTCGCGGTCCAGGAAAACAGTCCCGAGAGCCGTTTGGAATTTGCAGATTTCTACGCCAGCACGTCGCGGCCCGACGCCGCGATCGCGGTGCTCGAAGGCGTCATCGCGGACTCGCCCGAATATGTCCGGGCTCGATACCGTATCGGACAACTGTTTCTGGACAAAAAGGACGAAGCAAGAGTGATCGAGCAGCTCGACGCACTATTTAAGCTCAACGACAAGGATACCGAGGCTCTAATGCTGCGGGCCCGGCTGAGAATGCTGCAAGGCAAGTACGACGAAGCCGTCACGGACCTCGAAGATATTCTCAAAAAGCAGCCGAGCCAGCGCGACGCGCTCTTCTATATCGCGCAAGCGAAGCTGAACATAGGCCAGATAGATCAGGCACGAGCTTTCATCGCGGATCTCGAACGATATCATCCGGCATACCTACGGAGCGGCCTCCTCAAGATACAGGCTGCGTTCGCAGCCGGCGAGCCGGAGAATGCGCTGAAGGCGGCCGCTGAACTCTACGACCGCGTCAATAAAGCGACGCCGAACGCCGACACAGGTGTATTGGCGATACAAGACCTGCAGATCAGGGCACTGACCGCGCGAGGGCTCGCCTATCTCGAACTTGCAAAACTCACAGAAGCTCAGAGCGACCTCGAACGCGTACAGGCGCTAAATCCGAACTCGGCCGCGGCAATGGTGAATCTTGCCAAGGTATTTGCGGCTCAAAAGAATACTGCGAAGGCAGCCGAATTCTACGAAAAGGCCTTATCGATCGACGCCGGCAATTTCGATGCCGTGAGCGGCATTACGACACTTGCTATCGAGATGCGTCAGTCGGCGGCCGCTGTCAAACGACTAGATTCATTGCTCGAACGCAATGCCGGCCGCGCGGACGTATTGGCTGCCCTGCATTATCTCAGGGGCCAGGCTCTGGCGGCTGGCGGCGACAAGGACGGCTACGAGGTCGAACTCAACAAAGCGATGGAGCTCGACCCGAACTATCTGCCCGCATTCGGAGCTTACGCGTCGCTCCTGGTGGCGAAGGATCGTGTCGATGAAGCGATCGCGGCATACACGCGTGTGGTGGACAAAAAGCCGAGTCCGTCGATTCTGACCCTGATCGGCATTCTCGAAGACAGCCGCGGCAACGTCGCAGCGGCCGAGCGAAGTTATCGCCGGGCACTCGAGATCGCTCCTGATTCGGCGATCGCGGCCAACAATCTTGCGTGGCTGATCGCCGAGAACGAAGGCAACCTCGATGAAGCTCTTCAGCTGGCTACACTGGCGGTCAGCCGAAATCAGGCCGTTGCGGGTTACTACGACACGCTCGGCTGGGTCTATTTGAAAAAAGGGTTGTACTCGCCTGCGGCTCAGCAGTTTCGAAAGGCGATCGAAGTGGATGAAAAGAGCGGTAAGCCGGCCAACGCCGGGTATCGCGTACGCCTGGGGATGGCCTTGGCGCGGTCAGGCGATCGCGCTTCCGCACGCCGCGAAGCGGAAGCAGGGCTTAGGTTCATTAACGAATTGACGCAGCAGGAGGCGGCCGACGCAAAGCGCGTGCTGGCCATGCAATAAGCGATGTTCTATACAGCAGCCGTGATCAGATCCATCTGGGCAGCGATCTTCGGGATACCCGAGACGGTCGGGCTGCTTGCGTTCGGGCTGCTGCTGATCGGCGGTGCGGTCGTGATCAGAAACGTGCTGAACCGACGCGACCGCAATAAAAAACTTGAGACGACCGAGGGCGTATGACGCCCGGCAAGAGGTGATCCGGATATGAGCGTTGATTTTAGACAAAGGACCCCGAGCGAATTGCTCGCAATGGTCAAGCGGAACAGATGGTTGATCATCTTGCCGATGATCACTATGACCGTAGCGATCGGTTACGTCGTATTTCGGCTCCCCAGCATTTACGAATCAACGACGCTGCTAACGGTCAAACCGCCGACCGTCTCGTCGAACCTCGTGCAGGCTCTGACGAGCGAGGACCTTTCGCAGCGGCTCCAGACCATTAATCAAGAGGTGCTCAGCCGCTCTTCGCTCGAGCCGATGGTCCAGAAATACGACCTTTACAAGATCGAACGCAACACCGGCATGCCGATGGAGCTGATCATTGAGAAGATGTACAAGAACATCAAGGTCGAGACCGAAGAGACCGGCGATCAGAAAGTGGCCGCATTCCGGATCCGCTATCGCGACCGCGACCCGCAGGCGACGCGCAACGTTGCGGCCGAACTTGCCAGCAAATACGTGAACGCCCAGGTGCAGAACTCGACCGAGATCGCACAGACGACAAAGGAACTATTCGAACGTCAGCTCGATGAGAAAAAGATCGCGCTTGATGACCTCGAGAAACAGCGGCTCGACATAATGACCGCAAACGTGCAGACGCTGCCTGAATCGGAGCAGGGCCTGGTCGCCCAGCTAACGGGGCTCCGACAACGCGAGGACACGATCATCAAAGAGAAGCAGACTCTCTTTAACGAACGCGGCCGGCTCAACGATGCCATCGCCGCCAACAATCGTCAAATGCGTCTGATCGAGGATTACGGCGAAAAAGAGACTCAGGAATCGGCACGTCAGGCAGCCAGCATCGAGGACACGCCCGCCTACGGCGAATTGATGAAGAAGCGAGCCGACCTCAATGCTCAGCTCGACAATCTGCTCAAGGTCTATAAGGAAAAGCATCCGGCCGTGGTCGCCAAACAGGCTGAGATCGCACGAGTCAACGAGGAGTTTGACAACCTCAGGCGGTCGTCCGATAAGCGCGTACAGGTAGCGACACAGGCAACCAGCCGTAAAGCGGAACTTCAGAAAAAGAATCTCGAACTGGAGAACGAACGCATACAGTCGCAGATACAGCAGATCGACACCCAGATAGCGCAAAAGGATGCTGAGCGAAACCAGAATTCAGCGCAGATCGCTCAGATCGAATCGCGTATCAATTCGATCCCAAATGTGAAGGTTGCCCTCGAAGGGCTCAACGCAAGATATCAATCCGCAAAGGCGAGCTACGACGAGATCCTTAAGAAAAAGAACGACGCCGAAACGGTCGTCGGGGTCGAGACCAACGCCCAGGGTGAATCGATCCGCGTTCAGGACCCTGCGAACATTCCTCAACATCCGGTCGCTCCAAAGCGATTTCTGTTGACGCTTGCGGGGGCTGCGGCCGGCCTTTTCGTGGGACTGCTGTTCGCGGCGTTTTTCGAAGTGCCCAAGTTGATGAAGATACAGAACATCGAGGATGCCAAACACTACACGGGTCTGCCTGTACTTGCATCAGTACCGCCGCTGCTGTCGCCGGCCGAGAAAACGTGGATCTCGCGTTCGCATTACCTGAAGCTCGCCGCCGGCGCTATCACAGCATTTGGGTTGATACCTGTTTTGATACTGATCCTGCAGGCGACGCGTTTGTTCGACATTTTGACGTCCTAGAGTGGCGTAAGCCTTTGAGTGCCGCCGGCAGCCTTACGCCGGCAAAAGTGAGGAGATTATGTACAACGAATTCTTTGGACTAGACGACGCGCCATTCACACTGACGCCCGATCCGCGGTTCATAGTATTTACGCCGAGCTACAACGAGGTCCTTGCCAGCCTCTATTACGGGCTCGAGCAGGCAAAAGGCCTGATCGTATTGACCGGCGAGGTCGGAACGGGCAAGACAACCGCGCTCCGCTGGATACTGCGTCGGCTCGATTCATCTGTGCTCGCGGCATATGTCTTCAATCCGAGGCTGTCGATCGAGGAATTCTACCACCACGTCACACAGATGCTCGGCATCAAGGACTGGAACAACAAATCCGAGCTACTGACCGTAATGGGCCGCGTACTCGAGGAGCGTCATCGCCGCGGACTCAGGACGGTGATCATCATCGATGAGGCTCACGAACTCTCGGACTACGTTCTCGAAGAGATCCGTCTGCTGCTTAACTTCGAATCCGACAATGCAAAGCACCTGCAGATCGTACTTACCGGACAGCCGGAACTTAGAGATCGACTTAATCAAGCTAACCTTCGGCAGCTAAAGCAGCGTGTTGCGTTGCGGTGCAATATGCACCAGTTCCCGAATGTGGACGAGGTGGATCGATACATTACCGAGCGGTTGGTTATCGCGGGTTCGAGGCAGCCGAATGTATTTATGCCCGAGGCGATCGACCTGATATATCGATGCTCCGAGGGCATACCGCGACAGATCAATAATCTCTGCGACAACGCGATGCTAACGGCATATTCCGCAGGTCAGTCCCGCGTATCACGCAAGGTGGTCGAAGAAGTCGCACGAAACCTCGATCTGCTGCCGGCTGATCACGCATCACCTCAGGCGTTGCACGCAAATGGCGCCGGGAGCGTTTTGACGGCCGAGGCAAAGCAGGAACTCTGGAATGAGCAAGCTCGCTCAGGCCGAACCGCACCTAAAAGCAGCGTGCCGGCGGCAGCACCACCGCAGATCGACCCTAGGGCCAACGGCAGCGGCAATGGGAACGTCAACGGAAACATGAATGGTAATGGTCACGGAAACGGAAATGGTAGTGTCCATATGCCCGTGCGGTTCGAGGACCTCGACGATGAGGTGCTGCTCGAACTCGGCGACTCGGAACATTACTTTTAGGCTTTTCGCGATACGGAAGCGAGGCGAAAAATGAGTATTTACAAGGCTTTACAACGACGAAACTCCGAAACCCCGAACGACGGCTCAAAAACGGAGCCGCGTGTGGTCCCGTTCGATGCTGCGGCACGGCGGACCACCGCTCCGCCGGACCTGCTGGCCGGCGACATTCGTATCGGGGCACCGACATCGACATTCAATGGGCAGCCGGGATCGAACATCGGGACGGCACTCCCTGATCTAGGCTCGGACAAAACTGCCGGGGCAAAATTGAATGTCGACAGCCCAACGCGTTCGGTGATCGCACCGCTGCCTGACTTTGTCAGTTGGCAGGTCGATCCCGAACGCGTTGAGCCTCGTCTCGTCGCGATCACGAGTCCGAATTCGACATACTGCGAAGAGTATCGCAGCCTGAGGACGCACGTCCTGCACAAGAGCCAGCGTCAAACGCTCCGGTCGATAGTCGTCGCCAGCGTTAATCCGAGCGAAGGCAAATCGGTCACCGCGATCAATCTTTCGTGGATGCTTGCGCAGACCGACGGCGTCCGATGCCTGATCATCGACGCAGATCTCAGAATGCCGAGCCTAGCGGATTATCTCGGGATCGAAACGGAAAAGGGCCTTTCAGACATTCTGGCCGGCGAGGCAACACTCAAGGAATCGGTCGTCAGGCTCGAGCCCGGCGGCCTCCACATCCTGCCCGGGGGCGACGCACGGCAGGATGTTGCCGAGTTGATCTCAGGGCCGCGATTCAGAGAGATACTTCGCGAGGCGCGCGAGATGTTCGATTACGTCATAATCGACGCTCCGCCGCTGGGCATTTTTACCGACGCCACTGTGCTGATAAATCAGGCTGACGGCGCATTGCTCGTAGTTCGGGCCAACCGAACGAAGTATGCAAAGCTCGAACGCGTCCTCGAACCGCTTCCGCGTGACCGCATGCTTGGCGTAGTGCTTAATCAAAGCGAGGACACGATGGACGAGACGCACTATCACTACGGGTACTACAACTACAACTACAAACGGCTCGCCGACAACTCAATGGTCGGTCCTCAATAAGCAGCGGATATAGGTAATGGATGCAAACCGGCTCAGCCCCAGGACCATCGCGTTGCTCGTCGCAGACGCAGCCATAATATACGGCGGCGTCATACTTGCGATGTATCTGCGGCTGGGCTTGTCCGGTACGGCCTATGAGCTGAACGAACGCGACGGCTGGGTCAAGATCGCGGCCGCGACCGTTGTTTGCCTTCTGAATCTTTACTTCTATGACCTTTACGACTATGTCGTGATGACCAATCGCCGCGAGCTTTTGCTGCGAATGGTCCAGGCTCTCGGCATCGCGTGGGTCCTGCTGGCTTTGTTGTTCTATTTCGTGCCGCCGGCGATGATCGGCCGCGGAGTTTCGGTGATCTCGGTTCCGCTTGTGCTCGTATTTCTCCTCGGATGGCGAGTATTCATTCACACGCTCACCGGCCACCCGGAAATAGGTGAGAAGATCCTGGTGGTTGGCACGGGCCAGGCCGCCCTCGATACGGCCGAAGCCGTCTGGGAACGTCGCGATGCGGGCTACCGGATCGTCGGTTTTGTGTCGGAGAACGGCGCCAAACCCCGCGAGAAACTCGGCCGTTCTGAGATACTTGGAAAAGCTCATGAACTCGAAGAGGTGATACGAAGTGAGAACGTCGATCGTGTGGTGATCGCTGTACGCGAACGCCGCGGGGCTTTTCCTACCGAGGCTTTGCTAAAAATGAGTCTCGCGGGCGATATCTCGATCGAAGAGTGCACGTCGTTCTTTGAACGCATCACGGGCAAGGTCCATATTGATATGCTTCGCCCTTCGTGGCTGATCTTCGCAGGCCGTCGCCGCGATTCGCGGCTCCGATCTCTGCTTCGTGAAGCGTTTCACCGGCTGCTTGCTCTCGTCGGGCTCGTTGTGTCGCTGCCCGTCTGCCTGATCACGGCTCTGCTCATAAGGTTAGAATCTCGCGGCCCGATCCTGTATAAGCAAGAGAGGGTAGGGAAGAACGGCCGGATCTTTAAGGTGATCAAATTCCGTTCGATGCGAGTCGATGCCGAGCCGGACGGTAAGCCCGTTTGGGCCGTTGACAATGACGATCGCACCACGTTCGTCGGCAGATTCATCCGCAAGGTCAGGATCGACGAGATACCACAGTTCTGGAACATCCTAAAGGGCGAGATGAACTTCGTAGGGCCGCGGCCCGAACGTCCGCATTTCGTCAAACAATTGGCACGCGAGATACCATTCTACGAACATCGTCACCTCGTCGCTCCCGGATTGACAGGCTGGGCTCAGATAAAGTATCCGTACGGTGCCTCGGTCGATGACGCTCGTCAAAAACTGCAGTTCGACCTTTACTACATCAAAAATCAAAGCTTAACGCTCGATCTGATGATAGTTTTCGAGACGGTCAAGACCGTTATCTTCAGCCGCGGCGGCCGTTGAAAAAAGAAATGGATAGCAAGCGGTTTTAAGCGTTTATTGTTGCCAACAGCAGGCCTTCGGCCGGCAAGGTGTAGTTATGATATCAGCAATAAGATATTTGGAACTGGCGTTTTGCATCGCGATCACATTTGCCTTTGCGGCATCGGTCCCGGGCCAGGCCCCGGCGCTAAAGCAAAAGCCGAGATCAGGTTCAGGTTCGGCGCCGAAGGCCACGCCTAAGGCCGCTCCGACACCGCCGGATGGCGATACGGATGCCGCGCCGACCGGCGAATTGTCACCTGAGGAAGCAGCGATCCTGCCCTATTATTCCAACTATCTAAAGGAATATCGCATTGGTCCCAGCGATATTATATCGGTCGAGGTCTTTGGCCAATGTCCGGATTACTGCAAGATGGGCATCACCGTGCCGCCAAACGCTCGGATATCGTATCCGTTGATCCGCGAAGGCGTTTTCGTGGCTGGCAAGACCGTCGAACAGATCGCCGACGAGATCACAAAAAAACTCGACGAATACATAATCGACCCAAAGGTCACGGTCTCGCTCGATAAGGCGATGTCAACGCGGTACAGCGTAATGGGCAAGGTGGCGTCGCCCGGCGTACGTGTGATGGACCGCAAGGTCAGTGTCTATGAAGCAATAATCGACGCCGGCGGTGTGGCCAAGGGCGGCGACCGCAAAAAGGCATATATCATCTCGTACAACAAGCAGGGCAAACTCGAAAAGCGAATTGTAAGCCTCGCTGATATGGAAAGCGGCAAAGCTGAGATGGTATTCCTCAATCCCGGGGACCAGGTGTTCGTTCCGGGCAAGGGCTTCAGCGTCGAGAGCGTTTTCGACATACTTGGCAAAGCGAGCGTCGTCCGGTTCCTGTTCGGCAGTCCGTTCTAGACGACCGCGACACAGGTAAAATAGATGCGTCTGACCCGATACGTAACATTGGTGCTTATAGCCTTTGCGGCTGTATCCGCTGCGCGAGCCGACTGGATCCGTCAAAACACCGGCACGTTCGCGACGCTGCGCGACATAGCTTTCTCGTCTCAAACAACGGGCTGGATCATCGGCTCTGACGGGCTGATGCTCAGGACCGATGACGGCGGCCGGACCTGGGTACAACAAAAGAAATTCACCAACGACGCGTTCGTTCAGATCCATTTTATAAACGAAAAGACCGGGTGGCTGCTCTGCGAACGCAATTTCTACGCGCGCGGTTCGAACGCGACGTCTTATCTTCGCAAGACAACAGACGGCGGCACAACGTGGGACAAGATCGAGTTTGAGGACGGCGGCCGTGAACGCGTCACGAAGCTGCTTTTCAACCCGAACGGAACCGCGACGGCCTTTGGTGAAGGCGGTGTGTTCTATCGTCTGCAAGAGGACGGGACGACCTGGAAGAAAGTGCAGACCGCGATCCATTTCCTGTTGCTTGGCGGATCGTTCGGCAATGAGATGATCGGGGCGATCGCGGGAGCCGGCGGTACGATAATGTACACCGAAGATTCGGGATTCACCTGGCAAAAAGCAACACTTCTCGGCGAGACCGATACGCGTTTCAATGCGGTCTTTTTCACCGGGACCAAGGGGGCTTGGGCCGTCGGTACAAAGGGCCGCATCTTCAGGTCGAATGGCGGAGCGAGGCTATGGCGACAGCAAGACTCGACAGTCACCGCCAATCTCAACAGCGTTTTCTTTACCTCACCGACGAATGGCTGGGCCGTTGGCGAAGCGGGCATCATAGTGCGCACGCGTGACGGCGGGCAGACTTGGACGGATGTTCCGTCCGGCGTCACCAATCAGCTAACCAAGGTCGTTTTCGCAGGCGGACGAGGCTGGGCGATCGGCGGCGGCGGGACGGTGCTCAACTATTACGAAGGTGTCCGCGTGACCGATCCGCAAAAGCCCGAACTTCTCCAGCGCAATTGATAGGCCGGCGGTCGCGGGCACGGCTTGACTAAAACGGCCTGAATTCGTAAGCTATCAGTTCGCCTAAATTCATGGATTTGGGCTTGTTCTTTACAGTTTTTGCCGGTTCGGGCATGTACGTCAATTGGTAGACAGCCTCCCTTACAAGGAGGAAGTTAGGGGTTCGAGTCCCTTCGTGCCCACCATTCGATCGAATTGAGATCGTATATCGGATCCGGGAGATGCCGGCCTTTCGGCCCAGCTTCCGCATTCACGTCTCAGTTCTCCAATGCTTTGCGGGGTCGTAGTTCAGTTGGTTAGAACGCCAGCCTGTCACGTTGGAGGTCGCGGGTTCGAGCCCCGTCGGCCCCGCCACTTATAAATAGCTTCAGAAAATACTGAAAGGCCGCATTGTTTGCGGCCTTTGGTCATTCGCGACGCGATCCTGGCCCTTGACCGGACGACCGGATCGCGAATATGCTCGGAACCAGAATGGATTTCTATTTCCTGCTCTTCTCGTTGTTCTTTCCGCGGATCGTGATGGTCGTCTATTTGATCGCTTATCCGCATCTGTTTCCCAACAACGACGTTCCGCAATGGGCCGACCTGCTGCTAGGTATCGTCTCGCCGCGGATACTGGTGTTGATCTACATCTACCAGAATATGGGCTACGACAATATTTGGTTTGCCGCCCACCTTATCGTGATGCTCATGGCCTACTTCGGCGGAGGCCGCGAAGCCCGCCGTCGTACGCGCTCCGACGACTGAACAGTCGTCCACACAGAGAAAAGCCTCGCCGTTCCTGACGAGGCTTTTCTGAAAAGAGAAGAGCAGGCGAGTGCGCCTGCGTACCCGGCTTACTCAGCCATTGCCATTTCTTTCTCAGCGACTTTCTTTTTGATACCGCCGATCTGGACGAGGTTCTCGCCTTTTATCTGGTTCTTTTCCATGACCATTTGCTGATAGAGCTTGCGCATCATCTGCATTTCCTCTGCGGCGGTCTTGGGGCCTTCCATTTCCGGCTTATTCGGACGCTGGAGATCGATCTCGTTCAGGACCAGGTTGTGTGTCTTGTCGCCGAGCTCTACCTCTTTACCGCGAGCAAAAACCTCATGGCGGCCGTGATCTTTGTACCATTGAGCGACGGTCGCGTTCTGGTGCATATGCTCGATGATCTGTCTCCAACCGATGCCGGTATTATAAGCACAGAACGAGATCTCGCCTTCCTGGGTGCCGTAGGGGATGATGCACATCTCCGTGCGGCGGAAATCGTAGTTGAACAGATCCTGGAACCACATTCCTGCAATAAAAAGGAAGTTCCACGGGTCCTGGCGACGTTTTTGGATATCCTCAATGGTCCTATCGGGTCCGACCTTACCGTAGTCCTTGCCCGAGAGTCCGAATGACTTGTCGAACTTCATCAAGATGCCCTTGAGCGTAAGACTGTCAGGCGACCCGTACGGATTGTAGTTCTTCAGCAATGCGAGCCCCATCATAAAGTTGGAGAACCACTTACCGCGGTTCGTGTCGGTGATGTGCTGCATATCGGTGACGAGTCCCTGGATATTGAGGAACTGCGGCACCGGAGCCATCTCCTTTGTATCTTTGTTGATCATCACGGCCGTGCCGACACCGCAATTCGGGTGGCAGCCGCACGACACCTGGCCCCAATCAGCCTCTGGTCCGTGTACGACGTCGGCGAAATCAGCAAAAGCTCCCATAAGCGAGAGCGGGAACCAATCGCGCGTCGGTTCGGTGATGCCGACTTGGCCTTTCACATCATGTGCAAGGTGAGCCAGCGTGTATCGCTGCTGCAGACGTCGCTGCTCAGTAATGTGCTCGTCGCGGCCCGTGAACGACACCGGCTGGAATGCGATGAACGAGATCTTCTTGGGATTCTCGAGAGCAAAACGAATGATCGAACCGACCTGGTCGTTGTTGATGCCGTTGACCAACGTGGTCACGAGGATGATATCGACACCCGCTTCGTGCAGGTTGTTGATGGCACGGAGCTTGACGTCGAACAAGTTGCCGATCTGGCGATGCGAGTTCGCGTCGTTGCCGATACCGTCGAACTGAAGATAAACGAACCGCAGCCCGGCTTCGGCCGCCTCGCGGCAAAACTCTTTAGATTTCGCGAATTCGATCCCGTTGGTAGCGGCCTGCACCGAATTGTAGCCGACCTTGCGAGCGTACCGGACAGCTTCTATAAAGTGAGGCGAAAGCGTCGGCTCACCGCCCGAATATTGGACCGACATCTGACGACGCGGTTTGATCGAGATGGCGTTGTCGAGTATCTCCTTGACGTCCTCCATCGACAGCTCGTGAACGAAACCGACCTGATTCGCGTCCATGAAGCACGGGTCGCACATCATGTTGCAGCGATTGGTCAGGTCAACCGTCAGCACGGCGCCGCGTCCGTATTTGACACTCGACGAACCGTGGTTGTGGAGCTTCTCGTCATTGTGAGACTCCATATCGCGGCCCGGGAAGAGCGATTCGATGTGCTGAAGGAACTTGGAGTCGATCGCCATCATGTCCTCGACCTTTCCATGCTGCGGACATTCCTTGATCATCCAGACCTGTCCGTCACGCTCGATTATCGTCGCCTTGATCTCGCCGACCTTTTCATTCACAAGCGTAGAAACGTCGCGTTTACCCGACAGGATCTCTTCGCGTGCCTCAATGACACACTGCGGACAGAGGCTGTCCGTCTGTCTCGGGAACCCGAGCGTCGGTTTTGTCTTCTGCCATGATTTCAGGATCGGTTTATCGGCCCATTTCGGCGTAAAAGACGGGTTAGGCTTGAACTGGTTGACGCTTTTGATGGCCTTGAACAGCCCTCCGGCGACGTAAGTGAGCCCTTTCTCAAAGTGTTTGATAGGTCGTGTCATTGGTTCTATTCTTCTCCAAACGCAGTATTTGCAGTGGTTTACGCGGCAGAAAGCATGTAATTGCCGCAAGTCTACACATATCCTTGGCAATAGTTGTGCCACCAAAATGCCCCCAGATCGATGAAATTACGCCGATCGTGCCGAATTTAAGGCCGAAAATGGCCCTGAAGCTCAAAAGGCGAGAAAGAATTGCTTCCGGAAATGGGAGTTGATGTGCCAAATTGATACAAAATTATAGCAGCGGGCCGTGTGTGTCAATTTGAGTCATCGAAAACCGGACCTTCGGCACTATTTCGCCCGCCCGCGAGATCGGCCGTTCCATACTGATTGCGCGATTGACGAAACGAGGCCGATCCGCCGGATCGAACGAAGCGCTTAAGTCATAGTTTACCGCCTAAGCGCATTTAGTTCAGAATCGAGAACATTGCTGAGTGCGCATTCCGTAACTGTTGCAAGATATAGATTAAAAAAATTAAAAAAAGCGCTTTACATTGGCTTAAACATCTGATAGTATTCTCATCGCTTCAAGGGAAATATTCTTGAAAGTTTGAGGTTGATGTATTCCGAGCGGTTTCGGAACGCGGTATATGTCCATTCGATTTGGTACATCTGGCTGGCGTGCCGTCATCGCGGAGGAGTTCACTTTTGACAATGTTTCCCGAGTTACAGAGGCGATCTGCAGCTATTTGACAACCCAAGAGGAAGCCGGAGGAAGGCCGATCATTGTCGGTCACGATTCCCGGTTCATGGGCGAAAAATTTGCCGAAGCAGCCGCTAACATAGCATCCGCCAAGGGATTCAAGGTGCTTCGATGCATAGGCCCGACACCGACCCCGGCGATCTCATTTGCCATTCGCTCCAGAGAAGCAGCCGGCGGGCTGAACTTTACCGCTTCGCACAATCCACCCGAATATCAAGGCATCAAGTTCTCGACAGCGGACGGTGCTCCGGCCTTGCCGGAGGTCACCAAGCAGATCGAGCATCGCATTGCAAATAGGATGTCGGCCTTCGATTCGGCATCCGGATCCATTGAGGATTATGACGCGTGTCCGGACTATTTGGCGGATCTGGCCGTAAAGGTCGATCTATCGGCGATCGCCCGCTCCGGTGCAGCATTCGCATACGATCCGCTCTGGGGCACCGGCCGGGGTTATCTAGACCGGCTGCTTCGCGAAGCCGGCGTCGAAGTCGAGACGCTGCATGATTGGCGTGATGTGACATTTGGCGGCAGATCGCCCGAGCCCGGAGAGAAACAGTTGGAAGAGCTTACGGCCGTTGTCTTGGCAAAGAAGTACAGGCTTGGGCTCGCGACCGATGGTGACGGCGACCGGTTCGGCGTAATAGACAGCGACGGCACGTTCATCACGGCTAATCAGTTGATCGCGTTATTGACAGACTATCTGATCGAATCACGCGGATGGGAATTGGGCGTTGCACGAAGCGTAGCCACTACGCATCAGGTAGATCGAGTCGCCCGGGCACGAGGGGTTGAGATATTTGAAACGCCGGTCGGATTCAAATTCATCGGCGAATTGATAAACGAGGACCGGATCGTTCTAGGCGGCGAAGAATCAGCAGGACTTTCGATCCGCGGGCATTATCCGGAGAAGGACGGGTTGCTGGCCTGTCTTTTGGCAGCCGAAGCAGTAGCCGTCCGAGGCGCTACTCTTGGCGAACAGCTTGCCGCACTCTATGAGCGAGACGGCCGGCTGTATTCCGGGCGAATTGGGGTCAAGCTGACGCCCGATGTGGCCGCAAGTTTGAAAAAGAAGCTCGATGATGATCCCGAACAGGTCGGCGGACGCCGGGTCGGATCGATCGAACGCATGGACGGGGTCAAATTCTTGTTTGAAGCTGACGCCTGGATGCTGATGCGGCCGTCGGGTACCGAGCCGATGGTCAGGATCTATGCCGAAGCAGGATCCGAGACAGAGCTCGGCGAACTATTGAAAGCGGGACAAGAGTATCTTTTGGGTAGTTGAGATCTAGTAATGGCGAGGCAGAGACAAAGAAATATCAGCAAAACGGGGCGTCGAACCCCTATTTGGGCAGCTTTTGCGATCGTGATCGCGATGTCCCTGATGCTGTGCGTCTCGCTGAATTATCGTACGTTCCTTCTGGTCCGAAGCGAGGCCCGGGAGAACGACCAGTTAACTACGCGGGTCCAGGCCCTCAAGGACGAGACCCTGCAGTTACAGGAGGATATCTACCGCCTCCGCAGCGACCGGTCGGTCGTAGAGCGCGAGGCCCGTCGGCTCGGCCTGCCCGTCAGGCTCGTTCCGAAGGATGAAAAAGTTTCCGGTGCAATGAAGTGAACAGCGCGGAGAGGTTGCTTCACTAAGCCGGTGCCCTGCCAATTGAAAAACTGCCTTTTGCCTATCTGCTCCGCAAGGCCTACAGTTCTGCCTATCTGTTGATCCGCGGCCGTGAGTTTCCCGAAACTCGCGGCCGCACTTCCATTTTAGCGACTCCAAATAGGTTAATTTATCGAAAGCGATGTCATTGGTCAGACCACGCCTGAGCTTTGGGCTTGTTTAAGCCGACATGCTCCGTTATTATTGAATGTTGGCCTATATCTGAAATTTTAGAAGGAAAAAATAATGAGTACAGGAACAGAGACTTCAGCAGCGGCGGCCGGATTGAGGGGCGTTGTTGCCGCACAGAGTTCGATCGGCGATGTCGATGGCGAGCAGGGAATTCTTATTTATCAGGGTTATAACATACACGATCTTGCAGAGCATTCTACGTTCGAAGAGGTTGTATTCCTGCTATGGAACGGCCGTTTGCCCAACCGAGGCGAGCTCGATGAGCTGACCGCGGCATTCCGGGCGAACTACAGCGTCCCGGCCGAGGTCATTGCGATGATGAAGACCTTTCCCACGGACTCAGATCCGATGGATGTTCTCCGGACTGCGGTCTCGTCTCTCGATTTCTACGACAAGGACGGCCACAGGACCGATCGCGACCACGCTCATGCGGCCGCTGTAAAACTGACTGGTCAGATCGGCACTATTGCTGCCGCCTGGGACCGGATCCGGACCGGCAAGGACGTGATCGCACCTGATTCGAGCCTTTCGATCGCTGAGAACTTTCTTTATATGCTTCGCGGAGAACGTCCTGATCCGGATGAAGCGCGTATGTTCGACGTGTGCTTGATACTCCATGCCGATCACGAATTGAATGCTTCAACATTCACGACGCGAGTGGTATCGGGGACTCTGGCCGGAATGTATGGTGCCGTCACCGCAGGTATTGCGGCTCTGGCCGGCCCGCTTCACGGCGGTGCCAACACCAATGTGATGAAAATGCTTATCGAGATCGGCAGCCTTGATGCGAGTAGATGCCTGGGTCGATAAGAAGCACGGAAAGAAGAAACGCAAGATCATGGGCATTGGGCACGCAGTTTATAAGACCGAAGACCCGCGTGCGACCTGGCTGCGGCGATACTCTCGGACGATGGCAGAGAAGAAGGGCGAGATGAAGTGGTTCGAGATGTCGCAGCGGATCGAGCAGCTAATGCTCGAAAAGAAAGGGATGCACCCGAATGTCGATTTCTATTCGGCCTCGACCTATTACCTGATGGGCATCGCACTTGACATGTACACGCCGATCTTCGCCGTCAGCCGCATTTCGGGATGGACCGGCCACATTCTCGAGCAATACGCCAACAACAAACTTATACGGCCTCGGGCTGAGTATGTCGGCCAACGCGGGCTGACATATGTGCCTATCAATGAAAGATAGCGGCGGCAGAGGTTTTCTCATATAGCATGCAGCACGGACGGTTTCGGCCCTCCGTGCTGTTTCGTTTCGGATATCGAAACTTGCCTCCTAATATCGGCGTAAGAGACTGTAATAAAAGAGCTCGGAGGCATTTATGTTAAACAAAACTCTTGCTACGATCGCGCTTGCCGTGACCGCTACGGTCGGCATCGGCCCGGCCTATGCACAAACTTCGCACAATATGAAACCACCCGTTGCTAAGAAGGAACCGAAGGTACTCAAGATCCACGGATACGAGATCGTGGACAACTATGCGTGGCTACGCGACCGTTCGGCTGAGAAGAATCCGGCGATAATCAAGTATCTTGAAGAGAACAACGAGTACACAGAGCATTACATGGGCGAGCATCGTCCCTTAGTGGACGCTCTATACAAAGAGATGCTGGGCCGGATCAAGCAGGATGATACGAGCGTCCCGTATCGTCTCGGGCCATATTGGTATTTCGTAAAGACCGAAGAGGGCAAGCAGTATCCCACCTATCTGCGGTCTAAGAATCAGGACGGCAGCGGCGCTGAGGTGCTCCTCGACCAGAACGAAATGGCGAAGGGATTCAAATATTTCTCTATCGGTGCGTTTCGGGTCTCAGACGATGGTGGGCTCCTTGCGTTCTCGACCGACACTACGGGCTATAGGCAATACACGCTACAGATCAAAGACCTTCGCACCGGCAAGATGCTTGCTGACAAGGTCGAACGTGTTACAAGCGTCGAATGGTCTAACGACGGGAAATACCTTTTCATAGGGCAGGAAGACGACGTATCCAAGCGGTCAGACAAAATATGGCGTCACACCGTCGGGACCAACGATAACAAGCTTATCTATGAAGAAAAGGATCTGCTGTTCAACTCGGGCGTGGGGCGTTCGCGAGACAGACAGATGCTGTTCATAGGTTCCTATGCAAAGACCTCGCGGGAGTACCGCTATCTTCCGACGTCCGACCCGACCGGAGAATTCAAGGTGATCACGCCGCGACGTGAGGGCCACGAGTATTCCGCGGATTTCGACAAAGGAGAGTTTTACATCACGACAAATAAAGACTCCGAGAATTTCAAGGTGGTACGTGCACCGCTCAACGATCCGAGTGAGAAGAATTGGAAAGATTTTATCCCGTCCAATCCGAATGTAAAGATCGAGAACATCTCGTTCTTCAAGGATCATGCGATCGTGTCCGAGGTCGAGAACGGACTCGAGTATCTTCAAGTCATGGACCGCAAAACGCGGAGAGCTGCATTCAGGATACCGACCTCGGAGCCGGTCTATACGATGGCCCTGAGTTCGAATCCCGAATATGACACCGACGTTATCCGCTATGGATACGCATCGATGATCACGCCGCAGTCTGTGTTTGAATTCGATCTGCTAAAGCGAAACAGCAAACTGCTCAAGCAGCAGGAGATACCGAGCGGTTACGACAAATCGAAATACGCGACCGAACGCGTCTGGGCCGAAGTTCGCGACGGCGTCAAGGTCCCGATCCTGATCATGATGAAGAAAGGGACGAAGCTGGACGGTTCGGCACCGATGCTGCTCTACGGCTATGGATCGTACGGCATTTCGCTTACGCCAAACTTCTCGACCGCTCGGCTAAGCCTGGTCGATCGTGGAATGATATACGGTATCGCACTGGTCCGCGGCGGCGGCGAACTCGGAGAGAAATGGCGCCAAGCCGGGCGGATGTATACTAAACTCAACACATTCAACGATTTCGTCGATTGCACCAAGTGGCTCATCTCAAATAAGTACACGTCGTCTGACAGGCTTGTGATCCAAGGCGGATCGGCGGGCGGGCTGCTCATGGGAGCGGTCGTCAATCAGGCTCCAGAACTCTACAAAGCGGCTATCGCGCAGGTTCCGTTCGTTGACGTGATGAACACCATGATCGACGAGACGCTCCCGCTCACCACCGAAGAATGGGCGGAATGGGGTAATCCCCGAGATGATAAAAAGGCCTGGGACTATATGGTCAAGTATTCGCCCTACGACAATGTGAAACCTCAGAGATACCCGAATATGCTGATCGAGGTTTCGCTGAACGACAGCCAGGTGCCGTATTGGGAAGGAGCCAAGTTCGCGGCGAAGGTGCGTGAGATGCAGGCGGGCGATGGCGTCACCCTCCTAAAGACCAATATGGGGGCGGGCCACGGCGGCGCGTCGGGACGTTACGATCGCTTGAAGGAAGTGGCTTTTGACTATGCGTACGCTCTGACTCAGGTCGGGATAGTCAAATGATCAGATGATCGCAAACGTTAACTTTGTGCCCGGCTGTACAGAGAACAGCCGGGCATTTTTGTTTGTCGAAGATCGCAAAGTTAGCGGTGTCGAAATGGTAAGACCAAAAAGAAAGTTGTTGCAATTAAACAATGATTAACGTATTATTCTTGAGGCGGTTGCTCAGCCGAACGCCTTCCGATCGTAAGTCTCATCTCGATCCCCTTAGATTCCTGCCTATTTTGTCATTCGAAAGAATGGACCAACGAGACAAATATCTGAATCTGGTCGTGGCGATAGTCGCGGCGCTCGGTGCAGTAGCGGCCGGTTGGGCCATCTATACCGGCGCTTTGACACATATAGACGCCGGATCGCTTACGATCGCTGGGCTGACCGTATTTGCCAGCTGCTTCCTCAGGCTGCAGTTGCCGAGACTTAATACACATGTCACGATCACTGACGCGCTTTTGATCGTATCCTTTGTGACATACGGCGGTGAGTTCACGGTCCTATTGGCGATGCTCGAAGCCGGTGCCGCGTCACTCTTTATGCGGGGCACGGGTATCTCCGTACGGCCGCGTACGATCCTAATGAACGTGTCGGTCGCCGCATTGGCTATGGGGCTGGCATCCCAGGCCGTTGCGGCCGTTTTCGGCCCGATCAACGTGATACTCCAACGCAATGAGATCACGAGTTTTGTTTGGTTGATAGGGTTAGTGACCGTTTGTCTTTTTGTAGTTCAATCGGTGGCTGCTGCTGCTTACACATCTATACGGTCGGGATCGGACTTTTTCGCGATCTGGTCCGAAAATGCCTTGAATGCGGTGCTCGTCTATGTGACCGGCGGAGTACTGGGCGGATTGCTGATCAAAGCCGTCGAGCAGGCCAACATCTATCTGGTTGCTGCGGTCATAGGAGCGTTGGGCCTGATATATCTTTCGTTCGGCCATTTCCTTACCGTGGTACGCAGATCCAACGAGATGGCGAACAAGGCCGAGCGTGAACGAGCCGAGCAGGCCGAGGCCCATGTACGAGAGCTTGAGCATTACGTCGAAGAGATGGAGCGATCGAGTGAAGCTCTTCGCATAAGTCATGAGAATTTCCGACACGCGGCTTATCACGACGCATTGACTGGCCTGCCGAACCGCAACTATTTCATAGATCGCCTTAAGCTACTGCTCCAGGAGAGCCGCGACGGCAGCGAGAGCAACTTTGCCATACTGCTTCTCGACCTCAAGCGGTTCAAGACGATCAACGACAGCCTCGGCCATTCGATGGGTGACAGGCTGATCAAGAATGTCGCCAAACGGCTCGAGCACATGGTTCGGGAAGAGGACATGGTCGCCCGGTTCTCCGGAGACAAGTTCGGCATTATCCTGACCGATCTAATGATGCGTGACGAGGCGACCGCCTTTGCTGAAAGATTGTCTAAGCGTGTAGGTGAGCCGTACACGCTGGACGGGCGGCAAGTGTTCACAAGCGTCAGGATCGGGATCGCGTTTGGGAATTCGCGATACCTGGAGGCGGAAGACATCCTGCGCGATGCCGACATCGCAATGTATTACGCCAAGGATAACAATGAGGACTACGTCATCTTTGATCAGAAGATGCATATTCGCGCCGTCACGCGGCTGCAGCTCGAAACGGACCTTCGATTTGCGATTGAGCGTAAGGAGTTCGAGCTGTATTATCAGCCGATCGTCGGTCTGGAGAATGCCTCGCTTGTTGGCTTCGAAGCTCTCGTGAGGTGGAATCATCCGCAACGGGGCCTCGTGCCTCCCAATGAGTTCATTCCGATAAGTGAGAGCACCGGACTGATCGTGCCGATGACGGTCCAGATCCTTCATTCGGCTTGCAGGCAGCTCAAATCCTGGCAGGAACAGCATCCGACCGTGAGACCATTGAGCGTCGCTGTCAACCTATCCGGAAAGCATTTTGCACATCCCGCTTTGGTGGACCAGATCAAGACCGTGTTGGATGAATCACGGCTCGATCCGGCGAGCCTTAAGCTTGAACTTACAGAAAGCGCTGTGATGGAGAACGCCGAGATGGCGATCCAAATGCTCAAACAGATCAAGGAAACGGGCGTACAGCTGAGTATCGACGATTTCGGTACAGGGTATTCGAGTTTGAGTTACCTGCACAGGTTCCCGATCGACCTGCTTAAGGTTGACCGATCGTTCGTTGGGGCAATGGAATCCAACACCGAGAATGGCGAGATCGTCAAAACGGTCATCGCATTGGCAAAAGCGCTGAATTTGAAGGTAGTCGCAGAGGGCATCGAAAGCATTCATCAATTCCATCAGCTCCGGATACTGAAGTGCGAATTCGGACAAGGTTATTTGTTCTCAAAGCCTATGAAGGTGGAAGACATCGAGCGGCTTTTGTCCGATCCGGGACGATGGCAGAACTTTCTACCTGCGGCAAAACCTGTCCCAATGCCGCCGCCAAGCGGGTTGCCTCGCATCGGGCTTTCTCAGTGAGGTCAGGTCAGATCGACATGGACGGGCGGCTTTTCCTTATCGGGATGAGCCGCCTCGAACTTTTGGGCCAAATTGAGCAGAACAGGCTCAGACCAGGCGTTGCCGATAAACTGCAATCCGATCGGAAGCCGCTCGGTCGAGAGTCCGCACGGAATGCTTATCGCCGGGATGCCCGCGAGATTGGCCGACACGGTGTAAATATCGCTGAGATACATCGCAAGCGGGTCGTCTGAACGTTCGCCGAGCCTGAAGGCTACGCTAGGCGAGGTCGGTGTGGCAATGACGTCGCATTGCGTGAAAGCATTCACATAGTCTCTCTTGACGAGCGCACGGACCTTCTGGGCCTTTGAATAATAGGCATCATAATATCCGCTCGAAAGCACATAAGTGCCGAGCATTATTCGCCGTTTGACCTCAGCACCGAATCCTTCTTCACGAGTTCGAAAATACATCTGGCGGAGTTCGCGGGCGTCTTCGGCACGAAAGCCATAACGGACCCCATCGAACCGAGCGAGATTTGACGAGGCTTCAGCCGTCGCAATGATGTAATAGACAGCGATGCCATATTTTGCATGAGGGAGCTCGACGTCAACTATCTCCGCACCCATCGCAGCGTATTCCTCGATCGCGGATCCTACTGAGGCTCTGACCTCAGGGTCCAGGCCTTCGCCGAACAGGGCTCGAGGCACACCGATCCGCATTCCCTTGACGCTAGTATCGAGCGCGGCGGAGTAGTCAGGAACAGGAACATCCGCTGAGGTAGAGTCGAGCGGGTCGCGTCCTGAAATTACGCCCAGCACATTTGCAATATCGGTAGGTGTACGGCCAAAAACGCCGATATTATCTAGAGAAGAGGCGAAAGCGACCAAGCCATAACGTGAGATCCGCCCATATGTAGGTTTGAGTCCGTAAACTCCGCAGAGCGATGCCGGCTGTCTTACCGATCCGCCGGTTTCGCTGCCGAGCGAGACGTCAACAACGCCGGAAGCTACTGCTGCAGCAGATCCGCCGGAACTGCCGCCCGGGACGCGGCCGGTATCCCAGGGGTTCTTGACCGTGCCAAATGCGGAAGTCTCATTCGATGACCCCATGGCGAACTCGTCCATATTGGTTTTCCCGACGATCAGCGCACCGGCGCTACGAAGCCGGCTGATCGCGGTCGCATCGTAATGGGCGGCGTAATTGCCGAGGATCCGCGATCCGCAGCTCGTGCGGGTGCCTTGCGTGCAGATGTTATCTTTGACCGCCACTGCAACGCCGTGCAGAGGTGCCGTGCTCTCAACTGAGTCGAGCTCGTTCGCACGCATTAGCGCCGATTCCCGCTCGATCGACAAAAACGAATTCAGGATAGGATTTAGCCGCTCGGCATTGTCCAAGACTGTCTGAATTTTAGATACTACTGACATATATCAATTAGTTACACTATCGATCAGCCACCGGTTCGTGCTCGTGTCTGATGCCTTAACTGTTGAGACTCGAACTTCCTTTTGGGTCGTGCTCCGATCGTCGCGCCAATAAATTTGAACTTGAAACTCAAGTCGATCGGGCTCCCCCAGGCTCCGACATTTTGCGATCTTGAACGTTCTGGGATGATCGTTCGATAAGGTGAAAGGATCGAAATTTGTCGTTCCTATTTCGCGGAGTTTCCTCGTAAGGTCCTGCGTAAGAAACGGTTCGCGGAGCTTCAGTGACTCAGGGCTGAGGCCCATATCGTTCGCGAAATGAAGTGAATAGAACCGCTTTACCTCGATACGCGCCTCAGAACAAGGTTCGGACTCCAGATTCGGTACACCGCAGGTAGTAAGAAACAACGCCACGGCGGCCGGCACCAGGCCAAATGCAGTCCATCGAAGCACGTTCAGCATCACAGAACCTTCGGGACCTGAAAATGGCCGTCAACGGCCGCCGGCGCCTGGCTCAATGCACTTATCTGGCCCAGCGAGGCGACGCTTGCATCCTCTCGTATGGTCTCGGTCGCTTCGCCTTCGGCCGTGAGCCCGCCCAACATCGCCTCGACGTTCTCCGTGTCAACCTCATTCAGTTGTTCCACATAGTTCACGATGGATGCCATTTGAGGTGTGTAAATAGCCACCTCTTCGTCCGTGATCTCAAGGTGAGCCAGTTTCGCTACGTTTCGTACGTCCATATCAGTTCGATCTTTGAATTGATTTTGCCATGCGGATAAAACTCTCTCGGAGCTCCGCGTTCTCTATACGATCTGCGGCTTCCTCGATCTCGGGCGTAGTATCCGCGACCGTATGCACATCCTCGGTCGCACCTGCCGATCGCATCCCAGTTCCTACCAGTGGGTCGATCTCTATTCTGATGAAAGAGATCGGTGCTGCCGGCTCGATGAACTCATTTATTCGCGCGATCAAATGCGGTGCTAGTTCGATCAGATGACCTTTCCATTGTTCATCCGGCACGGCCACGACAAGCGAATCTCCGTCGCGCCCGATCGCCTTTGTGCGAAGGCCTACAAAGTTGCCGGAGACGCGATGCCACGCCAGTACAACGATATCGTCATCTAGCTTCGAACCAAGTCCGATCGATCCGAGAATTCTTGGGATTTGGCTGCTCAATCGCTGCATCTTACTTAAAGTGTCGCTTAAATGTTATCTTAGACGACTTACGAGTTAAACGCGAAGCCTGACGAATATGATCGAATTACCGCAGTTGACCCTGGCCTCAGCCAGCCCGAGGCGGGCCGAAATCTTATGTGCCGTCGGATGGCCGTTCATTATCATGCCGGCCGACGTTGACGAATCGGAGGTGCCCGGCGAACGCCCGGACGATTATGTAATGCGGCTTGCTTTGGCTAAAGCGGCAATGATCGCCGAGAAACGGCCGCAGAGTTTGGTTCTAGGTGCGGATACGACCGTCGTGATCGACGACACCATTATCGGTAAGCCCGGGGACCTAAACGAAGCGCGTGGCATGCTGCGTCTGCTTTCGGGTCGTTGGCACGAGGTCCTAACGGGAGTGGCAGTGCAATCGGTGGAAGGAATTGCGTCGGCCGTCGTCAAAACGCGAGTCAAGTTCCGAGGCCTTGACGAGAACTCCATCGAGTATCTGGTGACGGAAGGCTCACCTTTGGACAAGGCCGGAGCATACGCAGTTCAAGCTCAAGCCGCACTTTTTATCGAAGGGATCGAAGGCGACTATTGGAACGTGGTCGGGCTGCCAATCGGCACCGTGTATCACCTTGTCGCAGGATAGAATACTTAGTAAAGATCGGCCTTGATCAACCTCTTTCGTTAAACCTGGAGTGCGCCCGTGAGATCCTCACTGGGACAGCAGGCGGTCGATCGCCTGCGAGATGGGACCGGTCAGATCAAATTTCGGATCTAATCCGCCAAACGTTTCAGTCGAAGCATTTCCCGCGCGATCTAAGATCACAAACGAAGGAACCTGCTCGAGCTTGTATTTCCGCTTCATCATTACTCCGTCCGAGTCACGAAGTACCGGCACGGAGATCTTGTTTCTGACAGAGAAGTCCTTAACATCGTCGTCGCTGGCAAAATTCTTTGACCTGGTGTTGGTCGAATCTGTGACCACAAAATAGAAGACAACCGGCCGTCCCTGATACTTTTTGACCAAGGCATTTGTGAATCCCGCCTGCTTTTCGGAAAGCGGCAGCCATGCGGCGCCGACCGCGAGAACGACGATCTTTCCGTCCTGTGCGTCGAGATCGACCCTTTTGCCGTCAACGGAGCTCAGGATCGACTGAGCTGACGCACCCGCCGCAAACAGCAAAAGAAGGCCTGTAAATACTAACGGTCGCAGTATGGTCTTCATAGTTCGCATGCTCCATTGGCACCGCACTTGGGCGTTTCCAAGTACTTAGATGCAAATTCGGTGCCGGATCACTGCCCCCGATTCAACAATACGTTGTCGATCAATCTGACACCGGCAAATTCAACGGCAGCGATGATAAGAGTCTCTGTATCTCCAACCCTTTCAACAGGTTCCATGGTTGCGGCATCAACGACCGCGACATGATCGACCGAGGCCAAAGGTTCTTTGGACAGTCCGCTTAATACGATCTGAGTCAACGCCGCCGCATTTCGTTCACCCCGCTTGAATTCCATCTTCGCCGCTCTCAGGGAGTTGATGATCACGGCGGCGAGATCACGGGCATCAGGGCTTAGCCGTTCATTCCTAGATGACATCGCCAGCCCCGACGCTTCTCTTACAGTTGGAACGACAACGATCTCCGTCTCGAACCCGAGATCGGCCACCAATCTTTTGATCACAGCCACTTGTTGGGCGTCCTTTTGGCCAAAAAATGCTATGTCCGGCCGCACGGTATTGAACAAGATCGTAACGATCGTTGCCACGCCTCGGAAATGTCCCGGCCGCGATGCGCCTTCGAACCCTTTGGTCAGGCCTTCGACTTCAACGTAGGTCGAAAATCCCGGCGGATAGATCTCTTCCGCGTCGGGTGCGTAAATATGGTCCACATCATACTCTGCCAAAAGCGCGGAATCTTTTGTCAGGTCGCGGGGATAGCGTTCCAGATCCTTAGCGTCATTGAACTGAGTCGGGTTCACAAAGATCGAAACGATCACTGAGTCGCATCTTTGGCGGGCTTCTTTGACAAGTTCGAGATGCCCTGCGTGCAATGCACCCATTGTAGGGACGAACCCGACGGTCTTGGAATCGCGCCGCAGCTTTCGTGCGATCGAGAACATTCGCTGGCGACGATTGATGATCTCCATTTAGATACCCATCTCTTTCCGAGTCTCTTCGGTCAGCCCGTACGATTCGCTATCGTTCGGGTAGTTGCCGGATCTGACGTCGGATGACCATCGCTCGATCGCGTCGGTCATGATCTGACGAAGGTTCGCATATTGGCGAACGAAGCGCGGCTGTCTGCCAAAGGTCATGCCCATCAGGTCATGCAATACGAGCACCTGAATGTCGCAGGAACTGCCCGCCCCGATACCGATCGTGGAAATGTTCAATTGCTCGGTTATCTTAGCCGCCACCTCTCGCGGGACCAATTCAAGTACGATCGCGAATGCACCGGCGTCCTCCAACAGTTTTGCATCCTCGATCAAACGGTTCGCCTGTTCTGAGGTGCGGCCTTGGACACGATATCCGCCCATTTTGTAAACCGACTGTGGGGTCAGGCCAATATGTGCGACTACCGGTATCTCTTCGCTGACCAGCCGTCGAACAAGTTCGGCCCGATTGCGGCCGCCTTCGAGTTTAACTGCCTCGGCTCCGCCGTATTTCATCAGCCGCAACGCGTTCCTTACGCTCTCGTCCTCGCTCACGTGGTAGGTCCCAAAGGGCATATCGGCCACTACCATCGCGCGTTCCGTGCCTCGCTTTACTGCGATGCAAGCTGAGGTGATCTCGTCGAGAGATACCGGGATCGTGTTGCCGTAACCGTGTATGACATTGCCGATGGAATCGCCGACAAGGATCATATCGACACCGGCTTCATCAACTATACGAGCTGTCGGATAATCGTAGGCCGTCAAGCAGATCAGTTTTTCGCCTTTTTCTTTCGCTGCGCGGATCGCAGGTAGATAGACCTTGCCTTCTTTATCTGGTTGGAGGTATGCCATAGAACAAACTAAGTCTAGCGGTCGCTTCTATTTAAGTCTAGCGTTATTTGATCCGAACGGAAGGCATCACCCGATGATCGAGCGAAGCGTTTGGTACGACTCTTCGGCATCACTCGGCACGGACATAGATGGTTGCCATCGTACGACCTCACTTTCGTCGGAACAATCCGCCAACAGCTCGCTCACGCTGAGCCCAAGTTTAGGATGAACAACATTCGGAGCGATCTCGGCAAGTGGAACGAGAACGAACTTACGCAGGTGCAGTCGCGGATGGGGCAGTGTCAGGAACTCGGACTCGAGGGTCCGATCGCCAAAGAACAGTATGTCCAGATCGACGGTCCGGGGAGCCTTAACGCTTTTATCACCTCGACCCAGGATGTATTCGATCCTAAGCATCCTGGCCATGGCTTGTGTAGGGGTGACGTTGGTCACCGAGCACTCAACAGCCATATTGAGGAACTTATCCGGACTTTGCATTCCGACCGGCTCGGTCTCGTAGATCGCCGACAAACGTCGAACTTCGAACGCGGCTTCGAGCAACCCTCGGATCGCCAAAAGCAGGTTGCCGGCCCGGTCGCCTAGATTCGAGCCGAGCCCGACGTAAACGGTCTCGTGACTGTTGCCGAAAAGCCCCATATATTCTGCCTAGAACGAAGACGCCCGCCCTGTTCTCAGCCGTCGATATCCGATCGATAGTAAATACTGAGTAATGCAGTCAATGAACATTAACCCAATTGGTGCTGTATAGACAACCCATGCGATACAGCCTGTAGTGGTTTATGCGGAACTGATCTTTTTACTTTTAGTGAATTGAATGATTCAATTATGTTGATCGGGTTATCTTACGTTCGTCATCACATTAAGATCATGCCGAGAAAACGATATCGCCACAGTCCTCGATTCGAACGGACCGAGGATCACTCCGTTCACGAATACCTCGTAAATCAGCCGACACAACCTACGACGCGCAGCGAACTTCTGCGGCTGATCCGCGGAGGCGAGGATACTTTTCTTGAACTAAAGGTCAAGCTGTCGAACAGCGAAAGGATCGCTCAGGGCATAGTGGCTCTCGCCAATACTCAGGGCGGTACTATCATTTTCGGCGTGAACGACCAACTGAGGATCGAGGGCGTCGCCAACCCGGAATGGGTGCAGCAAGAGCTTGTCAGGATCTGTCGTGAGGAGATCGTGCCGCCCGTGGTCCCGGTGCTCGACGTCATCGCATTCGATAGCGGTAAGAGGATCGTCGCACTCGACATCGAAGGACGCCGCCGCCCGTATCGCACCCGAGACGGGCGATTCTATTTGCGGTTCGGGCCTGAGAAACGGGAAGTTGCCCGTGAGGAACTGAGTCTGTGGTTGGACGAAGTGAGGCCGCTGGGATTCGAGAACATCCCGCTACAATCCGTTTCGGAATCTGATATCGACGACGGGCTGCTCTGGAGTTTTGCGGCCGGATATGACGACAATGCTCCGAATCGTGCGCTCTACAATACAGGCGACTTTCTTCGAAAAGATCTTATGCTCGCTGTCGGCAGCGTAGATGAGTTCTTTCCGACCGTTGCGGCGGTGCTTCTGTTTGGTAAGAACGAACGCGTCCCTGAACTTCTGCCGAGATCGAACATCACCGTTGCCCGTTTCTCAGGCGATAACGGCAGTGCGCAACTGATCGAGGCGATCGAGATCAAAGGGAACCTGCTTACGCAATTCGAAAAGGTCCTGGAATTTATCGGCCGCTATTCGGATCTCGGCAAGGATAAACCAAAGCGTCGGCTCAGCTTGGTCGGCGATCCGGTCGTTAGGCCGAGAGCGAATTATCACTATTATTCCGTCGTAGAGGCAACGATAAATTCTCTGATCCATCGAGATCTTGCCCTGCGGGACATCCGGACGAGGATAAACATTTACGACAGCTCGATCGAATTCATCAATCCGCGAAGAACAGCAGGCTTTGCTCCGCCCGCATCCAGGGCCATTAGGTACGGTATATCTCAACGGCTCAACCCACAGATCGCGGCGATCTTTACACGTCGCGAATACGGTATTACGGCTCCGCACGGAGGGCTCCCGATGGTGCTGCGTCAATCGGAGCGATTCTCAGGTAGGAAGCCCGAGATCTATATCGCGAACGACGAGTTCAAGCTTAAGGTATTTGCCGCTTGATCGACGCGATGGTGGGTGAATCCGCGCGAACACATATGGACGCGTCGCGGTCATTTTTATCAATTGACCGGTGGTTGCCGCTGTTTTCGGCGATAGTTTATTTTTTAAGCGATCCGCGGCCTCAGAATCACTACGACTATACATTTCGGGTAGCAGGGAACTTTCTGATCGGGAGGATCGGATTCACTGAGCCTCAGCCCAGTTGGCTCAATGAGTTTGTCCCATTCAATGGTGCGTACTACTCCGTTTTCCCGCTCGGGGCCGTGCTTTCGATGTTACCCGCCGCCTTGCTGCAGTATGCCGGTGCGATCGCTCAGATGCCGGGACAGTGGATCGCTGCGGTATTGGCAGGCGTATCCTGCTGGCTTCTTATCAAGATCGCACGCAGCTACGGCGTCAGTTCCGTCAAGGCAGCACTGCTGGCCTCTGCGTTTCTGTTTGGGACATTCCTCTGGACGAATCTGACCTTCGCCGGTGCATGGCAGTTAGCTCTGGGATTTGCATTCGCGGGCGAACTCGGTGCGATCTATTTCACAGTGGTCGATCGCCGGCCTGTGTTGGCGGGTGCGTGTTTCGCACTTGCTTTTGGCAACCGGACGGAAGTGCTGCTGACGGCCCCGATTTTCTACTATCTCCTGATACGAGATCGCGGGCGGAGTCGCGTCGATCCAGAAAGTCCTCTTTTCGATCGGACCACATTGTACCGATCTGCCGGGTTTACCATTTTTCCGCTAGTTCTCGGCCTCGCGACGCTTTGGTACAACATCGTCCGATTCGGCTCCCCGGCCGATTTCGGATATGACAAGATACCGGGCGTCCTCTCTGAACCTTGGTATCGCGACGGGATATTCTCGACGAGCTACATACCCGGACAGGCTTGGGAGATGCTTTTGAGGCTCTGGCACATTCGTGGGACATTCCCGTACGTGGTCCCGGATGGATTCAGCAGTTCGATACTCCTAAGCAGTCCTTTTCTTCTTCTGATCTTTCGTGTCGGGGCGAAGGACGGAGGCTTGAAACTCGCCTCCTGGGTCGCGATCTCGGCGATGACACTTTTGCTTTGGACCCACGGAAATTCGGGTGGTTGGCAGTTCGGTTATCGGTACGCGATAGTTCTGCTTCCCTGGATGTTAGTGATCATGCTCGAATCGGGCCGGGAAAGACTCTCAAAGGTCGAAGCCGGCCTCATTGCGTTCTCGATCGCCGCCAATGCATACGCGACCTGGCTTTTCCATTGGACCGATTATCTGAAACAATGAACCGGTATGCCGATAATAAGGAAACTTGAGATCGAGAACCTCAGTCAGTTGAGCGGCGAGGAACTAGACGAATTTATCAATGGACTCCCGGCCGGTGAAGAAAGCATAAGCAAGCTGCTTGATTTCATCGAGGACGAATTGTTTGAATCGGAGTGCAATCACAGTTTGCGGCACGCGATGCGGTACATGATGGAAAAGCGGCTCGACTTTCCGCGGCTGACGGCTTGGCTCAACGAGAACGGCGGCTATTGTGACTGCAAGGTAATGCAGTACATCGCTCCTCACTGGCGGGAGCGGTTTGGCGACGACTAACCAAGCAGCGGCTTGAGAAACTTGCCGGTAAGCGATCCTTCTGATGCAGCGATCTCCTCCGGAGTTCCGGTCGCAACGACCATTCCTCCGCCGATCCCGCCCTCTGGCCCAAGATCTATCACGTGGTCTGCGGTCTTGACCACATCGAGGTTGTGTTCTATCACGACAAGGCTGCCGCCATTATCGAGAAGCGAACGGAATGCGGACAAAAGCTTGCTTATGTCATCGAAATGAAGTCCGGTAGTTGGCTCATCAAAGATAAAAAGCGTTCTCGACGACGACCTCTGAGCGAGATGCGACGCGAGTTTTACTCGTTGTGCCTCGCCGCCGCTCAGTGTTGTGGCAGATTGCCCAAGCCTTAGATACCCGAGTCCGACCGACGCGAGCACTTTTAGCCGCGAAACGATCTTTGCGATGTCCTTGAAGAATGCTATCGCCTCCGAGATAGTCATCTCGAGGACCTCGTGAATGTTCTTTCCCTTATATCTGACATCGAGGATCTCGCGTTTGAATCTTGTGCCGCGACAGTCCTCGCACGTCAGGTCCACATCGGCTAGGAACTGCATCTCGATGGTCACGACCCCGCTGCCCTGACAAGTCTCGCAGCGTCCGCCGGGCACGTTGAACGAAAAATGAGACGCATTGAATCCCTTTGCCCGTGCCGCATTGGTGGACGCAAATACCTCGCGTATCGGGTCGTAGGCTTTAATGTATGTGACCGGATTGGAGCGCGGCGTACGTCCGATCGGCGATTGATCTACCAGTATAACGTCATCAATGTTGTCGGCTCCGGCGATCTCTTTGCAGAATCCAACGCTCCCCGTCCATTCGCCGCGTTTCTTTTTGATACCCGCATAGAGGATATCGTGTATCAGGGTCGATTTGCCGGAACCTGATACGCCTGTGATGCAGACAAGCATATCGAGCGGTATGGTCACAGAGATATTCTTGAGATTGTTCTCGCGAGCTTCTATGATCTCGATTCGGCGTTTTGCGGGCTTTCTGCGAGTCTGCGGAATACGTATCTCAGCGTCGCCCCGAAGGTATCTAGCGGTCAGTGACCGGTCGTTCTTCAGGAGGCCGGCCATATCTCCCTGATAAACGAGTTCCCCTCCGAGTTCGCCGGCATGTACTCCGATATCTATGATGTTATCGGCCGCCCGCATCGTGTCCTCGTCATGCTCGACCACAACGACCGTATTGCCAATGTCACGCAAGCCCTCGAGGATCTTGACGAGCCGGTCATTATCTCTGGGATGCAGTCCAATACTCGGTTCGTCGAGGACGTACAGTGTCCCGACAAGCAGGGAACCAAGATTGGTCGCAAGCTGTATCCGCTGGGCTTCGCCGCCCGAGAGAGTTGCGGCCAGCCTGTCCAGCGTCAGGTAACCGAGTCCGACATCAACCAGGAACTTTAATCTTCTTCGTATCTCAAGCAGTACCTTGTCAGCTATGGCCGCACGCTCCGCGTCGAGCTCAAGCGAGTCAAAGAACCGGTACGAATCATCTATGGACATTGCCAAGGCGTCGGGCAGCGATATGTCGCCGACCTTTATGTCGCGAGCCTCCTGTCTGAGCCTCTGGCCGTCACAGTCCGGACAACGCGTGTAGCCGCGATATTTAGCAAGGAACACTCGCACATGGAGTTTATATTTCTTGCTTTCAAGCCAGGTAAAGAACCCTTTTACACCTCGCCAGCCTTTGTCGCCGTTCACGATCTTCTGCTGAACGTCCTCGCCTAGATCGACAAATGGCACAGAGACATCGATCCCGGCTTGTTGGGCATATCGCAAGAGTTCCTTTTGTGCCCATGCATGGGCTGGCCTGGTGAACGGGTCTATCACGCCGCTCTTGATCGAGAGCAGTGGGTTGGGGATGACGAGTCCCATGTCCACGCCGATCGTATTCCCAAAACCCTGACAGGTCGGACAAGCTCCGAACGGTGAATTGAAACTGAACAGGTGAGGCTCGGGCTCCTCATATCGGGTACCATCGTATTTGCAAACGAACTCGTCGGAAAACCGCAATTCCTTGCCGTCCGCAGTTCGTATCGTGGCCTCGTGGGCCTCGCGGAAACAGATCTCGAGGGAATCGATCAGCCGTCCGCGGATACCGGGTGAGGATCTCAACCGATCGACCAACACATTGACGCCGTCAAGCGCGCCAAAAGGGAAATCCTCAGGCCGGGTGAGCTCGATGACATCGCCGTCTCTCACAAGTCGTGTAAAGCCCTGCTGCATCAGCGACATCAAGTGAGCCTGAGTGCTGAGGTCGGCTTTTGTCGCTGTTTTTTTATTTCGCTTTTTCGTGTCTTTGCCCGAGTCTGAAGACGGAGCGATCGGAAACATGACGTAGAACCGTTCCCCGGCAGTTAACTCCGACAAAACGGCATTAGCAGCGGACTCAGGTGAATCCTTTAATACCTCGCGACCGCACACATGGCAGAAAGTCCTGCCCGCCCTGGCGAACAGGAGTCGGAGATAAT
>JAHBSM010000008.1 GCA_019639115.1 Acidobacteriota bacterium | reverse complement strand
TGTCCGAAAGGTCAGTGATCCAGCGGACGCTCACGCCTGCGGCCGCGGCCGGGCTCGGGATCGAACTCCGCCGCGACGACGAGATGCCGCCCGAGGCTTTGGTCGAACGTTTGGTGTCGGTCGGTCACGTTCGCGAAGAGCCTCTCTACGGGCCGGGCCAATACTCTCTCAGAGGCGGAATTGTTGACCTCTGGTCGCCCGATGCCTCGGTCCCGGTGCGGATCGAATTTTTCGGCGACACGGTTGACTCGATACGAACGTTCGACCCCGAGACTCAGCTCTCGATCGAGCAGCTCCGAGAAACTTCCGTAGCACCTATGCGTGAGTTTGCCGCCGGTCCTGACGAGATGCGGGCCTGGTCCCTGTACGCGAAAGAACGATTTGCCGACGAGCGTTTCGCACGAAACCTCCGCGACCGGACGGAACTAGCAGACGACGGTGAAACTTTCCCCGGCTGGGAATTCCTTTTTCCGTTGTGTCGTCGGCTCGAGGGCACGGCACTCGACTATCTGCACGGCCATTTGCTCGTAATAGACGAGCCGGCAATGATCGAATCCACACTCATAGCGCTCTACGACCATTTCAATTCACGCCACCTGCAGTTGAGCGAATTCGGGGACATTGGGCTCGAGCCTCACGAGCTGTTCGTCCCGGCGTCCGACCTAAGAACTTCTCTCGACGGCCGCCAACGGGTCGAGCTGCGTGCTCTCGGCCGTACGGCGGCAGCCGAGGACGAACAGTTCGCACTCGGCGACGATGGACACCCGCTTTTTCTGTTTCCGAAAGCCGCAAAGGCTGAGGAGATCACGATCAGCTCGCGTTCCACGAGGCGATATCACGGCGATATCGCAGCTTTTGCGGCCGAATACGATGGTTCGGTCGAGATCGTGGCCGAGACGCACGGTATGGCCGAGCGCATCGCCGAGGTGCTACGTGATCGCGGCAAATACCTGCCAATGGAGCGGATACGTATCGGCTCGCTCTCGTCCGGATTTGAATTACCGGGAAGCGGGATGCGCTTTGTCACGGAATCGGACATTCTCGGCGAAACGGGCGAAACAGCCGCTCGATCAGCTCAGCCGCCGGTTCGTGCTTCGCGCTCGCGGCTCGGGGCTTTCATATCGGATTTCCGCGATCTCAAACCCGGCGACCTCGTCGTCCACATAGATCACGGGATCGGTCGGTTCGACGGGCTGCAGACCATTTCGTCTCAGGGCACCGAACGCGAGTTCATGCTCCTCATATACGCCGACAACGCAAAGCTTTTCGTTCCGGTCGAACGCATGGACCTCGTCTCACGGTACTCGTCAGGCGAAACGGCCGAAGCACGGCTCGACCGACTCGGCGGCATCGGCTGGCAGAAGACGAAGGCGAAAGCAAAGCGAGCCATGCGCGACATGGCCGACGAATTGCTCAAGCTCTATGCCGAACGAAAGCTCGTGCGAGGCCATGCGTTCCCACCGGACGCTCCCTGGCAGCATGAATTCGAGGACGCATTCCCGTATGAGCTTACGGCCGATCAGGCGTCGGCGATCGAAGACGTCAAAAGCGACATGGAGGCTCCCGTTCCGATGGACCGCCTGATCATAGGCGATGTCGGTTACGGCAAGACCGAGGTCGCCATGCGCGCCGCATTCAAGGCCGTGATGGACGGCAAACAGGTCGCAGTCCTGGCGCCGACCACGATCCTGGCCTATCAGCACTTCGAGTCATTTACTCGACGATTTGCGGCGTTCCCGATCAAGGTCGAATTGATATCTCGATTTCGTACCGCAAAGGAACAAAAAGAGGTCGCCTCGGCGGCGGAGAAAGGCGATCTCGACGTACTGATCGGCACGCATAGGCTGCTCTCGAACGACGTAAAGCTGCCCAAGCTTGGACTGGTGGTGGTTGACGAAGAACAGCGTTTCGGTGTCGGGCACAAAGAGAAGCTGAAACAACTTAAGAAAAAAGTGGACGTGCTTACTCTATCCGCGACGCCCATACCTCGCACGTTGAATATGTCGCTCATCGGGATGCGCGATATGTCGGTGATCGAAACGCCGCCGCGCGACCGCCTGGCGATCAATACTCAGGTCGTCCAATTCTCTGAGGGCGTAATACGATCTGCCGTGGAGCTCGAGCTAAGCCGGAGCGGCCAGATATTCTTTATACACAATCGCGTCGAATCTATCGATTCTGTCGCGGCATTGATCAAAAAGATAGTCCCCGAAGCACGCGTTGCGGTAGGCCACGGCCAAATGAACGAAAAGGAAATGGAGCAGGTCATGCTCGATTTCATCGACTACAAATACGACGTCCTCGTCGCTACGACGATCATCGAGAACGGGATCGACATACCGCGAGCGAACACGATCATCATAAATCGTGCCGATAACTACGGACTATCGCAGCTCTATCAGCTGCGAGGCCGTGTCGGGCGGTCTAATCGCCGTGCCTACGCATACCTGCTGATCCCGAGCGAATTGGAGCTCACTCCGATCGCTCGGCGCAGGTTGTCCGCCATCCGCGAGTTCTCAGATCTCGGTGCAGGATTCCGGCTCGCGGCTCTCGACCTCGAACTTCGCGGAGCCGGCAACATACTCGGCGGACAGCAGTCAGGCCACCTCGACGCTCTCGGCTTCGACCTTTACACAAAGATGCTCGAACGCACGATCGCCGAGATGCGAGGCGACGAGATCGCCGACGATGTGAGCGTTTCGATCAATCTGGGCGTCGACGTCTCGATACCGCAGGATCTGATCAGCGACGCCGGCCAGCGGCTGCGAACCTATAAGCGTATCGCGTCTGCCGGAGGCGATGAGGAACTCGCTGCTATTAGGTCCGAGGTCGAAGATCGGTACGGCCGCATCCCGCGAAGTGTCGAGAACCTGTTCGAATACGGCCGCCTCAGAAAATTTGCCGAGCGTGTCGCGATCGTATCTATAGACAGGACCGCCGACGGCATCGCTATCAAACTCGGCGATCAAGCCCGCGTTTCGCCAGAAGCGCTGATGAGATTTATCGAGGTTGAGCCGGGCGCTACGTTCTCGCCGAGCGGCATTTTGCGTGTTTCTCTGGAACCGGGTGACGCTCCGATCGCCGCAGCTTATCGGGCTCTCGCCGCTGTCAGCGACGATCGAATCTAGACACTTCGGTGCAGTCGTTCTCTTCGTTGAATTCGCATTGGAAAAGGTGCGGCACAACCTCGCGAGTCTGCGTGCGGACGTTTCGCCAAGTCGGCGAATGAACATATCTCTCCTGCGACCACCCGAGCCGGTCGCGGCTGCGCCACACGAATTCATAAGCGTCGCGTTCGTCGCCGCCCGCCAGATGCCTGGATTCATGCAGCAGGATCGCAGCTCGCTCAACGTCATCGTACGGATAGGTGAACAGGTCCGGATAAAGCGTCACGATCTCGAACGGGAAATTCGTCGCGGCGAACGCATTCTCCTTGGGCGAGATGGAGTTGAACCAATTATCTGATCGCCGGAAAATGGCCAGCCTTCTGAGCAGGAACGCCTCTCTGGTGAATCCGCGTTCCTCCAGGACCGAGATCGAACGCTCTATTGCCGCCCTTTCGTCCGGCCGAAGCGGTTCGGAGGTCAAAATAAGCGAAAAGTGGAACGCCGCGACCGCTCCGATGCATACGGCAATGCAGATCACGATCCGGCGAAGCACGCCCGGTCGAGTAGATACGGCATCGACGGTCAGAAGGTCATTGTTCGAACAGCGCGGGCAATCCGGATCGGAAGAAAAGTTGACGAAACCGCAATCTCGGCACTTGGTTGTCATCTGGTTTTGAGCTACGGGCGAGGCAGACCCGACAATTAAAGGAAATACCGAATCCGTCCGCGATGCCAGAAAATGCCTCCGTTAACGACTTTGACGAACCCTCGGCCCCTCGAAAGCATCAAACCCCAGAGTTGCAATTGGCGGCGGTGAACGATATAAGTTTCATTTGCCCGAATGATGGAGTTTTTGATGAATAAAATGTTCCGACTCGGCGGTCTAGCCGGTATCCTGCTCCTCGGCTTTTCCTTTATTTCGGCCCAGGAAACCGAAGTTCGTGTGGTGGACGAGGTCGTCGCTCAGGTTAACGACAGCGTGATAACCCTTTCGCGGATCAAACGCGAAAAGAAATTCGTGATCGAATCCTACATACAGGACGGCAAGACTCGACAGGAAGCTGAGCGTCTGGTCAACGAACGCGAGGGTGAGCTGATCGCGAATCTGATCAACGAGGAGTTGATGATCCAAAAGGCAAAAGAGGCCGGGCTCGATCAGGATGTGGATGCGACGCTGAACCAACGATTCGTCGAGATCATGAAGCAGAACAACGTGAGAACGCTCGACGCGCTATATCAGATGATGCGTTCGCAGGGCGTCGAGCCGGACGACCTCCGCGAAATGTGGCGAAAACAGGCCACTCGCGACCGGCTAATACAGCGTGAGGTGCAGTCAAAACTCTATTGGGAAGCGTCGGGCCGCGAGGTGAAAGCGTATTTCGAGGCAAACAAAGGCAAGTTCCTTAAGCCCGAAACGGTTTCGTTCAGTGAAATGTTCCTGAGTTTTGCAGGACGTGACGAAAAGGCCGTTCGCGAAAAGGCGAAACAGATCTACGCTCAACTGCTGGCCGGCGGCGATTTTGACAAAATAGCCAAAGAATCCGGCGACACGCCGATCATCTCCGACGGAAAAGGCAAGCTCGAGGACCTGCGGGTATCTGAGATCGTCGAGGTCGTAGGTGACCCGCTCAAAGGGGTCAAGGTCGGCGAATTCACCGCGCCGTTCGCCGTGGACGAACTTGGCATGGCGATACTCCGCGTGGACAAACGCGAGCTCCCGAATGGCGAAGCTCAGTTCGACGAGAACGCCGTTCGTCTGGCTATACTGCAGGAAAAAGCTCCCGAAGCGACCAAGAAATTCATGGCCAGGCTCCGCGAAGATGCCTACATCAAGATCAACGATACCTACAGGCCGCTGGTGTCGCCTATCCTGTTCGCCGACGAACGCAAGGCAAAGCCGGCAGGCAAATAGAACCTGGCTCTATCCGATCAATTGTTTTACGGCCGAAGCGAATACCTCGGCCTTTTTCTTTGCGCGTTTTACGAGCGGGTGCTCGGGAGTGTATGTGAGCAGAAGCCGATTATATTCGGCTGCGAGGGCCGCCTTTCGAACGACCATCTTACCCAGTGATTCCGTGAGTTTTGCCGTCTCGGTCGGTTTGGTCGCAAACAGCTTGTCGATGTCCCGATTGAGCTGATCGAGCTCGAATCGAGTATCGACGACCTTCGGGTTCGACTCGGTGTAGTCGTCCAAATAGGTCGCCAGATCGGCCTCCAACTCGGCTTTGCGCAACAGGACGACCGTGTATGCTGCCGACGTACGGATCGAATACGGTTCGACGGCTGCCGGTGAACGCACATCCGTGCTCTGTGCTGAAATGCCGGCGACCGCTCCCGATATCATGATCGCGAGGGCCGCCGCTACGTGCTTAAGTGCCGATATCAAAGGAATTCGCATCCAGCTCTTGATTGTAGAACGACTCGACGACCGTCATCGAGTAAAAATACTCACGCGTAGCCTTACCCTTCTCAACGAACATCTTGAACTTGTACGTCCTAGGCAGCGTGAGGCCGTTTTCGGTCTTGAAATCAAGGAAATCTTCGGTAAGCGTTTCGGTATTTTCTAACTGCCTGGCGGACGCTTCAGGCGTCGCACCCATTTGGGCTGACATTATCCGCGAATATTCCGTCCGGACGTGGCGGAACGATTCCTTGTCAAAATAGAGCCGGATCTTGGTATTCCCGCCCTTTTTTGGATTGTACGACAGGACATACACCTCGCGGCCATCGATCTTTTTGATACCCTCGGACGAGAGCTTTGCTCCACGCGATGCCGGATCGATCAATGCCCATCCCGTATTGAGAACACCGCCGAGCAGCCCTTCGCGGAGTATCTCGGGACAGCCTTCGAGAAACTCGCCAAGCCCAGAGCGGACACCCGGCCGCGAGAACCCGACGCGGACGCTTTTGCCGTCAAACGCCATCTTGTCCATCGGATAGATCGGTATGGGAAAGGTCATCACGAGAACGAATTTGTTCCCCTCGGACGCCATTACGCCGCGGCCGCCTGCCGGTGCCTGGTCGGTCGGGCCCTGGGCAAAAGTCATATCTCCCGAATGCGTCATATTTTTGAGCGCACCGCGGGCTTCTGCGGTCCCTATCGCTTCCAGGCTCTTTGCAATGATCTCTTCAGGCTTTATTTTCTGGCCAAATGCGGCGGCAGTCAGCAGCAGCACGGCCGCAAACATCGTTACGGTTCTCTTCATATTTTCCTCGCTGTTCGTGTCGGTCGGTACTACGTTCTCTCAGACGTCGTTCACACCCTTTGGGTTGCACCAATGGCCGCCGGAGCCTCGCACGTCTCGAACGTAAGGTCGGCGTCGGCATCTGCCTCGACCACTCCGTCGCCAAACGTCGCACGGCGTCCGAGCGTCTCGAAATAGGTCTGGATATTATCCAGGATCTCGTCCGCGCTTTGCGAATGATACAGCGTCTGGCGAAACTGTGCACCGCCAACAAGTCCTTTTGTGAATTGGCCGGCGAGCTGCTTCATCTTGCCCAGGGCTATGAGCTCGGGCATCTCTTCGCGGCACATCGCAAAAAATTCCAACAGCACCGCCTTTTTCTCCGCAATGTCCGGCTGATAAGGCTCGCTCCCCGCGATCAGATCGGCGAATTGCCGAAATATCCACGGATTCTGCATCGCCCCGCGTCCGATCAGTATGCCGTCCACGCCCGATTCACGCCATTTCCTGAGTCCGTACTCGAGCGTGGTTATGTCGCCGTTCCCCGACACTGGGACTCGAACTGACTCCTTGACCCTGCGGATCCAATCCCAATCCGCCAGTCCCTTGTAACCTTGTTCGCGAGTGCGGCCGTGCACCTGAATGTGCTCGACGCCGCATTGCTCGGCCATCTTCGCGATCTCGACCACATTTATCGACGAATCAGAATACCCGATCCGCAATTTGAGCGTCAGAGGGATCGAGATGCTCTTCTTGATCTCCTTCAGGATCGTTTCCAGCAGTTGAGGTTCGCGGAGCAAACCCGACCCGCCGCCATTTTTGACCACTTTTGGGGCGGGACAGCCGCAGTTCACGTCCAGAATGTCGGCACCGACCTCTTCGGCCATCTCGGCGCCCATCGCCATCCGCTCCGGCCTGCCGCCGAATATCTGCACGGCAAACGGACGCTCGTCCTCATCGAAACGCATCTGACGTTTTGATTTCGGATTATTTCGCGTTAGCCCTTCGACCGATATGAACTCCGACACGACCAGGCCAACACCGCCACGGCGTTTTATCAGCCGGCGAAACGTATAGTCCGTCACGCCCGCCATCGGTGAAAGTATCAGCGGCGGGTCGATGAGGACGTCTCGTATCCTGAAACTATCGAAGGTCAATAGCTTTTCTTGCGAGCCGTAAGCTCTATCCCCGTCGCCTCGAACGACACTTCCGTGACGGTCCCGTCGGGGTTGATCTTATCGAACTTGGCTCCGTCCTCTTCGATCATGTGATCGACCTGCGCCTTAGAGAGGGTCTTGACCTGGACCGTGCCCTGAACTCGCGCATACGATCCCGCCGACTGGAGCGGGATGAAGAAAGAATGGTCCTTCATCTTTACGCGGACGCTCTTGGCATCTGCATTCGGAGCGACCTCGGCCCAACAGCCTTCGGTCTTGCACGATCTGACAACGACGCCTTCCACGATCACCGTCTTACCGGCAAATTTAGCCGGATCGGCCATCACTCGAGCAAGCGAAACTTTCTTTGCACCGCCGATCGGTTCGCCGCGTTTCAGATATCCCGACGACGGGATGGCCGCTATCTTATCGGCTTCGGTAGGCTTCCGTTTCTCACCGGCCTCTTGGCCGAATGCACCTGCGGCCAAAATGGCCGCGAACATGATAGTAAAAAATAAGTTCTTCATATTGGAAAGTATTTCTCTGAAATTCCGACGTATCTGCGGCACCGTGATCGCTATTTTCTTTCGAAAACGACGCGGCCGTCCACGATCGTCTTTAGCACCGTGACATCCTTGATCTTAACAGGCTCGATGACAAAAATGTCGTCCGAGAGTATGACCAGGTCGGCTAACCGGCCGATCTCGATCGAGCCTTTTTCGTTCTCTTGGAACTCAGCGTATGCCGAGCCGTACGTGAACGCACGAACTGCCTCATCGACAGAAATCTTTTGCTCCGGTATCCACCCCGACGGATTCTTGTTGTCGAGGGTTCGTCGTGTGACCGCAGCATAGATGCCCTGAAGCGGATCAAGCGGAGCCACCGGCGAATCCGAACCAAAAGCCAGGACCGCTCCCGTGTCGAGCAGCGTTCGGAAGGCGTAAGTGCCCTTTAGGCGTTTCTCATCGAGCCGTTTCCATGCCCAGCGGCCGTCGTCGATCACGTGGAACGGCTGCATCGACGCAATGACCTTTTGCCTGCCGAACCTTGCGATGTCCTGCTGCCTCAAGTGCTGCGCATGCTCTATCCGTGATCGGCGGTCGCGGGGGCCATTCGTTCGGTCAAGATCGGCGTAATAATCCAGTATCGTCGCATTTGCACGATCGCCGATCGCGTGGATATTTATCTGAAGCCCCGCCTTGTCCGCTGCGATGATATCGCTCTTCATCGTTGTCATGACATCGGCCATCGGCAGACCGCTGGTGGTCGGGTCGTCCAGATACGGGTCAAAGAACCATGCGGTCGTGGATCCGAGGCTGCCGTCGGTATATCCTTTCAGGCAGCCGACGCGGAGCATAGCCGAACCAAACGCGTAATGGATACCGGTATTTGACCAGCGTTTGTAGTCGGCAAGCGGCGAGCATCCGTATATGCGAGTATTCAATTTGCCCTGCCGCAGCAGTTCCTGATAAACGCCGACATCGCGGCCGCCAGACATATCCTGAGCGCTTGTCACACCGAGCGAGGCCGCGTAGTCGCTCATCGCTTTCGCAGCCTCGAGTTTCTGTTCGAAAGGAGCCTCCGGGATCACTTTCTCGATATAGGCCTGCGCTGCGTCCTTGAAAATACCGGTCGGATCGCCTGCCGCATTGCGCACGATCACTCCGCCATCGACATCCTTCGTATCGCGGCTCACGCCAGCCAGCCGCATTGCGAGGCTGTTAGCCAGCGACATATGCCCGTCGAGCCGGTTGACAAAAACTGGATTGTCAGGCGTCACGGCATCGATCATCGCCGCTGTCGGCAGATCGTTCGGCGTCCAATTCTCGTGGTCCCATTGCCCGCCGAGTATCCAACGACCTTTTGGCAGTTTCTTAGCGAACGCGGCGATCCGGCTTACGAATTCCTGCGGCGTTTTTGCGTCGCGCAGGTCCACCGATGACAACTGCATCCCCGTTTCCATGAAATGCACATGAGCGTCGTTGAATCCGGGAACGATAGTCTTGCCGCCGGCATCGATCACCTTTGTGGATGGGCCGATCAACGGCTTGGTATCGGATTCGGCACCGAGCGCGACGATCCTGCCGTTCAGTATCGCAAGCGACCGTACGACCGTTCGGCTCGCGTCCATGGTCCGGATGTTCGCATTGTTTATCACAATGTCGGCGGACACGCTTCGTGCCAACGCTCCAAACGGCAAGCCGGCTGACAGGATCGCTAACACGATCAACGAGGACAAAGGCCGAATTCTCATAATAATTGCTCCCGCATTCGGATCTGCGCAAGGCACGATTATACCAGACAGAAGGCCGGCTTCTCTATGTCGCGGTCGGGGCAAGGGATCGGTCAGGGCTTGAGTTCTACGACGACCGGCGTGCCGTCTCGAACCACTTTGAGGATGCGTCCGTTGAAAGGAACCGAGAGCATTGAATTCTTATCGATCTTGCGGTCATCTATGGCCTCGATCACGTCTCCCTGACGCACGCCGGACCTGCCGGCGAGGCTTCGATCTCGTACCGACTCGACTCTTAGGCCGCCATCTACGGACACGACCTTGAGGCCGATCTGATCAAGCACGTCAGACGGCGACAAAAAGACAGGTTCCTGAAAATCTCGCGGCTTGTGACCGTCTCGCTGCCTGGTCTCCATCCCCCTAGGCATGATCCGGCGGCCCTCTCTGGCGGCTTCATCGGTCGAGGTCGTTCTGTTATCTCTGACATCTAAGGCCTGCGAGCCCGTTCGGGAAGGCTGGGCAGCAGACGAATTCGTGGCCGACACCTCACGTCGGTTCGTCGCCACGGTCTCAATTGCCACATCAGGAGCCGTCGACGGCGGCTCGGCGTTGATCAGGATGGGAGCATTTACCGCGGCCGATTCATCGACCACCGTTTCCGGCGAGCCTCCAAGCAGGGCCAGATACGCGATCACACCTGCCGCAAGTAGGGCGAGAGGCATCGCGTAAGCAAGCACGGCTCGCCAGCCGAGTCCGCCGCGCGGTGCGCGATCGGCGATGCGAGCTCGAATGCGGAAAAGCATATCTCCGGGCGCATCGACGCGACGCAGCGACCGCAGAAGTTCGGCCACATCGCTCTCGATCTCGTCTGACGCCTGTTTTTCGTCTAACATTTACGCCTCGAACTGATCCGCTAGTTTAGAACGCAGCAGCCCGCGGCCCCGGCTGATGCGTGATTTTGTGGTGCCGAGACCGAGCCCGAGCACCGATGCGACCTCTTCGTATGCAAGGCCCTCCACATCCCTCAGAACGATCGGCAGCCGATACCGCTCCGGCAGCGCCTCGATGGCCTTAGCGATCAGCAGATCGCGTTCGGTCTCTATAAGCATCTCGTCCGCGAGCGGCCTGACATCCGGCGGCTGAAATTCGACCTCGCTCTCCTCTTCGGACCGGAACAATCCCGTGAGCGACATCAGCTTTCGCCGCTTTCGGCGGCGTATCTCGCTTATCGCCAGATTTGACGCGATCCTGTAAATATATGTCGAAAAGGCGTATTGCGTATGGTAGCGATCCATTGCGAAATAAACCCGCACGAACGTCTCCTGTGCCAGATCGACAGCCTCGTCATAGTCATTCAGCAGACGATAAACGAAGTTCGTTATCTGCCCGCGATATCGCTCCACGATCTCAGCGAACGCCGATTCGTCGCCGCCCCGAGCGGCTGCTATCAGCTCGTGATCTGTGGTCGAGCTGTCAAACACTCAGGCTTATGTCCCCCAGCAAGTCATTTCCGGCAGACCGCCGGCCAAGGGCCGCGATCGGGGCTGCGGCCGGGAAAAACAAAAACCGCCCGACGGATTTCATCACGCCCGGCGGCCACGAAGGTTGCAGAATTTTGCTGCTACTCTGCCCTAAAAAGGTCCTCATCCACTTTCTGCCCGAATGTGACGCTGCTTATGTCCGTTTCCTCGACCACGCGGTCACCGGCGGTCAATACGCTCCTGTATGCGACCAGCGTCCCTTGGGTGTAATTCTGATTGTAGAACTTTCGCGTGTATTCGACACCGCCGAGTGAATAAGTGAGCTTCATTACTCTAAAGGTCTTGACGCTGACATAGAACCGGGTCTTGCGTTCCTTGGTATCGGTTACATCGATCAAGTAGTATTCGACACCCATCTCCTTTTCCCGGCCGGCGAGATCGACCTTCGAGCCGTTCTCCTTGTATCGGAGCATTGCTTCGACGCCGTGATATATGGAATTCAGAAAATTAGCCACCGCGTCGTCGCTCGGAGTAAAGATCGTGTTGTTATAAACGCCGAAAGTGCGGCCATCGACCGAGACCAGAGCGTATCTCGCGTTTGGCCGATCCTGATCGAATCGGACCTTGTCCTTGTCCGTATTCTCGCCGCGGATCACGGTTCGTTCGTATGAGATCGTCTCGGTGCCGCGTCCCGCCGGTACTACGGACCGGCCGCGTTCGACCGATGTCTTTCGTATCTGGTCGAGCTTAGCCCGTCCCCCGCCGAGGCCGTATATGAAAAGCGACGTCTCGATCACCTGATCCGCGGTCGCCGGTTTCGGCGGAGCTTTTGGATCGGGCGTAGGCGATGGCTTGGCCGGTTTCTCATTCTTCGGAGCTCCCGGCTCGGGGCCGCCCGGCGTTTGCGGGCAAGCGATCACTGCCAAAAATGCGATCGTCAGAACACAGAACAATGGTCGGATAATGCGAAGGTTCACCAAGTGGTCTCCAGATCTAGGCTTTGTTGAGCAACTGCGGATTGTAGCACAACCATGCTCGGCTATGCAGTCCGGCCCGGGCCGCAACTCTTGTAAATGATGAAATTTACGCGTAAAAAGATGCAAGGTTATCTAGTCTTTGACGCCCGCTGTTATGCTTCACGTCGCTTTATTCGAACCGGAGATTCCGCCAAATACGGGCAACATCGCCCGGCTTTGTGCCGCGACCCAAACCGTCCTCCACGTAGTCGGAGTGACCGGATTCAGGATGGACGACCGGACGCTGCGGCGTTCGGGCCTCGACTATTGGGAACATGTGAAACTCCATCGTCATATCGATATCGAAGCTCTTTATCAGCTACTTCCCGACTCGCGGTTCTGGTATCTGACTACCAGGACGGAACGTCCCTACACAGACGCCGGATTCCAAATTGGTGATTGTCTAATCTTCGGGCCGGAAACTCGCGGCCTGCCGAGCGATCTGCTCGCCGAGAACTCCGGCCAATGCCTAACGATCCCGATGTCCAACCCCGAGGTCCGCAGCCTCAATCTCGCTACAAGCGTCGGGATCGTTCTTTACGAGGCGATACGGCAGATCGGCGTTACGCACTAGAATGCGAAATTTTGGCAAACATTTGCCCCGTTCCGGCTTCTAATTGTCAGAAGCGGCGAAATGCCGTGCTAGGAGGTGGAAAAGGCAATGAAAGTGAAACGGATCCTGACATTTGTGATAATTGCATTGGTCATTGCGGCCGTGGCCGCACCTGCGATATTTGGCCAATCGGCCAAACCGCCTCGCACACTTGATCAAAAGATATTCAAGTCCATCGCCAAACTCCCGAATTATGGTGTATATGACCATATTTCGTTCGAGAGGAATGGCGACACTGTAACGCTCAGCGGCAAGGTCTATTCGCTCGGCACGATACGCGCGGCTGAACAGGCCGTAAAGGACATCGACGGCGTCGGCCGAGTAGTGAACAAGATCGAGATGCTGCCGCCTTCGCCGTACGACGACCGGATCAGGCGTTCTGTATTCAGGGCATTTGCCGAACGCGGACTGAGCCGCTATCTGTGGGAAGTGGGCCCCGAGGTTCGGATCATCGTTGAGAATGGCCGGATCACGCTCGAGGGCTACGTCAACAACTCCGGCGATCGTGACCTTGCCGGAGTGATCGCCAACACGATCCCGGGCGTCTTCGAGGTGAAGAACAACCTTAAACTTGGCAAGGACAGCATCTGACCACAGATGCATTCGAGACCAAAGGCCGGGCCCAGCGTCCGGCCTTTTTTTGTTTCCGCAGACAAGCCCTGGCAGCGGCCTCGAGACGCCGTGTTTGTTTTCCGAACGCAAATCGGTCATCATACCTGTTTACTTTGCGAGCCGGGATGCACTCTATGATGACCACTGACAAGATCCGCAATATCGCCATTATCGCCCACGTTGACCACGGCAAAACTACGCTTGTCGATGCAATGCTTCAGCAATCGGGCACATACCGCGACAACGAAGAGGTGCAGGACCGCGTAATGGACTCGATGGACCTGGAACGCGAACGCGGCATCACCATCATGGCCAAGAACACCAGCGTCCGATACGGCGATCACAAGATCAACATCGTCGATACGCCGGGCCACGCGGATTTTGGCGGCGAGGTCGAGCGCGTGCTCAAGATGGTGGACGGCATCGTGCTGCTGGTCGATGCGGCGGAAGGCTGCTTGCCTCAAACGCGTTTTGTTCTGAGGAAAGCATTGGAACTCAAACTGCCCGCCATCGCACTCGTAAATAAGATCGATCGTCAGGATGCCCGTCCCGAAGAGGTCGTCAACGAGATCTACGACCTATTCATCGACCTCGGAGCCAACGACGAACAGATCGAGTTCCCGATCCTATACTCGATCTCGCGTGACGGCATCGCAAAGAAAGACCTTGCCGACGAGGGCAAGAACCTGATACCGCTATTCGATCAGATCATCGAGACCATACCGGCACCGCATGCGTTGCGCGACGACAGCCTCCAACTGCTTGTTGCAAATATCGACTACAACCAATTCGTTGGGCGCTTGGCGATCGGCCGCATCTTTTCGGGCGAGATCGCCAAGAATCAGGAGGTCGCAGTTTCACGCCGCGACGGATCGCTTGTAAGAACCCGCGTCAAGGAACTGTTCGTGTTCGAGAATCTGGAGCGTGTTACGGTCGATAAGGCGGGCGTCGGCGAGATCGTTGCCCTTGCAGGGTTCGACGAAGTTGAGATCGGCGAGACCATCACTTCCGCCGAGAATCCGAGACCGCTGCCCGTGATCGCGGTCGATGAACCGACGATCTCGATGATCTTCGGCGTCAACACCTCGCCGTTCTCGGGCCTTGAAGGCAAGTTCGTCACCTCTCGCCAGATCAAAGAGCGTCTCGATCGCGAACTGCTCGGCAACGTCGCTCTGCGGGTCGAACAGACGGACGCAGCGGAGCAATTCAAGGTCTCCGGCCGCGGAGAACTGCAGCTGGCGATCCTGATCGAGATGATGCGCCGCGAAGGCTACGAACTGCAGGTCTCAAAGCCGGAGGTCATCACCAAACGTGATGAGGCGACAGGCGAACTGCTTGAGCCGATCGAGCGTGTCGTCGTCGATGTGCCTGATGAATTCATAGGCGTCGTCACCGAAGCGATGGGCCGACGCAAAGGCCAGATGACGAAAATGATCAACAACGGATCGGGACGCGTCAGGCTGGAGTTCGAGGTGCCCTCTCGCGGGCTGATCGGCTTCCGCGGCGAGTTCCTGACAGAGACCAAGGGTACCGGGCTGCTCAATACGCTTTTCCTGCGTTTTGATAAATGGCAGGGCGAGATGCGTTCGCGACAAACAGGCAGCCTCGTCGCCGATCGAATGGGCGAGACCAACACATACGCACTTTATAATTTGCAGGAACGCGGGACGCTTTTCGTCAAACCGCAGGTCAAGGTCTATGAAGGCATGATCATCGGCGAGAATGCACGCAGTGTTGACCTCGATGTCAACGCGATCAAAGAAAAAAAGCTGACCAATATGCGCACAACCTCGGCCGACGAAGCCATGCGGCTAGTGCCGGTGCGTGAGATGTCGCTCGAGCGAGCGCTGGAGTTCATTGCAGACGACGAATTGATCGAGGTCACTCCTAAATCGATCCGGCTCCGGAAACGCGTACTCAAATCGAATATGCGTCCGAAACGGTCTTGATATTGGCGAACTATTGCTCACCTGAGCGGTGTCACGCGTCTGTGCTACACTTGATCGCATCAGGAGAAAGTAATGTCAAAATACGCTGACCTGTATCTCGTCCCTATCGCCGAGGAAAAGGTCGCCGAGTACCGCAAACTAGCCAAGGCGGCCGGCAAGATCTTTATCAGGCACGGTGCTCTCAAGTATCGTGAATACGTCGCATCTGACCTCGATCCCCAGGGCGCCTATCCATTCCCAAAGCTCGTCAAACTCAAGCCGGGCCAGACGATAATTTATGCAGCCGTCGAGTTCAATTCGGAGTCGCATCGCAACAAGGTGATGAAGGCCGTGATGGCCGATACCGAACTGGCGTCGATGATGGACGGCAAAGAGCCGCCTTTCGATTATCGCAAGATGGCCTATGGCGGATTTAAGTTGATCGTCGATCTATGATTCGGTCATCGATGGCCGCTCTATCCCCATGACTGAGAACCAAGAACCAGCGACCGACGGCGACGCCGTGCCCGAATCGCGGCCGGTCAGACGATACGACCCGACCATTGTCGAGGGCCCGCTCTCGCGCGCCGTCTGGAAGATCGCCTGGCCCACGATGCTGACCAATATGATCGCCGGGCTCCAGGGAATGGTCGATCACGTGATGGTCGGCAACATGATCGGCCCGACAGCGAACGCGGCGATCGGCGTAAGCTGGCAGATATTCCTGGTGATCATCGTTTTCGTGTCGTCGATCTTTATCGGGATGAGCGTGCTCGTGGCCCGATTTGCCGGCGCCGGAGACCGCGAGAAAGTGGACCGAACGGTCTATCAGGGATTTCTGACCGCATTTTTCATTTCGCTCTGCGTTCTTGCACCGCTCGGGTATTTCTTTGCTCCCGACTTGCTGCGCATCGTGAACGCCGAGCCCGCGGTGGCTGCTGAAGCTCTGCCTTATCTGCGGATCACATTCGTTTTCAGCATCGGGCTGCTCATTTTCTTTATGCTCGGGGGCGCTCTCCGATCGGCCGGCGACGCACGCACGCCGATGGTGCTCGGCGTAATAATGACCGTGCTCAATCTGGTACTGAACATTATATTCATCCGTGGATTCGGGCCTATTCCTTCGTTCGGCACGGCGGGTGCCGCCATCGGCACGAGCCTCGCCTCGGGTTCGATCGGAATTTTCGCTTTGTACAAGCTCTGGTCGGGCGGCTGGGCGGTCTCGTTCCCACGCGGCGGCAGTTATGCACCGGATTGGAAGGTGATACGCCAGCTATTCAAATTCGGATTGCCAGCCGGGTTCCAGGGTATCGCAATGAACATCGGCGGCGTTCTGATGTTGGCTTTCATCGGCTCCCTGCCCGATAGCGGCGCCGCTCAGGCAGCTTACGCGGTGTCATATACTCAGCTTTTTTCGCTTATAACCTGGACATCTGTCGGATTGATGGGGGCGGCATCGGCCGTAGCCGGGCAGAATCTCGGCGCCCAGCAGCCTGACCGTGCCGAAGCCGCGGTTCACCGGGCAGCCGGTTTCGGGCTCGTCGTCTCTGCCGCGATCGGGCTGTTGTTCTTTTTCTTTCCGCATCACCTGCTGGCGATCTTCGGGATGACAGAAGGCAAGGTCGTCGAAATAGGTGTCCAGTTGCTGCGCGTGCTCAGCGTCTCCGGGCTGTTCATCTCTGCCGCTCTCGCCTATAACGGAGGGCTCCAAGGCACAGGCGACACGCGCGGGCCGCTCTACATCTCCCTGATCTCACAGGTCGTTCTGCCGCTTGGCATCTGCTTCGTCATACGCCAGACCTCGACCCTAGAGCCTATCCATATCTGGATCGCGATCCTCGTCGGGCACGTCACCAGGTGCGGACTCGGATTCCTGCGGTTCAACTCCGGCAAGTGGCGCTCCATCCGCGTCGATATCGAACGCACTGCCGCCTGACGTGTTATCGCCGTCGTCGTCTTCGTCGTCTGGCGCCGTCGGATCAAAATCCTCGTAGCCGTGAGCATCGTCGTAGTAATACGACCGCTCGCGGACATCGTCGTTCTTTGGATCTCGGGTCTTGTCTGGCGGACCGGGCATTTCGTGCAATAATATCCAAAAACCCTGCTCGAACGCGAAACGTATGAGGTCTTTTATGGCATCTTGCCCCAGACCGACAGAACGTCGCCGAGCCGATAGCCCGACCGAGCGAACCAAGAATTATGTTTAGAAAGCTTGCCGCCATTGCGGTCTTTACATTCCTGATATCGTCCATAGCCGTGAATGGCGTCGCTCAGACGCTGACCGTCAGACAGATCATGGCCGAACCGTCGATCGCAGGCATGAGGGCCGAAGGCGAGAAGCTGTCGCCGGATGGAAGAAAGGTCATCTTTCTCTGGAACGCCGACGGCCGGATGCCGCGCGATCTCTATCTGGTTTCGACCGCCGATGCCAAGCCGCAGATCATCCTGCGTCAGAGCGATATGCCCGCACCGGCGACGCCGCAGAGTGACAACAAGCTGAACTACGGCGTCGAACTCCGCGACGATTTTGTAAAACAACGCGAGAATGCTCTCGCCGGATTTGAATGGTCACCCGATTCCTCTAAGCTCGTATTCTCATTCGCAGGTGACCTTTTCGTCCTAACGCTCGACGGCACTAGGCCGCGCCGCTACACGCGAACGCAATCGCCGGAGTTTGGAGCCCGATTTCTGGACAACGACCGCATTCTTTATTCGTCCGGCGGAAACATCTTTGTCCTAAACATCGCCGATGCTTCGACGACGCAGTTGACGCGCGAGGCAAATGCCCAGACCTTCGTCACCGTCGGAGCCGTCGTCCCAAATAGACAAGGTTCGATGATCGCATACGTCGTTTCTGACAACTCCAAGCAGAAACAGCTTGTCGTGCCGAACTTTCTGCCTGATCTCGTCACTGGCGGCGGGCCGAGGCGCGGCTGGTCGGATCAGCGGCTTTATGTCACCGCGGCTGACGGCGGCCGCGAAACGCCGTATGAGGTCAAACTGCCAAGGCCCGAAGGCCAGAGTTATTTCCGCCGAATGGTCTGGGCCGCCGACGGCCGCAGCTTGATCGTGGATCGCAACGACAGGGACACCAAACGCCGCCAGTTGTTCTATATCCGCAATGTTGGAGGCAAGGACGAGCAGACGATCGTCATAACGGATGAGACCGACGACAAATGGCAGGCGCCGCTCTCGACGATCTTTGAACCCGACCCGAAAGATTCCGCCCGGCTCTTTTTTGGCTCGGAACGCGACGGTTACAACCACCTATATCTAGCAACGCTCACACGGAACCCGGCCGAGGCATCGGCACCGACGAGCGGCGGCAATCCGACCGATGGCGGATTCACAGGCAAGGTCGAGATCCGTCAGCTCACCCGCGGCAATTGGCAGGTCGAGTGGGCAAAATGGGTGACTGACGGCGATCAGATCGTCTATATGTCAACCGAAGAGAACGCCGCCGAGCGTAGATTCTATTCTTTGTTTCCCGCAACCGGCGATAAGGTGATAATACCTGCAGACGACAAGGGTATGGCGTCCGGGCCGCAGATGGACGAACTGAATGCCCAACCGACCCTTCTCTTCGGATTCTCAAAATGGAACAGCCCGGAAGAACTGTTCATACAGAAAGTATGCCCGCGATGCCGCGGCCTGGAATTCCCGATCCGGATCACGCGGACGACGCCCGAGAGTTTTGCAAAGATGTCGTGGACGGCACCGCGATTTATCGATATTCCGTCTCGCGACGGCAAACCAATACCGTCCAAGGTGTATCTGCCCGCCGGCCATGACCCAAAACGAAAGTACCCGATGGTGATATTTGTCCACGGTGCAGGGTATTTGCAGAACACGATCAACGGCTGGAACAACTATTACCGCGAGTATCTTTTCAACGATATGCTCGTCAAACGCGGCTACATCGTCCTGGATATCGATTACCGCGGATCGGCCGGATACGGACGAGATTGGCGTACCGACGTTTACGGCTTTTTGGGCGGTAAAGACTTCGACGACCACATCGACGCCATCGATTTCATGGTAAAGAACTACGGCGTCGATCAGCGTCGCATAGGCGTTTATGGCGGCAGCTACGGCGGATTCATGGCCGGTATGCTGGCCATGCGGGCACCCGAGCGGATCGCGGCCGCTGCCGCACTGAGGCCCGTTTTCGACTGGAAGAACTATTACGCGTCATCGCCTGTTTATACAGCACAGCGGCTGGGCTTCCCGGACAAGGATCCCGAAGCCTATCGCCGCTCGTCGCCGATAAGTTATGCCGAAAAACTAGAGCGGCCGCTCCTGATACTGCACGGCATGTCGGACGATAACGTCCACGTGCAGGACAGCGTCCAGTTGGTCGAAAAGCTGATCAGGCTTGGCAAGACGCAGTACTTCGACCTTATGCTCTACCCTTCAGAAAATCACGGCTTTGTGCGCCCCGAGAGCTGGGCCGACGAATACGAACGCATCCTGGCTCTGTTCGAACGCCGCCTGTCCATTCCAAAGTAGAGAAATAGCAGATCTCACCTACCTAGCGGACCAAATGAAATTGTTTCGTGCGGCCCGATGAAATGGTATGATACTGGTTCGCGCTAACTGATTCCCAAAATTTCGTTATGAAAGTACTTATCACCGGCGGGGCCGGATTCGTAGGCAGCCATTTGGCCGACCGATTCATTGCAGACGGTCACGAGGTCACAGTCATCGACGATCTATCGACCGGAAGATACGCCAACGTCGAGCATCTTGAGGGCCACAAGTCTTTTAGGCTGATCATCGACACGGTGCTGAACGAGCGGCTGATGGAGGAGCTCATACGCGAGAGCGACCGCGTGTTCCACATGGCTAGCGCCGTCGGCGTCAGGCTGATAATGGAGCGACCGGTAAAGACGATCGAGACGATCTTTCACGGCACGGACGTCGTGCTCAGGTTCTGCTCCAGATATCGAAAACGAGTCCTCGTGCCGAGCACTTCCGAGGTGTATGGCAAGGGCGTCAAGGTGCCTTTCTCGGAGGACGACGACCTGCTGACGGGTGCTACGGATAAGCACCGCTGGGCTTATGCCTGCGCCAAGACGCTCGACGAGTTCCTTGCACTTGCCCACTGGAAAGAGACGCAGCTACCCGTCGTGGTCGTCCGGCTGTTCAATACCGTCGGCCCGCGACAGACCGGACAATACGGAATGGTCGTTCCGCGGTTCGTTCGTGCCGCGCTCCGCAACGAACCTATCGAGGTCCACGGCGACGGCACACAATCGCGTTGTTTCGGCCACGTCTCGGATGTCGTCGAGGGGCTTGTCCGACTGCTCGAAACGCCTGCCTGCTTTGGCGAGGTCATCAATCTCGGCAACAGCGAAGAGGTTTCTATCAACGAACTGGCCCAGCGTGCCATATCGCTCACCGCGAGCACGAGCACGATCAATTACGTCCCTTACGGCGAGGTCTATGGACCGGGTTTCGAGGATATGCAGCGGCGCGTACCAAACCTCGAAAAGGCCGAGCGTATGATCGGTTATAAGCCAACCCGGATGCTGAATGACATCATCAATGATGTGGCGGCCGAGTTTCGACGATCTCGGCCCGAGTCCACCAATGATGCAACTGTTTGAACGTTTCACCGGCCACATGCTCAGGTATCTCTTCATAATCGCCCTGCTCCTTTCGGCGACGCTCGCGGCCGCTGCCCAGACCGGAGGCATCAAAGGCAAGGTGCGTACGAACTCAGGGATCGGCATCGCCAACGCTGAGGTCTCGGCCCGAAAGGACGGCGAGGTCGTGCGCAAAGCAAAGACCAATAGCCGCGGCGAATTCGTGCTCGACGGGCTCAGGCCCGGCACTTACAACATCGCGTTTGACGCCGATGGTTACTCGACCGGCGTACTCTATCGCGTCGAGGTAAAACAGAATTCGATCAAAGACCTTGGCGACCGCCTGATACTCAACCGCGACCGCGGCACGCAGGTGATCGTGCGAGGCATAGTGTTCTCGACCGAAGGATTAAGCATTGCTGGGGCCGTCGTCGATCTATACGTGGTGGGACCTAATGAGTCGCTGCGAAAGGTCGGGACAACCTATACCAACCAGATGGGTGAGTTCGGATTCGGCGCGATCGATCCGACCGCAAAGGTCCGCGTAAAAGCTTCGTACAAAGGCGCTTCCGCCTCAAAGGATCTGGACACCTCTGAACCGCAGGTCTATCGAACCTCGATCACGCTACCCGTGTCACGCGAGCCGAAGCAGTCTAATTGATGGTCTCTGAGAATTCCTCCGGCTCTGACAATGCAGCCATATTCTCCTGATCGGTCACGATCAACGGCATCTCGTCGAGCACCAGTTCGTTCGCCAGCGTCTGAACCCAGTATGTACCTGCGGCCTGAAATACAACATTGACAAAAAAGCTAACGTTGTCCGTGAATCCGCCCCGTGCCAATTCGATGGTAGTCGGCTGTGAACTGACGACGACGTCTGATTTGTCAGGCGATAGTATCCGGACCTCCGTGCTGTGTTCGCCCTCGCCTTTCCAGTGGTTAACGACCGCAAACTTGATCAGCGAAACGGGCAGCCGTTCGACCATTATGTTCTGAAATATACCCATCAACGAGATCTTGTTGCCCATCTCGATACGGACGTCGTCGCACAACAGGGTGTATTGGAGGGTCAGATTTGGAATATCCATCATTGATTCACTTGGCCGCGCCGTGTTTTTTGAACCACGCGAGCAGTTTGGCCCACGCATCGTCTGACGCCTCTTTGTTATAGCTCGGGCGGTAGTCGGCGTGGAATCCATGATCGGCGTTCGGATATATGACGATCTCGGAGCCTGACCTTCCCTTCTTCAGTTCGTCCTGCATTCGCTGAACCCCATCGACCGGGATACCACGATCCTGCCCGCCGTAGAACCCGATCACCGGCACGCTCAGCTTTGCGGCATAGTCGATCGGCGTTGTCGGCTGTGCTTCGTTCACCGGTGAATTCGGCGTCGGTACTACTCGTCCGTACCAGGCCGCCCCGGCCTTGATCTTCGGATTATGTGCCGCGTAAAGCCATACGATACGTCCGCCCCAGCAGAATCCCGTTATCGATGTGCGTTTGCTGCTTCCGCGATTCTTGGCAGCCCATGCAAGTGTCGCGTCAAGATCGGCCATCGATTGCGAATCAGGTATCTTCGAAAAGATCTGCCGGTTCAACTCGCGTGCGTCCTTTAGGTCTTTGACGTCGCCTTCGCGTGCATATAGCGCAGGAGCAACAGCCATATATCCGAGTTTTGCAAATCGACGGCAAACGTCCTGGATCCATTCGTGCACGCCGAAGATCTCGTGCACGACTATGACGACCGGCAGGTCCTTGCCCTTCTCCGGCATCGCACGATAGGCCGGCATCATCCCGCCAGCAACCGGGATTTGGACCTCGCCGGTCACGAGACCCTTGTCATCCGTTACAACACGGGTCTGGGCCGCGATGGGCATCACCGCAGACGCGTACGCGCCCGCAGCGAATATAGATGTGACCAGAAACTCACGCCGGTCGAGCACCGGTGCCTCTCCGTAGGTATTTATGATGTCCTCGCGCATATGCCATTCCCCCTTGTTCGAAATTAGCCGATGCTTTGATTCTTACGTTTCATTGCGGCAGGGTCAAGGTTATACTAACGAAAAAGGAGTTCTGCCGCCGTGCCTCTCCGGGGCGGCGGACCAGCTAGGCAATGGAATATCTGACCTACGGAATGATCTGCCTGATGTTTGTCCTGATCGGCATGGTCGGCCTGCAATTCACGTATATGTTCTACGTTGAGCGGCTGTACAAAGAACGCGGGCGCCATCTCAAATTGGTCGAAGGGCGCAACGCCGTCCTAAAGGAACGTCTCAGAGTGGCAGAACAGCGGCTGGAATCATTAGGCTGGGAGGAGAGCGGGTCGGAGCCGTCGGAAGAAGCCTGGGCGGAGATACTGGACGATAACTAGGAGTCGAGCTCGGCAATGGTCGCTCCCCAACTGCCGGAGAACTCCGGAGCATTCTTGAATCCTCTAACAAAATCGGTCTCCGAGAGCACCTTTCTGACGATCTCTCGCTGGACCCCTACTCCTTTGCCGTGGATTATCCTTACGACGGTAAAGCCTTTCTTGTGAGCCTCGGCCAGGTATGCCTCGACCACATCTCGTATCTCGTCGGGACGGAACGAGTGCAGATCGATCGAGTCGGTGATCTCGATATCGACAGGCCCTGTAAATGGCGATCCGTCCACAGTATCCCCGGTCATCTCTTTGGTGTGGGCGACGTATATTGCGCAATATCCTCGGGCGGTGTGACCCGAAGCCGATTCTTGTCCTTGAAGACGATGAATCGTTTATCGTCCATGCTGCCGTTGTTATTCCTTAGCTTAATGGTAAACGTCTTGTTGTCGCCTCGACCGTCCATCCTCAGCGGAAGCCGTCCCCAAACGTCGGTATTGGGCGGGTTGCGCCATACGGTGTAATACGATTGGTCGTATTTATCAAAAGCGAGTACGACTATGCCGTCGAAATCAGGCTCGACGCCGTCGATCGCCTTTACAAGATTGGTCCGCGACAGGATCACCCAATTGCCCGGCGTCGAGGCTTTGGTAACGGCGCCTTTGTCAGTGTCGGCATCGAGCCGCTGCCACGTCACAAATTTCTTGTTGTTCGCCTGGAAAAATACGATGTCGCTGGGCACTTGGAGCTCGACCTGCCGCCCAAACAACCAGCCCGCAGGGGCCGGCGAAACAGAAGGATCGAGCCGGACCTTGTACCAGATGTCATATTTCTCGTCGATCTTATCGGCTTCGCCCGCTTCCTTGGCGGCTTTGATATCTTCGTTCTCTGAGCGCTTGCCTTTCTTTACCTGGCCTTTCGGCGCATCGTCCACGTCCGGGGCTTCTTCCTTGGGGACGAATCGCCACTCCATGATCTCGAATGTCGATCCGTTAGCGAGCTTGAACAGCACATTCTCGGCATTCATATCCGGAGCCGACCTCAGATTCGAGGCCGACCTGATTATGCCGGTCGCCTGCGGCACCTGGTCGCCGAATTCGCCCGCGATCTCCTGCGAACGCCGCAGCGTGTCGCTTGTGATCACATTCTGCGCTTCGATCCAGCCCTCGGTCTGCATCTCGTCGCGGGCTCTTACGCGATACCAAAGCACTTTTTCAAATTCCATCGAATCGATCACGTCGAGCTGGTCACCGCGTTTCACCTCGAGCAGGTCCGCGGCAACGACCGCATACGACGTACGGATCTGAGCCGTTTTGGCGATAACGGTCGCGGTATCATTAAGCCCGAACGCATTTGTTACGCCGCCAATGGACGAGTCGATGTAGGTGCAGCTCGAGCCGGCAACGGCTATCGCTAAAAGTATGAAAGATCGTCTGAAATGCCTGGATAACATCGCGTTTTTACGTTAACTTACGCCAAGCATTATAACCCAACTTGTCCAATATTACCTTTTCACTAGCCGTCAGCCGCGGCTTGACCGCAAGCGTCCTCTTTGAGCCCTCGGTCCGCATCTCGAGTCCGGTAGAACTCAGGAACGGATCTATCTCCACGGGCTCGCCGCCCGCTATGAACGCCTGCCAAACGGCAGCTGTCGGCCCGGCTTTCAGGGCTCCGGATATTACCGAAAGTGCATCTTTGCCGGACAATGATGCTCGGTCAACGAAGAGTCGCTTTAACACGGACTCGATACCGGAGCGGCCCTTGCTTGCTTTCAGCATCGCCAGATCGATCATGAAGGCCGCGATCATGCCGCGTGCATAAACTTGAGTATCAGACCCCGCCCAACGGTTCTTCGATAGCTCGATCAAAGACATCGAACCGCCGCCTGAACCCGCTTTCCCGATCGAATAGGCTCTCGTTAAAGTATCTAGCAGATCGTCGAACCTGAGCCTGCCCGTCAAAACGCCCGACCGCAGCGAAACGTACAGAGCGGTCCCCTCATAGAACCACGCGTGATCGCCGGCCAACTCGATCGAATTAGGCAGCCATAGATGAAACAACTCATGCCGGAGCTGCTCGTGGAGCCGCTGAACTGATCCGGCTTTGAACGCCATGTCTGTCGAGACGATCGTCACCGTACGTCCGGTCGTGTCAGCTTCCCATTGCCCCGGCGGGCCTTCTTTTCGGATCAGCAGCACCTTGATCGCATCGCCCGGCATTCCGCCGAATAATGCTGAGTAGCCCGAGGCGATCTCCGCGGCAAATGTTATCGGGTCGGCCTCATCAAACAGCCATGTGCCCGTTCGCTCGACCGATATGGCCGTTCCCGCCACCTGACGGACGCTCGCACGCAGATCGTTCCCTGCCGCAAATACCGCACGAGAAACATTCTTGACCAGATAACTGCCGTCCGCCGCTCGGGTCTCGGTGGTCGAAATGTTCCAGCCGTCGGGCACCTCGATCCTGAGCCGGACCAATCGGTCTGCAGGAACGCGAGGAAGCAGGTCATATGGCCTCATGACAGCCGTGCCGCCGGATGCCCACGATACATGCGCCATGCCGCCATTCGTGCGGATCGGCGCTAGATTGACGACATATCTAAAAGAACTTGCTCGCTCGCCCGCAAGTATCTCGCCGGGAGCAAGCACGCGACCGTCTATCCGGCGCCCATCTGCGCCGAATAGTTCCAGGCCGCTCATTCTGCCCGCGAGCCCCGGTACGCCGGCGACGCCGTCAATGAAAGAAAAATTGACCGAGGCTGCATCCCTGTCGAGACGACCCGTAACGACTGCGCTCGGCTCCGCCACGGCGTTGAGCTTGATCACCGCTTCCATCCCTTGCGCGGCTCCCGCGATCGCCGTCAGGGCGATCAGGGCCCCGACGCAGGTCAGCCTAAGCAATTCGGATGATATCGTTGACATTGATGGCCGAGCGGTATTAGAATTTTGTTTTCCTTACTTTCAGGCGTAGCGTCAGAATAGAGGATTCGATGAGCCTAATCAAAGTCATAATTTATGCGCTCGTGTTCCTGCTCAGCTTGCTGTTCTTAGGCAGGTTCATTTTCTGATCGGTGACGATAAGCATAGCAGGAGGCCGTCCCGCCGGAGACTCGCCCGGGGCCTTGGGCGTGCGGATTCGGTTCCGGAGATATTAGATTGTTGCGAAGCGGTCAATTCGGCCGCTTTTTCTATTTCAAAATGAGTGGCAAAAAAAAGATCGAAAGGGCTCTTCTGAGCGTTTCCGACAAGTCAGGTCTTGTCGATCTAGCGGCCTCACTTGCGGATATGGGAGTCGAGATCATCTCGACCGGCGGGACGGCCAGAGGCCTCCGCGACGCCGGTATTGCGGTGACCGACGTTTCCGACGTGACCGGCTTTCCGGAGATGATGGACGGCCGCGTCAAGACGCTTCACCCAAAGATCCACGGAGCCTTTCTTGCTCTGCGTGACAACGAAGGCCATGTCGATTCGATGCGGGAACATGGGATCGAACCTATCGATCTGGTTGTCGTCAATCTTTACCCTTTTGAGCAGGCAATAGCTCGCGACGGAGTTACTCTCGAGGAAGCAGTCGAGAATATCGATATCGGCGGACCGGCCATGATCCGGTCGGCATCGAAGAACTGGCGTCATGTCGCCGTCGTGACGGACCCAAGAATGTATGAGGATTTGATCGTCGAGATGCGAGGGTCTGACGGCTGCTTATCGCTCGAGACCCGCGCTCGGCTTGCCGCGCTCGCATATACTCGGACCGCCGCGTACGACCTGGCGATCTCGTCATACCTGGCGGGAAGGCTGCCTAATGACGACCTTGAACGCCTGGAACCGTTGAATCCACTTGGCGGGCTTATGTTCTTTGAGCCGGACGAAGCTCAGCCTGATAACGAGCCCGGTGACGATCTGCCCGGCTATCGAGTGATAGAGCTTGCAAAGGATGCAGACCTGCGTTACGGCGAAAATCCACATCAGCGCGCCGCACTCTATACGGCCACCGGAGACGGCATAGCCCGAGCCGAGCAGCTCCACGGCAAGGAGATGTCGTTCAACAATTACGTTGACGCAGACGCCGCGTGGCAGCTCGTGAACGATCTCGATGAGAGAGCCGTAGCGATAATCAAGCATACCAATCCGTCCGGCGTCGGCACCGGCTCGACCAGTGCCGAAGCATATGCCCGTGCGTTGGCGACCGACCCGGTCTCGGCGTTCGGCGGCATTGTCGCCTTCAACAGCCGTGTCGATGCCGATGCAGCCCGAGCGGCGGTCGAGATATTCTCGGAAGTGATAGTCGCTCCCGAGTTCGACGACGAGGCATTGGAAGTTCTCAGGTCCAAGAAGAACCTTCGCGTGCTGCGCGTCGCCGCCCCGTCCGCTGATATTTCCCGGGGCCTCGAATACAAACAGATCTCCGGCGGATTTCTCGTTCAAGACCCGGACGAGCATAAATTATCGCCCGCTGACATCCGCTTCGTGACTGAACGCCAGCCCACCGAAACTGAGATCAAGGCGATGATGCTTGCCTGGACCGTCGCCAAACATGTCAGATCGAACGCGATCGTCCTTGCAGACGAAACCCGCACGCTCGGTGTCGGAGCAGGACAGATGAACCGCGTGGACTCCGTTCGGATCGCGGCGATGCGGGCCGAAAGAGCAGGTCTGCCGCTCGCAGGTGCGGCCCTGGCCTCGGACGCATTCTTCCCGTTTCGCGACAACGTGGACGAGGCCGCGACACTAGGTATCACTGCCATAATCCAGCCCGGCGGTTCGATCAAGGACGAAGATTCAATTGCGGCCGCAAACGAACACGGCATAGCAATGGCCTTTACGGGTATCCGTCACTTCAAGCACTGAAATCTCTGCCTCGCTGATGCTGTGGCTAGCAACCCGCCGCCGACATAGGCTTGCCGATAATGCGTTGCTTATGACAAAATAAACTTTTGTTATACACACGCATATATGAACTTTGAGCTTTCCGAAGACCAGCTGCAGATCAAATACAGCATCCGTGAATTTGCCGAGTGCGAGATCCGCCCGCACGTGATGGAGTGGGACGAAGCCCAGCATTTCCCTGTTGAGCTCCGGCCCCAACTCGCCGAACTAGGATTGATGGGCATCATCTTTCCCGAGAGCTATGGCGGCGCCGGTATGGGCTACGTCGAGTATGCGACCATTATCGAAGAGCTTGGACGCGTTTGCGGTTCGGTCGGGCTGTCTGTGGCCGCCCACAACTCGCTCTGCTCGAACCATATCTATATGTTCGGGACCGAGGAGCAGAAGCAGAAGTATCTCGTACCGCTCGCCCGGGGCGAATCGTTCGGTGCCTGGGGCCTGACCGAGTCGCAGGCAGGTTCCGATGCCTCTGGCACACGGACTACTGCGGTCCGCACAGACACCGGCTGGCGGGTCAACGGGTCAAAGAATTTCATTACACACGCTCTCTCCTGCGATACGCTTGTCGCCGTAGCCGTTACGGACAAAGACAAGGGAAACCGGGGCATATCGGCATTCATATTCGATAAGTCCATGGAGGGCTTCCGCGGCGATAAGAAAGAGAACAAGCTCGGTATGCGTGCCAGCGAGACCGCGTCTGTCGTATTCGAAGACTGTGACGTGCCCGATACTAATCTGCTCGGAAGCGAGGGCGAAGGCTTTCTGCAGGCAATGAAGGTACTCGACGGCGGGCGCATATCGATCGCGGCCCTGTCGGTCGGCATTGCTCAGGGTGCATACGAGGCCGCCGTCAAATATTCGACGGAACGTCAGCAGTTCGGCAAGGCCATAGCCGAGTTTCAGGCGATCCAGTTCAAGCTCGCGGACATGGCGACACAGATCGAATGTGCGCGGCTGCTTACGCTGAGAGCCGCCGCCGCTAAGGACGCAGGCCAGCCTGTGACTCAAATGTCCGCGATGGCCAAGCTCTACGCTTCTGAGGCTGCCGTCCGCGTCTCCGAGGAATCTGTGCAGATACACGGCGGTTATGGCTACACAAAAGATTATCCGGCCGAGAAGTATTGGCGCGATTCTAAACTCTGCACGATAGGCGAGGGCACCAGCGAGATACAGAGGCTTGTAATTGCCAAAAACCTTTTGAAAGCGGCCTAGTGCTTCGGCTTGTTCAGCGTTCAAGCGGCTTTCGGTTAGAATGTTGGCGATGGGCACGATACCGTTCTGCAAATTTCAGGGCTTTGGCAACGACTATATCGTTATCGAGCACGAGTCGATCCCGACCGAGTTGGGACTTGGGAGCTTTGCCCGAGACATATGCCGCAGACACGAGGGAGCCGGTGCGGACGGCATTGCGGTCGTGGCACGAGCGGCCTCGCCAAATGCGGATTTCGCCTGTGAGATAGTCAATCCGGACGGTAGCGTCGCCGGATTCTCCGGCAACGGCACTCGTTGCGTAGTCGCTTATCTCCATTACAAAGGACTCTGGCTCGACGATGAACTTCGGCTCGAGACGCGCTCCGGCATCAAGAACTATCGTCTGATCGAACGACGCGGCGAGCGTGAATTCTGGTTCGAGGCCGAGATAGGCAAGCCGCGGTTCGCCAGCGAGGATGTCCCCGTGCTGGTCGAGACCAGACGCGAGCACGTCGTCAACGAGTCCATCGCGATCAACGGCAAATACTACTCCTTCTCAGCGGTAAATGTGGGCAATCCTGCGGCTTGTGTGTTTGTCGAGTCATTTGATCTCGACTGGACGTCGATCGGAGCCGAGATCGAAACTCACGGCCTTTTTCCTGAGCGCGTCAATGTCGTTTTCGTAAAGATCGCGGATCGCGAGAATCTCGAGATACGTATCTGGGAACGCGGTGCGGGCGAAACGGCGGCTTCAGGCACCTGTGCCAGCGCCGCAGCCGTATTATCGGCATTCCTGCTCAAGGCGGAACGATCGGTCAACGTGCATTCGCCCGGCGGCACGACAAAGGTAATTTGGCGTGACGACGACGAGATGGTTATCACGGGACGAGCCGACCTGGCGTACTGCGGGACCTGGCCTATCTAGCTGCGGCCGGAGCCTTGTTAGCACTGCCCAGGATCGCAGCAACGGCTTCTTGCCTGAAATCGAAGATCCGATCTAACTCACTCCTTACCAAAAAATGAGCGATGTCGCCGAGCGGCTCGAGCGGCAGGCGATAGCGGACCTCGTCCTCTATGAGCGTGCCGCCATCGTCGGTCTCAGTAAATATGTGGGAGTGGATCCATTGAGTGTAAGGCCCTCGAAGCTGCTGATCGACGAATCTGCAAGGCGGGTCCCAGACCGATATCTCGGTTCGCCATTTGAGCGGGATACCGCGAAGCGTCAGCGTATAATCGATCAGCGTTCCCTGTTCGACATTTATCGGCAGCGGCGTCACGATATTGAAGTTGATCTCTGGCGGCGTGATGCGTTCGAGATTGCCGGCGTCGGCAAAGAAGTCGAACACCTCCGGCCGCGGCAGATCAAGCTTCAATGAACGTGTAAGTGTGTGTTCGGCCATATTGTTGTGCCCCAAGTTTCACCTTTCGCCGCCGCGTGCGAAACGGATGCCGACACCCGCCTATCAACCGTCCGAAACGGCAATGAATGCGTCCACGCGGAGCCCGACCGGCAGCTTTTCATCGCGGTCGAGTTCGAGCAGCACCTCTAGGATCTTAGTATCGACACGCTCTGTCGGGCGTTCGGTGCGAAAATTCTTGCGGCCGAGTATCTGCCCGATCCGGGCAACACGCGCTACGAAACGCTTTTCGCCGTAAGCGTCAGCCGTGACGTAAGCTGCCATTCCCTCGCGGATCCGGGCGACCTCGGTCTCATCCAGATCGACGCGGACATTTAGGCGAGACGTGTCGCCGATCGTAACTATGCCATTGGGCTGCTCCGGCGAGAACGATTCGCCCGCCTTGAGCCGTTTACGCAGCACCACGCCGTTGATCGGACTTTTAACTATCGTCTTGGCCAGCCTGGCCTCGGCTTCGCCGACTGCCGCCTCTGCCTCAACGATCTGAGCATCCAGCTCGGCGACCTGGGCCTCGGCGACCCTGATAGCCGCATCCGTTCGGGCCAGGTCGTCCTTCCGCGCCGGAGCGTTGACCACATTGTACCGTTCGCGTACGGCGTCAGCCTGCTTGACCGCATTTTGGTAAGCGGTACGGTAGCGTTCGAACTCTTCGCGCGAGATGTCGCCGTTGTCAATGAGCCGTTTGCGGCGTTCGTATTCGCGTTTGCTGTTCTCTACGTTCGGCAGAGTCTGCTCATACGCGGCCATCGCTTCGCGCCGCTCCTCCTCACGCGAGCCGTTCTCGACCCGCCTGCGTTCGGTGCGCGCCTGTTCCACACGTGCGGCTGCGGATACCCGGGCGGCCCGGAGCGAGGCAACTTTTGCCCTTGCAATAGCGACGGACGCGGCGATGTCGCCATTCTCGATCACCGCGACCACCTGTCCCCGTGCGACCCGATCGCCTTCCTCGACCTCGACCGCCTTTAGTTTCCCGGGCACCTCGGCTCCTACTTCGATCTCTTCAGAACCGGTCTCAACTATGCCTGGTGCTGAAACGACCGCAGGCTTCGCATCGCCGGCCGGACCTGACGGTTCTATAGTGGCGGCGGGGCCGCGTCCCGCCAATACAAAATAAGAGGCCGCGACCGATGCTGCCCCAATGAATGCGATGATAATGGTCCTCGTTCTCATTCTCCCTCCTTGCACTCTCGCCTCAGTGTCCTTCGGCGGTGATTCGTCCGTCGTCGATCTTCACGACTCGGTCCGCATATCGAAATATTCTGTCGTCGTGCGTCACAACGACGACGGCGCGATCCTTTTCCAGGGCCAGATCCCTGAGCATATCCATCACGAGCACGCCGCTTTTAGCATCCAATGCCGCTGTCGGCTCGTCGGCGAGCACGATCCGCGGGTCGCCGGCAAGGGCACGCGCGATGGCGACTCGCTGCTTCTGTCCGCCCGATAGGTAGGCAGGTTTTGACCTGAGCTTCGCACCGAGCCCGACACGTTCCAGTAGTTCGGCTGCTTGGCGCCTTCCGCTGCCGCCTCTCACGCCTTTAAGGTCCAGGGCTACCTCGACATTCTCCTGGGCGGTCAGTGCCGGGAAAAGGTTGAACGCCTGGAATATGAACCCGATATTCTCGAGCCGGATACGCGGCAGCCTCGACGGCGAAGCTCCCACGGTCTCGATGCCGTTCACGAGACAGCTCCCTGCCGACGCCGAAAGTATGCAGCCCATGATCGAAACGAGCGTGGTTTTGCCCGATCCGCTCGCCCCGACCAGCATCAGCATCTCGCCGAAATTTACATCGAGATCGACGCCCCGCAGTGCATGCGTCGCCGTCTCGCCGCTGCCGTATGTTTTTGCGAGCCCGCGAACTTCGATAGCCGAGCTCATTGCTGCCTCCCCGCCTTAAGCAGCCCGACCGCGAGCGTGACCACTCCGGACGCCAGCACGAGAGCACCGACATATGCGAGATAGATCAGTGCGTTGGGCCGTGTCGCATCCGGAGAGAGCACCGATAAAAAGAAGGCTGAAGGTATAAGTATGGCAGCGAGCGGGAACGCAGAACGAGCGAACCACTTCCAGCCGCCGGACAGCGAAGTGTCGTCCACGTATCTCAACGCAACAAGTGCGAACAAAAGGAATACGCCCGCGTGCGCGTGGCCCGCACGCCATAGGTCCTGCCTCAGCGGATTCGCCGCATAGGTCGGGTCGGAAATCAGCAGCGTCAGCAGGCTCACGCCGCCTATCATCACCGTCGGCAGAATTATCAAAAGCGTACCCGCGGCCTTTCGTGTTTCGTTTGTCATGGCTTTCCTCCTTTTAGCCTCTGAATACCATCGCCGGGTCGATCGTCGTCGCCTTTCGAATGGCGACGATCGATGCGCCGCAGCACATTGCTATCGTCAAAATGAACAGCGTCACCGCAAGCGGAAAATGGACTATGATCGCCAGCGTGCCCTGCATACTGACGCTCGAGATGACAAGAGATATCGCGATGCCGATCACATAGGCGATCAGTCCGCTGACCACCGATTGGGTGAGGATTATCCGATACAGGTATGAGTTGGTCGCACCAATGGCCTTGAGCGTGCCGTATTCGCGTATGTGATCGACCGTCGCCGAATAGATCGTCTGTGCGACGATCACGACGCCAACAATGATCGCCAGCACGGCGGCCACAAGCACGGTGATGCCGGCGCCGGTCCCGATCACCCAATACATTCCCTGCCTGAAGACGAATTCGCCCCTTGTGAGCACCTCGGCATCCTTGATCCTAGCCCCGATCGTATTTGCGACGATGGCCGGATCGGCTCCGGGCACGAGCTTGACCAATACGTAGTAGCCCTGGTCCTCGCGCAGCCCGATGAACCGTTGCGCATTCTTGTACGACGTAAATATCGCAGGCTGCGACGTAAAGATCCTGATGCCGCGTGTGAACCCGACAACGCGCGCACGGCGCGAATTGAGCTCTATCACCTGTCCGATCCTGGTCACGCCCAGCTTGTTGGCCGCATACAACTCATCGACCATTATCGCGTCGGGTCTGCGAAGATCATCGATCGAACCCGAGACTATGTTCCACGGCCCGCCCATGCCCGAATCGAGGTCAAACCCGACAAGCGTCACGCCCTCGTCTGAGCCGTCAGGCTTGCGGGCTTGGGCCCCGAGCGTCGTGATGTGCATATTGGCCGACGCGACGCCCGCTGTCTCGAGTGCACGGTAAAGGTTCGTCTCGTCGAAAGCGACGCCCTGCTCGACGTGCGTTACGCCTTTCGAGATGATCCATAGGTCGGCCTTCGAATGGCCGATCAGCCCGGTCGATGCCTCGATGAAACCGAGAAAGATACCGAGCTGCACGGCCGTGAGGATAATGGAGAAGACTATACCGGTCAGCGTCACGGCGAACCGGACCTTCTCATGCAGCAGATTTTTGATCGCTATCGATGCCATATGCGGCCTCAGTTCGCGTAGCCGTTTGCCCGAAACCAATCGATCACGGCCCGCATCGTCTCAGGGAACGGACGGAAGGTTACACCTAGTTCCCTCACCGCTTTGGACGAATCATGATCTAGCCGAGCGGTCATCGTATCGATCGCGGTCCGCGTTATCAGCGCCGGGCGCCCGGTGATGCGGCTGATCAATTCCTGTACGACAGCGAACGAATAGATAGCAAAATACGGGAACCGAATTCTCGGCTCCGATCTGCCGGTCACTTCCGACATCGTCTTTGCGATAGACCTCATCGTCTCAAAGCGTCCTGCAACGATGTATTTCTCGCCGCCCGGAGCTTTGAGTGCAGCCTCGGCCATCGCCCACGCGACATCTGCCGCATCAACGGTCGTGGTCCCGCCATCGAAAGTCCCGGGCAGATTGCCCGCCAGGTAATCGAGTACAAGCTGGCCGGCTGATGTCGGAGCCGCATCGCCGACACCGAACATCCATCCGGGCAGGATCTGAACTACGGGCATCGATCGGCTGCGTCCGAATTCTTCCACGGCGGCTTCTGCCAGCACTTTGCTTTTGAAATAGAGATTGGACTCGGCTACTCGATGCGGCCGCGATGTCTCGTCGCCCGCCGAACCGTCCGGCTTGGGGCCGATGACCCCTGACGAACTCACGTAGATCGCCTTTTTGACGCCTACCGTATCGGCAGCGTTGAGTATCTCGACAGTGGCGTCGATATTGACACGCCTCAATTTGGCCCAATGGTCCTCGCCCGGCTGATAGTACTCGCGAAAATACGCTGCCGTATGAAAGAGCACGTCATGGCCCGTGAGCTCGCTGCTAAAAGCCGCGACGTTTTCCATATCGCCGACAACGAATCGGACACCGCTGTCACCGAATTGCTTTCGAGCCTTCTCTTCTGACCTGACCAGTGCGGTCACTTCCCATCCGCGTCTCAGACATTCGCGAACCAAATTGTTGCCCAAAAGTCCGGTTGCACCCGTGATGAAAACTTTCATTTCTATCTCCCCCTTGTTGGTTATCGTGTAATATTTTCTTAACGCCGTTAAGCGAGAAGGCAAAAAAATTTAAGCCCTCAAACCCGCGATCATTGTCTCGACGACAGACGCCATTAGCTTTGCGCGATCGACGAATGGAAATCCTTCGTGCATGATCAATAACGACGTTACGCCATGGATCCCGGCCCAGAACGTCTGGGCCACCGTTGCGACGTCGCCGCGTCTGATCGTGCCCGCTTCCATACATTCGGCCACTGACTCAGCCAACATCCCGAACGCTCGCTCACCCATCGATCCCTCGAACGGATATGCCTCCTGCCCTAACTCAGCCGCCTTTGGCGTCACGAAAGCGACCTCATAGTGATGAGGATTTGAGAGCCCGAATTCGATATAAGCGATCAAGCCTTTCCTCAATCCGTCGATCGGGTCCGCTGCCGAAGACCTTGCCTTGTGCACAGCATCGCCAAGCTGCCTGAACGCGTCCTCGCAAACTTCGCGAAGCAGATGGCCCTTGTCCTCAAAGTACAGGTAGATCGTTGTCGGCGAATACTCGATAGCATCCGCCACCTTCCGCATAGAGAATCCGTCGTAGCCGTCGCGAATGAAGATCTCGGTCGCCGCGGCGATTATCTCTCGCCTCAGGCTCTCCTTCTCTTTTTGTTTTCGTTCGGCGATCCCCATTTACTTAACGCTGTTAAGTTACAATACATAGTAAACTGCTGTCAAGCTATTTTTCGCCCTACTTCAGTTCTTATTTTTCAGATACTGTTTGGGGATCGGCAGCTCGGGCGTTTCGCCGAGCCAGTATATCGTCACGACCCACCAACGCTTGCCGTCATTGAGTAACTGAAAACTATTGATACCGCGTGCGAAGGGCTTGTCGCCGCGTGCGTGCCTGCTCTCGTAGGTCGAGAAAACGTGAACGATCGAACCGTACTGTTCGACGCGGCGTGCAAGTTCGGTCTCGTAGAAACCTTCTTTCTCGAAGAATGGCTCGGCTCGCGAAATATAATCCTCAGGACTGAGTGCTCGGGCCGAGAAGAGACCGGTCTGAGCATTCTTGCCCGTGGGTATCAGCCTTGCGTCCTTGTGAAAAAGTGACTTGAATCGATCCCAGTCGCGTTTCTGTCCGGCGTCGCCCGAGATGGAATCATAGACGGCCTTCATGATCGAATCCAACGAGGCGACGTCCTTTGGGTCCGCTTCTCGTGCGGCCTGTCCGAATGAAGCTGCTGCAAAGGTGAATACGGCGAGTGCGATGGATAATATTCTCATGCCGCGTGATACGCACGCCGGCCAAACAAGGTTCACATTGGCCCACGACCACCACCATCGGGGCGGTTCTTTACAGCTTCCTGCACGTCACCCGGCAATTTGTCAAAGAATCGCAGGCCCGTCCTCTCTTCGATACGCTTGACGGTCGTCAGATATCGTTTCCAATCCACGTTCTCGATGTCGGTCTCGTTAGGCATATCGACCGCTATCACGCGTGTATTGCGATCTATCGAACTATCTCTCGACCGCAGCACGACGACTATCTTCCAGCAATTGGTCGGCACGGTCACGCGTCGTTTCAGTCTGGCCGCCTCGCCGTAAGGTCCCGCTATCGTGTAGATCACCGCACCGCGGCGGGCAAGGCTCCGGGCGTAATTTTCCAGATCGTTCCAGGGATGCTGGTTGAGGGCCGGTGTCTGCGGCACGACGTTTGTCATATAGAACGTGTCCTCGTTCCGACGCGTATCCGCGAGCCGGTCGGCGCTGGGCAGCATATGGCCGCGGTCGTATCCGCTTCCGGAATAGTCGCTGTAGGTCACAGGCGTGATCCCGGCCGGCAGCAGCGGATCAGGCTGAAACTGCGGCCGTTCTCGCTTGTCGCCAAGATCGTCTCGCGTGGTGAACCACGCCACCCAATTCGGCGTGCCGCGGCTGTCGTTGTATGAGAGTGCGTAATGCTCGCGTACGATCAGCAGATCGAGCGGGTTGGAGTCATTTGCCGGACTTGGAGCACCAAAAGGCAAGATCTCGGAAGCGTCCGTGCCTGCTGGCCTGGGTTCGACCGTGCCATATCGATGCCCGTCAAGCCGATCAGCGCAGCCCGCCATTGCGAACATTGCAGCCGCGACCGAAACGAGCAGCAGATAACGGCTTTGTAAACTTTTGCCACGCACCTGAACAAGTCTATCAGAACTGTCGTATCATCAATCAAAAGCGATATCGACGCGGGTCAGGCGATAACGTTTCGTCTTATAGGTTGTTTACAGTTGCATTTATGCAACACGTGGGATATCATCTTCCCTCAACTCAAGGTTGGAAGTTCAAAAGACAAATAGGAGAGTACAAATGAGCACATCAGCTACTGGCACGGGACGATTGGCGTCCGCATTCATGGCCGAACTCGAGAACGAGGCAAAGACCGCGAGGGCTTGTCTCGAACGCATTCCGGCGGATAAGTTCGATTGGAAACCGCATGAAAAGTCGATGACTATGGGACGCCTGGCGGTCCACGTCGCCGAGATGTTCGGTTGGACCGAAGCGACGCTCAAGCAAGACGAACTCGATTTTGCAACGGGCGATTGGAAGCCGCTGGAGCCGGCATCGACCGACGAACTCGTCAGCTTTTTTGATGAGCAGATCGCAAAGGCCAAAGACACTCTGGCCTCAACATCCGACGAGACGTTCATGACCGACTGGACGATGCGAAACGGCGAACAGGTCTATTTCACAATGCCGAAAGTCGCGGTCATGCGCACCTTCGTGATGAATCACATCATCCATCATCGCGGACAGCTATCGGTATATCTCAGGCTGAACGATATCCCGGTGCCTTCCATCTATGGACCGTCAGCTGACGAAGGCCAGATGTGACCCGAGTGGCCCCTCGCGTTGGTACAGGCGGGACACTCAGCATTTAAGGCGAGCTTCGGCTCGCTTTTTTGTTTTGATAAAGAATGAGAAACTACCTATTTGGATATGGCTGCATATCAGATAGATAAGCTGCTTGCGGGAGACGTGCGGTCGGTCGCCCGGGCCATTTCGGTGGTCGAGCACGCCGGTGACGATGCCGCTGAGTTGATGCGCGCCGTTTATCCGTTGACGGGCAAAGCCACTGTGATAGGCATTACCGGGGCTCCCGGAGCAGGCAAATCCTCGCTCGTTGACAAGCTCGCGTCGTTCTACAAGGACGAAGGCGAACGCGTCGGCATCGTCTGCATCGATCCTTCGTCGCCATTTTCGGGCGGCGCGATACTCGGCGATCGTATCCGTATGTCCACGCTCGGGTTGGATAAGAATATCTTCATTCGATCTATGGCGACCCGTGGAAATCTCGGCGGGCTTTCGCGAGCGACGGTCGATGCGGTAGCGATCCTCGATGCGGCTGGCTACGGCAAAATAATTGTCGAAACGGTCGGCGTCGGCCAGGACGAAGTTGAGATCGTAAAGACCGCTGATGTCTCGGTGGTCGTATTGGTGCCGGGCATGGGTGACGACATTCAGGCCATTAAAGCCGGCATCATGGAGATCGGAGACGTTTTTGTGATCAACAAGGCAGATCGCGAAGGCGTGCTCCGGACCCAAAAGGAGCTCGAAGCGCTGCTTTCACTCGCGCACAGGCCCGACATGTGGAACCCGCCGATCGTCAAGACGATCGCCACCGAATCAAAAGGCATTGACGATCTGGCGGCCGCGATCGGCAAATATACAGAATTCTCGTCTATGGCCTACAACGACGATATAGCAGACCGAAAGACCTCGATCGCGAAATGGCGCCTTCTCGAGTTGCTTCGCGAACGCCTGCTGAGAGACCTGCTTGCACGCGGCGGCTCAAATGAGGCGCTCGATCGCCTAGCATCCGATGTCGCAGCCAAGCGGATCGACCCTTACACGGCCGTCGAATCGCTCATCACTTCGGCCTCAGCGCCGGGCCGCAGCGGATCGGGCCCAAATAACTGAAACATTATGAAGATCGACCATCTGGGAATTGCTACAAAAGGCATCGACGAGGCCTTGAGATTCTGGGAGGACGCTCTCGGATTGGAGAACGTGCACACCGAGACGGTCGAGGACCAAAAGGTCCGTGTCGCGATGTTGCCGATCGGCGAGAGCCGCGTCGAACTTCTCGAGCCGACGTCTGACGATTCGCCTATATCAAACTTTCTCGCAAAGCGCGGCGGCGGCATCCATCACATAGCAGTTGAGGTCGATGATATTGAGGCTGCGTTGGCAAAGCTAAAATCTCAGGGAATGCGTCTGATCGACGAGTCACCGCGTATCGGTGCTGAGGGATGTCTCGTCGCATTCGTCCATCCCGCCGCGTCGGGCGGTGTCCTGCTTGAGCTTGTCCAGAAGCAGACCGTCTGATCGCCCGCAGCAGGCCGGCAGATTTAATTAGCCGTTGCGGGTCGCGTCTGATATCATTATCGTTTACATTTTTGTCTTGAGAGGAATCTTAAATTGAGCAATCTGAATAAAGCCCTTGTGCTGTTGGTCGTGATCGTACTTATCGGTTTCGGTCTCGTCGTTTGGAAGAAAAAGGTCGGCGGCGCTTCGCATGACGCGTTGAATTCGATCAGTGCATCCGAGATCGAGATGCTCCTGTCCGATGTGGCGAAATCGAATCCAGGCATCTTGAAACGCCTCAAGGACGATCCGGGTATCAAAAAGCAGCAGCTTGATAGTTTCAGGCAGCTATTCGCCTTTGCGAGTGCAGCACAACGCTCGGGCATAGCCGACGATCCGGTCAACCGTCAGGAACTCCAGAATATCGAGATCGAGACCGCCGCCGGCAATTACGACAAGGAATTGCACAAGGACAGCGGCCCGATGCCCCCTTATGGATTCATCTCCGAGGAGCAGATCAACCAGTATTGGGGCGATACGTCGGTCCCGGGCCCACGGTCCGGTTTTGCGGGCTTTATGGACAAGCTCGGCTTGGGCGAACCTGCGGATAACAGGACGCACGAAGCTGAATTTGAGGATTTTCTCAATTGTCGTATCTCGCTTCTTAAAGCGGCAAACCCGCAAATGAAAGATCGCGAGATCTCAGACGATGAACGCCAGCAGGCTCGCGATTATTTTGCTCGAACACGCATCTATTACAAGGAATACAAGGACAAGGTAGAGGCCGGCGAGATCGGCAAAGATGTTGTGGCTCGGATCGGACTTCAGACAAAGCTGCAGAAAGCTCAATTCCTCGCTCGGCTCTTCTCTGAAACGCAGGCGCCGCTGCTCCAGGTCACCGATGCTGAGATCGATGATTACATCGCAAAGCATCCTGAGCTCGGCCCGGATTCAAAGCGGACCAAGGCCGAGGAGGTACTAGCTCGGGCAAAGAACGGTGAGGATTTCGCAGCACTTGCTAATGAGAATTCGGACGATCCTGGTAACAAAGGAGCGGACGGACAGCCGCAGGGCGGACTCTATAAGGACGTCCCGAAAGGCCGCATGGTGGCTCCGTTCGAACAAGCGGCTCTTTCGCTCGAGCCGGGCCAGGTCGCACCCGAGATCGTTCCTACTGATTTTGGCTTTCATATCATCAAACTTGAACGCAAACTTGGCAAATCTGACAGCAAGGACAGCTCCGGCGAGACCTACGATGTCCGCCACATTCTTATATCGACAATGATGGAAGACCCGGATCGCCCGGGACGCCAGATGCCGGTAAAGGATTTTGTTCGCGGCAAGCTCGAGGACGAGAAGCGCAAGGCTCTGCTCGACAAGCTCGTCGCGGAGAACGGCGTATCGGTGCCTGACGATTTTGAGGTGCCGGAGCTGACAGAAGAGCAGATCCAACAGATGAACAAGCGTCAGATGCCGCAGCAGATGCCCCAGGGCGATCTTGACGATGCCGCACCGGGCAGCAAAAAGCCCGATGCCAAGAAGCCTGAGGCCAAAAAACCCGAAGGCAAGAAAAAGTAAATGCGATTGAGTGACTACCGCGTCGAGGTGATCCCCGACGCGGAACTCAAACTTGACGGAGGGGCGATGTTCGGTGTCGTCCCTCGCGTCGTTTGGGAGCGGGAATGTCCGGCTGACAGCTCAAATCGTATTCGGATGGCGATGAATTGCGTCTTCATCGAGACGCCTTCCGACCGCATCCTGATCGAGACCGGTATCGGTGAAAAATGGTCGCCGAGGCAGATCGAGATGTACGGCATCGAGCGCACGCGGCCCCTGGCCGATTCGCTGCGCGAGATAGCAGGCTGCGGCCCCGAGGACATCACTATCGTAGTCAACACTCATCTTCATTTTGACCATGCCGGCGGCAACACGGTCCCCGGACCCGGATCGGGGCCGAACGAAGCGTTTTTGCCTCAATTCCCGAATGCCCGATATCTCGTCTCAAAGAGTGAGCTCGACCATGCGGAAGCACCGCACGAACGCGACCGCGCAAGCTACCTGGCGGAGAATTGGCGGCCGATGATCGCATCCGGACAACTGGAGATGATGCCCGACGATTATGAAGTCGTGCCCGGACTTCGGCTTATGACCGAGCGAGGCCATTCAGAGACGATGCAGACGTGGCGGCTCGACCGCGGCGGCGAGACGATGTACGGTTTTGCGGATCTGATACCTATGAAGGCACATCTGAGGCTCCCATGGATAGCAGGCTTCGACCTCTATCCTGTCGAGACCTTAGAGTTCAAACGCCGCATCCTTCCGCTTGCCGCAGCCGAAAATTGGTTGTGTCTTTTTTATCACGATATCAAAACGCCACTTTGCCGCCTTACGGTCGTGCAGGATAAAATGGAAGCTATTCCTGTTTGACCGTAGCCAAAGGAGAAAAACTTGAGATCACAACAATTCTTTCACGCGTTATTTGTGTTGGTTCTTTTGACGGCGGGCGTATTCGCTCAATCCGGGGCAAGCGACAAAGAGAAGAACAAGGAGCGGTTGATCAAGGTGACGCAGTTCCTTGAGCAGGATCCATTCGATGAGAATGCAAAGGATTTTCGCGCCTGGGCCGTTAAATATGTGATCGAAACCGACGACGTAAGCGTGACCATATGCGGCGGACCGCTGATCGCTCCGATCATGGACAAAAAGTACAAATACAGCTCCGAGATGCTCACGCAATACACGATCGCCATGGCCTCGTTCAAACTTCAGAACCCGGATAACAAGGATGAGAATGCAGCGCAGTTAGCCGGCCTCGAAAGTGTGGTAAAAGCATACCGTGCGATCCTGCGAACAAAGCCGAAAACCGCGACCGCTGGGATGGACGCGTTGAGCGCGGATCTGGACAGCGGCCAACTGAAGAAAGCCGTCGAAGCTGCGGACTGCGGGAGCGGCAAGGCAGCACCTGGTAAATAAAACATGGAACAAGTCAGCATTGGGATCATCGGCGGCAGCGGTCTATACCAAATGCCGGAACTGGAAAACGTCCGGGAACAGGTCGTCGAAACGCCTTTCGGCAGCCCGTCGGATGCGTTCATCATCGGAGAACTCGGCGGAGTGACCGTGGCGTTCCTGCCGCGTCATGCACGCGGGCACAGGTTTACGCCGACCGAGGTTCCCTATCGGGCCAACATCTACGCAATGAAACTGCTCGGAGTGGAGTATATACTTTCGGTTTCTGCCGTCGGCAGCCTCCAGGAGCAGTATGCCCCGACCGACATGGTGATTCCGGATCAGTTCTTTGACCGCACTCGCGACCGTGCGAGAGAATCCACGTTCTTCGGCGAAGGGATCGTCGGCCACGTCACGTTCGCTCATCCGGTGTGCGGCGAACTTGGCGATATCCTAGAGGCATCATGTAAAGAGGTCGGCGTGAACGTCCATCGCGGTGGCACATATCTTTGTATGGAAGGCCCTGCTTTCTCGACAAAGGCCGAGTCGCTCGTCTATCGACAATGGGGAATGGACATCATAGGCATGACCAATCTCCAGGAAGCAAAGCTGGCACGTGAGGCCGAGATAGCCTATGCCACGCTCGCCCTGGTCACCGACTATGATTGCTGGCACGAGGGACATGACGACGTTACGATCGACATGGTCGTCGAGTATCTCAACAAGAACGTTCGAAACGCCCAATTGATACTCAAGGACGCCGTCAAACGCGTTGCCGAAAAGCAGACGCCGAACCAATTTGCGGGAGCGACCAGGAACGCGATCTTCACTGCTCCTGATCATTGGCCCGAAGACACGGCCAAAAAACTCGAAGCGATCATAGGCAAATATCGGCCGTCCTGATCTCGGCCTCCGATGACCTAAGCCAACGGCCATCGGACCTTTGGCATCTTAAATTGCGATATGCGAACGCGATCCATTCTCTTTTTTGCTCTAATTTTGGCCTCGGTCACGGCGGTCTCTGCTCAGCGAAATGTCACGCTCGCGGTCGAACGTGACCCGCTGATGGAAGCCGACGCCAAACATAACCTTGATGTGGCTTGGCAGGCCTTCGGTCCCGCACGCCAGGCCTACAAACAGGTCCTCCTGCGATTCGAAGAGACGTTTGCTGCGTATCCTGAATTCTCTAAGATCGATGAGTTCCTGTATCTGGCGGGGATGAGCAGCTATTATCTATCGCAGAACAAAGGCAAGCAGAAGGTGAATCTCGCCATCCCGGCCGAGAAGAAAAAATACGCCCCTGAGAAGCTTCGCGAAGACGCGATCGCCTATCTCTCGATGCTCGTCGATAAATACTCCGACAGCAAATATGCCGAGGAAGCTAAGGTCACGCTCGGCAGGATCCGCGACGACAAATAGCGCCTCATTTGGTCACGTTCGAGCCCGTAAACCGTGCCTTGACCTGGCGGATCGCGGTAAATGGCCACCTATTGGCAAACCGTCGGTACTGGTCAGTGAATTTCAGCGAGTGCAGATAGCCTACGTGGTTGTTCGTCAGCATATCGGTGATCGACTGCGACCGATGCAGCGGGAAATCGCCTATCTCGACAACGAATACGACGTCCGGCAGGTTGTAGGCCCGGAATTTGACACCCTCCGAAGCTAGTTCCGTCACAATGCGATCCAGACAGTTGTAAATGATCATCGCGTCGTGGAATACGATCGCCCCGTTAGATGCCATGACCTCTCTGCAGAACTTGTAATCGCGCCACGTCGCTTCATCCGTATGTTCGCCGTCGATCAGGCACAGCTCCGGTGCCGGATCGATCCGCGACGGGTCTATGTCCTTTACGTCGGCGTCTATGCACGTCAGCTTGCTAAGATCGGCGCCATCCACGCCTCTTAAGTTCTCGAGCATTCGGGCCGTCGTATTATCGTGATATATCTGCGACACGCCGCGGTCATCGGCCGATTCTTTAGGGCGCAGATCTATCGAAAAGATCCGTCCGCAGCGGCCGTCCGCAACGTACGGCTGCAGGCTACCGCCGAGATACGAGCCGATCTCAAGGTATGTAAAGCCATCCGTGAGCTCACCAGTTGCGGCCTCGATCGCCAAAAAGGATCGCTTGTCGTTCGGTGAGGTCTGACTGTGAACTTTGTCGAAAAGTGAGAGGTCCAGGCCCTCTATCCGCTGTCGGAAGTTGTCCATAACGCCAATTCGTCGATCTACAGATTATCATATCAAACCCGCGTCGGCGGCCACCGCTCCGGTCTAACGTGACAAGCGATCCATGCCGGCGATTCGGCTCGTTCTGATATCCTTTTCCGCATGGATCTCAACCAGGTAACCATCTATTCGTCCAGGACCGTCGAAACGGTCGAGTTTTTTGAGAAGCTCGGGCTCCGCCGGATCGTTGATTCACTGCCGCGTTACGCTCGATTGGAATGCCCCGACGGCGATTCGACGCTGTCCGTTAACGAATTCCCCGGCCATGAGCCGATCAATAACATCGTCCTCTACTTCGAATGCCACGATCTGGACGGCGAGGTCGAGCGCCTTAAAGCTCTTGGTCTTTTATTCGACGAAGATCCGGCCGATCGGCCTTGGCTTTGGCGGCAGGCATATCTCACCGACCCGAACGGCAACCGCATCTGCCTGTATCACGCCGGGACGAATCGCAAAAATCCGCCGTGGCGCATCGGGGCTTGAGCGCTCGGCTCTCAATATTAGATAATAGTTATGCGTCAGTTCGTACCTGTAGATCGGGCTGGCGTTTTGCTTTGGCGATCACGTATGAGCAAGCGAGATTATTACGAGATTTTGGGCGTGTCAAAGACCGCGAACGAGGCCGAGATCAAAAAGGCCTATCGCGCTCTTGCAGTGAAGTATCATCCCGACAAGAACCCGGACGATCCCGCCGCCGAGGAGAGATTCAAAGAAGCCGCCGAGGCATACTCGGTCCTCTCTGACCAGCAAAAACGAGCAGCGTACGACCGTTTTGGGCATCAGGGCGTCGGCGCAGGTGCCGGATTCGGCGGATTCGAGGGCGGTTACTCCAATTTCGACGACATATTCGAGATGTTCGGGTTCGGCGATATGTTCGGCGGCCGAACGAGCCGAAGGACGACCGTACAACGCGGATCTGATCTGCGTTACGATCTGGAGATCTCGCTCGAAGACGCCGCCACTGGCAAGGACGAGACGCTTCGGATCCCGCGATTGGAGCAGTGCGACGAATGCGACGGCAGCGGCGCCGAGAGCGGCACGCAACCTGAGACATGCGTAACATGCGGCGGCAGCGGCCAGACGCGTTACCAACAGGGGTTTTTCAGCGTGATGCGCACGTGCCCGAATTGTGCGGGCCGCGGCCGCATAATCAAATCGCCGTGTAAAAAGTGTCGCGGCCAGGGCCGGGTCGAACGCGAGCGTACCATCGAGATCAAGATACCGGCCGGTGTCGAGACCGGCTCCCGGCTCCGCGTATCGGGCGAAGGCGAGGCAGGCGTCGGCGGCGGGCCGTCGGGCGACCTTTACGTGGTCATCCACGTCCGAGAGCACGAGCGGTTCGAGCGGCAGGGAGCCGACCTCTACACCGCGGTGCCGGTCACGTTCGCCCAAGCGGCTCTCGGCGCTGATATCTCGGTAGATACTTTGGATTCCAGCGAGACGGTCAAGGTCCCGGCGGGTACCCAGACCGGCACTGTCTTTCGCGTCAAAGGCCACGGGATGCCTAACCTCGGCGGCCGCGGTAAGGGCGATCTTTTTGTCGCCGTAACGCTTATGACGCCAAAGACACTCACTAAGGAACAGCGCAAGCTGCTCGAACAACTCGCCGAGATCGAGGACCACGAGTTCAGCGACCGGTCATTCATGGACAAGGTCCGCAATATATTCGGCTGATCGAAATGTCCGACGTCCGACAAAATGCAAGGGTGCGCTTCCGCACCCTTTTTGTTCATCCGCACGGGATCCGATGCTAGCTCGTCGGCGAACCATATCGTAACGGCCGCCTGTCGGGCCGAAGGAATATGACCATGATAATCAGAACGCTTCTCGCGGCTTCTATTTTAGCCGTGTTCTCCGTCACCGTATGGCCCCAGTCGGCCTCAAAGGTCATCTCACAGGCCAATAAGGCATTGGGCGGCGAGAAGGCACTAAAGGCGATCACCTCGACTGAGAGGATCGGACGGATACGACGCTTAAGCGACGGCGCTACGGGCAGTTTCTCGTCATACGCGTCCGGCGGCGGACTCTACGCAGGCAAATACGACCTCGACGGCTTTGAGATGGAGGCTGGCTACAATGGCCGATCCGGCTGGATCCGTGATTCGCTGAACGGGCTCAGGACAGTCACGGGCGATACTGCACGCGACCTTCAGGCCGAAGCTGCGTTCCGCAGCAGCCTTTGGCTGCGTGCAAAAGAGGAACGGGCAAAATTAACGCTCGCCGGCACCGAGTCGATCGACGGCCGACAGGCCAACGTCGTCTCTTTCATCACGGCAAAAGGTGCAAAGTTCCGGCTCTACTTCGACTCTTCGTCGGGACTATTGATACGCGAGGTCGTGCCGCAGGGAGCCACGCTTAAAACGTTCGATTACTCTGACCATCGCTCCGTGAACGGCATAATGACGCCGTTCTCCATCAGATGCAAGGTCGGCGACGAGACGTTCGAGATCTCTCTTGACGAAGTACGTTACAACGTCGCCATCGCTCGCTCGATATTCGACTTCCCGGTCATTTCCAATGAACCGCTTCCCGATATCCGGTCGCTCCTTGTCGAGATACGGCGGAATGCCGATCGCGTGGATGAGATACTGGAAGGATATAGCTACACAGAAACTCGCATCCAACGCGAACCGAACGCCGCGGGCGAATTGATCGAGAAAAGCTCCGAGAAGCGGCTGCTTACATTTTATCGCGGCTATAGGATCAATCGGCTCGTAGAGAAGAACGGACGGCCGCTCTCGCCGTCCGAGCAGGCAAAAGAGGACCGCGACGCAGCAAAACAGGTCGAAGAGATCGAATCGAAGATCGCCGCCCGCGAACGTCGGGAGCAACGCGAGATGGCCTCAGGCGCCGCAGGCCAGCCCTCGGACAACGGCCAGCGGATAACCATCGCCGACGCGCTAAAAGGCTCGCGGCTGCTCAACCCACGACGTGAACGCTTTCGTGGACGCGACGTGATCGTGTTCGACTACGAACCTGATCCCGCTTTCAAGCCTCAATCCCGTATGGAACGTCTATTCTCGCTATGCAGCGGAGCGGTTTGGGTGGACAACAGCACGAAGCAGGTGATACGGCTCGACGCCGTATTGATGCAGAGCGCTGGCAACTTTCTGGTCAAGGCCAAGCGCGGAGCGTCCTTCTCGCTCGAGAACGAACTCGTCAACGACGAGATATGGCTGCCCGCCCGTGCCGATGTGAACCTCTCGATCAAGATCCTGTTCGGCGGCATCAATCTCAAGAACCTGATCAAATACGGTGACTATCGTAAGTTTGAGACCGATGTAAAGGACGTCAAGGTCGGCGAGGACGGGCGGCCGTGACGATTCCTATTGCCGTATCGCTATCAGCTCGTATGTAGCGTTCTTGAAGAACAACGCCTTCAACAGCGGATCTGGGCCGAGCTTCGCCGCCGAACGCTGTGCCCTTCGCACTTCGCCAACATTCGAGCTCTGTTCGATAGGATCAAGAGGCAGCCGCGATATCGCTTTGCGAATGGCGGATTCGGTGAAGTGGACGGTGTGATCGGCGAACGCGGAAAGTTCGACCTTGATCCCCGCCGCGTTCCACAGGCCATGAATCCGCGACGCAATGTCGTACACCGGATGATGCACATTGACCGTGAAATACAAGAGTCCGCCCGGCCTGAGCACGCGAACGATCTCATCCAATATGGCAAGCGGCCGCTCCGCGTGGTCGATCACGTTGTCGCTGATAGCGATATCAAAGCTCGCGTCCGAGAATGGCAGCCTTTCGCCTTCGGCAGCGATCGTGGCGGCCTTGTCCTGCCAGTCTGGGAATAGGCGTTTGTACTGGCACGCCAGAGGATCGATGCCGACCGAACGCGTGCAGCCAAACCAGAAAACATGGCCGTGAGCGCCGCTGCCTACTTCGATCAGCCTGTCCGCCGAGGTGATGTGACGTACCGCATTGAGCCGCGCCCGCAACGCCTGTGTCTGAAGAAAATACGGCCGTACGGTCGCCGCCGGGTCAGTCAACGAGGCGGCCTTCGTCTCCTGATACTCAAGCTGGCGTTCGCGTGCCCGAACGAAGCGTTCGCGTTGTTTGTCGCGGGCCTTTGCCATCGGTCGATCTCATTGCAGTTTGGCCCGGACCGCTTCGCTCACCGCCCGGCCGTCGGCAGACTTACCCGCAAGAGCTGCGATCGCGGCCTTCATTACGGCGCCCATATCCTTCATAGATCCGGCACCGGTCTCGGCGATCGCGGCATCTACTGCGGCGGCGATCTCTTCGGGTGTCGCCGCCTGCGGCAAATAGCGTTCGATCACGGCTATCTCGGCAAGCTCCTTTGCCGCAAGCTCGTCTCGGCCGGCGTTCTTGTACTGCTCTGCCGAGTCTCGCCGCTGTTTGACTAGCGATTGCAGCGCCTTCGTCACTTCTTCATCAGTTAATTCGCCGCCCTTCTCGATCCCGCGGTTCATTAGATTTGCCTTGACCATCCTCAACGTCGAGAGTGTGTCGGCGTCCTTGGCCTTCATGGCAGCGGTCAGATCTTCGATGATAGCTTTTTGTAAACTCATTATTTCCTGATATTACCACATCGCGACAACGCCATTTGGCTGTGGTAACTTAACTCTCGTCGTCGTATGAGGTCTCGTTGGCGTTTTGGCATTATCGCGGGAGCGATACTTTCTTTGTTCTCGCTGTATCCGCAGGCAAGCCTGATCTACAACCGCGGTGCCGAGTGGAACGGCCATTACGCCTACAATGACATCGACGAAGTGGCGTATGCCGCATACCTCAACGCTCTGATCGACGGGCGCCCGCGCAAGAATGATCCCTACACCGGCCGCGACGATTCGCCAGAGGCACGCCAACCCGAATCTCTATTCTCCATACAGTTTTTCGCGCCTTATATCGTTGCTTTGCCGGCACGCGTTCTAGGCCTATCGGTGCCGCTGGTGATGAACTTAGCTGGTGCGGCCGCTGCTTTCCTGCTGGGGCTGGTTCTATACCGGATGTTCGAACGCATAATCGCGAATGAATGGGCCGCGTTTGCAGGTACTTTGTTCGTAGCCGTTGCCGGAGCTCTCATCGCCGGTGAGGGAGCCGTACAGGAAATCATATCGGGCACGATCGCTTATCCTTTCTTTCCCGGCCTCAGGCGATACGTCCCGGCGCTCGGGATACCGGTCTTTTTTCTATTCATCGGCCTGATCGTGCGTCTTGCTGACGATGAATCCGGCATCGGATCGAGCAGGCGCCGAAGGACTCTATCTATTGGTGCCGCCGTCGTATGCTTCGCATTCCTGGTCTATTCGTATTTCTATCTATGGACGGCCGCAGCTGGATGGGTCGTGATATTTGCCTGCGTTTCGCTTGCCTTTAACGGACTAGATCATAAACGCGTTGCGAACTTTGCTGTCTTATCCGCAGGAATGGCCGTCGCGGCGGTCCCGTTCCTTTTGCTCTTGGCGGGACGATCAGCAGAGATGGATACGACACAACTGCTAGTTTCGACCAGGACACCTGATCTTTGGAGAACGACGGAACTGGTCGGTTTCCTGATCGCTGCTGTCATGGCCGCCGGGATACTTACAAAGGCATTCTCCCGTCGCGACCCTGCGATCTCACTCGCTGTTTCGCTCGCCCTTGTTCCTGCGGCGACACTCAACCAACAGGTGATCACAGGTTATTCGCTTCAGCCGGTTCATTACGAGATATTTGTTGGCAACTACGCTGTCGCTGCGGCCCTGGTACTCTCGGTCGCAAGTCTCGCCGGCGAAATGTTCCAAAAGCGGCCACCTGCCGTGCGGATCGTCGGGGCCGGTGCGGCAGCGGCCTTTGTCATTTGGGGCGGTATAGAGTGCTTCTATACCGGCCGCGTGCTTGACGTGCCGAACATTCGCCGCGACGCGGCGTATCCGGCCCTCAAGGAACTGCGAACCTTGTCCGACCGCGAGCCGGACACACACCGGCAGACAGTGTTTGCCATCGACCAGGCGGTTGCTGATGACCTGCCGTCCATTGCTCGGCAGAATGTGCTCTGGGCGCGGCATCAGTCGATCGTCGGATCGCTAACGGCGGCCGAGAGTGAACGTCGTTTCTTCCTCTACGTTTACTACCTCGGGCTCGACGGGCCGGCGCTCGATCATTACATCCGAACCGACAAGACGGCAGTGATCGCGTTGTTCGGCTGGGGCAGGCACTCGGCCCGGCTCAGCGATGACGCAAAGCCCCTGACCGAACAGGAGATCACTGCAGCCGTCCGGCGGTATGATCTATTCACCGATAACTTCTCGATTTCGGATGCAGCGGATCCCGCTATATCCTATGTGCTGGTCCCAAACAATATGACGCTGGATCTGAATCGACTGACGAGGTGGTACAACTTGACCGAAGGCCGCGTAATGGGATCGACGACGCTCTACCGGGCACACCTGCGCGAAAAGCCCTTGGCAGAAGCGGATCGGTGATCGCTATGAGATCGACTGTCATTTTAGCTTGCGCTGTGGGGCTCTTTGCCGCGCTCGTCTCGGTGTATCCGCAATATCGGCTACAAACGATCCGTGGTGGCGAGTTCAACGGCGCATTCGCCACCTACGACCTCGACGAGATGGCCTACGCTGCGTACCTCCAGGCTCTGATCGACGGACGCCCGCGGCGCAATGACCCATATACCGGCCGCGACGATACCCCCGCCTCGAGCCAGCCCGAGTCGCTTTTCTCGATCCAGTTCGTCACGGCTTATATGATCGTGGCCCCGAGCCGGGCGTTTGGCCTGTCGGCGGGCTCGGTTATGCCGGTTATCTCGGCTGTATCGGCATTCTTTACGGTGCTGGCGATATTCTGGCTAGCGTTGCTTTTGACGGGCGACCGCTGGCTCGCAGCGGCGGTGGCGTTGGCCGTTTTTGCCTGCGGAGCACTGATCACCGGGATCGGAGTGATCGGAACTTTTCAGGACGGAGGCATCGCGTATCCTTTCATTCCGTATCTCCGGCGTCATATACCGGCTCTTTCGTTCCCGTTCCTGTTCTTGTTCTTTGGCGCAATTTCGAAAGGTTCGAACTGCGATAACCACAAGCGGCAAATTCTTTGGGCCGGAGCGGCGGCCTTCTGTTTCGCCGTTTTACTGTTCTCGTATTTTTATCTATGGACGACAGCGGCGGCGGGTCTAGCGATCTGCATTGCGATGTACCTCGTCCTCGAAAGCGAAGGTCGCCTCCGAACACTGATTTTCGCCTTCGAGGTAATCGCGTTCATCCTGCCGCCCGCTTTGGCGTATGTGTATTTGATGGCAGGCCGCAGCGATCATCTCGACTCGACCCAGCTTCTGGTGCATACACGCGAGATCGATATCTCCAGGAATATCGTCGGACTCGGTATCATCACTGCTGCCGTAGCCGGGCTTATACGCCAGCTTGGACGTGAGGCACTGGAACTCCGAACGGCCATTTTCGCCGCATCTATCGCACTGGTCGGTGTCGCCGTATTCAATCAGCAAGTTCTGACCGGACGCTCACTACAGCCTTTTCACTACGAATATTATTCTGCGAATTACGTCGTCTTGTTTGCCCTGGCGCTGACCACGGGGATCGGCATCAAGGCCGCGTTCCGACACAGCCGTCTGATACCGGCGACCGCGTTCGCGGTACTGGGTATCGCGTGTGCCACGTGGGGAGCATTCGAAGCTGTTGAGACCGCGGCTCTGTGGGACGATACCAACGTGGTCAGAGATGAGGCGATGCCTATCAATCGGCGTATAAGGGAGCTTGTGGCCGCCGGCGAGGTCTCGACGATGTCCGTGACCCTGAATGCGGAATCGCTGCAGGCCGACAGCCAGCCTACCTTAGCTCCTGTCGGTGTACTGTGGGCCAGGCATCAGCACGCCTTCGCCGGCATTCGAGGTCCCGAAGAGAACCGAGCACGATATTATCGGCTGATCTATTATCTATCGCTCGATCACGAGTGGCTCCGCGACGCCCTGACCGATTGCAGCAATATCGAGTCCTGTATGGCACTGTTCGGCTGGGACCGTTTCAATGCAACGCTCTCAAAGAACGCTCGGCCGCTGACCAAGCCTGAGATCGATGCCGAGGCCGAGCGATACCGCGAGTTCGTTCGTTCATTCGACCGGGACGCAGCATCCGACCCGGCCCTTTCGCTGATAGTTTATCGACGCGACGACGTGCCCGATATGGGCCGGCTTGGCAATTGGTACGACATCGGCGACGAAGAAACGGCCGGGCGCTATGCCTTTCGACGGCTAACACTCAAAGGACAATAAAAAAACCCGCCCCTTACAAGGCGGGAAATCAAAGATCTAAATAAGTATGAGTACTGCGTCAGGCGGCTGCGAGTAGGTCATTTGACGTTTCGGCGAAAACTCGCCTGCCGTTGATGGCGTCGTCGATGATCTCGCGGACCGCGGAAGCGTCAGGGTTGACGTCCATTCGGGCGCAAGCCCTAAGGTGACGGATGATCCCTTCGGTAGCTATCTCGAGGGTATCACCTGTAAGTTTTGAATACCGGCGTGCTTGGATGTGATCTATCTGCAAAACTCTGTCCTGCAGTGTCATTGGTCTAGCTGCTGCCACTTCTTGTTCTCCTTCTGAATAATTTACGATCGTGCCCGCCGAAGGTCCCAGGGGAGGCAGGAAACCGGCGCAGAAGCACTAAGTTGAATAACGCAACATTTGGTACGCAGCTTATAGAACCGCTGCCGCGAGCTGAATTCAACTTGTAATGCAATGTTAACAAAACCCATCGGCTTTGTCACCATTTTTTTTCGGGCGGGATCAAAATTCTTGTCAAAAATGTTAAACGCCCACACCAAGATGTGGGCGTTCACCGGCCTAATGGCCACAATATGCGGTGGCTAGCTTACTGAATCTTTCATAGCCTTGCCGATCGTGAACTTGACCGTCGTCTTGGCAGGGATCTTGATCACAGCACCGGTTGCGGGGTTGCGTCCCTCGCGTGCTTTGCGGTGCGTTTTCTTCAGCTTGCCAAAGCCCGGCACGGTAAATTCACCATTCTTCTTGACTTCGCTGGTCGCGAGCGCGGAGAGAGCGTCGAAGAGTGATTTGACCTGCGCCTTGGTGGCGCCGGTCGAACCTGCCAAGCTGCTGATGATTTCGGTTTGGGTCATACGAGCCATAGTTTTAGAGAACCTCCAGTTGTTGGGTGTGATAATGCTTCAGCTAACGAGAATCGGTCCGTCGATATTGCACGAGTGAACAGGCTCCGGAGTGACGCGACCAATCTGTTTGTCGGACTGGTCGGGGCGGCAAGATTCGAACTTGCGGCCTCACGGTCCCAAACCGTGCGCACTACCAGGCTGTGCTACGCCCCGAAAACCTCACTAGGGAAACGATTCCAAGTGTCGAATTCTAAGTCCGAAATGGCGCTAGGTCAAGTCAGACCGCGTAAATATGGGATGATTTGCAAAAAAGCGTTTGCACGATGACTGAGCGAATCCTTAACCTCGGGCCCGAGCTGCCCGAACGTTTCGACATATCCGTTCGGGACAAAGACCGGATCATACCCGAATCCGCCCTCTCCAAACGGTTCTTGCGCGATCGTTCCCTCGCACACTCCGTCCGCTTCGCAAACAATACGTCCGGACGGATCTGCGACCGCGATCGAACATCGGAACCGCGCGGTCCGAGCCGGAGCCGCAACGTCGCGGAGTTCGTCGAGGATCAGGCGCATCTTCTCCGCGAACGGGACATCACCGCCGTAGCGAGCGGAGAGCACGCCCGGTCGGCCGCCGAGGGCATCTACTTCTAATCCGGAGTCATCAGCGATTGTGATTAGGCCCGAACTGACAGCGTAGGCCGCGGCTTTCGTCCGGGCGTTCTCAGCGAAAGTCGCGCCTGTCTCAGCGACTTCCGGCATCGGGCCGATATCCGACATCGACACCAGCTCGAGCTTAAGGCCCGAGGCGAGCGAATAGAATTCACGCACCTTGCCCTGATTGGTCGAAGCTATAAGCAGCGTAGTGGTCATCAATGCTATCCGTGCAACCGAAAAGATTTTGATTGCCTAATGGTAAGCAAAATTGGCATAATAGTCGTGTCGGCAGGCTTTCCATGCGTTGCCGAGCTACTCACCGACTATCCTAGTATAATAAGGTATCCTCGCTTTGCAGACAGCCGTCACAGACAACGACACTCAAGTAATGCCCGAGTTCCCCGACGAATCCGTCGAGGCTCTTGGCCGCATCCGCGATATAGAGCCCGAACAGGCCCTTTTCGAGATCGGCTCCTGGCTCGGCGGTATAGACAGTTTCATTTCGACGGGCGGGCGAACATTTGGCGAACGAAGAAGCGGCGAGCGGCGGGCCGACCTGATAAACGAGCTTCGCGTCGTGAGGCTTGCCCTCCAGCGTTGTTCGCATCTGCTGTTCCTGATTCGCATGACCGCGGCCGGCGATACGGAAGCTCGTACCACGCTCGAGAGACACGGCCTAGACAGCGACCGGCTCAGGGTCGTTGCCGCTGTGCTGCGTAAGATATTGATCCGATGCGAGACACTCCATCGAGCGGACTCCATGACACCGGGCGAATGGCGGATCTGGTGCGATACGCTTCGTTCGGATATGGGCAGCGAACCCGGTATCGCCGTACTGCTCGCGCTTGTCGATCGAACTGACAAGAGCACGATACCCGAGCGCCTTAAGCCGTTCACCGGCCATCACGTCGATAGCGACATCGCCGCCGTCAGCGATACCATCGCGCGCATCGGCCGCATTCTGCGGGTCCTGGGACTCGTCGGCTCGATGCTCGAGCGGGACGAGCCGCTCAAACCGGCAATTCTCGTTTTCGCAAAGGTCAACACCATGACGCTCGATATGATCGCTTATCTAAATAAGCGTTTTGAGCGTATGCCTGCCGACGGCGAGATCACAAGCTCGCTCGACGGGGCCGCGTATATTGCGGCAATGGAATTAAAGAAAGCCGTTCAGCAGGAACTCGCCGGCATCCTGAGCCTGCGTACCGCGACCGGCATCTTTGCTAGGACGGAGACCGCGTACTCGCTGCTGAACGAGAGTTTTCAACAGATCTTGACCGGCCTGGCCCGTCACATTGACGAATCCGCCGATATGTTCGAGCTATTCCCGAATTTCTCGGCCAAACGCATCAATTCGGGCCGGCTCAGGAGTGCGTTGTTCCGTATCGGAGAATTGACCCGAACAGCCGAGCTCGACCCGGGCAAAGCGAATATCGCTTCGCTCCACGAGGCTCTCAAGAATTTTTCTGACAACGAGCTTGTCTATCTTTTCTTTAAGGACATCGAGACCTTTGAGCGATTTGTCGAGGAGATCCTCGTCACTAAGCAGAAAAAAGACCTCGTGCCTATCCTGCACCGATTCGCGGCCTACGTCGAGACGTTGTTCGCACAGGTCAACATGCGTGCGGTGCTCGCCGATCAGCCTTTCGCAAAATGAGCTCTCACTGCGACCGCAGTGTATTGAGCGGTTTCTTATAGAGCAGGTCCAGGCTCGACGCCACGCCGGCTGCGGTCACGATGAACGCCGTCACGACTATGGCCACGATCGGGCCTACGGCTTCGAATTCCCATCTGATATCTATCAAGTACCTGCAAACGACAGCCGACAGGATCAACGCGAAAGCCGTTCCTATGGCGCCGGCCAGCAGGCCGAGAATGCTGTATTCGGCAAGCAGAATACTGAGCAATATCCTGCGATTTGCCCCAAGTGTTTTTAGAACAGCGTTCTCATAAACACGCTGCGAACGTGTCAGGGCCGTCGAGCCGATCAAGATCAGTATCCCGCTCAGCGTCACGAACAGGCCGACGAACGACACGGCGATCGCCACGTTGTCCACGAGCCGGCGGACGGCCGCCAGGATGTCGTCCACGTCAAATATCTGTACATTCGGGAAGCGGTCAAGCGTCTCACGCTGCAGCCGCTGACGATCGGTTGCAGGCATATGCTTTAGGACAGAAGCTCCGTACGACTGCGGTGCTCTGTCCAAAGTTCCCGGACGAAAGACAAAGACGAACGCCGTCCGGGTGTTGCGGATGTCGAGATCTCTGATATTGGCTACACGGGCAGTGATCCTCCGCCCTGAGATATCGAACGTGATCGAATCACCCGGCTCGACCTTGAGCCGGCCCGCCATCTGCGATTCGACCGACACCTGCGGCTCGTCCGGTTCACCGGTCCACCATTCGCCGTCAATTACCTTTTCGTTGCGGTCGAGTGCGTCGCGGTACGTCAATGCGAATTCGCGTCCGATCTGGCCCTGCTGCTGCCTGACCTCGCGATCCTGATAGTCGAGTGCTTCGCCGTTGACGTGCGTTATTCGTGCGCGCACTGTCGGGATAACTTCGGGCATCTCGCCTGTCTTATCCGCGATCAATTGGGTGAGCGGCTCGATCTGGCTTTTTTGTATATCGACGAAGAAAAGGCTCGGCAGCCGCTGATTGCGCGTAAAGTCGAACTCGCGCAATAGATTGTTCTGTGTGAGATAGACCGACATCACGACAAATGTGCCCAGCCCGACGGCGAGCAGCACGACCCTTGTCTGGTTGCCCGGCCGATAAAGCGAATTCACAGCCTGCGATACAGAGAATGAGCCCGCTCGTTTCAGACGTCGCAGCGATCGAAGCAGCAGCGAAGCAGCACCGAACAGCATCAGCGACGTGGCCGTGAGGCCGCCAAGGAAGAATACTCCGGCCCTGACAGATCCCGCCTGCCAAATCGCAAGGCCGAGCAGCAGCACCACGACGACGGCCCCGATGGACCATTTGGACCTGTCCAGGGCGTGAAGACTAGCGTTATTCTCGTCACGCAGCAGGAGCTTCGGTTTGATATTGCGGATCTGCATCAAGGGCAGGATGCTGAATAGCAGTGAGACCGCGACACCCAGAATGATGCCTGCGACGGCCGTCGAGAACGGGACGCCGTACGTCATCTTTTCCGGAAGTGCATCGCCGTATTTCCAACTTACGAACCAAAGCGTTCCCTGCGCCATCGCGGCACCGAGAATGCTCCCGATCAGCCCGAGCGACAGAGTTTGCAGCACGTAAACCGCGATGACGCTGCCGCCGCCCGCTCCAAGGCATTTGAGCACGGCGACGGTCTTGCGTTTCTGCTCCACAAAAGCTCGTGCCACGTTCCACACACCGACGCCTCCCAAAACGAGTATGAGCAAGCCGGTCAGGGCGAGGTAGTTCTCGGTCCGAGTGAATTGATCGCTGATGTTCTCCTGCTGTTCTTTGTAGCTTGCGATCTGGACGGTCGTTCCTTTGAGCGCGCTCCTCAGCTCGCGAACGATCGGCGTCGGGTCTTCGGTCGTTCGATAGAGTATCCGTCGGCGGACCCGGCCGTTGTTTCGGATAATGCCCGCGGCTTCAAAATCGCTCTTGCTTATAAATACTCGCGGGCCAAGCCTGAATCCGCTCGAACCGCCCGGTTCCTCGTCAAATGTGGCGCGAATCGTCAGATCTGATTCGCCGATCCTCAGACGTTCGCCGACCTTGACGTTCAGGTCCTCAAGCAGGATGCTTGCGACGATCGCTCCGCCGCCGTTCATCAAGCCCGGATCGAAAGGCGAACCGTCAGTAAGGGAGAACTCGCCCACGAGCGGGAACATGGTATCTACGCCTTTCAATTCGACGAATTTGACCGAGCTGTTGGCGGGGTCGGATGACCGGGCCATCACGGCCGCCGTTACAGCCTCCGAGCGGCCATCTATCGACCTGTAGCCGCTTATCACCGATTCGATCTTCTCGATCTCCGCCGGCGTGAAATCATTCGTCGAGCTGACCTCGAGATCGGCCGTCAGCAAGGCCCTGGCGTCGGTCCCTACTGCACGCGTCAGATTCTGTATCAGCGACCTGAGCGCGACGACCGAACCGACCCCGAGCGCTATACAGAGGAAAAAGAACATAAGACGCCGCCAGGACGAGCGTATCTCGCGTCGCGTTAGGTTGAGGATGAAATTCATTGGGCTTGTTCGATTTCGCGGATCTGGCGGGTAGTTTCATCCGCGACGACCTTGCCGTCCGCAAGTACTATCTTGCGATCGGCCTCGGCAGCCAGCGAAGCGTCGTGCGTGACCAGGACGAGGGTGACGTGATTCTGGCGGTGGAGCTGTTTCATCAGTTCGAATATATGTTGGCCGTTACGCGAATCGAGATTGCCCGTCGGCTCATCCGCAAGCAGTATCTTTGGGCTGTTGGCGAAAGCTCGGGCGATGGCGACACGCTGCTGTTCGCCGCCTGACAACTCGTGCGGATAATGGTGGCCCCGGTCGGCAAGCCCGACGCTCTCCAGTAAATATGCCGCACGCTCCGAGGCGTTCTTTTTACCGACTATCTCCATTGGGATGACTACATTCTCGAATGCGGTCAGGCTAGGGATCAAATGAAACGACTGGAATACAAAGCCGATCTTCGCGCTTCGCAGCAGTGCAAGTTCGTCGTCGGACATTGAAGTCACGGCTTGTCCATCGACAGCGATGGTCCCTGACGATGGATCGTCGAGCCCCGCTATCAGTCCAAGCATCGTCGATTTGCCGCTCCCGGATGCTCCCGTCACCGCGACGAATTCTCCGTCGCGGATGTCGAAGGACACGCGGTCCAATATCGTCAGTTCGGAATCACCTGAGCGAACGGTCTTTGAAACTTCGGAAAGTGAGATCATAAGATTAGATTCTATCCGTTCGGCCCGCACCGCTGAAACGTCCGCCTCGCGCGTTTCGTTTGCCGCTCGCGGCCGCTTTGCTATTCTTATAAGAACAGCGATGTATCGAGTTATTCGAATTTTCTGGGCCTTAAGTTTCGTCGCACTTGCGATCTGCCTCAATTCTTGTGCGGCGGGCGGCGACCGCACTCGGGCGCCAAAACCACTCAAGACTCCGGCGGAGCAGGATGATCGGCCAAAGATCATCGCGTTCGGCGACAGCCTGACGGCAGGATTCGGGCTGACCGAGAAAGAATCGTATCCCTATTTGCTTCAGGAAAAACTTCGTGCCGATGGCTTCGATTATGACGTGGTGAATGCCGGTGTATCCGGCGACACGACGCTTGGCGGGCTCGAACGAATTGATTGGGCCCTGGAGAACGATAACGTCCGGATACTCATCCTCGAACTCGGCGCCAACGACCTACTCCGGGGCATCCCGCCCGACAAGATGCGATCGAACCTCGACCAGATCATTCGTAAAACTAAGGCAAAAGGCGTTCGAATACTTCTATGCGGCATGCTTGCGCCGCCGACGCTCGGCCAACAATATCAGCGTGAGTTTGTAAATGCATTCCCCGATCTCGCCACTGAGCACAAGCTGGATTTTCTGCCGTTCCTGCTCGAAGGCATTGCTCTCAACAAAGATCTCAATCAGCCCGACGGCATCCATCCTAATGCGGAAGGCTCGCGTATCATGACGGACAACGTCTATCGGGCGCTCAAGCCAATGCTCGCCAAATAGGCCGCGCGTTCGGTTGACGGGTGGCTCGCCGTGCGATGTTCGATGATCGCGGCTAGAATCATTTTGTGAATGTGACTCATCTTGAATGTTCTTTATGCGGACTGCGGCACGAGGCAGGCCGCCTGCATAACCTTTGCGTCGAATGCGGCAAACCGCTCCTTGTCCGCTACGACCTCGAAAAGGCGGCCGCGTCACTGACCCGCGACGGACTCAGGACACGCGAAGCGACGCTGTGGCGTTATCGCGAGGTGCTCCCGGTCGATGAACCTGAGAATATCGTCAGCCTCGGCGAGGGAATGACGCCGTTGATATCGGCTGATAAGCTCGCAGATTCCCTGCCGGTAAAAACTCGACTTTTCATCAAGGACGAAGGTCAGAATCCGACACAATCATTCAAGGCACGCGGTATGACGGCCGCGATATCTATGGCCAAGCAGCTTGGCGTAAAGAAGGTCGCGGTGCCCTCGGCCGGTAACGCCGCGGGTGCGATGGCGGCTTATGCGGCACGAGCCGGCATGGAAGCATATATATTCATGCCCGCCGATACGCCTCGGGCAAATATCGTCGAGTGTGCTCAGACCGGAGCGAATGTCACGCTCGTTGACGGGCTGATAACAGACTGCGGAAAGATAGTCGCCGAGCAAAAGGAGGCCGAGGGCTGGTTCGATGTTTCGACGCTCAAGGAGCCGTACCGTGTCGAGGGCAAAAAAACGATGGGATACGAGCTCGCTGAGCAGCTCGGCTGGGAGTTGCCCGACGTGATCCTATATCCCACCGGGGGCGGCACCGGCTTGATCGGAATGTGGAAAGCCTTTGACGAAATGGAGCAGATGGGTTGGATCGGCCCGAAGCGGCCCCGGATGATCTCCGTTCAGTCCGCTACCTGCGCTCCGATAGTTCGGGCATACGAACAGGGCGAACGATTCGCGGCGGAGTTCGAGAACGCATCGACCGTTGCGTCAGGCCTTCGCGTGCCAAAAGCGATCGGCGATTTTCTCATTCTCGACGCTGTGAGAGCCTCGGGTGGCACGGCTATCGCTGTAACAGACGACGAATTGACCAAAGCGGTCGCCGAGATCGGAGCGGCGACCGGGATATTTGCTGCACCCGAAGGTGCCGCCTGCCTGCCGGCACTCAAAATGCTGATAGCTGATGGAGCTGTTCAAACTGGTGAGACCGTGGTCATGTTCAACACCGGTTCGGGCGTGAAGTACCTGGAAGCGTTTCCCTGAGCGCCTGATCATGAACCGGAAATTTTCGTTGTCGCCCGGATCGCGAGGTGTATAATTATCGCGTCCCTACCCAACGACCTTTCAGGACTAAGGAGTTCCGTTGATGAAAAGGCTACATCTGGCTCTTGTGTTGTGTCTCGGGCTGCTCGCTGTCGAGGCGTTCATTCTACTTCCACGCGGCCAAGCAAAAACACTCACGCGTCGATCGCATTCGGAACCGAACGACCTGTTGCGTGAGCTGCTTCGACAGCCAGCCCCGCCCCCACCCAATCCTTCAGTGGTCTCGTATGATAAGGAAACCCAAGGAGCCGAGGATCCGCCAAACGAGAATGCTCCGATAGCAGACATTCTGAAATACTGGACAGGACGGGCAGTAGACGACGAAATAGCTTACGGACCGAAGATGTCCGACAAAACATTTGAAAGGCTCGCCGCCGAGATCGATCGCGATCCCACAAAGCTCCCGCAGCTACTCGACAGTTTCCCCAAGAACGAAAGGTCGGCTGAGTTCGTGAAACGCATTTGGGACCGCGAAGGCGCGACCGGTGTGTTCGCTCGTGAAGAGCGCAGAGCGATACGAAAATGGCTGCTCTACAACAGCCCTTATTTCACCAACGATCTTGCTCGACTGGCACAAACTGCGGGCGATGCGGGGAGCTATGTAACGGGCAGGACCGAGCTGCTGAACCTTACGCTGTGGGACTTCGAAAAAGCCCGGCCGATGATCGACCGCCTCTACAATTCATCTTCTACGAAGCCCTCGAGAGCTCTGGCTCTGTGGGCTTTGTATAAGAACGCTCTTATTCGAGATTCCTTCGGCGACAGCGAGCGTTATCGCGATGAGTTAAAAAAGATCGTGGAAGATCGCGACCTTCCCGGCCCGATGCGCGATCTTGCATTGGATGCCCTCGTACACGAAAAGGAATGGCCCGGACGCGACGAATGGTACCTTTCGCTGATGCGGGACCCGACACTGCTTGAGATTCCCGGATACACGGGGTTGACGACGTTGATCCAGGTTTCGCCGCCCGGTAAGTACGATGACAAGATGATCTCTCTGATCGCCACGGCTGACCCGGTCACACGAGCAGCAGCGATTCGGAACTTGACCACTCGCCGATCGTCACTTGACAAAAAGGCACTCGAGACCCTTCTCCCGTGGCTTGAGGATCCGAACTGGGCCAAGGATGGCGGGGGCACGCGATTAGCAATAGTTACAGCGCTGTCGGATGTGAAACTACCCGAGAGCGTACCGGGGCTGATTCGGATCATTGACGAAAAACAGGAGCCGGTTGTCAGCGACACTCAGATCACACGCGAGACCTCCGGTGCAGCTGGCGCTAATGCTGGTTCTGCTGCCAATGCCGCCGCTGCTGCTGTTGCAGCGGTTGCCGCTGCGGCTGCCGCTGCGGGCGCCAAGCAAACTTCTGTGTACCCATTTCGGACTGCGGCAATTGCCGCTCTGGCCAAACAAGAAGACAGCCGTGCCGTGCCGGTTCTTCGACGGCTCCTCAATGAGATCGATGGTTGGGAACAATTGACCGTGGTAACAGCCTTGCGACGCAGCGGCGGATTCTCGATCGCTGAGCAGATCGATGCTTTGGAGTTCTCGCTTTTGGAAGCAGAGAGGCATGAACGAGAGAACGAAGCGAACGTAGCTTCGAACGTTGCCGGCAATGTAGCGCCGCCTCCCCCGCCACCGATTCTCAATCCGGCTTCGGCAAACCTATCAAACATATCTGCAGGGATGGTCGTAGGGGCTCAAGCTGACAACGATCAGATCCGGCGGATCCTCGGCGATCAGATCGTCAGTGAACGTGACGTCGGGGAGGATCTCGCCCGCGGCGTTGTGGAGCTCATCTCAGCGATCGAGGATCGCGAGCCAAACCGGGCCGCACGACTCCGAAAGGCAGTGCTCAATTGGTCCGGACCAGCGGTCAATTTGCTCCTTCTTCGTGATATGAAGCTCGGGCGTGTTGATGTCGATTCGGCGATCAAGCTGCTCAGCGAGCGCAAAACGCTTCGTCAGAACCACAGTGAGGACATCTTCGACCTGAGGCATGGACCGCCGGTCTCTGTCGCCTTTGCCGCGTGTTTGCTGGAGGATACGTCCGACCAGAGGTCGATACTCGAGAATGGCGATCCTGATACAAAGGCGTTCTTGCTGGCCTTCGGCCGGATGGTGCGTTCGCCGCTTCCCGTCGCGATGGTCGGGCCGTTGACCGGTTCGCCTAACAAGACTCTAGCGGCCGCGGCCGAGGCATTCCTCGAGAGCGAGGATTCGCCCGAGGCTCGTGCAGTTGTACTCGGCCTTCATCCCGGTGAGGCAAAGATACTAGGCGCCTGGTCGGCTTTCTGGCCAAAGGGGGCGGACGAGACACTCAGCCCACAGATCTGGGCGCTTTTCCGTTCATTCGAGGATGAGAAGGGTTATGTCGGCTGGCTCTCGGCGCCGGACGACACCATCGTCAAGACGGAGGAATCACTACGCAAAGAGATACTCGGCGACAGATCGCTCTTGGGAGTGTATGCCTACGACGGCCACTACGTTCGGATCTATAGCGACCGGGTCATATTCTCGTGGGACGAAGACGATGCGCGCTACCGCGAACGTCCGCTAGAACCTGCTGAGTTCGAGCAGATCAAAGTGTATATACGCTCCAACCAGATGGATGATCTGCCGCCCTTCGATCAATGCGGCGGCGAATATTGCGTCGCAAAGGAATTACTGATGCTCGGACGCAACGGGGGCCGGAGGCTCTATATGAGCGGCGAGCCGCCACCCGTTTTCTCTGGTCTCGAAAAGATCTTTGATGACCTTAGACGACCGCCTGCCGCCGTCAAGTATGTTCTGAGCCGCGAGGTTCCGGGGCTAGAATTGGTCCTGACCTACGAGGATCTGCACGCCGAGACAGTGTGGAGATCCGGCAATGAACTTAGGGCAGCTATCCGTGACGTCGTTGTCCTCAAAAAGGTTCGGCGCGAGATAAGTGATGCCTTGGACACCGACGAGATCGAGGAACCCGCAAGCGCAACCGACGGCGATGGATCGGGCGAGTCAGCGGCCGAAAAACTTAGGCGTGAACTCACTGCCAAGCGTGCCCTTGAGAGCTTGTCGTGGCGGACCATCGTTAACGGAAAAGCTGTCGGAGCGGCCGAACAGCCGCCCGGCTTCGAGTTCATACCGGAAAGGGACGCTACGTCGGTCCAGCCTGACAGCCGCCAATGGATGGCACGTTACGGCGGCGTCGAGTATAGGAAAGGCCCGGACGGACTTTATCGAGTGGCGGGCGGACGCGCTCATTTATTCAAGAAGGGCAAGTTCGGAACGCCTCTCGTTACTACTAACGGCCGCTGGCTGATAACTTTCGGGGCTGCAGGAGCAAATCCCGATAGCGAGGAAGCAGGACTCCTCCGCATCAATCTTGTAACCGGCAGGGTGCTAAAAACAAAGGTAGTTAATGAGTATCAAGCTCTTTCACCCGGTGCCTACCTTGCGTCCATAAATAAGGTCGTATTGTTTGCCGACTGGACCTTCTACCAAGGTGAAAGTCCGGAGCAAGAGGACGACGAGATCGCAGACATGACACCGGCTGACCCGGACCCGACGTTCATCTATCTGCTCGATCCGGACACCGGCGCGATAACTCAGCCAAAAGGTGAATTCCGTCCGCTCGCCCAACAATCATATAGGCAGCTGCAGAAAGCGTCAGTACCCGGTACATTTTGGGCTGCATTGCAGGACGTCGAAGCCAATGAAACATTGGTTGGCACCTACGATGTACGAACATTCAAGTTCACGCTTGTCCGGCGTGTACCAAAGATACTTTTCAATAGTATGATGATGTGGGTTGACGAGCCCGAAGGCAGGATGTATTTTGTTTATCGCGGTCACATTCTGCGGCTGCCTCTGCGTCCGTGACGCCGTATGGAATTTGCAATCTGCCGTGCAAAGTTGTTTAATACCAGTTTGCCCCACGGGGCTATATTTCGGCCGAAAGGAGGTGAGACGAACAAATGGCTTTTATTTCAGTTAACGCGAACGAATCGATCGAGTCGGCACTTCGCCGGTTCAAGCGAAAGGTTATCAGCGAAGAGATCATCAAAGATCTTAAGAAACACGCTCACTTCATTCCGCCCGGCCAAAAGGCCAAGCTGAAATCAGCGAACGCACGCAAACGCAACCGCCGCCGGTTCCGTCAGCAGCGTCCGATGAACTCGGCTCCGCGTCCTGCCGCTCCGCCAAAGAGCTAGCCGCATTGGACGTTCGAATGAACGACTTGAACGAAAAGGTGAAACGCTTAGACCGTCTCACCTTTTTCTTATTTCAGCCTACTGGATCTGAATATGGCCCGACCACGGATATTGCTCACCAATGACGACGGCATTCACGCCGAGGGCATTGCCGCACTTGAGTCTGCGGTCGCACCGCTCGGCGACATTTACGTCGTAGCACCAGAATCAGAGATGAGCGGAGCCTCGCACAGCCTTACGCTCGCTCGCCCTCTGCGTATCCGCCAGGTCGGCGATAGACGCTGGACGGTCGACGGCACTCCCACAGATTGTGTTGTGCTTGCTCTCAACAAGATCCTCCCGCCAGATGAACATCCCGATATCTGCTGCTCGGGCATCAATCACGGGCCAAACCTCGGCGACGACGCCACCTACTCGGGCACGGTCGCCGGCGCACTCGAGGCCTCGATACTCGGCGTCCCGGGGCTGGCGTTCAGCCTGGCCGCAACTCGTACGTTCGATTTCTCTGACTCACTGAGTGTCGTGCGGGTCATCACTGAAAAAGCGCTCTCCTCGGGCATACCCGACGGCACATTGCTGAATGTGAACATCCCAAAGGGCCGGGCGGCCGGACTCCGGATAACCCGTCAGGGATTCAAGGATGCAAGGCCCGTCATCAGCGAACACATAGACCCTCGCGGCAAGCCATATTACTGGATCGGCGAACAGCGAGAGGGATTCCATTCGCATGGCGGGACGGATTTTGAGGCGCTCGACGAAGGATTTGTCTCGATCACGCCTATGCGGAGCGACCTGACGGCCCACTCCGTGATCGAACAAATGAGGGATTGGGAATCGCAATGAATGGACCCTCGCGCGCTGACGGATTCGAACTTCTTCGCTCAGAGATGGTCGAGCGGCTGCGAAGCCATTATCACATTACCGACGATCGTGTGCTCGATATAATGAATGCTCTGCCCCGCCAGCTATTTGTTCCCGAAGCTCTTCGGTCACAGAGCTATCGCGACAACGCACTGCCGATCTCGGCCGGCCAGACGATATCGCAGCCGTTCATTGTCGCACGCATGACGGAGCTGCTTGGGCTGACCGGCCGCGAAAAGGTGCTCGAGATCGGCTCAGGAACCGGATATCAGACCGCAGTTCTGGCGTCGCTGGCCGGGCATGTATATTCGATCGAACGGATAGAGGGACTCTATGACGACGCAAGGCGTCGGCTCGCGGATCTCGGCCTTCGCAACGTAACGCTTCGCCGCGGTGACGGGACGAAAGGCTGGCCCGCATACGCCCCCTATGACGCGATACTCGTTGCGGCCGGCGGCCCGGAGATACCGCAGCCGCTTGTCGAACAGCTCGCCGTAGGCGGCCGGCTCGTCGTACCGGTCGGTGCTGACAAACGTTCGCAGGTGCTGATGCGGGTCACGAGAAAAGACTCCGGCACCGTCGCGGAGAAATGCGGGGCCTGCGCGTTCGTCCCGCTCGTAGGCGAGCATGGTTGGTCCGAATGATATTAATTGAGGTTTATAGGTTTTGAAACGTATATTTGATCAACTGCGACGGCTAAAGGACTGGGTCGAGGGCTTTGCGGAAAAGCCGCGTGCCGAACTGGCGCTTTTTCTTATAGCGTTCGTCGAATCGTCGTTCTTCCCCATACCTCCTGATGTGCTTCTGATAGCTATGTCGGTGATCGTGCCTCGACGGGCATTTCGATATGCATTGATCTGCTCGGTCGGTTCCGTACTCGGCGGCCTACTGGGCTATACGATCGGTTGGGGTCTTTTCGAGTCGGTCGGCGAACCTATCCTGCGTTTCTATGGAGCCATGGGGCACTACGACACGGTCCGTCAGCTTTACGCCGACAACGCCTTCTGGGCGATATTCGGCGCTGCATTCACACCGATCCCTTATAAGGTTTTCACGATCGCGGCCGGAGCGTTCGACATACCGCTAGCGACACTGCTCAGCGCTTCGCTGATAGGCCGATCGGCCCGATTTTTCCTTGTCGCGGCCCTTTTCTTTTTCTTTGGAGCTCCAATAAAACGGCTGATCGACAAATACTTTGAGCTGCTCACGATCCTCTTTCTCGTGCTGCTTATCGGAGGCTTCGTAGTGATCCGATTCTTTGTTCGCGGTTGATTTTCCGCATTGCGGAGCATATGTTTGCCGCCGCACCGGTGATGCTTTAGAATTGAGAGGTCCGAAGGAATTCAGAGCCGGCTTTCGCGTCAAATGGCCATCGAGATCGAAAAAAAGTATCGTATCGACAAGAAAAAACTCGTCGAGATGACCGCCCGGCTCGCGGAGCTCGGGGCCACATTCACTGACGAGACCTTCGAGGAGAATTACCTCCATCGCGGCGGCGTGCTCGATGAACGCAACGCCGTGCTCCGACTGCGAAAGACGAACGGCCGCACGACGTTCACCTACAAGGAAAAGGTAGCTAACACCGGCGAATTCAAGCAGCAGATCGAGTTCGAGACCGAGGTTGCAGACGTCGAGGCCACTGAACATATAATCGAAAAACTCGGCTATCGTCTCTCGCTGGTTTACGAGAAACACCGCAAATCCTGGCATCTGGACAACGTAGAGGTCGTTCTCGACGAGCTTCCGTTTGGCTACTATATGGAGATCGAGGGAGATATCGAGGATATTCGAAGGGCTGAGAAGATATTGGGCGCCGAGAACTTCGAACCCGAATCGCGCGGCTATCCGCGGCTGACCGCTAAATTCGGACGAGATGTGAACGGCGTGATGGAAGCCCGGTTCGAAAAATCGACGACCGCGGCCTAGTCGGGCACTTGAACGCCGACAAACGCGGTCTGTGCGTCCGCCCCGCGTTTATCACGCGACCCGATCCGCTTATAACTGCCGTCTCGCTGAAGTATTCGCGTGTTGATCGTGTCTTTCAGATAGGTATCGAGAAAGGTCCCGCTTAGGTACTGCTTGAGCTCTGGATCCAAAATTGGTACCAGCACTTCGACCCTTCGACTCAGGTTCCGCATCATCAGGTCCGCACTGCCGATATAGACCTCGGAGTTATCGCCGCCGCCATTCTCGAAATGAAGTACACGGCTGTGTTCGAGGAACCGGCCCACGATCGATCGCACTCGGATCGTCTCAGACAGTCCCGGCACGCCCGGCCGCAGTGTGCAGATACCGCGTATTATCAGGTCTATATCAACGCCGGCCTTTGATGCCTCGTACAGCTCATCGACTATCTGCACATCCGTCAGGCTATTGGCTTTGATCTTGATGCCCGCCGGCTTGCCTGCCCGCTTGTTCTTGGCCTCGCGTCGTATCAGCTCGACCAGGCGTTCACGCATATTGAGCGGAGCTACGAGCAGCCGGGCGTATTTGTCCTGCTGCGAGTATCCGGTCAGAAAATTGAAAAGGTTTGTCGCATCTGCAGCGATCTCCTCATCTGCCGTCAGCAGCCCGAGATCTGTATACATCTTCGACGTGAAAGGATTGTAGTTGCCCGTGGCGATATGGACGTAACGTTTGAGCTTGTCCTTTTCCCGGCGGATGACAAGCATCACCTTCGAGTGCGTTTTCAGTGTAGAGATGCCGTAAACGACGTGAACGCCCTCGTTCTCGAGCCTTCGCGCCCACTCGATGTTGTTCTCCTCGTCAAACCTTGCCTTTAGCTCGACCAGCGCCGTGACCTGTTTGCCGAGCCTGACCGCACGTATCAGCGAATCGACGATAGGCGAGTCCTTGCCTGTCCTATACAGACAGATCTTGATCGCCTGCACGTCCTTGTCATCAGCCGCGTCAGCAATGAAATCCGTGACCGCCGTGAACGAAGTGTACGGGTGATGAAGCAAGAGGTCCTGCCGCTTTATCGCCTCGAATATGTTCTTTTTGCCTTGGATCGCGTCCGGCAGGATGGCGTGGATCGGGCGTTCCTTCAGCTTCGGTTTGTCGAGCGAGTAGAGCTGCATCAGATCCTGAATATCCAGGAATCCGTCGATCTTGGTTATATCGGCCTCGCCGAGCCCTATGCCCGCCGCGATCAGCTTGACCATCTTGTCGGGCATAGCGGCCGCTACCTCGAGCCGCACGGGAAATCGGTCACGCCGTCTTTGCAGCTCACGTTCGAGCGTACGCATCAGGTCGCCGGCCTCGTCCTCGCGCAGCTCGATATCAGCATCTCGGGTCACACGAAAAAGGAAAGGCTGGCTCGTCCTCATATTTGGGAAAAGCTCGCCGACGTTCGCGGCGATGACTTCCTCGAGCAGAGCGAATCGTGTCGATTTTGGCGTAATAGGTATCAGACGAGGTACTGATGGCGGCAGCTTGATACGCGTGAACCGCTTCTGTTTGAACAGATGCCTGAGATTCGATTGCGTAACGCTGCGATCCGGCTCGATATACAATCCGAGATTGACGCTCAGATTCGAGATGTATGGGAACGGATGGCTCGAATCCACCGACTGCGGTGTCAATATCGGGAACACATTATCGCGAAAGTACTTGTCCAGCCGCTTGCGGTCGCGTACGTCGAGTTTGGAATACGGCTCGATCGAGATGCCTGCGGCGGCCAACTCCGGGAAGATCGTCTCCTGCAGATACGTCGTCTGTCGCTTGAGCATCGGCCGCAGCCGCGTATAGATCTCGTCGATCTGTTCACCGGCGGTCAATCCGTCGGCCGAAAGTTCGCCGATGCCCTCGGCGACCTGTTCTTTCAGCCCCGACACGCGGATCATAAAGAACTCGTCAAGGTTAGATGAGAATATCGCGAGGAATTTAAGGCGCTCCAGCACCGGCAGCGAGGCGTCCGTCGCCTCGTCCAGGACGTGTCGGTTGAACTCAAGCCAGCTCAGTTCTCGATTGAAATAGCGCCGGCCGTCGTCCTCAGGCATGGGTTCGACAGCCGCTGCCGCGGCAGGAACTTCGGGCTTCTTGCGGGTATTACCAGACAGCGTCATACCAAACGCCGAATTATAAGGCACTTTCTTCCACCGAGCCAAAAAAGATCATGTTACATTTTCGGCTTCAAAGGCCTCGATCGAGATCGTACGCGGATCGTCTCCGTCGCCTTCGATGTTCACGTTGATACAGCGGGTCGCCGGCGGACGGCCGCTCAGATGATCGGCCCATTCGATCAGAACGATCGCATCCCCCGACTCGAGCAGTTCGTCCAGCCCAACAGCCGCCGAAGCACCGATCCCGGGTTCGAGCCGCCAAAGGTCAACGTGATAAACGGTCGCCGCAGCCGCGTCGTAACGATTTACAAGCGTAAAGCTCGGGCTCGTCACCTCGTCAATATCAAAACCGAGGCCGCCCATCACGCCTTTTACAAAAAGCGTCTTGCCTGCTCCCAGGCCGCCGCAGAGCAGCACGGCGTCGCCCGGCCGCAGCCGATCTGCGAGGCTCGCGCCCAGTTCAAATGTCTCGTCCGGCGACCGGCAAATGCGCGTTTCCATCACTCGATCGGGAGCCCTATCTGGCTGAACCAGCTTTGTTTATCCCAATAGCCTCGTTGTTCGACGATCAGCCCGTCGCGAAACAAAAAGAATCCGCAGCCCCTTATCTCGAAGCTCCGGCCAGTCGGCTCGTATCCGAGAAATTTGCCCGTCCATGTGCCGCCGCCTCGCCATTCCCATGCGGCACGATCGCCGTCGCCGATCAGATTCTCGACAACTGACCAAGCATCCGGGAATGCGGTAAAAAACTCTACTAGGCCGAGATGGATAGAACCTTTGCCCACGTCCGGACGGCCTGTCGCGACCTGAAAATTGAACGCATCGGCGGCGTAGCGATCCGCGACAGCCTGTGCGTCACATCTTTGGAAATCCTCGATCCAAAGCTCGAGAAGTTGTTTAGGGTCCATGTTCAATGATCGGTCCGAGGCCCTTCGTCAAACGAAACCAAAATGTCGGCCATGCACTCGCGTACGTCTGACGCAGTCATCACGCGCTTGCCGAATCTCTTTTCGGCGAGGTCGCCGGCCATTCCGGCAATGTAAACAGCCGCAATGACGGTCTCAAATATATCGATGCCCATCTTCGCCGCTTGTGCCACGAACCCAGCCAATATACCGGCGAGCGTATCGCCGTTGCCAGCTTTACCGAGGCCGCTGTTTCCCGTCGGATTGACGACGACACGGCCATCGGGAGCAGCAATCAGGATACGCTCGCCTTTCAGGACCAGTATCACGCCGTACCGGGTCGCAAATTCACGGGCCGCAGCCACGCGATCCTTTATCACTGACCGGTCATCTGTCCCAAGCAGCCGCAGGAACTCGCCTTCATGCGGCGTCAGGATAACTTCCGGAGCGTGAGCCTCAGCGGGCGGCAACTTCGTTGATATAGACGACAACATCGCAAGTGCGCTTGCATCAACAATGGTCGGCCTTGTCCTCTTTTCGATCAGCCCGAGAACGATCTCGCCGACCGCTGCATCTTTTGCGTCGAGCCCGCATCCGGCCGCGATCGCATCCGCTCGCCCAACGTGAGCGGCGAATTCATTGGACCCTATCGTCGTCACAATTATCTCCGGCAAAGATCGCGATGCGATGTCTGTTTTCACATTTTCCGGGCATGCGACCGTCACCAAACCCACCCCTGAACGCATGGCCGCATTGCCCGCCAAAACCGCGGCTCCGGAGTAATCCTGCGAACCCGCGATAATCAGCAAATGACCGCGCTTATTCTTGTGCGAATCAACCGAGAACTTCGTCCGCTCCAACCATTTCGCCGCGTCTTCCCGCTCTGCCAAATAGAGATCTGACGCCTGCTCATCGATCAAATGCCGAGGCGAGCCGATGTTCGCAATGATCAATTCTCCGTTGGATCTCGACGCCGGCGGCAGAACATTGGCCGGCTTTGGGGCCGTGAACGATACGGTCGCGTCCGCAGCGAAACATTCGCCGATGGGCTCCGGCGAATCCGAATCCAAACCGCTTGGAATGTCTATTGAAACAAAGATAGGGAGCTTTTCAGTCGTTCTGATCCCGTTGTATTGTTTCGCTAGCAACGCAAGTTCACTTTCCAACGGCCTCGACAATCCCGTGCCGAATATCGCATCCACCACGACATCCGGGCCAAAGAACGGATCGGGCCGATCAAAAAAAGATCGATGTGTTCCGGCCTCTGCAATACAGATCGTCGGCGCAAAAGGTTCGGCTTGGCTCTCGTGCAGAGATCTTAGCAGGCGAAGGTTCTCGGCAGCGTCGCCGGTCACCTCAGCATCGGCGAACATCATGCAGACCGTTACATCGGCCCCTTGGGTCCAGAGAATTCGAGCAAGTGCATAGCCGTCTCCGCCGTTGTTGCCTTTGCCGCAGAGTAAGAGGATCTTTTTGCCCGCAGCCGAGCCGCCGAGCTTGTCGGTGATCGCGCGTGCGACGGCGTGCGCTGCGTTCTCCATCAGGATAAGTGACGGTATGCCAATTCGTTCGGTCGTCAGCCGATCGACCTCGCGCATCTGGGCGGATGTCAGCACTTTCTGCACAAGCGGATTTTCACACGAAACGCCCGAAACGAACAAAGTGGCCGTCACCTATCTGGTGGTCGACGGTACGCACCCAGACAACAAAAAAGCCGCGCCTTGGGACGCGGCCTTTTAATGTCGGTTCGGAGACTGCAAATGCATTTATCGCCCGGATGTCGGGGTTAAATGTTTGCCACTGTGCTCTCGCTCGCTAAGCTTCCGTTCAATTAAAACAAACGTGTATTCGGGTTCGGATTCCAGATTTAGGTGGCGGTCCCGGCTGGATTCTAACCAGCGACCTTCCGCTTAGGAGTGCGACGGCCCGGGCGTCGTGTCGATACGCTCCGATACAGATTGCCCAATAATCGCGGCTCCGGCTTGCCGGAGCCGTTTGCTTTTGATACATCTGCGTCCGTGCAGGATCGTATCATTGCGCTCGGCTTAGGGGCATCGTTAGGGGCGTCGCTCGGTCAGCCCGCCGCCGCGTCGAGAACGTTCGCAATCGCCGCGATAGAGTCATCCGACGGATTCACGTATCGCATAAACGTCTTGTGTTGTGTATGCCCGCTGATACGCATCACAAGCGGCGGCGAGATTCCCGCTTCGAGCATCCGCGTGATAGCGGTGTGCCGCAGATCATGAAACCGCAGATCACCAAGCCCGGCGGCCTTAACCGCCGATCGCCATGCGCGTTTGTGATCCGATCGCCCAAACACGAACGCGGTCGGATGCAGCAATCGTTCGGACCGCATTCTCCGCAACGTCGCTGCAAGCCTCGCGCTTATCGGAACACTGCGCGAACGAAGTGTCTTTGTCGTCGATTGTTCCAGCGTGATGATACGACGATCGAGATCGACCGCCCGCCACCGGACTTGTTCTATCTCTCCACGCCGGGCGGCCGTTTCGATCGCAAACACGATAAGATCGCGCAAGTGTTTCCGGCGACCGGTGCATTGCTCCAAAAGCCGCGTTTCTTCTGTCCGCGTGATGACGCGGGTTCGTTCTCTCTCACCGGCCGTCGCTATCAACGTGCGACCGCGACTGAATGGATTCGTCGCCAGCCATCCCTGTTCGATCGCCACGTTCAAGACGCGCCGCAACTTTCGCAAATGCTGATTCACGTCCGCAATCGATCGCGGCCCGCCGGTTCGTGTCACGGATGCGAATAGATGAGCGCGGTAATCTTCGAGCGCTGCATACGTGATCTGATCGAGATACTTGTCGGCAAAGAATGACGCCGCCGAGGCGAGATAGTAATTAACGGTTGCCAGGTTCTGCCTAAAGCCGCTGATCTTTTGCCCGGCGACATATCGCGCCGCGTGAACGTAAGTGGCTCGATAGAAAGCAATCAGATCACTAAACGATTTTCGTGTCTCGGTCGGAGCATGAATCGTTTCGCGCATTGCCACGATCGTCGCCTTTGCGGCCGCGTGGGACCCACATACGCGTTTCATTTCGCGGCGTCGTCCGGCGGCATCGGTATAACGCAATCGGGCGATCCACCGCCTGCCGTCAGCCGCTCGATAGACGGAGCCTTCTCGCGAACGTGTCATTTGTTTGCGGGATGCTCCGGGTTCCACCACGCGACACCGCCCTTGAGTCCGCACGTCGCCCAAGCGTCATATTGCCAATAAGACGGTTCGCCGTTCTTACACACGGCCCGGAGCCGATTGCCTTTTGTATTGAACTCGGACGGCCGGGGCCGTTCAGCCGTCGCCGGGACCCGCGTCCCGGCTTCATCTTTAACACCGTATTGAGGCGACGGCGTATGGGTTGCCGCCGGAGCCGTGGTTGCCTGATTCGCCGCTGTTACGGGCTGCGGGCCGCTTGCCCGGCCTACTTCTAACGACACGGCCAACACTGCCGCAAGTGCAATTGTGACGCCGCCTATGAGTATAAGGCTTGGTTCCTTATCAGCCTGTGCTTCACACGCCGACACATTCACATCGCGCACTATTTCACTCGCCCGCCCGCACGTCAGACAAAAGCTGTGAGCGGAATCATTGTATGAGTTGCATGAGCTGCATATCATCGCCGCGCCTTGCTCCTTCTTACTTTAGACGCCGGAACGTCGTAGTCGCTTGAGTCGATCATTTGACGCACGTCTGCAAGTGTGCCACCGGCCGGAGTGCCCGGCAATATCGTTGCCACGACTTCCGCCGGAGCCGACGCCGGTCCTTCTGCAATCCGTCGGAGCATTGCCTTTTCGCTCCGAAGTCGGTCGATGTATTGATATAGGATGATCTCTAAATATTCCCATTCGTCCGGAGTTACGTCATGCGCTCCGAAGTGTTCGGCGAGTGCCGCAAACCGTTGCTCGCCAATACCGGGATCGATGCCACGGGCCGCCTTGTAAACGCTGTCCTCGCTGACGCCGAGTCCGCGAGCCAGCGCTGTCAGAGTATCCGACCGGACGACGCGTCGCTGGCCGTTCGCGATCTCGCCAACGGTAGAATAGCTGATCCGGCCGCCGCCATATTGAACTGTAAGTTCATAAATAGCGGCCGTGTAACCATACTTGACAGAACCTTTGCCCTGCGGCGGGCATTAAAGTCCTCTTGATAGGCCACGGCGTTTTCGGGATCCGTAAGCCGTCGAATCAGGTGATCTACGATATTGCGTTGTCCATTCCAGTTCATATCAGTTCGTAATCTAAACCGTCAGAGAAGCGGCGGCCGTGTCATCGTAATCTAATGAGGCCGCCAAGTGTGGATGTAACCTAAACGGCCATGGACTTAATGACCTTGCCGAGCAGACACACGCGGATGATAGCAGTCATCGAAGGCGTCCACGTCTCAACGACGGGCTGGAGCACGGCACTGAATCTATCCTTTGAGGCTAGAACCCTGACGCGGGCCAAGTTGTTCCAGGTCGGAATGCCGTAACCGTTTTGAACAAAGCCAGAGTTTGGCGATCCGAACGCTCCGCTAAAGCCAAACGGCGACGGGAAGAACCGCAGCAAGCCGCGATGCTTGATATCCTCGTTGCGTAGAAACTGAAGCTCGATCTGTTCGGTATAGGCTTTCAGATTGTTAGCCGCCGACACGGTCGTTGATGCCGTATAGTTCGGAGCCACGATCTGGCCGCGTGAGCCGTAGGTCGTGGGAATCTCGCTTGTGAGCGAGATATCAACGGCGATCTGTTCCATCAGGAACGTCGTGCCACCCTCGAACTCACCACCGGTGATCATGTTTGTCAGGAACTCACCTTTTTCGGCAATTGCGGCAGCCGTATTGACCGTCGCATCGGCCTCCGACTTGCCCTTAGTGAACAGGACCTTCTTCTGACTTTGCGTGTATGCTGTGCCAGCGATCACGACTGCGGAGTCGTAATAGTTAGCGTTATCCACGTTTACTATTCGACCGGCGAACTCATAAAACTGGCCGAGCGGCATCCCGGATACTTCGTCCAAGCTAAGGACTTGCAGTCCGGACGGATTGGCGGGCGTCTTAGGCCCCTGAATTACAAGTGGTTGTGTGTTTTTCATAGTTACCTCATTGGCTCAGACCCTATGGATCAGGCGATATACTGATTTTCCGACGACCACGGGCCGCCATAAATGCCTGCCGTCGTCTGGTCGGACGTTCCCGACGGGACTGCGACAAGCCCGGCCGCCGCGTTACTGAACGCGCCCGACACGAGCGGGAAGACATATAGCTGGAGAACATCGAGCATACCGAACACGCCAAGCACGAGAGCAATATCGCTCTTATACTTGCCGAGCAGCGGTATCTTGCTGCCCCATTGCTGGATGACGTATGCGCCCGTTAACTTGACGCCTGCGCGTATCAGAGCCGATTGCGCAGGCATAATGCGCACGGCCGCCGCATCGAAGATCGATACGCCGATCGCCGCCATGACCGACGCCACAAGCAGACTGCTTGTAGTCGCCGGATTATGACGACGGCGCACCGGGCGGCGGCGGGGATTGGAAGCGATAGCCTTAGCTACCGGGTTGCGGCGTCTGGTCGATCGCCGTGCCCGTCGCTTTGATCCGTTAATGGTCAAAGTTCGACCGGCCGGGTTGAACACCATTGCCGTATTAGGTTTTCGAGTTGCCATAGTTGTTACCTCACTGTCTAATTTTTCCGGCCGGTAACATTAGCTGTGCTAATGTTTACGTCGAAAAATTTTTGAGCCTAGTTGACTATCCCCCTAGCCTCGATCTTGTAACGGCCGCCGCGCACGAGTGGAAAGCCGTCGCGGTCAACGCAGAGCGTCGGGCGATGCCCTGTTTCCTCGCCCAGCCGATGAATATAATGGGTGTAAGCATGATCGCCATGATGCGGCTTATACGTGCCATAAACGACGTGATCGATCTCGCCGATACGATCAACGGCGTTTGCCGGACGCGACGGATTCGGCTGTGCAAAGCGCCGCCCGGCGATCCATAGTTTACCCCGAGCCGCGCACAGCTTTGCAGACTTACCGTTAAACTTGAACAGGCGTCCATCCGCAAGTTTGATCTCGATCAGATCGCCAAGCTGGTCGAGTTTCGCCGGAGCGAACCGCGTGACCGGCATCGGCGTTGCCGTTGTCGCCGGTCGGCCTTGAAACAGTTCAAAGGTCCGGCGATGTGGAACGGGCTTCGGATTGCGGCGACGTCTGGCAGCCGGATTCGTGTAATTGTCGGGATTAGCAACCGCAGCCGCGAGAGCCTTTTGCTTGCGCGATCGGATTCGCGACAGTTTCGCTTCTGTGCGAAGTTCGCGGCCGAGTTCGCGTTTAGCCTGTTGCCGAGCAATGAAGCGTTTCAGCCCGGCAGTCAAACGACCGGGATTTTTGACGGCCTTTTTGTTTCGAGTGGCCCAAGCCTTTGCGGCCGCAATCGTTGCGAATTTCTTTTCAAAACCATCGTTTTTACCGTCATGCAGAAACACACCCTCAAGATCATCACCGCGCATGATCGTTAGCAGATACAGCGTTCCCGTGTCGGCCGCTTGTGCAGTTTTGCGAGGCGTCGGATTCTTAGCGGTGTTCCCGGCCCTAAAGACAGGAGCCATTGAATAGCGGCCTAGCGGAAAAATGTATTCCGAGCCGTCTGCGTCAATGAGTATTCTCTTTCGGATACGTTCGCTGCTATTGCCTAGAGTGAATATAACGAACGCACCTTTTCGATCGACGACCCGGCCGGTAAGAATGTTGTCGTAATCGCCGCTGAAGCGAGTTGAAAGGACATCCCCGACAGCAAACCGGCCACCGGGATTCGCCCGGCGAGTTGTTCGTTTCTTTTGCGGTTTATCGTTCATCAATCTGTTTATATTCATCGCCGCAAGTATTCCATTTGCCCCGGCCGCAAAAGCCGTAATCGGATCGAGAGGGTTGTGCTTGACAAGATCATCGTTTGTCTTTAGACTTGTCGATGAGCGGCGTAGCACTTCGGACAGTGGCAATTGGAGCCACGCGAGGAGCTTGCCGCTCAAACTTTTATCCACATACAACAACAGACGTTTATCTATCCACGAAGTAATTGCCCTCGGATCGTCCTTGACGTAAAGGCTACTTATTGCGTGTTTCGCACCCGGCGTTTGGCTAATATAGAACGACGCAACGTAAGGCTTGCCACGCGAAACGATCTTAGTTATCACGACAAGACTATCTTTCCGTGCGGCCGAACGGAACACCATCAAAGGCGTTTCAAGTTCCTCTATCAACCCTTTAACGATGCCGACCGTTACATCTGAATGTTTGCGCAATAACGCCGTCAGTTTTGCCACGCTCAACACGACCGGCTTGTTTTTAATGCCGAGCATTTGCAGAACGTGCGTAGGACGGCTTAAGACGTGAATTACGCCGGTTCGCCTCGCACCGCGTTCGTATTCGGCTAGTTGCTGTTTGAATTGCAGTTCATCTACAAAATGCGGATTGTCGGTATAGTCCAACGAGCCGTGTGTTGATCTAACGGCCCGGCCGCCAGCGGCCTCAGTTTCAATCGCGTCCATCATATCGTCAATTGAATCAACGTTGTAACCAGCGGCCCGGGCCGCCTGAAACATCTTGTCCATCGTTAGCCCCTTGTCCGGCCGCGATGTTGTCAAACCCGTGGAGCCGGAGCCTTTCAAGGTGAGCCGATCGATCTCACCGGCGTCCCAAGACGACCGTTTGCCACGAGCCGCCATGCCGCCGTGCCGAAATGTTCGCCGAATGCCGCCGCGCGAACGGACGAACTGTGCCAGCGTTTGTGACTGATTGTCGCCAATCGCTTCGGCAAGAAACTGAGCCTCAAGCCGTTTCTGTTCAGCCGCCAACGCCGCCGCCGCTTCTTGCTTAAGCCTGTATTCCTTGTCCCACGGCGATTCAAGCGCTCGCGCCTGCCTTTCTTTTCCTAGATCACCGGCTTTTGCGCGCGAATACTTGCGATGCCGGGCCGAGGGCCGCTTACGCGAGCCGCCAATGAAACGCGGCGAACGAATTGGACGGAACCGTCCTTGTTCGTCGTAAAAGCCTGCAATGTTTGCTGTTAGCCGCGTCATCGTCTTGTTACTACCACCAACGCCACCACGCCAAGAGCCAACCAAAGCCCATACTGTTCGAGCCACGACGCACCGCCGCTCACCAGATTATCGTCGCTTGCGGATACCGTCACCGTTGCCAACGGCCCGGCATTGTAGATCCCGGTTGTTGGATCGTATTGGCCGACGCCTGTCCCGACCAGATGCGGCGGCAGTGTTCCCGGTTCTATCATCTAAGCACCTTCACGGCAATGACCGCAACGATCGCAAGCAATGCGATCTCGGCTGGCGTTACTAACCCGAGGCTGGCCGCAAAACTATCAGTAGAGCGGGACGACGAGCCGCCGCGATTATCACCGCTCGTTCCCGATCCTGCCGCTGGCGGCTGATAAGGCGACTTGGCCACCGGCAAGGTTCGATCGTCACCGGATAATACGCGCGTCTGCACATTCGTCATCACAAAGCGAGTTTGATCCGGGCAGAGAGCCGCACCCAATGGCCCTGCGGCCGAGCAAAGCGCTTGCGGCGAATATATATAGACGGCGTTCTGGAGCGCGATCTGAACGAGACGCCGAACGTCCTCATTGGAGTGTTCACCAAGTGCCACGACCTCGATTTCAAAGATTACGTTATCGCCTGTCTTTGTTGCGCGAACCGCGGTATACGCGATCAGATTAGCATCCAAAGCCAGGGCGATCCGCTCACGAAACCACGCCTCGCTTGAATACACGAGCGTATTGTCGCGCCCAGTGCCGGAGATCACGACCGTGCGCGTCGCCCCGAGGGTATAATCGCCTGCGTAAATTGACATCATAATCTTAACGCCTCGATCTAGGCGGCTCACGGAATAGCAGATAGACGCCGAGCGCGCCGCCCGCGACCAACACCGGATTGCGGCTAATAAAGGACGTAATCGATGAAAAGGCATCTTCTGCGACCCCGCCGCGAGTCGATTGTTGAAGCTGTGCATATTGAGCCGCCGTCAATTGACTTGGCTGATAGCCGCCGCCCGAATCATAGCCCGACACCGGAGTGCCAAGAGCGAAGATGCCGCCGGACCCTTGCGAGTATGCAAACTGCTGCGTCGGCCGTTTACCGAGCGAAGCGATAAGCTGGGAACCAAAGCCAAAACCCTGATTGATAACTGAATTCCAATCGATCGCACCAAGTGTCCCATCTGATTGACGGCGTAATGCCGGTAAAAAAAACATAACTATCTCCTAAGCAGGTTTCTTATCGTCTGAAGCGGCAAGGAAATAAAGGCCGATCCCGGCCGCAGCCAGAATCGCCCAGCCGGGCAGCCCAAAGATCGTCCCGGCGGCAGCCGTCTGAGCGGCGGCCGTCTGCGGAATGCCGCCCGCGTCAACCGGCGGCAGTTGAGCCGGATCGAGAGGCGATCGCCGACCCATCGACACGCACACCTGATCGCCATTCGGAAGCCACCTGACGTATTCGTCCGGACCGCATTGAAGCTGATTCGGCGCGCCGCCGACGTTTGTGCATCTGCAAATACCGTCGCCGTCGATATACGGCTCTCCGGCCAGGCAGTTGCAGGCTTGAGTTTTATCAAAGACAGTCATCGCGAACCTCCGCTCGTCAGAACCAATGCTAGAAGAATCACCCCGCCTACAATCCACAACGTATAATCCGGAGCGTCTGCGACTACGACAGATGCGACACCGGCGTGATCCTTTGTATCAGCAACCATAACGCTAGTGACCGGCGTCGGGCTAGGCACAAGATCAATGATCGGCTGTTCTTCAAAAGGGACATAATAGCCGCCGGTATTGCCAAGCACCACCGTGCCGCCGCCGCTGTATTGCGGCGATAAATATCCGGGGATCGAGCCGCCGTCAAAGCCATAGCCGGTGTAACCTGTCGCTGTATCGCTTGGTATCATTGTCGTAGCAAGAAGATCACAGCGGCCAATGCAAGCCCGCCGATCATTAAGAGATTACTGGATTCGCCCTGCATCCCGGCCGCCGCAGATGCGCCAGCCGCACCGCCCGACGGAACCGGAGCCACGGCCGCCGCTTGTTCGATCTGGGCAAGCAACGCCGCCGCCTGAGCCTTGCCTTGCTGCAATACGGCAGCGTCGTTACCGCGTTGTGCCTGATAGACATACTGCGGATTGGATAGATAACCAGCTATGCGCCGAGCGTCGCTTAGCGCCTGATCGCCGGTAAATTGTCCAGCGGCGACACCGGCAAGAATCTGTTGTAATGCTTGGACCGCTTGGTTTACGAACGACGTGATCGCCGCCAGGCCCTTTGCGGGAAGCCCGCCGCCTGAGTTTCCAAGCCCTGCCAAAATTTGCAAGCCGGTCGATACACCGGCGGCCGCAGCTTGACCTGCGACGGCAGACCAGTCAAAGCCCGCCAACGTGTCGCGAGTCTCAAAGTCTTTGGATGTAAAAACGCGTTGCATTAAAACACCGGGTATAAATATTTGACGGCCGCACCGACCTCCCAGCCCGCAGGCTTGTCCGGCGGCGTCGGATCGTAGTATCGGATCACGCCATCCACCAACGCGGCTGCATAGACGTGATTGAATGCGGGCTGCATCGCTCGTTGCTTGATGACGACAAAGAATGGTTTATAGCCAAGCAGTGCCGCACACGTCGCAAAGAATCCGGACTTGATCCCACAATCGCCTTCCGGCTCACGCGGATTCAATGCGTAGAGCGTTGACCAGATATCGGCTACGCGTTCGACATTGAACGGATCACGGCGATAGGTAATGCGTTGCTGCGCGAATTCAAAGCATCGCCGGAGTTCGTCGAGCGAATCGTGCCCGGCCGCATCGCGGACTATTTCACGCAGAACGAAGACCCGCAAGTCCGGTTGCACGCGTTGCTCGCGGACCACTTCGGCCATCGCGGCCAGCGTTTGCACGTTCCCTTGTTCGCCCGGCAATAGTGGCTGATTCAAATATCGTATTTCGTCGCGTCCCTCGCGGAATATTTGAAGCACCCGTTTCATAACTGCGACGCGACAGCCGTCGGAGCGGCCCACACCCAGCAATACCACCGGGACAAATGTTTGTCAACAGTTTTGCTAATATATTCTTGACATTATTAAAAGTCTTGCTTATATTTAGGCACAGATAAAGCACACGCTTTGCACAGATTGCACAGAGATAAGTCACGTAATGGCCACACGAAAAAAAGTTTCTACCGAGCATCCGCTGCCCGAAATGGTTGAGCTAGACAGCGACGAAGAGTTGGTCGTTGAACGCACCGACACGCAGCGCATTCGCCGCGAGAAGCGGCCGGAGCCGCCGTCGTTCGTCGAGCCTGACCACGAGAGTGAACCGGACTATATCGACGTTGAACCGGAGTTCAACGATACGTCAGTCGGCCGATTGCTGTTCGCAGATGACGGCGAGGCCGCCCGTGCGGATATCTGCACAATTGTCATTCGTCGCTCGCCGGACAGTATCAATGATTCGTTTGCCACGCCCTGCACTAATCAGACCCACATCGGCAAGCTGTCCGGCATTTCATTAGCGACGGATCGCAGCGATATCGAGGAACGCGTCCAGCGTGATTTCGGCGGCGGGCACTATTACTTTCAGATTCAGTTCGAGGGCCAGCTTCGCCGTGGATGGACTGCAACGATCGCGGACCTTCCCGCTCATATGCGGCCGTTACCGCAACCGGCATCCGTCGCGGCCGAAGCGACGCCGCCACCGGCGGCTGATCCGTTCGACAATTTCATAACAACGCTGCAACGCCAACATCAATTGCGGCAATTGCTTTTCGGCGAGGCCGAGCAACGTTACGCCACTCAGATCGCAGATCTACAAGCGCGGCTCGATCAAGTCAAACCTGAACCGCAAAGCGAGCGTTTGCAAATTCTACAAGCTGCATTATCGGCTCCGAGCGAGCGATTCCAGGAGCGCCTATTGAATATTCTTGCACCGCTTGATGAAACCGGCTCACGCGGAACACTGGCAGAACTGTTCGATATCGCTATGACGCATTCTGACAAGATCATGCCGTTGATCGGCACTTTGTTAGGCGGCATTCCGCGGCCGCCGCAGCCAAGCATCAAAGACTTGTTACAGTCCGACGCACCGCCAACGCCGCCGCTAGCGCCGCCATCTACCTTTACGCGTCGTGCCGTAAGTGGCGACGTTAGCACCGAGCCGGGCACGGCGACCGAGGCGGCGGGTCCCGGACCCGAGCCAATTGCACACGACACCCCGGAGGAACCTGACAATGACGGCCGCTAGGATTGATTGGGTGCAAATGGTTCGGCTGTTTTCGCCGAGCAGCAAAGCAGAGATCGCCGAGATCATCGCCGATGCGCGGCAACGGGCCGGAGCAGACTGGCTTAAGGCAATTAGGCACGAGTATCCAATGTTTAGTTGGATGATCGACCTTGTTGTAAATTACGACGCCGAACACGCCTACGCTCATCTGTCGGACCAGTATCCCGACTATCCGCTGTGGATGTTTAAGCGTCCACTTTTTGAATTACACCACTGGTTGCGGTCCGAGATCGACCGCCCACGAGAGGTCACTAATGTTTCTTAATTTTCTTGGCGTAAATGAGAAGATCGTTAATTTTGCCGCGATTGCGGTCATCGAGGATCATTCAGAGCCGGACCTTGCAAAGGCTATTGTAACCACAACCGACGGGATCGAACTGACGTTTGTCGGAGCCGACGCCGAGGCTATCTTTGCCCACGGCGAAATGCTGATCGCGGCCACGAACCATCTTATCGCTCAAATGAATGCCGTCGCCATGCCTGCGGCCGACGCTCCATAGGACAGCCATGATCCCATTTGCACTGCCGTCTCGCGGCTACCTACTTAACCTGAACCAGGTCGTAACCGCTATGCAGATCGCGGGCGACGACGGGCAGCTTGACTCGCTGATCGTCTATATGTCGAACGGCGCGAAGATCACCTTTGTCGGGACCGAGGCACTCACGGTCAACGCCGAACTTATGTTCGTTCTGGAAATGTATCGAGCCGCCCGAGCAGCCGCTGAGCCGTCGTCTATCCTGATTCCAACCAACGAAAGCGTCATGTAACCGACTTATGAACCAATCACACCCAACTGCGCGGCTATGGTATAAGAGATCGTTCGAGGACAGCATTACTAGGCCGTGCATTCCGCAACCGCGTCCAGGCCCGGACACACCCGATCACTCAGGCACACGCCCTGAGCGTATTCCGTTCTGGGCCGCTGTGATGATAGTGATCTTTATTGGCGTGACGCTGTTCGTCGCTTTATCCTATCGTCTCGGTTTGCCTATTAGGGGCATCATTGGGGGCGTCCCGTAACCCATATCGCCGACAATGCCACTTCTGGCCTTTTGTTTATGGCGGTCCCGGCTGGATTCTAACCAGCGACCTTCCGCTTAGGAGGCGGACGCTCTATACAGCTGAGCTACGGGACCTAAGGGTTTTGGGCTCCGGTGCCGTCAAGCGGCATACGCAGAACTCTAGGAGTCGTAATGGATCAGGGAACGGACGTCGTAGCCGTCGAACTTGCTTCGGCCGTTCAAAAAGTCCAATTCTACCACAAACAGCAGTCCCGCCACGTGGCCGCCAACGCTCTCAACGAGGTCACATACCGCACGGGCCGTCCCGCCTGTCGCAAGGAGATCATCAACGATCAATACGCGATGGCCTTCGCCGACCGCGTCCTTGTGCATCTCAAGCGTGTCCTGGCCGTATTCGAGATCATAGGATACAGAGACCTTCTCCGCCGGGAGCTTCTTTGGTTTCCGGACGGGTATGAATCCGGCACCGATCTTGTAAGCGACGGGTGCGCCGAATATGAACCCACGCGATTCGACACCGATAACTGTATCGATCCGTTCGGTCTCAGCCTCGGCCGCCAGAGCGTCGATCGTCTTCTGCAGCCCGATCGGATCGAGCAGCAGGGTCGTAATGTCGTAAAAGTTAATGCCCGGCTTTGGAAAATCGGGCACCTCTCGAATCAAACGTCTTAATTCTTCCATTATCTTTCTACTCTGAACGAGGGATACCGCCCTGTCGGCTCGACCACAAGTTCCTCGACGCGGTCCACTTTTGAATATGCCGGCCCCGCCCACAGGTCGCGTTTGAAACCATCGACCGCCGCTTCGCTTCCTTCGGCCCAAGCCTCGACCCGCCCGTCGGCCAAATTGCGGACGTAGCCTTTGACCTGATGCCGAGCAGCGGAGCGCTGTGCAAAGAATCTGAATCCCACGCCTTGGACCATGCCGCTTACGTAGAACTGTCTAGCGAATGTCATCTGACTCGATCTGTCTTCCCGGGGGCCCGACTTGATCGGAATAATTGTGACAAGTTTCGGCGGCTATGTCCAAATCGGAGGTGTTTACATTCGCTCGCGGCGATGCGACAATCTGCGTGATGGCGCGCCTCAAGATAATTCTGTTCGCTCTGATTCTGGGATCGGCCATTTCGTCCTCGGGCCAACAGAGGCCGTTGCTGACGGACGACATCGATATCACTCCTGCCGGATCGCTCGATATCGCCGTAGGGATCGAATTTCTGCAGAATGCGAAATTCCCCCTCTCCGGCTTGAAAGGCGACCTGACGCGAGTCGGCGATATACGGATCCGGACCGGTCTGGCCTCAAATGTTGAGATCCAGATCTCAGGCACGTTGCAAAATTACCTTGCGATCAACTCGCGCCGTCCCGGAGCGATCCCGCTGAACGTCACCGGCAATTCGACCAATGATTTCGACGATATCGTGTTCTCGACCAAGGTTAAGCTGAGAAACGAATCCAAACGCCTGCCCGCACTCGGGTTCAAATTCGGTTTCGAGATGCCGAACACGGACCAAGCCCGAGGCATTGGAACCAACACTATCAATATCTTTAGCAAGGTGATCGTTCAGAAACGCTTTGGTTCCTACGTCAATCGTACGCCCCGGCTCAATCTGTATGGCAATATCGGCTTCGGGATACTTAGCTCGCCGACCGAGCGCTTCTCGCAGAACGACGTTATTCTATACGGCCTGGCAGGTATCTATCGCGTCACCGGCCGCATCAACGCGGTTGCCGAGGTCAACGGGCGACAGAACATAAGAGGTACGGCCCCGATCGGGACCGAGAGCCAGGGCGAATTCAGGATCGGGACACAGATCAAGGCTTCGGGCCTTCGATTCGATTCGGCGGCGATACTCGGTCTATCAAGGAGCAGTCCGCGCACCGGTATTGTGTTCGGCGTCACGTATCAGACACCGACGATCTTCACACCTGCCAAATAAATTCATTAGATATTGATCGGCCCGCTACCTCGGCCTAGTTTGGGAGCGGTCCTTATCGCCTCGTGGACGAATGCCTTTGCGGCCGCGATCGCGTCCGTTAGGGTATCGCCGTAGGCCAGCCTTGCGGCTATTGCAGCCGCCAGAGCGCATCCGGTCCCGTGAGTGGAGGTGGTCTCGATACGCGGAGCCGCGAACTCCGTAACCTCTGAGGCCGTGAACAATCGGTCTATCATCATTTCTCCGTCGCCGACAGCATGCCCGCCCTTGATCAATACTGCCGCGGCTCCGAGGTCGAGCATTCTCTTAGCCGCTTCAGCCGCATCAACCGGCCCTCTGATCTCGACCCCGGTAATGCGTTCCGCCTCGGGAACGTTGGGAGTGACGACTGAGGCAAGCGGAAAGAGCATTTCCGTGAGCGCGGCCAACGCTTCGTCATCGATCAGGTCGAATCCCGACGTAGATCTCACAACCGGATCGATCACGGCGGGCGACAGTGCCCACTCGCTGATACGTTCCGCGACTGCGGCGATCACCTCGCGCGTCGGGAGCATACCGGTCTTTACGGCATCGACCGAAAGGTCATCTGCCACCGCATCTATTTGTCTCGCAACCGTTTCCGCCGATTGGTGCACGGCTCCGAATACGCCCGTCGTGTTCTGGAACGTAAGCGACGTGACCGCCGCAGCCGGAAAACATCCAAACCTGGCAAACGTGCGGACATCTGCAATTACGCCGGCCCCACCCGACGGATCGACGCCCGCTATCGAGAGACAGACCTTTTTATTCTCGCCCATCGAGTTCCCTTAATCTTCGGATCAGCCGATCGTCAGCCATCGCCCTGATCGCTGCCGCACCTCGAGCTCCCGCTGCGAGCACCTGTTCCACATTCGACGCGTCAACGCCGCCCAACGCCAGCACCGTGAACTCGGGCCTGACCGTGCAAGCCGCCGCCAATGCCTCGACACCCAAGGCGAACTTTCCGGGAGTTGAAAAGACCGGGCCGAAAACCGCAAAGTCCGCTCCGCGTTCGGCGGCAAGTTCGACATCGATCGCGGAATGGCACGAAACGCCGATCAGCATCTCGTTCCCGAACGCTCCCCGTACATCATCTGCACGCAGGGAACGGCTTGTCATATGCACGCCGTCTGCACCGGATGCCGCCGCGATATCTGCTCGGTCATTTATAAGCAGACGGGTCTCGCTCCCGCTAACGATCTCAGCTAGCTCTCCCGCAAGCTCGAACAATTGCCGGGTCGGTAGACCTTTCTCACGAAGTTGTATCATCGATACGCGCTGATCGACCGCTTTGCGCCCAATGTCAGCAATGCGGCGGCGGTCATGCTCGAACGTATCGGGGCGTGAGGTGCCGTCGGTGATCAGATAGCTGATCGGACGGTGGAGCTTCATTCGATCCCGCCGGCCGAACTCGACCGCTCGAGCTGCTCGACGCTCTTGTTGAAGTGGGCGATCTCCCAGAATCCGATCACAAGATTGAGAACCCCCAATCCGGTGACCGCTCCGCGAAACCAAGTCGATGCCACTGCCCGCTGGATGACAGGCAGGCCGGTTCGATCAGAGATAAAGGCCAAAATGTAGTTGTCGGCCCACGGACCGAACAACGCGTCCCACGGCGACAATATCAGATAGAACCCCAACAACAGGCACAAAAAGATAAAGAAAATGACGGTAAGGCGTTCTACCATACCGTCATATTGTAATCTCTCGATTCGGCCGGAACAAAGCGGTTGCGTCAGACGACGGCTGCCTCGGGGTGTCTCGTTCGCTCGGCTACGTCGCGAAAGTCCACATTCTCAGCGTATATCCGTTCAAAATATTCGGCCGCTGCAGTGTTTTGTCCGTTCGCCTCCAGCGCGACAGCGTACTCGTACCAGAGGCCGTGTCGCTCATCGTCGGTGAGGTCATTCACGGCCAGGGCCTTTTCGTACCACGAGGCGGCGAGTTTTGGCCTGCCGGATTCCGAAAAGCAATGGCCGAGCATGATCGTCGATCTGTAGAATCGGCGTGTGCCGTCATTGGGCTGCACCAATGCCACGGCGTCCTGATAGTGGCGGATCGCTTCCTCGAGAAGCCCCATTTCCTGATACGCGACGCCGGTCTGAAACATCGTCTCGAAATCAGAATCCTCGGCCGCGGGCTCATCGAGCCCGAACTCCGAGCGTATCTCCTCCAGTCCTATCGGCTTTGCATCTACTTCGGCTATTGCTTCGGCCTCGACCGCGACCTCTGTGTCCGGCTCTGTATCTGCCGAACCTTGAGCAGTTTCCAGCACCTTACGGATCGCCGCGATCTCGTCCCTGGAACCGAACTCCCGTTCCAGATCGACGATCGCCTTGACGGCCAGGTCAAAGTACTCGTTCTCTATGTAGAACTTGATACTGTCGATCTCCTTTGCGAGCCTGAGGTCCTCCGGAGACATCTCGACCGCCTCCGCGGCTACCTCTTCCTCAGCAGGCGACTCGTCGATCTCGGCGGCTTCGAATTCAGCGTGGTATCCGTTGCCGTTCGACGAGAATATTGGCGATTCTTCTTTTTCCTGGTTGAAATCGCGATAGGCACCATGCGTCTCGAGCCCTTCGACGGCCGGGCCTTCGGGCTCGGCATCGATGATCTCGGCCGACGCGCCATAGAGCTTGTTAAGCTCATTTAGCCGTTCCGCGAGTTCGGTATCGCGCGGACGCAGCCCAACAAGCCTCGACAGTGCGTATCTCTCGTCCTCGACCGAGTCGAACATACGGGCCGCGACGGCTAGCCGATCTAGAGCTGCCAGCTTGCCGACCTCGTCCTTTAGCCACGAAAAATACCTGACGTGTAGACGGAGAGCCGGCAGATGATGCGGATCACGGTCCAATATCTCGGTGATCCATTTGCGGTATTCATCGCCCTGGCCGGCGGCGAACAGATACTCCGACGCCATCGTCAAAATGCGTGACGCCGAGACGATGTCGCCCGAATTCAGATAAATGCGGATAAGGTCGAGGAGCCGCGGATAATTCGCAGGTTCCAATTCGACGAGCCTTGTGACGGCACGCTCGGCTCCCGCGGCATTCTGCGATTCGATATGGCATTCGATCAGCAGATACAGAATGTCGCGGTTATATGGCTCGTTCTCGAGTATCTCTTCCAGCAGGTCAACTGCCTTGTTCACGCGGCCAAGAGCAGAGTACGCTTTGACCAATCCGTCGAGCGCCTTGACGTCGGTCGATCGGATATCGAGGCTCTTCATGAACGCCCGTATCGATTCTTCGTGTTTGCCGTTGCGGGCATATCTGGCACCGGCCTCTGCGTATGCGTCGGCGGCCTCGTCCCGCTGGCCCTCCCGGTTGTACGAATCTGCCAGATTCATACACACTTCGGTGTTATTCGGGTCGAGCAGTGCTATCTGTTTCCACATCGACAGAGCTTCGATCCGGCGGCCGTTCTTTTCGTAATGCGTGGCAAGGGTCTCGTAATGCGAACGCGCCTCGTTGATCGAACCCTTAGCCCGATGCAGCTCGGCCAGCTTGGTCGACACCTCGACCGAGTCAGGCTGCAGTCTTGCGATCTTGTTGTAAACCGCTATCGCTTTCTGTGCAAATCCCTGCGTGCTGTAGTGTTCCGCTACTTTCAGATAGCATTCGACCGCTTCTCGCCGCTCTGCGTTCTTTGCGTGCAGGTCGCCGAGCATATTGAGCGTGGCCACGTCTCGCGGGTCGTTCTCGACCACGAGTTTGTATTCGCCGATGGCTGCCCTCAATTTGCCCTGCGCGACGTGCTTTTCGGCGTTGCGCATTGCCTTTGCCTTATCGAATGTCATTTTGATCTATGTGCCGAAATGTGAACTGAGACCTAAAGGTTTAGCTCTGTCGCTTTGACCGAAGGAGACTGAACCGTCTCGGGATCGAGCCCGCAGATAGAAGAATAGCACCCAAATTTCGCAGGTGTCAACAAATTTTGGCACTGTTAAACATTTGATTCGGTCACTTTGAACGCTTCGCGGACATCCGGAGTCGGTCATTTTGCAAAAGCCGCGTCGTTGACCTAATCTTGTTGCTTCGGCCGGTGGGCCTGATCGTAATTATGCATGCAGTGATACTTGCGGGCGGCAAAGGCACTCGGCTAAGGCCATTGACCGTTTACACTCCGAAGCCGGCCGTGCCGATCGTCAATCGTGCCTTCCTTTTGTATCAGGTAGAGATGCTGCGCCGTGCGGGCATCGATGAAATAACGCTTTCGCTCAGCTATCAGCCCGACAAGATAGAGCAGATCCTGGGTGACGGCGCCGAACTCGGTGTAAATCTGCGATTCATCACAGAGCCGTCGCCGTTGGGCACGGGCGGCGCGTATAGATTCGCCGCAGACGGCATCGATGACACGACGGTCGTCCTTAACGGCGACATATTGACGGATCTGGACCTGGCAGCCTTGATCGAGGCTCATCGCACACGCGGCGCCGCCGCTACGCTGGCGTTGAAACCGGTCGAAGATCCGTCGCGGTACGGTTTGGTGGTAACGCGAGAGGACGGAACGATCGAGAATTTTCTTGAGAAACCCACACGCGAATCTATTTCTGATCTGCCTTCAAATACGATAAATGCGGGCATCTATGTGCTCGAGCCCTCGATCATGGATCTTGTTCCCCTGGGCGAGAATCGATCGTTCGAATACGACGTCTTCCCGGTGATACTCGAACGCGGGCTTCCCTTTTATGGCTACACGATGGACCACGAATATTGGCGGGACATAGGCGTGCCCGAGAGTTATCTCAACGCAAATCTCGATATGCTTAGCGGGCGTCTAAAGGGTTTCGCGGCCCAGCCGAATGGCGACGCCGATATCGCTACGGCCGCAGCGATCGATTCGCGTTCACGCTTTGCCGCAGGGGTCGTGGTCAAGCCGGGCGCCAAGATCCTAAACTCGGTGCTCGGTCCGGGCGTTCAGATCGGCGAGAAGACGGTCATCGAGGATTCTGTCATCTGGGCTCACACGCGTGTCGCCTCGGGAGCCGAGGTATCGGGCGCCGTCATAGGCAGGAGCTGTCACATCGGCCGCAACGCGACGATCCGTCCGGGATCGGTCCTCGGCGACAAATCGCAGCTTACCGACTACACGAAGGTCTGAAAGCTATTCTCTACGCCTGGTATGCCGACACTTGACTATCGAATTTAAAAGACGCAGAATCCCGAATATATTTGTGGTGAGTTAAGGCGACTTGCGACCACGTTAAATAATCCGCTAAACAGCTGCTCCAAACTCGTTTTCTTTCGATGTATGGTCTCGCTGGATAGCGAGGCCATAATTTTATGCGCGACTTCCGAGAACTACTTGCTTCCGAATCGGTCTTTGTCTTTGACGGAGCGATGGGCACACGGCTCTACGACAAGGGCATATACATCAATCGTTCTTACGACGAATTGAACATAGCCGCACCCGACCTTGTCCGCGAGGTACACGAGGAGTATGTCAACGCCGGAGCCGACATAATCGAGACGAACACATTTGGTGCGATCCGGCCGAAGCTGCAGCCCTACGGCTTGGAGTCCAGGCTCCGGGAGATCAACATTGCGGCGGCACGCCTCGCCCGCGAGGCAGCCGGCGAACGTGTATTCGTGGCCGGAGCGATCGGTCCGCTCGGGCTTCGAATCGAGCCGTTCGGCCCTACCTCGTTCGACGAAGCCAAGGACATATACCGCGAGCAGGCCGAGGCTTTGCTCGAAGGCGGCATCGATCTGTTCATCCTCGAGACGTTCTCAGAGCTGTCCGTTATCGAGCAGGCTATCCGCGCCGTACGCGAGCTGTCGGATCTGCCGATCGTTGCTCAGATGACCATCCAGGCGGATCTCAAAACGACATTTGGCACCTCGCCCGAGGCTTTCACGACGCGGCTCGACGAACTCGGCGTGGACGTGATCGGGCTCAATTGCGGCATGGGCCCGACGCACGTGCTGTCGGCACTTGAGAAGATGCGCGACGTGACCGGACTCAGCCTTTCCGCACAGCCGAATGCCGGACTGCCGCGCGACGTACAGGGCCGTCAGTTCTACATGGGCTCGCCCGAGTATATGGCGACGTTCGCCAAGCGATTCGTCCAGGCCGGAGCCAAATTCGTGGGGGGCTGCTGCGGCACGACGCCGACCCATATCAAGCTGATCGCCGACTCCATCCGGTCGATCAGTCCGCGGCAGATCGTCGGACTTAGGACCGATCAGCAAGCCCGCGTGGCGGACCTCAAACCGGCGGACGTCGAGGTCGTCCCGCAAGAAGATCGCAGCCGATGGTCGCGTAAGATCGCCCGGGGCGAATTCGTCACCTCGGTCGAGGTGCTCCCGCCCAAAGGCTGCGACGCGTCGGCCACGCTCGATTCGATACGGCTGCTCAAGGACGCGGGCGTTGACGGCGTCAACATCCCCGACGGCCCGCGAGCTCAAACGCGTATGTCGGCCCAGGCCACGGCGGTCCTGGTCGAACGCGAGATCGGCATCGAGGCTGTACTCCACTACTGCTGTCGCGACCGCAATCTGCTGGGCATGATGAGCGACCTGCTCGGAGCGGCCGCCCTCGGGCTCCACAATCTGCTGATCATAACCGGTGACCCGCCAAAGATGGGCCCGTATCCCGACGCGACAGCCGTTTTTGACATCGACTCGATCGGGTTGACCAACATGGTCAATAAGCTGAACCACGGCCTGGATCTCGGGAACAATCCCATAGGCAGCCCGACCGCGTTCTCGATAGGGGTCGGCGTCAATCCCGGCGCTGTCAACCTGGATGAGGAGATTCGCCGATTCGAATGGAAGGTCGAAGCCGGTGCTGAATACGCCATCACGCAGCCCGTCTTCGATACGGCACAGCTTCGCACGTTCCTCGACCGCATCGAACACGTGCCCATACCGATCATCGCGGGCATCTGGCCGCTCGTCAGCTATCGCAACGCCGAGTTCATGCACAACGAAGTGCCGGGCGTGAACGTGACCGCGGATATCCTCGATCGCATGCGCGTCGCTTCCGACAAAAGCAAGGAACACGCACGCGACGAAGGCATCGCCATCGCCCGCGAATCGCTCCTCGCCGTCCGCGACGTCATCGCCGGCGTCCAGGTCTCAGCCCCATTCGGTAACGTCAAATACGCCCTGCAGGTCTTCGACGTCCTAAACGGCACAGCTTAAGAACCCCGCCGAACAGAGTAGGCTTTACTTTAGTGCGGCCCTATACTCTCGCCAAGGCCGGACCTCGCCATCAACAAAAATGAAAGGCCCCGGCTTTCGCGAGGGCCATAGGTTCCTTTCGGATCTCCTACGTCAGCTTCGAAAAACTAACTTGTTATAAGAAGCGGCGTATTCTCTTATCTACTAAACGCAATTGAAGTTATACTAATCAAACAAAAAAATCAAACTTACTTGGAGGCTCCTATGACAGGATCGCAGATGATCTTAGGGCTTGACCTTGGCGTTACATCGGTCGGTTGGGCATTGCTAGGGCAAAACGAAGGTTCAACTTCACCGAACAATATCGTAGCAACCGGCGTCCGGATCTTTCCCGCAACCATCGAAGATAAAACTGCCGCACCTAAGAACCTGAAACGCCGCACGGCGCGCGGAGGGCGTCGCGTGCTGCGTCGAAAGCAGCAGCGAAGGCGAAAGGTCAAGGCATTGTTGACGGCGAACGGCCTCTTGCCTGAGATCAACGGCAGTCCTGAGAAGGCCTTTGACGTGCTCGGCTGTCCTTACCAATTGCGCGCTCGCGGTGTAACAGAAAAACTCGAACCTCATCAGATCGGCCGGGCCCTCCTTCACCTGATAAAACGTCGCGGTTTCAAGTCGAATCGGAAATCCGCGAAATCAAAAGATGACGGCGTTGTATACGAAGAAATAGCGAGGATCCGCGAGGAAATGGCCAACAGCGAATTCATCACGCTTGGCGCACTGCTGAATTCAAAGGAAAAGAAGCGAAAGCAATACACGCACCGCTCGATGATCGAAGACGAATTCGATCAGATTTGGGCGACACAAGCAGTGCATTATCCCGACATCCTCACAGCGGAGCTATGCGAAGCGATCCGCCACGCAGCATTTTATCAGCGGCCGATCGCGTCGCAACGAGGCCTGATAGGCAAGTGCACGTTCGAGCCGGGCAAGAAGCGGTGCGACATGGCCCGTCAGGATGCACAGCGGATGCGGTATTGGCAGGACATAAATAACCTAAAACTCCAAGACGTTAAGACACTTGACTGGATCGAATTGACGCTGGAGCAGAAGCAACCTCTCGCCAACGCTCTAGAAAGACTGAGGAAGCAGGAGTTCACAGAAGCCGACCTGAGAAAAGTGCTCAAGATCAGCGACGACATGCGGATCAACCTTGAAAAGAAGATCAAGGGCAATACGACAGCCTACAAATTTACTAAGATCATCGGGTCAAAGTGGGACGATATGTCGCCCGAGGATCAGGAACTGCTTACTACGGACATCATCCGCATCGAGGATGATCGGCCGCTTGAGAACCGCTTGCGCAACCACTGGAAATTCACCGATGCTGAGATCGAAAAGCTGTTGAAGCTCGAACTCGAACCCGGCCATTACCGCTGCTCGCTCAGGGCGATACGCAAGATACTGCCGAAGATGATGGAAGGACTTCGCTATGACGAGGCTGCGGCCGCCGTTTATGGCGACCACCGCGGCGCGGCACCGTCGGGTGACTTTGACCAGCTTCCGCCACCGCCGCAGATGAGGAACCCGATTGTCAGGAAAGCGCTCGGCGAAATGCGAAAGGTCATCAACGCTATCATTCGCGAATACGGCAAACCCGACCAGATCCGTCTCGAGATGACCCGCGAACTCAAGCTCACCAAACTTCAAAAGGAGCGTGTGAACAAGCAGATCAAGGCAAACGAGGCCGCAAACAGAGAGGCCGTCGACTTCTACTTCCGGCTGCATGGCATAGACCCTGATACCGTTTCCGGCACAGACAAGCTCAAATACCGCCTTGCGAAAGAGGCGAATTGGGTCTCGCCCTACTCAGGCACGCCTATCCCGCCGGAAGATCTGATGTCCGACCGCTGGCATATCGACCACATCATTCCATACAGCCGGTCGTTTGACGATTCGTATATGAATAAAACGATATGCAGTTCTGACGAGAACAATGAAAAGCTGAACCGCACCCCGTTCGAGTGGATGGGAGCAGACGAAACGAAATGGTATCAATTTGGCCTAAGGATCAATGAATTCCCATTCGGAAAGAAACGAAAATTCGAGCAAAAGGAAGTTGACGAAAGCAAGATGGTCAACCGTATGCTTTCGGACACGCGCTATATCTGTCGCGAGGCCCGCGCTTATCTGAAGCAGCTTTATCCGGCGCATCCGGACGAGAATAAATATGTCCAGGTCATTGCCGGCGGCGCGACAAGCAAGCTGCGTTACGTGTGGGGGATAAACGCGATCCTCTCGGACGGTGATATTGACGTAAAGAACCGCTGGGACCACCGGCATCATGCTATCGATGCCATAGTCATCGCGCTCACTGACCGCGGATTGTTCCAATGCATTTCGCGGCTTGCGGCGCAAAACGAGGAATTTCACCGCAAGGAACTAAAAGGCATTGAGATGCCGTGGGAAGGTTTTCTCGACGATGTCAAAACAGCGATGGACGCGGTCGTCGTCTCACACGCGCCGACGCGGCGGGTACGTGGACAGTTGCTTGAGGAGACCGCTTACGGAGCTACGTCTGTTCCCGGCGTTTATGTCGTAAAGAAGCCTGTTGCCTCGCTGACAACGCCTGCAATTGAGAAACTAGTCGATCCCGCGATCAAAGAGATCGTTGCCCGGCGCGTAGCGGAATTTGAAGGTGATCTAAAAAAAGCCTTTGCTGAGCCGCTTTTCCATAAGAATGGCAAGACTCCGATCCGAAATGTCCGTCTTTACGTCACGATGTCGCCGGAGACGCTTGTGGGCATCAAGGCCAGAGACGGCAAGGATTACAAATTCTATCCGCTCGCAGGAAATCATCATGTCGATATCTACGAGAATGCAGAGGGAGATCGAAAAGCCGTCCTTGTGCCGCGATTTTATGCTGCGCAGCGAAACTGGAAGCCCGCTGATGTCGGCCCTGAATGGCACAAGCTCTTCGCCCTGCACGCGAATGACTATGTTGAATTTCGTGGAGACGATGGCGAATTGCGCGTTTTACGCATTCAAAAGATGTCAGGCGGCGGCAATGTCGTTATCATTGCCAGGCCTCTGAACGACGCAAGGACTGAATACGTTTCGGGAGTTGTTCAACAACTGCAGGCGCATCTGAAGAAGATCACTCGCAAACTTCAGGTCGATCCGCTGGGGCGTCTTACAACGGCAAGCAGTTGATCATACATCGGTTCGCTCGGCCGTAGGGAGGCATATGATCAAGCGAACCATTGAAATATCGACGCACGGAACTTACGTTCACACTAAGGACGAACAGCTTGTCATCGAGAAAGACGGTCTCAAGGTCGGCTCGGTGCCGATCGAGGACCTCGGGGTGCTGATACTCGACAGCCCGCAACTTCTTATAACGTCGTCGGTGATGCGCTCGCTCGCCGAGCAGAATGTGGCTGTGATCTTTACTGACCAGAAGCATCTGCCGTCCAGCCTTACCATTCCTTTTTCTGTTAATTCGATCCAGACAAAGATATTGAATGCTCAGATCGAAGTGTCGCTCCCGACAAAAAAGCGACTCTGGGCCGCGATCATTTCGGCAAAGATCGCCAATCAGGCGCGTTCGCTTGAGATCTGTGGCCGGGACGGCACCGCACTACGGGAGATCGCGGGGCGAGTAAAAAGCGGGGACTCCGAGAATCTCGAGGCATTCGCCGCACGCCAATATTGGCGAAAGCTCTTCGGGGACGACTTTCGGCGTGACCGTGAAGCGCACGATCACAATATGTTGCTTAACTACGGCTATGCCATCGTCCGGGCCGCGACCGCACGAGCGATCGTAGGGACCGGGCTACATCCTAGCCTAGGCATCAATCACAAGAACCAATACAATCCATTCCCTCTGGCCGACGATCTGATCGAGCCGCTCCGCCCTTTCGTGGATGTCAGAGTGTTCGAAATGTTGGCGGATCCCGTGATACCGCCGGCCGACCCGCATCGGATAGCGCTCGATCGTCCGGCCAAGGCACGACTTCTGAGCCTGCTCGCGGAGGACTGTGCCTACGACGGAAGACGGCTCCCGATGATGTCGGCCATCGGCTATTATGCCGCGTCGGTCAAGCAGGTAATGATGGGCGAGGCTGACAAGCTGTTGATACCGGTGCTTTGATGTTTTTCGGAGGTCTAAAGACAGTGTGGATGGTTGTAATGTTCGATCTGCCGACCAATACGGCAGATGATCGCCGTCGTTATGCGCAGTTTCGAAAGGTACTGCTCAAAGACGGTTTCTTTATGCTTCAGTACTCGGTTTACGGCAGGCATTGCCCGTCAGACGAGAATGCCGACGTGCACGAGAAGCGGGTAGTATGGGCATTGCCGCCAAAAGGGAATATCCGTATAATTAAGGTTACCGAAAAGCAGTTCGCCCGAATGAAGACCTACTATGGAAAAGCTCCGCAAAAAACCGAAGAGCCGCCGCTCCAGCTCAGTTTTTTCTGAGCCGAAGCGACAGCATCTTCAATCGTTTGAGTCAGTTACAGCCGACCTAGTTTAGCAGATAAGAGAATCGCCGCAACTCACAACCCAATCACCGCAGCACACATCGACCGCAAGTTTAGCAGATAAGAGAATCGCCGCAACTCACAACGTTGGACTGGCGGGATCATCCGTTAAAGGAAGTTTAGCAGATAAGAGAATCGCCGCAACTCACAACTCTGCACGAAGAAGCGTATGCGGACTATGTGAGTTTAGCAGATAAGAGAATCGCCGCAACTCACAACATCTATCGGCCAATGAGATTGCCGGTGTCAGTTTAGCAGATAAGAGAATCGCCGCAACTCACAACTAAATGCTGCTCGGCCGCGGCCGTTTTGGAAAGTTTAGCAGATAAGAGAATCGCCGCAACTCACAACTGCGTTTGGGCGCGATCCAAACGTTCCTTCAGTTTAGCAGATAAGAGAATCGCCGCAACTCACAACGCACGACGTGGGAGGTGTATGTGGGCTCAGAGTTTAGCAGATAAGAGAATCGCCGCAACTCACAACGACGGGGGGGTCGGGGAATGCAGCGGCACGAAGTTTAGCAGATAAGAGAATCGCCGCAACTCACAACATTGCGGCTCGCTCATAACGACCTACGAGGAGTTTAGCAGATAAGAGAATCGCCGCAACTCACAACCGCAGGCGGCGGCTCATGCAGCTGCCCGGAAGTTTAGCAGATAAGAGAATCGCCGCAACTCACAACTATAGATCGAAGTGTTATCCGTCTCGAAATAGTTTAGCAGATAAGAGAATCGCCGCAACTCACAACTTTGTCGATTGCCAATGCGGATTAGCCAAAAGTTTAGCAGATAAGAGAATCGCCGCAACTCACAACTTAACATCATCGATGAGCGAGGAGGCGCTAAGTTTAGCAGATAAGAGAATCGCCGCAACTCACAACTGAGGTAATGGACAGGCTTTACTATCTTGTAGTTTAGCAGATAAGAGAATCGCCGCAACTCACAACACGGTCAAATTGTCGGCTTTTATAAACGTTAGTTTAGCAGATAAGAGAATCGCCGCAACTCACAACTTAGATGACGTGGCCGACGACCTTTCATCAAGTTTAGCAGATAAGAGAATCGCCGCAACTCACAACGCCAGCCGCACGCTTTTGCCGGTAATAAGCAGTTTAGCAGATAAGAGAATCGCCGCAACTCACAACAAATGTGTCTGGTTCGTTAGGTAATTCAAAAGTTTAGCAGATAAGAGAATCGCCGCAACTCACAACGCGTCCGCTTCCCAAGTCCCACGAATAAAAGTTTAGCAGATAAGAGAATCGCCGCAACTCACAACATTGGGATGGGACTAATTTACCGACAGGCTAGTTTAGCAGATAAGAGAATCGCCGCAACTCACAACCCTTTCCTGTTTTCATGTTGTCACCTTCGTACTTTAGCAGATAAGAGAATCGCCGCAACTCACAACCTTTTCTTGAGTCCGGGACGGCGGTATCGGCGGATGATGAGTTCGGCGACGATGAGGTTCGGGACCCAGCCGAGCCAGGCGACGGCGCGGTAAACGTCCATCGGCGGCAGTTCGAACGAGTTGGTGATGCTCCATTTCCATGCTCGCAGCGTGATCGCGGAGAGCGTCAGCGCGTAGCTGCGGATCATCCAATCGCGATGTGCCGCGAGGTCGCCGCCGCGTGCTCTGGCCAATGCCGTCGCCGTGAACGCGATCCAGAGCGCGGCCAGCATCACGAATGACACTTTGGACGTGATGCCGCCGTTGGCATAGATACCCATCAGCAGCCCGGCCGGGCCGGTTATCAGCACTACGTCCGCCACATAGATATATCCGAATATCCGATGCAGCCGCGTGTATCGGTCGCGGATCGCGGCCGAGAACTGGGTAAACCCTGCCAGCAGCACCCACATGCTCATATAAACATGGACAAAGAATGCGATCCGCCAATGGTCTATATCGATATAGCTTTGTTTGATCCGCAGAAATCCGACGTCGGTGTTGTACGGTACGTAGGCCACCGTGATGCGGGCCATCAGAAATGTAAAGAATGCAAGCCCTAGCAGCACGGCCGCGTTCAACGCGTTCCCGGCATTGAAAATACTGCGGAATTTTAGTAAACCATTAGCCATGAGAACACAATTTCTGCTGCTCCTCGTGGTCGTCAGCATCTCCGGCTGCACCGTCAAGTTCGGCGCGCCCGACAATAGTTCCACTGCGAAAGCGACCGCCAACGATAATACCACCACTGCCGGTTCGAGCGATGCACCGACCGAAGCCGCGGCAAGCACGTCCGCGATATTAGGCTCGTACGTCGGCGCCTTTGGCGACAACAAGATAACGATGCTCGTCACTAAAGCCGACGACGGCAATATCTCCGGGCGCACCATCGTCGGCGGCAATGACCGCCCGTTCGACGGCACATACACGGTCGAGGACGGCAAGTTCAAGGTGACGGCACGCGAGCCCGGCGATCACAAGGACGACGGCGTGTTCAATTTTACTTTTGCCACGGACAGGCCCGACGAGGTCACCGGCACTTGGAAAGCTAACGACCCCAAACGCCCCGAGAAATCCTATACGCTCTCACGCCGTAAATTCGAGTATCGCAAAGATGTCGGCCAATACCCGCAGGCATCGCAACGGCTGCTCAAAGAATCCGACGTCGAGAACCTGATGAAAGACGAACTGGCATTCATGCGCAACGAGATCTTTGCTCGCCACGGCTACTGCTTCAGCCGCAAAGAGATGCGGCAGAAATTCGAGAAAGCCGACTGGTACATACCCAATACCGTCGATATCAAAGGCTACTTGACCGAAATAGAAAAGAAGAATATCGCGCTGATCAAACGGTACGAGAAATACGCCGAGGAATACGGCGACGAATACGGCCGATAGGACTGCGGGCCCTATCGGGGCTCAGCGATGATACTTTCGTGCTGCCAGCAGTATCGCTGCGCCCGCCATACAAGCCGCCGGGCATAGCAGCAACGCCCGCGACATCATCGACGGGTCGTCGGCCGAACCCAGCCGGTCGCTCATCACGCCGATCAGATTGGAACCGATCAGATAGGCGGCTGCGTTTACGGCGAAAAAGAACATCGCCACCGCCAGCCCGCGTAGCTCCGCTCCCGCGATCTCTGTGACGTCGGCGGCGGCGGCACCTACCCATCCGAGCCCCGTCGCCAGCAGCACGAACGCCGCCGGAACGATGAAGTATTGGTCGGAAGAGAACAGCACGATCAGCCACATCGGGACCGATATCAAACAGAGCAAGGCGCCGAACAGCGCCCTTCCGTAGCCGAGGCGTTTGAATCGGTCTGCTACGGCGCCGAAAAATAGCGTCGCCGGTATGCCGGCCGCAAGCGTCAGGATACCCGCCCATCGCCCGTAGGTCGGGATATCGACGCCATGGACCCGCGTCATAAATATCGCACCCCAGATCGAGATGCTGTTCGTTGCCAGGCCAAACAGCGCGTACCCTACCGACAACAGTACGAACGCCCGGCTTTTAAGCAGCCGTCGCCAATCGGCTCCGGTGTATGTGACCTCCGCTGCCGGAGCCGCACGTTCAGGTTCGCGGAGAACGAACGCGAGCACCCCGAATATGACGCCAGGAAAGCCGACGATCATGAACGCAGGCCGCCAACCGAACTGGCTCAGGGTGCCGCCCAGCAGTGCAGCAAGCCCGGCCCCGATCGCGATGCCCATCGAGTATATGCTGGTGACGGTCGCCCGCCGCGAAGGCGGGAAAAAATCGGCAAGCAGCGATATCGCCGCAGGCCCGAGAGCGGCTTCGCCGATGCCAACCCCGACGCGACAGGCAAACAGCGTCCAGAAATCAACAGCAAATGCTGATAGTCCGGAGCATATGCTCCAGATCACGACTCCGACGGCGATGATCTTTGCCCGCGAGCCGCGGTCGGCCAATCGGCCGAATGGGATACCGAGCAGCGTATAGAAAATAACGAACGAAGTGGTGCCGAGAAGAGCGAGCTCCGTATCGCTGAACGCCATCTCTTTCTTGATAAGCGGAAAGAGTATGTAGATGACCGTGCGGTCGAGGAAGTTGAGGACATAGATGACCATCAGCAGCCCGAGCGCGTACCAGGAATAGAGCGGTGTCCTCTGAGCCGTGGCGTCCATCTATTTCATCACCATTATGGCGGCCTCGCCGGTCACGGTCACCGCCCCGTCTTGATTGCTGCAGACGGTCTCGATCGTCACGATGCCTTTATCCTTGCGGATCGCCGTGATGGTCGCGGTCGTAGTGATCACGTCACCGATGAATGTCGGCGCGGTGAACCTCATAGACTGCGAGAGATAGACGATCGTGAGCCCGCGAAACTCGTTCCCCAGAACTGCCGAGATAAAAGCCCCGCTGAGCATCCCGTGTGCGATACGCCGTCCAAATCGAGTTTGCTTTGCAAATTCGTCGTCGAGGTGTATCGGGTTGTGATCGCCCGATACCTCAGCAAAAGCTCGTACGAGATCGTCCGTTATCTCGCGTGTGATGGTGAATGTGTCGCCGATCTTAAGGTCCATAGGTCATTTAGCTAGAAACTCTGCGACCGCCTTGTTGAATTCCGCGGATCTCTCGAACTGCGGGACGTGGCCGCATCCGTCGAAAACGAGCAGTTCCGATCCGGCGATGCCTTTATTGAAGGCATACGCATCAGCGACCGGGAGCAGGCCATCCTGCTTGCCCCAGATTATCAGGGTCGGACGTTTGATCTCGCCGAGACGGCCGTTCAGGTAGTCCTCGCGTCGCTTGATCGAGTCTATGATGCTGTTTATCGTCCCGCCGTCATTTGCCGAGACACGCGCGGTCAGAAATTGATCGACCAATGCCTCGTTGGTCTGAAAGGCCGGCGTCGCAAATATCCGCTTCATATTCTGACGCACCTCGGCCCTGGTGGAGTTGTTGAGCCGATAGAGGTCGGCTTCATCCCATTTGTCCGGGACAAGGCCGGCAGCATCCGCCAGCACGATCCGCTCAACGCGCGACGGATACTCGATAGCCATTAGACACGCCACCCAGCCGCCCATCGAGTTGCCGACGAGCGACGCGCGTTCGATCTTGAGTTCGCTCATGAATTTGTCAAGGAAATCGACGTAAGTGCCGACACGATACTTGAGCATCGGCTTGTCGGACTTGCCAAACCCGACCTGATCGATCGCGATGACGTGATGAGATGTCGAGAGCGGGCCAATGTTCGTCGCCCAATTTGCCATGCTGCCGCCGAGGCCGTGGAGGAGAATGACGGTCGGCTTGGCCGGATCGCCCGCCTCTGTATAGACGATCTTGGCCCCGAATATCGTGACGCTCTTCTCCGCCGGCGCCTGTGCCGTAGCGGCTGCGGCGGCCGCTGCGACGACGAATACTATCAAGACCAGTGAAATGAACTTTCTATTCATAGAGTTTCTCCAGGATATCGTGGTAGGCCGCTGCAACGGCGGCCCGCTTGAGTTTCATGGTCGGCGTGACCTCCGCGACCGGATCGAGATCTCTGGGGAGAATGTGAAACCTCTTGATCTGCTCGGGGCCCGACAACCGGGCGTTCGCACGCTCAACAGCTGCCGCGACCGCAAACTCGATCTCGCCGGGCGATAAACCGGCAGACTCGGCCGCGTTCACGGTTATCAGAGCGACACAATAGCTGTGTCCGTCGCCATGTACGAAACAATGGCTGATCAGATGCGATTCTTTTACGAGATTCTCCACGAGCGCAGGCGCGACATTCTTGCCGTTCGAGAGAATGATCATCTCCTTTTTGCGGCCGGTGATCCTGAGAAATCCGTCGGCGTCGATCGAGCCGAGGTCGCCGGTCTTGAGCCAACCGTCGCCGGTGAACATTTCAGCGGTTTTGATCGGTTCCTTGTAGTACCCCGAGAACATCATCTCGCTCTTTATCTCGATCTCGCCATCAGCGGCGATACGAACCTCACAACCCGGCATCGGACGCCCTACGGTACCGTGTCGGTGGTGCTCCGCCGTGTTGAATGCGACGCATATATTTTCGGTCAGGCCATACGCCTGCAATATCGGCAATGCTCGATCCTCGAAAAAGTCAGCGATCTCTTCAGGCAGCGGCGCGCCGCCGCTGGTGAGCAGCCGCACCTTGCCGCCCAGGGCCGCCCGCAGATCATCAGCCGAGAGCTTGTCGCCTGCAATGAGCGAGGCGTGAATCTTCTCAAAGAAACGCGGCAGCGAAGCGAACACCGTCGGCTGGACCTCGTGCATGTATTCATACAAACGCGAGATATCATCGACGAAATACGCCGTGGCACCCGCGTTCAGCCGATTGTAAATTCCCGAGATACGCTCGGCGACGTGACAGCCCGGCAGATAGGACAAAGACGTGTCATTCTCAAATATAGGTACGCTCCGTGCCAGTGAATCGATGCTATTCAGAATGTATCGATGCGAGAGCATCGCACCTTTGGGCTCGCCGGTCGTGCCCGAAGTGTAAACCATGATGGCCGTGTCGTCGGGCTTGAGCGAGGAACCGATCGCCTCGACAACGGCCGATAGGTCAGCTCGTCGCGACCTCCCTTCGTCTAGAAATGCATCGAACGTTCCATCCTCGATACAGAGCACTCGTTTTACTTTGGCGACGGGCGGCACCTTTTGGAGTTGTGCGAGCGTATCGACAATAACGAACTCTGCATCGGAATGCTCGATAATGTATCGAGCCTGTTCAGCAGAACTCGTTGGATATATCCCGACACCGACGCCTCCGGCCGCGATCGCCGCAAGATCGCAGATCGTCCATTCGGGAATATTACCCGCCAGAATAGCAACACTGGCACCTCGGGTCAGGCCCACGGAATTGAACGCACACGCGAGTGCCATCACCGTCTCTTCTGCCTCACGCCACGTCAGCGGACACCATCTCCCTTCCCGCCGCACATAGAACGCCGGGCGGTCGGCAAACTCTGCGGCCCGAGAACGAAAAAGAGCGTAGATATTAGAGAAGCCCATCAACTAGTACTTCATCGCGAGACAGGCCATATTGAGGCCGCCGCCGGAGGCGCACATGACCACACGGTCGCCGCGTCGGATCTTGCCGGCGGCGATCGCGTCGTGAAAGACCATAGGGATGCACGCCGAACCCGTGTAGCCCCATTTGTCCATGATCGTATGCGTTTTGTCCCACGGTATCTCCATCTGGTCCATCACGATCTTGATGGTCGAGAGGTTGACCTGGGTCCACAGGAAAACATCGACATCACTACGAGACAACCCAGCCTTGGCGAGCACCTCATCGACGATCTTCGGCCATCCGTTTATGTTCACTTCGGGCGGATACTTTCGTATGAACCTGAGCCGGTTCAGGTCGCCTGCCGAAAGCACTTCCTCGCTGATCGGCGTCCTCGTGCCACCAGCGAATATTCCCATATATCCGTTGTAGCTTCCGTCGGCGAAAAGCCGGGAAGCCAAAAAATGCTGCTCGCCATCCACTGCCTGCATCACGAAAGCACCGGCTCCGTCGGCAAATAGCGTCGATGTTTTCTTGTCGTGCCAGTCGATGAACTTCGACATCGCGTAACAGCCGATCACGAGCACATTATTGTACGAATCGTCCGCGATCATGTATTTGTATGCGGCGTCGAGCGTCGTCACAAATCCAGCGCAGGCGCAGTTGACGTCAAAGGTTCCGGCATTGCGGGCACCGATCCGCTCCTGAACCACTACGGATGTCGCAGGCGAGATAAACTCCGGCGTGTCGGTCGCCAGCAATATCAGGTCGATCTCGGCCGGGTCGATCCCTGCGTTGTCGAGCGCCGCACGTGCCGCATTTGCGGCGAGGTCGGCTGAGCTCTCGTCACCCGCGGCGATGTGGCGTTCGCGGATGCCTACAACGTTGGTCACAAATTCATCGATATCCTGGCCGAGCATCTCGCTCAGGTCCGCATTTGTCAGCGTCCTTTCGGGCACATAGATCCCGGTGCCTATGATCTTTGCGTCTCTCATCTTGCAAGCAGAAATTCCGTGACGGCCTCGTTGAATATGTCGGGCCGTTCGACAAACAGCATGTGGCTGCCGCCGGGGACGATCCTGAGCTCGGCAAAGTGCATCGCCCGGGCCAGATTCCGGGAGTTTTCGGCCGGGACTACGGTGTCGCGATCACCCGACAGGACGAGCGTTCTCGCCAAAATCTTGCCTACGCGTTCTGACGTGTCGAATGCGAGAGCCGACGCGAGCTGCTGCCTATACACTTCGTCCGGCACTACATTCTCAAGCCGCTGCTCACAGAATTCGGACACAACGTCCTGTTCATTCTCGACAAACTCGGGCGAGAAGGCCATTGTCAGGAACTGCCGCCGTCGCTCTTCAGGATCGGATACCTCCGACGGCGCAAATGCCGCAAGCACATCGCTCGAAGGCGTCACATGTCCCGTGCCTCCAAAACTCGTAGAGGCGAGAACTAGCCGGTTCACACGTTCAGGATAGCCCAACGCGAGTTCCTGTGCGACAAAACCGCCAAACGAGATCCCGAGCACGTGGGCCGATTCGATGCCGAGCGATCCGAGCAGGCTGACTACATCCTCTGCGATCAGATCGATCGTGACTTCCGCGCCCGGAGCGATGCGTGACCGAGCAACGCCTCGAGGGTCGAACGCGATCACTTCGAACCGTTCAGCCAGGAGACCCGTCAACCGATGCCAACTCCACATCCCGGATGCAAATCCGGGGATCAGCAGCAACGGATCGCCGCTGCCGCTTCGTTCAAATGCAAGCGAACCGACACCTATATCGATCGTCTCGATCATCGTGGTGGGAAGGGCCCCGCATCCCGGTGCGAGGCCCGCTCGATCAGAAGTTCACCTTGAAGGCAAGCTGTATAACCCGCGGCCCGGCACTTGCACGCTCGATCCGGCCGAAGTTGGCACCGATGATGTTGTTGTTCGGGTTAGCGTAGTTGACCCAATTGAACGCATTGAACAGCTCGGCACGGAGCTCGCCCCGAACGCGATCGTTGAACGGGACAAGCTTGATGAACGAGACGTCCACATTCTTTTGTGCCGGCCCGGTAAATGCATTGCGAGTCACATTGCCAAATGGAGCCGAAGCGTCGAAATTCGGATTTGTGACCGCACCGGTAGCCGCAGAACAGAAAGCGTTCAGACACGAGGTAACAAATGCCGCCGAGTTGAAATAGCCGCCTGTACGCTGGCTCATCGAACCCGTGGTGTAAATGCTGCCCGAATAAGCGCGGTTGTAATTGGCACGCTGGATGATGGACGTGCCGTTGTCGGCAACGATCGAGAACGGCAGGCCCGATTGAAATACCGCGATCCCGGCGATCTGCCAGTTGTTCAAGAGTCCGCGAGCGAACGCCGACCCGAAATTCTGTTTCGGTATCGAATACACTCCGCTGACCACGAATCGATGCTCGCGATTGAAATCAGAGCGGCCTCGGTTCGTTCGCCAGTTCTCCTGGTCGCCTGCCACGTTCTGCAGTTCATTGAGCGCCGTGCCCGAGTAGTAGTCGATAGATTTACCCCACGTGTAAGCGGCTAAGAACTGAAGTCCCGTCGAGAAGCGTTTCGCAACGCTGGCCTGGAGCGAATCGTATCGGGATTCGCCGAACGTCCCGACCTGCTGAGCACCGCCCGTGGCGTTCTTGTTGCCCGAGATAGCGGACGTCGCCCAGCGAGTTGCGAACGCATTCGTCGCCGGATTGTATGTCGGCTGATTCAGCGTCAGCATTTGAAGCAACTTGCGCCCGCGATTGCCGACGTAGCCGACGTCAACCACAAAATTGCCTTTGGTCTGCCATTGAACACCAAAATTGAACTGATGCACATACGGCGTTCTCAGGTCCGGCGAAACAAAAACACCGGCGATCGGAACACCTACGAATGGAGCGATACCCGAGATCGGCGACGGTATCGTGGTCGCCGTCGGGAAGCTCGACGGCGCCGGCATGTTCACGAACGGAGAGGCAAACGTCGTCGTAAAGCCGGGCAGCCCTACGCCAAGAGCAAAATACGGATAGTTGAAGACCTGAGTGTTGGCATACCGAGTCGATATGCGGTCGTAATAGAGCCCGTATCCGCCGCGCGCGACCATATTAAGTCTCTTGTTGAAAAGCAAAGCAAAGCCGATCCGCGGAGCGAAGTTGTTCTTATCGATCGGAACCAACGTCTTTGTGACGGTTGGAACGCCGGCCAGCGGCCCGCCCTCGGCCTGTACGAATCCATTCGGCGGCGGCGCAGGCGTCGCCGTAGTGCCTATGACCACGCGGTCGGGAAGGAAATTCACAAGGCGGCCCTGGGCCTCGGACGGAAGGCCGTACAGATCATAACGAAGCCCGAAATTGACCGTCAGCCGATCTGTCACCTTCCAGTCATCTTGGATGTACGCTCCGAGATCCTTGACACGGTACGAACGGTCAAATACCCCAGAACCAAGAAGCGAGAGCGTGGTCGCCGCGCTTCCGCCCTGTAGGAACGCAGTGAAACTCGGGAAATTGATCTGACCGCGTGAGAATGAGTTGAAATAAAACTTGACGGTCGATTGCCGATATTCGGCGCCGATGCGAATGCGATGTTTGCCTTTTGTGATCGAGAGTGTGTCGCCGATCGAATGTGCGTTGATCCGCGATGATTGGTCAGCGAGCGGGGCCGAACCAAAAAAGAATGCGGAATCGGTACCCAGCACTCTGATCGTCGGCGCTCCGCGGTAGATGCTTGATAACGAACTGCTGATACCAAACTGTGCAGCAGTGAACGGCTCCTCAGGCGCACTGGTCACACGCAAACGGCTGAATCCGTACCGAATTTGATTGACGACGTTCGGGGAGAAAATATGCGTGTCTGAGACCGTATAGAGCTTCTGCTTTATGGTCAGGTCGCCGCCGAATCCGATGAGCTGCCGTTCGCCGTTCCCAAGGCCGGCAAAGTTGTAGTTGGCCTGGAACGTCGGGTTGTCGGCCCAGAATATCTTTGCCGACAATGTGTTCTTTTTGCTGATCACAAAGTCGCCGTTTGCGTTGAACTGATTCTCACGGAACCGGGACACGCCCGATTGGGTGATAGTTATGGGTGCCAACGGAGTGGCCGTCGAGGCCAGCCCCGACGACGGGATTGCAAATTGGCCATTCGGTAACCGTGCGTTCAGGATCGCCACTGCGACCGGGCTGACCGTACCTACAGCGATACCAAAGGTCGCCGCGAGTCCGGCCGCGGTCCGGTTGTCGTCCCTGAGACCGGCAGGAATGGTCGGAGCCGTCAAACTGTTCAATAACGAAACACCGTTGCGTTCTTTAGTTCCCTGATATGAACCAAAGAAGAATGCCCGGTCCTTGACTATCGGGCCGCCGAGCGTCCCGCCGTATTGATTGCGTGTCGCTACGGGCTTGGCAAGCCCGCGAGCTTTGATGAATGGCTCGTAAGCGTTCAATGCCTTGTTGCGAAGGAAGTAGTATGCGTTGCCGTGAATGTCGTTCGATCCGCTCCGGGTTACAGCCTCGATATTGCCTCCGGCGTTGCGGCCATTCGAGGCGTCATATAGCGAGGTCTGTACGATGAATTCCTGGAGGCTGTCGGTGGCCGGCACCGCTATGTTTGGGGTCGAATTCGTACCGATCGAGTTCGCGTCGATGCCATTGATACGGACGCTGTTGCTGGTGGTCCTCTGACCATTGACGCTGATCGTAGCATCGCCGCGTCCGAGGTCCGTGCTGTTGGTCACCGACGTTTGAGCTCCCGGCGACAGCGTTAGCAGCTGCTGAAAATTGCGTGTCGGCAGCGGCAACTGTCGGATGGTCTCGCCGGTCAACGTTCGTCCGTTCTGTGACGATTCCAACTGCAGCGTCGGTATCTCGACGTTCACCTGAGAATCGTCGATGCCCGCGACCGACAGAGCGACCGAGAGTTTGGTGATCTCTGCTATATTGACCTCGGCTTCCGAATTGACGGTCCTAAAGCCGTTGGCGGCGACCGAGATCCTGTATCTGCCTACTGGCAAAAGCGTCACCGAGAATGCTCCGTCGGAGTCGGATGTCACCTCGCGGCTGAGATTGGTAGATGCGTTGGTGACAGTCACCTTTGCTCCCGGTACCGCCGCATTGTTCGGATCCACGACAGTACCGCTTATCGTTCCGGTGCCGCCTTGAGCGAAAGCCGCTGCCGCACAAACGGCGATCGTCGCCGCGAACATCATCAATTTTCCGATCATCACTAGCCTCCAAATAAAAATGAACGTCCGTTTTTTATCTTTTTGCACCCTTACGCACAGTGCCGCCGCCTCACGCGGTCAAAGTGCTGGCCTCACGCTTGAATTTCGCAAGGCTCTTTTCGCTAAGCGTCCCGTAGGCGAATATCTTCGTGAGGCAGTTGAGAGCCTGTTCGTCAGTCAGCCCCAAATGCTGATTGCCCCCAAACAGCTTCTCGACAAGAAAATAGTTAAAGAACTGCATATACGCTGCCGTAAATACTGGCGCGGCATCGACGCCGGTCCTTAGGTCTCCGCGACTTTCGGCCTCGGCGAACCTTGATCCGAATATCTTCCGGAACCTGTCTGTGATCCCGTCGAACATCTTCCTAAAGTGCTGATTCCTGAACTCAAGCACATCGATATACATCAGCAGCCAGAAATCTGAGTGTTTATCGACCAATAGGCCCACATTCTCTCCCAACTTTCGCAGGTTGGACGGCTCCATTGGTTCATCTATCCCGTTGAATATCGCTTTCAGCTCCTCGTCGATTATCTCCAGGTATCCGTCGATTATCGATTCAAAGATCGCATCTTTGGTCGGGTAGTAATTGTACAAATTACCAAGCGACACGGTTGCCCGTTTTGATATGTCCCGCATCGAGGTCGCGTGGAACCCCTGCTTGATGAAAAGCTCACGAGCGGCTGCTTCGATCGTGTCCTTCCTTTTGCGGATGGCAGACTCGCTCAGTTTAGGCATGATCAAAAAACGAACGCTCGTATTTTTATATCAAACGACATGGTTTGTCAAGCCTAATGATCTATCAGTCGAGCCGACGCACGGCCCGCCGCCCCTGGGCCCCGTCACGCATCGGCCGATATTTGGAATAAGCGGCCGAGCGGACGGCATATTCTCTTGCGCGAGAATTTAATCGCAATTTAAGAGGTCGGTAACACGGCGTTAAATCTTCGTGGATAGCATCTCAAGTGTCACCTTAGGTCCATATGGAAGCTGCACCGCTCCGAATTCAGCAAAAGCCGCACGCGACGCGGCCGCCCGGGTCAGGGCCCGCAGAGCGATACGATGTCCGGCTTGCTGCCGGAGCTAATGACCTTGTTTCCGCATTGCGGCTCAGACACGAGGTCTTCAACGTTGAGTTGGGCAGCGGTTCCCCTGCGGAAAGCAACGCTAATCTTGAGTTCGACGCATTCGATTTCAAATGCCGGCATCTGTTGGTCATAGACCGGCAGACCGGTGAGACGGTAGGTACATACAGGCTCAACTCGATCGAGTCCGCCCGGGATCTGGACGGATTCTACTCATCGGGTGAGTTTGACCTGTCGAGTATTCCCGACGATATCATCGAACAAGGCATCGAGATCGGTCGGGCCTGTGTGGCCAGGTCACACAGGAACTCAAAGGTCCTGTTCAAGCTCTGGCAAGGTCTGATCTCGGAGCTTCGACGCTCGGGGAAACGATACTATTTCGGCTGCTGCTCGATCTTTACGCAAGATCCGTCAGTGGGTCGTGATGCCTATCTCTGGCTGGCTAATAACGGCCACGTCGAGCAAAGCTATCAGGTATCTCCGCGACGCAATGCGATCGATGTTGACCCTTCTCTATCCTCGCCTAAGATCAAACTTCCCGACCTCTTCAATATGTATCTGCGGCTCGGCGCAAAAGTTTGCGGCCCGCCAATGATAGACACCGACTTTGGCACGATCGACTTCTTTGTCGTATTCGACGCCTCGCTGATGTCCGATAAATATCGCAAACTGCTTGGCTGAAGCTCAGCTAACGGCTGATCCGCAGCCCGACGGCGACAGCCGTCGATGAGCGTTGCACGTTAGCGCTTTTTGCAAAGCTGTGGCTTGGCGGCCATGAGCGGGTTTGCCTTAGAAGTGCTCGGCAAGGGACAATTCGGAATCGCATGATCACATTGAACACGGAAATCTGCAGCGAGGAAGCCGCGTCGTTATCGCGAGAATGGATCGAGACGAACGGCATCGGAGGCTACGCGTCCGGCACCGTAGGCGGAGCTGCAAGCAGGCGTTATCACGGTGTGCTAGTGGCGGCGACCGATCCGCCGGTCGGTCGAGCCGTATTACTCTCGAAACTGGAAGAGACGCTTATCGTAGGCGACGAGCGGTTCGAGTTGTCGGCGGACAGATTCCCCGGCGTGGTCCGGCCGTCAGGATTCCGGCACCTTGTTGAATTCAAGCTCGACCCGTATCCGGTCTGGATATTTTCAGCCGGCGGCGTAAAGCTCGAGAAGCGTGTAGTGATGGTCAACGGTGAGAACACGACCGCCACCAAATGGACCAGGCTCGACGGCCCTGAGGCGAGCCTGGCGGTCAGGCCGCTGCTTGCATATCGCGATCATCATCACTTGCGCGTCTCACACGATCTTGACGTTCGGTTCGATGAGGCGGCCGGCCGAGTCTCATTCGAACCGACGCACGTCTATCCTCGGCTCGACTTGCTGCACAACGCCGTTTCAGCCCAAGCGACAGGCTACTGGTACCGCGATTTTGAGTATTCCATCGAGCAGGAACGCGGATTTGACTATCGAGAGGATCTGTACCAACCGCTCGAGTTGGGCTTCGGCCTTGACGTTCCGGCGTTCGTTGTCGCCTCCACGGACCGGTCCGAGATCATTTCGGCCGTCGAGGTGGATGCGATGTTTCGCTCGGAGACGCGACGCAGGGCGGAGGTAGTCGCTGCCGCGCGAGTAACGCCCGGCGTGATGACGGATCTGACGCTCGCAGCCGATCAGTTCATTGTTTCGCGGGGCGGAGGCAAGACCGTCATAGCCGGTTACCACTGGTTCTCCGACTGGGGCCGCGACACTATGATCGCCCTGCCCGGGCTGACGCTTGCAGCTAACAGACCAGAGATCGCAAAGAGCATTCTGGCCGAATTTGCCCAGCATATCTCGATGGGAATGCTCCCGAACCGTTTTCCTGATGCCGGGGAGGCCCCCGAATACAATACGGTGGACGCGACGCTCTGGTATTTTGAAGCCATACGCCAATATCTGGATCGAACTGGTGACGAGGCGTTCGTGATGAGCGAACTCTTTGACAGATTGGTCGAGATCATCGATTGGCACGTTCGCGGCACGCGTTATTCGATCAAGGTCGATACCGACGGATTACTTTCGGCCGGTGAAGAAGGCGTACAACTCACGTGGATGGACGCAAAGGTGGGCGACCGCGTGATCACGCCTCGGATCGGAAAGCCGGTCGAGATCCAGGCCCTCTGGTTCAATGCTCTTTGCGTTATGTCCGATCTCGCTGTCCGGGCCGGACCCGATGCCCTCGCGGAGCGTTATTCGCGCATGGCCTCTATTGCACGTGAGAATTTCAACGGCCAATTTTGGGACCAGGAGACAGGATGCCTCGTGGATGTCGTCAATGGCGACACGGCAGATCGGTCGATACGCCCGAATCAGATATTTGCGGTCAGCCTGCACCATTGCATGTTGGCCGACGAGCACGCCCGCAAAGTAGTGGACAAGGTCGAGTCAGAGCTGCTGACCGATCTCGGGCTGCGGTCGCTTGCTCCTGCGGATCCGGCATATGTTCCGCATTATACCGGCGGCCCCGAAGAACGCGATTCGGCCTATCACCAGGGAACGGTCTGGGCTTGGCTGATGGGCCCGTTCGTCGATGCCTATGCTAGGACACACACCGCCGATGAGACTCGAACTCTAGCTGCTCGTGTCGAGAGCGCCGTCGAGCAGCATCTGCGCGACGCCATGGTTGGACAAGTATCTGAGATCTTCGACGCCGATGCTCCTTTCGCTCCTAAGGGCTGCGCGGCTCAAGCCTGGAGCGTCGCTGAGCTATTACGAGTGCTGTCTGTTTACTCGAGCTGACCGCGTTACTAAAGCCAATAGTGCCGATCAAGCGAACGGTAATTGATCGCTTCGCTCAAATGCTGCGGCCCGATCGCGGCGCTCGATTCCAGGTCAGCGATGGTGCGGGCGACTTTCAGGATCCGGTCGTGCGCTCGAGCTGAGAGTCCCTGCCGATGCATTGCGCGTTCGAGCAGCGATTCGCTTTCGCTGTCGAGTTTGCAGTACTCGCGGATATCTCGCGGTGTCATGGCAGAGTTTGAGAACGATTTGCCGTTGAACCGCTCGAGCTGCACTTTGCGGGCTTTCATCACCCGGGCGCGGATCTCGGCGGACGATTCGCCGGGAGGCGATCCGTTGCCGCGTAGCTCGTTGTATTTCACTGCCGGGACGTCGATATGTATGTCGATCCGGTCCATCAACGGCCCCGAGACCTTTCCCACATACCTTTGGATCTGCATCGGCGAACATCTGCACTCACGATTAGAGCCGAAATAGCCGCATGGACACGGATTCATGGATGCAACGAGAGTAACGTCGGCCGGAAACGTCAGCGACGTCGCAGCTCGCGAGATCGTCACAGTTCGATCCTCGAGCGGCTGACGCAGTACCTCGAGAACGCTGCGGTCGAACTCAGGCAATTCGTCCAGGAACAGTACGCCCAGGTGAGCGAGGCTCACCTCGCCCGGTTTCGGTATCGAGCCGCCTCCGATCAGCCCGGCCTGACTTACCGTATGGTGCGGCGATTTGAAAGGACGCCTCGTCACAAGCCCCGTTCTGCCGGTCAGCCCCGCGACGGAATGGATCCTGGTGATCTCGAGCGCTTCTTCAAATTCGAGCGGCGGCAGGATCGTCGGCAAACGTTTGGCGAGCATCGTCTTGCCCGAACCCGGAGGCCCGATGAAAAGTATGTTGTGCCCGCCGGCCGACGCGATCTCGAGCGCCCGTTTTGCGTTTGCCTGGCCGCGCACGTCAGCAAAATCCAATTGGCCCGCGTCATCACGGGTTCTAAGTTCATCTTCGGTCAAACGCACCGGCTGCACCGTGGACCCGTCGCCGGCTTCTAGTCCACGAGCGATCATTACTGCCGATCTCAGGTCAGCAACTCCGTAAACGTCGATACCTCGGACAACCGCTGCTTCACGTGCGTTCTCCTCCGGTACCAATAGGTGACGACAGCCGATCTCGCGTGCTGAGAGAGCTATAGAGAGCACGCCTCGGACCGGCCTGACGCGTCCGTCCAGCGAAAGCTCTCCAACAGCCATCAAGCCATCGAGGCCATCCAGATCTGATATATCGCCGTTCGCTCCCAAGATGCTCAATGCGATCGGCAGATCGAAACTGGCTCCTTCTTTTTTCAGATCGGCGGGAGCCAAATTAATGGTGACCTTGTCTAGCGGAAAGAAAAATCCACTGTTAGAGATGGCAGCTCGGATGCGCTCGCGCGACTCCCTGACAGCGGTGTCCGGAAGCCCGACTATTGTAATGTTGGGCGACGTGTCGAACTCTCCGCCGCTTGGACGCAGATTTGCCTCTATATCTACGGCCAATGCATCGATCCCGTAAACAGCCGCCGAACGCGCCCTGAAAACCATATTTGCGGTCCTAATTAAAAGGTTTTGAAGCAAAAGGATAATAGCCTATCTCCTGCATTTTTATAAAATCGCCCAGTCATCCTCTTATCGAAACTGCCGATGGATTCTGATAATCTTAACTGACTTGCCGACTTGACCATGGGCGTCATCATCGCACAACTGCTGGACGACGGAACCGAGGGCCCGGAGATCGGGTTTGACGGCGATCTCGTGATCATCGGACGCGAAGCCGGCCCGGACGGCTTGCAGCTTGACGCAGATCGTTATCCGATGGTCTCCCGCCGCCACGCCGAACTGCGAAAGGATGCGGGCGTGTGGCACGTGACCGATCTCGGCTCGACTTACGGCACCTTTCTGAACCAGCGACGCATTTCTGCTCCTGAACGGATCAGGTCCGGCGACACGCTTGGCTTCGGCACGGATGGCCCGAAATACCGGGTAGTTTGGCTTGAAGTACTCGTGGATTCGGTTCCGCCGATCCGAAGCGATACTTCCCACGTACGATCGGAACAACCGGCTTCGGGCTCACCACCGTTAAGAACGAACTCGCCAAGCCCGACAGAGGATCCGGTCCCCAATTCCCTGCCCGACGGCGGGGCTTCGCATACGGATGCAGACGCGGTGCTCGAGATACTGACGGAAGCTAACGTTAAACAGGTCTCGATCGGCACCGAACCCGTCGAGATCGGACGCGATCCTACGTGTGACGTCATTTTTGACGCGGCAAACCGAATGGTGTCGCGGCGTCATGCTGTCGTCTCGCGCCAAGCCAACGGTATCGTGCTCGAAGATCTTGGGAGCTTTAACGGGACGTTCGTCGATGGCTCCCGAGTGGTCGGAACGGTCACATTGCAGGATCGGGCAGTGGTCCAATTCGGCCCCAACGGCCCGACGGCACGATTGAGGCGTGCCGCAGGCACGGCGCTCAATGCTCCCGGCCCGAGTGTCGAGGCCGCATCCGAAAAGATCGACGCCAAGACCGTCGTGACGCGGCTTGCTCGTGGGCCGGAGGCCATCGGCAACAGCGAGCCACGGCTTGTTGGTTCCTACTCCATAGTCGCCGGCGATCAGATGTTGATAGGTCGCAGCACCGCCTGTAGCCCGCGGCTTGACGGACTTTTGGTCTCATCCGAACACGCACGGATCGTGAACGCCGGCGGCCAATTCGTCGTCGAGGACCTTGGCTCAACTAATGGGACCTATGTCAACGGACGACGCATCTCAAGACAGCCTGTCGTCCCGGGCGACCGCGTTCAGATCGGGACGTTCGAGCTCCGTTTGGACGCAGCCGGCCTGGTCGCTGTGTTCGATACCCGGTCAAGCTGGCGTATCGATGCGATCTCGATCAGCAGAAGAGCTCGCGGGAAAAGCGGAGCGGCTCTATTTGAGAACTTATCACTCACGGCGCTGCCGAACGAGATGGTCGGCCTGATCGGGCCTTCGGGCTGCGGCAAGTCGAGCCTTATAGAAACTCTGAACGGAGGCCGCCAACCTCACAATGGCAGCGTGCTGGTCAACGGTACGAATATCTACTCAGGCGGCGAAGCGATTTTGCGGCTTATCGGATTTGTTCCGCAAGACGACCAGATACACGAAGAATTATCGGTTTACAAGACGCTCTATTACTCCGCCCGGCTCCGGTTATCCAAAGACGCTCGCACATCTGAGATAGACCATGCTATCGACGAGATATTGGATGCGACGGGCCTCGCTGACGTCCGAAGCAGGCTCGTTCGCGAATTGTCCGGCGGACAGCGAAAACGGGCCTGTATCGCCGCGGAATTGGTTGCCGGGCCGTCGATCCTTTTCCTCGACGAACCTGTATCGGGCCTGGACGTTGCCGCGTCGGCCCGAACGATGAACATACTGCGCGAGCTAGCCGCAGGCGGGCGAACGCTTATCATCGCGACCCACGATATCGACAACATCGGACTTTTCGACAAACTGGCCGTTATGATGTGCGGCCGGCTTGTATTCTTTGGCACGCCTGATGACGCGCTTGCTCATTTCGGCGTCAAGTCGTTTGACGATGTTTTCCGTGTGATCGGAGCCGAGGATGCGCGCAGCTCTCTCGAGACCGAAGCGACTGCGATGGAGGCACGATTCCGTCGTTCTGATTATTTCTCAAGTCTCGCGTCTGCCGCCGAGAAAGAGCCTGCTTCCAACCCGAAGTTAAGTTCGCGGCCCGGAGCCGTACGTAGTATCGTTGACCCGATCCGCCAATGGGCTATCTTGACTCGTCGATACACTGAGATATTTCTCCTTGATCGGACAAATCTCCTTGCGCTGCTTATCCAGGGCCCGTTGTTGGCCGTCCTGACGGTATTGGTAGTGGGCGCCGACAGGCCCCGCGATTTTATCTATTTTGTTCCTTCGATAGTTGCAATATGGTTCGGCACCAGCGTGGCCGCACGCGAGATAGTACGGGAGCGTCCGATCCTCCGGCGCGAAATGTCGGCCGGTGTCGGCATACTGCCGTATCTTGGATCCAAGGTCGTGCTGTTGTCTGCGGTACTATTTCTGCAGTGTCTCCTGCTTTTCGTCCCTCTCAAGTTTTTCGGCCTCGTCGGCCTGAGCCCGTTTCCCGGCCTGCTAGCAGGCATCCCGCACCTCTGGATAATGATGTTGACCGCTGCGGTGGGGCTTGCTACCGGACTTTTGATATCGGCACTCGTGCGGACGGACCGAGCCGCGGTAAGCCTTGTTCCGCTGATCTTGATCCCGCAGATGATCTTTTCCGGAATAGTCGGTGTTCCTTCGGGAATCTCAAAACCGTTGATGCTGCTTTTTCCGTCCGCATGGTCGTTCGACGCAATGAAGCGTTTCTCCGGCCTGGATACGCTTGAGCCCGAAGGCGCCGACCCGGGCGGAGCGACCCGAGGACTCGGCCTATATCGCAGTGTCGAGGTGCAGAACGATAAAGTCGCGGACGACGCCAGGCGAGCCTTCGATGCCTACCGTGCGGATGTAGAAAAGAGTATTCAGGAGAGCAAGGATGCAAAGAATGCAGGCCTCGAGGTCAATCTCGACAAGCCGCCCGAGATGCCCGATATCGGGCCTGTCGCAAAGATCCCGAGCGACCTCAGCGGCTATATCACTTACAAGCATCCGTGGATGAACGCCTTTGCCGACCAATTGGCATTGATGCTAATGTTCTTGTTGTCAATATTTGCTGCCGGACTGACGCTCAGATTGGGCCGAAAACGCTGATCGGGATTATCCAATAATGATGATTGAAAGATACAAGAGGGTTCCTATTTTGCTGACCGCGTTAGCAGCGTTGGCCGTTTACACTTCTGGCTGTTCTTCGGCGCAGCCTGCGAACAACGCACAGATCGATCCGCCGTCCAAGGAAGCTCCGAACGCGACAAAGCCGTCAGCATATCCACCGCTGTCGTCTGAGCTCGCGAATGGAGAATTCGAGTTGCTGGATGGATCGCTTTCCAAGATCACGGATCGAAAAGGAAAGGTCGTCCTGTTGAACCTTTGGGCAACCTGGTGCGGCCCTTGCAGAGGCGAGATACCCCACCTCGTCGAGATGCAGGACAAATATCGAGATAAAGGATTCACCGTTGTCGGCCTGGACATCGGCTTCTCGGAAGGAGGGCAGGAAGAGGTGGCCGATATCAAACGATTCGCGGAAAAGTTCAAGATCAACTACGAGCTAGCTCGAGATATCAACGATCTGGATATAAAGTTCAATAATCTCGCCAAGTTCAACGGTGTTCCCCAATCTTATTTGATCGATCGAGAAGGCCGTCTGAGGGCCATTTTCCTTGGCGGCGGAGATAGTCAGATCGATAAAATGAAGTCGTCCGTCGAGAAGATCGTAAACGAGTAGGCGAGCCGGCCATCGGTCACAGATCCACCCGTCGGAGGCTGTTCTCAGGTCTCACCAAAACGGTTTTGAAGGACGCCAGGCTGACCGCTCCGGGTGAACCGCGGCGCGGCTTGTTCACGAATTTCCTCAATGTGAAATGTACCGCGGCTTTGTCGAGTCCGCGGGCGTCGCTAAAGAAAGCGGCCAACTGCGCGGCTTCCACTACGGTCCGTTGCGGTATCTCCTTCCGATTCGGATTGCGGATCACTACGTGTGACCCGGGATAGTCAGCCGCGTGCAGCCAGGTCTCCATCGAGCGGGCGATCCTGAATGTGAGATGGTCGTTGTCCTTGGCCGAGCGGCCGACGAGCACCTCAAATCCATCGCTTGAGACGTATCTGCGGACGCCTTTGATCTCAGGATCCCTGCGCTTCTTTTTGCTGACCTCGGTTGGAGCAATTCTCTTTGCGACAGCGACCGATTCGAGGAACTCAAGGTCCGATTCCTCCTCTGCTCTTGCCGTCCGGCTCAGCAAAGCCTCGATCTCTGCCAGTTCTTTATCCGTTTCGCGTATCCGGCCGTCGATCACGGCCCGGCCGTTGCGTGCCCGGGCATAGCGTCGAAACATCTCGTTTGCGGCTTCGCCTACTGACAGCCGTCCGGGAACATCGATCGCTATTTCCGGAGCGTTCTCATCAAAGTGATCGATCAAAAGGACCTTGTCGCCCTCGCGTCTAGCGGTGCTGATATTTGCAAGCAAAAGATCGCCCTTTCGCTTCCATTCTTCGGGATCACCGTGCTTCTGAAGATCCGCCCTGAGATTATCGCGAAGCTTCTGTTTCTTTACTAGGATCTTCTTTAGCCGTGCCCGTGCCTTTTCGGCGGCATCGGCGACAAGGGCCGCACGCTCGTCGGTCGGGTTGTGCGACGTTTCCAAAGTCATCGTCTCAAATCAAAAAGCCAAGCGATGCGCTGACCGGCGTCCGCTTGGCTCGATCTTTTAAGGACGTAAAGCCGCCTTTGTCTAAAATTCGCTTACGACGATCGTGTTCGAAGCGATGTCGTGCCAGCCGCGCCGCTCTTCGTTCAAGAAAACGGAAAAAAGGCCGAATCCAAAGAACATAAGCGAAGCAATATAGACCGCAGAGTTGATCGCGGCCTGACGCAGCGTCGGATACTCGTTCTCTTCTAGGTCGACCGCTAATATATTGAAGATCCGCATTCCGATCGTGCGTCCATAGAATCCGGTCGCGGCAGTGAGATAGATGAACATAACCGCGATGAATGCGGCCCCGAACGCAAGCAATATCATCGGAGAGAGCCAATTCTCGGCTGCGAACGCGAGCGGCGAGACGACCACCATTGCGGCGACCAGGCCGATGACCACGTCGAACAGGCCGGCGTTGAACCGCATCGCCATGGGTGCCAGGTCCTCGATCTCTTCGTAGGTTTCGGCCTCGTCCGCGAGCGGCGCTTCGGCACTTATCACAATACGGCGGACGCCTTCGAATTCTGCAGGATGCGGGACATCTTCGGTAAGTTCTTCTATCGGTTCGACGCGTTCGATCTTCTTCTCGACGATCTTCTCGATCCGAGGGAGTTTGTTCGTTTCGACGCGTTCGGCTTCCGGCGCGGAAAATACAGGCCGGAGCACGGGATTCGGGATCTTGCGTGGCTCCGGAGCGGCAACAACAGGTACAGGTGCAGCGGCTGCGGTCGAAGCGATCGGGGCCGGGGCCGAGTTGACCACGCCATACGGATACGGCTTGTTTGGCGTAGCGGGACGCGGCGGCAACGGAGCAGACGGCCTTTCGATTTCGGCCGCCAGGCCGTAAGCCTTCCGCGATGAGTTTATCTTGGCCAAAGCTCGTGCCAGCCTCGGATCGGCATTGTCGGGCAAAATATTCTGAGCCGGCCTTTGTTCGCTTTGTTTGACGGCAACCGCGGCGGCCGCCATATTCGAACTTGCCGGGCCCGCCGCCGTCCCGCCATTACGCTGTCGCACGGCGTTTTGAACCTGAAGCCGCCACTCAGGCACCGGTGTTTCTTTTGGCTGGAATCCTACGAGTGTCGGGCTCGTCTTTTGAGCATTAAGCGGCGCCGTAACAATAGGTTTTGGCGGTGGTGCAAGCTCAGGCCTCGGCACGCTGACGGCGGCCTCGCGTGATGCTTGTACTGCGGGCGGCATTCTGAGTCCGCCGGAGTTGACTTTGACCTCAAGTTCCTCGCGGATCGAGTCGTTCATCATCGCGCCGCATTTAGGACAGATGGACAATGTCGGCGCCAGCTCGCGTTCGCAAACCTGACATTTCATAGGCGGTTGGAGGCTTTTCGGAATATCTGCTTAAGCAGCGATGCACAAACTCTGCAAAGAATATCAACATTTACTTTAAGCAGTCAATACTAAAGCGCAGCAAATAGGCAAGTTTTTTAAGAAAATGAGGGTCGATCGGCAAGGATCGCAAAAAAAGCGCTTATAAGCGCCTGTCTATTGGCTGTCGCCCGTCAAAGCCCGCATAGGTCTCATGCCACCAATCGATCTTGTCGCCTTCGCCGATCTGCCAACACAAATAGACAACGCGGCCATCCTTCATCGACGGTAGATCGATCAATCCACGCTCAGGGTCCCTGACCTCGACGCCGAGGTCCTCCAGCCGAGCCATCAATCGGCCGGTCTCGTATAAAGCCGAAACGTATCGCGAACCTCCGGCCATTCCGCCGCCGCGGTTCGACGCATCAGACGCAGCCTTTGCCGCCGGTTTCAGCTCCTGTATCTCGAGGTATCGTCTGCGTATCTCTTGGACCATCGGCACGATGGTCGATAGAGCTTCATTCGCCTCAGATAGCGTGAAGATCTTCATCGTTGTTCGCGATGCCGCGTCAGCCCGTGGTGGCCTTCGCCGGCGGTCTGCTCGTCTCGGGAAACACGCGGAGCGGTGCTATCTGCCGGAAGGTCACTTGGCGGCTCGAATGCAGGTACTTCAAATTCGCCTGAAGCTGTCGATTCCTTCCTGATCAGCGGAGCGATATCCCCGAGATCAATAAAGAAATCCCCAACATCGATCAAACGTGGAGCCGTGTTCGAACGAAACCCTGCTATCTCTACGCGACAGCCTTTGTAGGCAACCGCGTTGATCGCATAGACAAAATCCTCATCGCCCGATACGAGCACGGCCGTATCATACTGGCCCGCGAGGCTAAGCATATCCACGGCGATCTCAACGTCCAGATTCGCCTTTCGCGTCCCGTCGTAGAATGTTTTAAGCTCTTTCTGCACGACCCTAAAACCATTTCGCCGCATCCAGAGCAGGAACCCCTGCTGTCGCTCGGCACCGACATCCACTCCAGTGTAGAAAAATGCCCGAAGGAGACGCCCGTCCCCCAGCAGCACTCGCAGGAGCTTGTTGTAATCGATATCGACGTTATGGAAACGCGCGGCGTGAAACAGATTGTTTCCATCGATGAATATCGCGACACGGCCGCGATTACCAAACTGCCAAGACGGCGTTGTCATTTCATACTGCATAAGGCTCACCTCAACCTAAAGTGTCGAACGGTGAAATGCAGCTTGTGTCTCGGACGGGGTGATCGGCGATATAGGTTCCGGCGTTAGTTTATCTTGTGGGTCGAACTCTGCGTTCGAGTGGGAACGATATCTGTATCCAATATAATCGACTAATAGCTGTGTCTGTTCGCGATCTCCAATATCCGGCACTAGCATTTACCGGCCATCTAATAGTTTGCATCGACGCGGTCGATGCGGTCAAGCAAATTCATCACACCAGTGTTAATATTCGACTCGTGACCGAGGTTGAGATCATAGGATCATGCCCAAAATGCGGCAGGCCGAATCGCAGCCGGCGGAGCGATTGCCTCTATTGCGGCAGTCTGCTTCGGGCCGCAACGAATGAGGACGGGGCCGAACAGAACGAGTTTTGGATCGTGGTAAAGGTTGATCACGATAACGCCGCTGGACTCGATGCCATCGCAGAATTTGCAAAGCAAGACCCCGCCGGTGCCCGATCCGCCTTCGTTTCAGGCTGCTGGCTGCCGCTGACTGCAGCCAGGTCACGGCCTGCCGCCGAGTCGATAACATCACGCCTCGCCGAGAATTTGGTGGATGTTCGGATATTCGATGACAACGATCTGCTGCCGTCGGCGGCCCCGATCCGTCTCACCGGGATCGACGACGATCTGGCCGAGTTTCGAGCCCGCGCACCCGGCGATCTCGAAAGCTTGCCTGCTCTCGTCGCCGACACTCGTCTAGTTGTCCACGGAACTCTGCGAACCGCTGCTGTCGAGAGGACGGAACGCCGAACGTCGTCCGGCCGCCAGCTCCTGAACGAGACGACGGCAAACTCGGACGAGGCTGTTCTCGACCTATTCCTGGGTCCCGACGATCGTTGGTATCGCATCCGGCCGTTCGGATTCGATTTCTCATGTCTCGGCGACGAACGTACGCTGATCGCTGCCGACAACGTTCGCAAACTCGGTGCAATACTCGCGCAAACCGGACCAGACGCGGTGCTCGATACAAATTTCGACCGTTCGCGTCGATGGCTTGAATCAGTCTGGCCTTCTGACTCCTCGATCGCAGCAGCCGGATTCGAACGTTCCAGTTTCGGTAAGCCAAAGTTGAATAGCGTCGAGCGCCGCGATAACCTTTCTCAGTTCACTCGTTACTCCAGGATGATCGCATTCGTAAGATGAGGAAGTCGCGGCCGCACCCCGTTAAAAACGAAGGTCCTAAGTTCGCTGCGGCGTCGGAGACGGTAGTTTTCGGCGTGCTGCCTGTTTTGGAATCGCTTAAGGCCGAGCGAAGATCGGTCGAAAAAGTGCTGATCGCCGAAGGCTCGCGCGAACGTAGATTTGCTGAGGTGATGGACGTCTGCCGGCAGCGGGGTATCGCCTGGTCGCACGTTTCTCGCGACAAGATCGCGGGCCTTGTGCCGCCCGGAGCAAATCATCAGGGGATCGTTGCTCTCGTGTCTCCGGCCTCCTATGTAGAAGTTGATGAGATGATCTCAGCCTCGGAGACGCCGCTGATCGTATTGCTTGACGGCATCGAAGACCCGCGAAACCTAGGGGCCGTCATTCGCACTGCGGAATGCGCCGGAGCAGACGGCGTCATCATTCCGGAGCGGCGAGCTGTCGGTCTGAATGAAACGGTCGCGCGTTCGTCCGCCGGCGCTCTCGAATATATGCGCGTCGCTCGTTCGGGCAATCTCAATCGAACTATCGAAGAATTGAAGCGTAACGATATATGGGTGGTAGGAACCAGCATCGATGCCTCGATCGACCATACGCAGTGGGACTGGCGGCTTCCGTCTGCTCTTGTCCTGGGCAGTGAAGGTTCCGGGCTGCATCGTTTGGTTGCAGAGAACTGCGACACTTTGGTTAAGATACCGATGTATGGGAAAATCGACTCGCTGAACGTCTCTGTCGCGGCCGGAGTTATCCTCTTCGAGGCCAGGCGACAGCGATCGGCCGGCAACGAAGACCTTTAGCGACAGACGCAAGAATATGTTTTGCCCAAACTGCGGCCAGGAAAATCCGGATCAGGGGAGATTTTGTCGATCTTGCGGCAACGCGCTAGCCAACGTCACCGCCGCACTCGCGTCCACGCCTACAGCTCCGCTGGTGGATGACAAGGGCAAACCGGTCACCCTCGAAGGCGCCATCACTAAGTTCTTTACGGGCCTCGCATTTCTGATCGTTGCGATCGCGATCTCTTTCTCGATCGGCAAAGGCTGGTGGTTCTGGCTGTTGATACCTGCCTTTACAATGATGGGTTCGGGCGTTGCTCGATACTTTCAGGTCCGCGAACAGCGTCGACAGCCTTTGTTGCCAGGTGTTGCCGCCCCGCCAAACAGTCTCGGCGGGCGGCCCGAGCAGCCCATGATCGCTCCGCCTGTATCGATCTCGCCAACGCAGTACAAAACGGGAGACCTCGTGCCCCCGTCCGTCACCGACGCGACGACGCGTTTGTTGGATAACGAGAGCGAAGGCGAGACAAGAGCGTTGCCCAAAGACTAGCTAGTCCTTCACTTTACTTTTTGAAGCTAAGCCTGCCGAGACCCGGATTCGCATTGGCGTCGAATACCCTCAGCGTAACAGAATACTCACCCGGAGCCAGTCCGTTCACGTCGACCGTATAGCGTTCGCGAGGGCTGTCCGATATTCCATCATCCGGATAAACGACCCGCCACTCGCCTCCGTTGATGCTGTACTCCGCCCGGGTGATATAGCTGCCCGCGTCGGAGGCGTCGAAAACAAGCCGCACCTTGTCGCCGGTCACCGCCGGGTTACCGATTGGCGTTACGACCGGCGGAGAATTGTCGATCGAGATCACGTCAGTAACGCGCTCGCCTGACATGACCGCCGGAGCGGGATTAGACGGCGCGTCACGTGCCGTTACCTTGAATACATAACGCCCATCGGCGAACGAGAGGCCGTCAACGACATAGAAAGCGTCCCGCAGATCAGCCTGCAGCAATTTGAACTGGGACTCTGACGCCTCGCGATAATAAACGTCAAAAACGAGCTTGTCCCCGTTGCGGTCTTCGGCGGTCCATTGCAGCGAAATGGCTCCCTTCTGGAACAATCGACGCGGCGGCACCGGCTGATTCGGAAGGCCAAACAGAACGGGATCCATTCCCGCCGTCTCTATATTTGGATCGATCTGGACCGCAGGATTTGCGGCGAGCCCAACATTGACGGGCAGCACCGACAGCGACAGCACCTCGGGCGCGATATTTGCGGTCACGAATGCGATATTGACCTCGCTCAGCCGTGCGTCACCTTTCAAGACCGCCCGCCACTGCAGATAACGTGCTTTGGGACTTGCAACAGGGCCGCCCTTGGGATCCGAGATCGCCTGGCTCCAATTGCTCCAGGTCTCGTCGGGCCGCTCGGAGTTGCCCGATCGGGTTTGCAAAGAAACATTGCCGCTGCTCGTCGACCATATGCGTCCCCACGCCGAGGAACCACGCGAATCCAGCACGGCCGAGTCGTAGGTTCCCTCCGCCGGAGGCTCAGCAGCTATACGATAAAGTGAGCCTTGGTTGCTGGACCCGGCCATCAGTACACCGCGAACCGACGACAAAGTCGATAGCTGCGCCGCTCCGGTCTGTGCGATCAGTGTTTCGCGCGCGTCGTTCCCGATGCGATAGATACGGCCTTTGTCAGAAGTGCCGATCAGAACACCGCCGCGAGTCTCCGTAAGTGAAAAGCCCGCGACCGAGCCGGATGACCAGAGGATCTCGACGTTGCCGCTATCCGGAGCGACCCGATAGACGGCCGATCGTGCGGACGACAGGTCATATCGGCTCTTTGGCGCCGGTTCCGGATTGAGAGGATTTGGCTTATCGACCGTAACCGGCTTTTGCTCCGTCGCGGCAGAAGCCGCTCCGTCAGTCGCTTTGGCTACCGAAACCGATTCTCCGAGAGCCAGAGCATACACCGAACCGTCGGCGGCGGCGATCACCTCGTGTATCTCGCGGAGCGGAGAATCGAGTACGCCGAATGCCTTGCCGTCAGGACCGAATCGGATCACGAGGCCGCCGGGATCGGTGCCAGCGTACAGCTCGCCTTTGGTTCCCAACGCCAGCGAGATGATGTGGGTCTCGCTCGAGTCAAAAACAAGCGATACGTCGGCCGCGGCTCCCGCCGACCGAACCTTATACAGTTTCCCTCCGTCGCCCGTCGCGACATATAGGCCGTCGCTTCCAGCCGCGAGCGCCCAAATATATTTCTGACCGGGATCGAAATACACTTCGGGCTTGCCCGCAGCGTCAATTCGATAGACCTTGCCGTCGGGCAAGGTCGCGGCATAGAGTTCGCCCCCGCGTCCGATCGCAAGAGCAGAAACGTTCATATCCGGGAGATCGGCAAACAACGTCCCTTTGCCTGCGGCATCCACACGGAAGATCTTTCCTTGGCCGCCTGTGCCGAGGTAAATGTTTCCCGCGGCATCTGCGGCAGAGGACCAGATGTATGATTCGCCGGTCTTGAATATCTCAGTCACACGAGGCGCCACCGTAATAGCTCCGTCCTGATCTATCGAGACCCCGCGAGCGTCGCCGCGGAGCACTTCTGCTCTCGAATTCACGGTCCAGACGAGCGGTTCAGAGCCCGGTACGGCAACTGCGAATACTGCTATTGCCAATGCCGTTGCGAAATATGCGGTTGTGGTTCTCATTATTTGTATCTATGGCCCGACAGCCGCGGCCCCTTGATGCGGATCGTCGTAAATGATAGCAAAACGCGAGGCCGAACGAGAACGCCGGCCTTATGACCCTTTGTCTCAGCCGCGGCGGCCGCGTATGAACTCAAGCGCATCGCTAAGCTCTTCGGCGTCGCCCGTGATCAGCCTGGCCGAACGCACTCGTGTCAGGTAAGCCCAGAACCAATCCGTCATCACCGCCAGCCGATTGCGAAACCCGATCAGATAAAAGACGTGCAGGAACAGCCACATCAGCCACGCGATGAACCCGCTGAATTTGAGCCGGCCGCTCTGGGCTATTGCCCGGCTCCGCCCGATGGTCGCCATACTTCCCTTGTCACGATAGACGAACGGCTGTCGTTCGCGGCCGTTTAGATCGGCAATGATGTTGCGTGCTGCGTGGCGGCCCATCTGCATCGCGGCCGGCGAGACACCGGGAACCGGCTCGCCATTGGGCTGCTCGAAATGGGCCATATCGCCTATGACGAAGATGTTCGGATGTCCGGGTATCGAAAGATCAGGTTCAACGATCACCCTCCCTGCTCGGTCCGTCTCAACACCGAGTTTGCTGCCGAGCGTTGATGCGGCGACTCCGGTCGCCCACACGAGAACATCACATCCGATCCAATCATCGCCTACCCGGACGCGGCCGCTCTCAACATCCTTTACGTAACTATTTAACCGGACCTCGACACCGAGTTCCTCGAGTTGTTCCTTTGCGCTGTCTGACAGGTCGCCGGCAAATGTGCCTAGCACTCGATCAGAACCTTCCAGCAGTATAACGCGTGCCTTTCTCGTATCGATCGCGTTGAAATCATTTGCGAGGACCTGCCTGGCGATATCTGCGATCGCTCCGGCCATCTCCACGCCCGTGGGGCCGCCGCCCACGACCACGAAGGCGAGATCGGGCTTTTTGCCTGTCAAGTATGCGTCCCGCTCCGCAAGCTCAAAAGCGAGCAGGACCCGTCGTCTGATCTCAAGCGCGTCCTCGATCGTCTTCAAGCCCGGCGCAAAGGTTGACCATCCGTCATTCCCAAAATATGAGTGGCGAGCACCCGCCGCGACTATAAGCCGGTCGAACGGGACCTCGGCCCCATCTGATAGCTCGACCACGCCGTGATCGGCCCGGACCGCGACCGCTTCGCCGAGAATTACCTCGATGTTCCTGTATCGGTGAAGTATCCGCCGAATGGGCTGTGCGATCTCGCCCGGGCTGAGCACCGCCGTCGCCACCTGATATAGCAGCGGTTGAAACACATGATGATTCTTGCGGTCGATCAGGGTCACATCTACCGCCTTGCCGCCGAGCGACCTCGCCGCCTCGAGCCCGCCAAAGCCGCCACCAATTATCACCACCCGCGATCGAGCCGAAACCTGTCTCACCCCTTGGAGTGTACCACCATAGCTGTCAGTGGACGTTGCTCGTTGATCAGACAACGGCATCATTGACTTTTTCTACGCACAATTATATTTTTTCGTGGAACTCGACATTCGAAACGATAGTTAAATGTTATGGTTGTCGCTGTTGCAGACGGCTCGGAGTTGAACGCACTGATGGCAGAGGCATATGCCGAGTTGCGGCGACTCGCGTCATTCCACCTAAGATCCGAACGGCGGGCGCACACACTACGTCCTACAGAACTTGTACACGAAACGTATCTACGCTTACTAAAACAACATTCAATCGACGCTGAGTGTCGTGTCCATTTCCTAAGCCTCGCGTCGACGATCATGAGGCGTGTGCTCGTTGACCATGCGAGGAGGAAGAAACGAGCCAAACGCGGTTCAGGTGTTCAACCGGTTACGTTAGATCGTATTCTCACTGAGACTCGCTTCGGTTCCGAGCCAGAGATAGTCGACATACTTGCGTTAGAAGAAGCGCTCAATGCCCTATCATTGAATGACCCGGACCAAGCCCGCATCGTCGAAATGCATTTCTTTGGTGGGCTAACGTTCGAAGAGGTCGCACAGGTTCAAGCCGTTTCCTTACGTACCGTGATGCGTGAATGGAAGTTTGCGCGAACATGGCTCTATCAGCATATGAAAGAAGGAAACCATGAAAATAGATGAGCGCTGGCAACGGCTCAAGGAGATTTTCAACGAATTGAGCGACGCTTCGCCTGATGCACGAGATTCCATTATCGCACGGATTTCTGACGAGGAGGGGACTATCGCACGCGAAGCAAAAGCCATGCTGGATGTCGAGCAAGAAGCCGGGAGTTTCCTGGAATTGGATGCTGCTGCCTTCACACGTTCTATGGACGGGGCAAAGCTCGGGAATTTTTGCGTCACCCGTGAAATAGGCTCTGGCGGAATGGGCTCGGTCTTCGAGGCGGTCCGCGACGATGGTGAGTTCGATCAAAGGGTCGCCATCAAGGTGTCTAACCGCGGACTCTTCTCGACCGACATGGTGCGACGTCTTCTGATTGAACGTCAGATACTCGCTAGGCTCGAACATCCAAACATAGTGCGCCTTTTGGATGGCGGCATTACGAACGAGCGTCTGCCGTTCTTTGTCATGGAGCTCGTCGACGGCGTACCGATCACTGATTATGCCGCACGCCATTTGCTGACGGTGAGGGAGCGGCTGGAGCTGTTCCTTCAGATGGCGAACGCCGTTTCATACGCCCACCGGCAACTCGTAGTTCACCGCGACCTTAAGCCTAACAATGTTCTCGTTACTCCGGACGGGTTGGTAAAGCTTTTGGATTTCGGTATAGCGAAGGTTCTTGACGTGGAGAGCAACCCGCAGACGGTCGGCACACCGATGACGCCTGAATACGCTTCTCCCGAACAGATCCGCGGCGATACGATCACAACGGCCAGTGATATTTATAGTCTCGGGATGGTGCTGTATGAACTTTTGACAGGTCAAACTCCTTGCAGACTCTACGGTGTCGACAGCTTAGAGCTGTCGCGGGCAATATGTTCTGTGGAATTGCCCCGGCCGTCATATGCAATCTCTGACCCTATGGGAAGGGGTCGGTTGAGAACGGCGAACATGGCTATGAACGACACGGTGCCGAGTGTAGACGCCCGGCATCTTCGAGGCGACCTCGACAACATTATTCTCATGGCCATACGAAAAGACCCAATACGACGATACGGCTCCGTCGAACAATTCGCTGACGATATACGAGCGTACCTCGACGGACGGACCGTAACTGCCCATCCGCAGTCGTATCGATACCGAACAGCAAAGTTCGTTCGCCGAAACAGAGTCGCTGTCTCAATCGCTTTGGCTTCTATAGTTCTGGTTATGTCTGCCACATGTATAGCCGTGTATCAAGCTGTCCGGGCGGATCGAGAGCGACAAATAGCCGAAATTAACTTTCAACAGGTCCGCAAGCTGGCGAATATTGTGATCAATGACTACCACGACGAGATCGCGAAATTCGACGGCTCGACTGAATTGCGCGCTAAGCTTGTTATCGATGGCCTCGGCTATCTCAACAGCATCTCGACCGATGACAGCGACGACGCACAGCTCCTGAAGGAAATGGCTATTGCCTATCGCAAGATCGGAACCGTTCTCGGCATGCCGTATATGGCCAATCTTGGCAGAACCGAAGAGGGCATAGCAAACCAAGAGAAGAGCGTCGAGTTACTGGAGCGCGCCTTCAAGCTCGCTCCCAATGACCTTGGGGTCCGTGACGAACTTGTCAGATCATACGCAAATCTTGCGGAGATCCTTGGCCGACGTAACGAGAATCGACCGGAACTCTACGAAAAGGCAGTTGCGATCAATGAAGTCACGATCGCACTCGATCCCGGTGATATAGGACGCAGGGCATACGGGCTTCGCCTCAGGGTACTTATGACTGATCTATCTACCCTCGATGACATCGCGAGAAGTCAGAATTACAGGCAGATCATTGCCGATGGCGAGAAGCTTGTACCTCTCGCACCGCGTGATGTCACCGTACTTGGTGTGCTCGCGGTTTGCAACGAGCGTATTGCAAACTCGATGCGTTGGAATGGGCTACGTCATCGAAACGAGAACCGCGAAGCAGATGCCGTCGCCGCATGGGAGACATCCGAAGAGTTTGGGCGCCGATCGCTGGAGCATCGTCTCAAGCAAATAGTGATTGAGCCTGGTCTGCCCATGCATCGGCGAAATCTTTTCGTCGCCGAGCTCAATCTCGCGTGCGTTTTGACCTTCCTAAAACGTCTCGAGGAGGCCAAGAGTCACCACCAAGCTGCCAAGCGGATCCTCGACCAGATAAAGCAGGCAGATCCCGCCAATAGCGAATCTACGCTGGATGAAATGGCCCTGCTTAAGAATAGTTTTGAGATGGCGATCGAGGCTGGACTCAAGGACAAGGCATTTTCCATCGCGTCATCGTCCGCAAAGATCGCTGAAAGATATTTTCGGGGACATAGTGATAACAACGAGGCCCTGCTATGGACAGGATACTTTCACGAGCGCTTGTTTGAACTTCATCAGCAGGCAAACCGACCCCGCGAGGCCGAACGCCTTCGCCAAATGCTCGACGCCCTCCACATGGAGTCTTTACACCGCTTTGGCAAAGACACCCCGTTCTCCGGTCTTGCCCTCGGATGATTAAAAGCTAGGTTATTGGTTTTTATCTTCAGGTTTTAGGTGGTAGTTCATTGGAACAGTTCCGCCAATGCTCTTTCCAGAGTTCACTTGTCTGTAGTCACCATTCACGTTTTCTCCTCCCTGCATTGCCGGACCGTTCGCCTTCTAGATGCTTTCTTTCGCCACGTGTCACTTAACAGCAACTTTTGACGCGATACTTAACAGCAACTTTTGACGCGATGTTGGATGAAGGAGATCGTCCGCTCCCGTCAGGAACATTATCTATGGCTGATATATTCATTCAAAAGCTCGAGGGACAGGGTCCATTTTCAGACGAGCAGATAGTTGAGCGTATTCGAGCAGGTACCCTCGCCCCGCAAGACCTAATATCTCGTCACGGCACGGTTGAGTGGAAGCCGATATACGCCCTGGTCGATCTCCCAGAAGAGACTATAGCGGAGTATGAGGCGGCTGCCGAGCGTGAGTTCCGGTTACTATCGCGCTATCTCGCCGAGATAGAGGGCGCACAACAGCGATGGTCGCAGGACGAGCACAACTCCGGACTGAAGAGGGATTTTGAGCAAAAACTCCAGGTCTTTCAGAAACAGATCTACGAGTTCCGGGAACAATTTCCCGACGCTGAAGGAGGGAGAATGATGCTCTCCTTGCTCTACGTCAAGTATTCGCTACTGAAAGGCGGACAAAGTAGCTACTTCAGGCGGGCCGCTAACCGCTCCGAGACGATCGTCGGAGGGCTTGTCACCGGATTGATCGCAAACCATCAAGAAAACAAACATATGACGGAAGCACTGGCTTTTGCTGAGTCTGCGGTACAGATCCACGACAACGCGATCGCAAGAATGATGAAAGCCAACGTCCTGATAGAACTAAAGAGGACGAACGAGGCGATCGCCGATCTCGATCAAATCATTGCGAATTTTGCAGATGAGGAGGACGTGTATTTCGAGGCGCGTAAAATGAGGGACGAGCTAATGATGCCTTCCGCTAAGTCGGGAATGTGCTTTATTGCAACGGCCGCGTACGGCTCCCCTCTTATGCCGGAGGTAGTGCTGCTGAAGAGATACCGCGACGAGATCCTGCTGTTGACACGGGCCGGATCAGTATTCGTCCGAGTTTATTACTTACTTTCACCGCCGTTCGCATCTCTCATTTCCAAAGTAGAAATGCTTCGCATAATCACGCGGACGTTTGTCCTCTCCCCAATCCTGCGATTCGTCGAATCCCGGATGCAGATCTTACCCCAGGCAAAACCAAAGTATCAAACGAAAACACAGGAGGAAAAATAATGTTTCACGACGTTCGGATAGATTCCGCTCGATTCCCGCTCAAATGGTCGGCCGAAAAGGTTAAATGTGTGCCTGGGGGTCACGACATCTCCTTGAGCGATGCCTACTGGTGCAACGAATGCGACTGGTATATCTGTTACATGCACCTCAAAAAAGCGATGATGACCACCGAGGTGAAATGTCCAAAGGGTCACCACGTAAGCAAGGTGTCCTGATATTATGTATTACATTCAGAAGCTTGGCATTGACAACCCGTTGGATCAGGCCCAGTTGGAAGAAGCACTCAAAACGGGAGTTGTAATGCCGACTGACCTTGCGTGTGTTCCCGGCATGTCCGAGTGGAAAGACCTCGAGGATCTGGCGGAATGTCCACCAGTCTGCAAGATCATCTCCAAATTCTTCGATGATGTTGCGGACCTTCAGCTTTTATGGAGATATCACCAGAAGTACCCCGAGAACCAGTTCTTCGGGCACCGGATTCTGGATATCGGTTCTGTCGTCCGTGGCAAGTTCGATGAGCATCATGACGAGCTCGGACGCCATCCGCTGGCTCTACAAGCCTTTGCTCTAGCGTGCTTCTATCACGGGGACGTTAGAATGTCGGAGGACGCGTTCCGCTCATACGACGACGAAGAGAATTGGGACGAGATCGACACCCTGCAGCGGACGAATGCAAAGTACTGCATTTCTATGTTCGAGATTGCGGCCAATATGTTTGACGAACCCGAGTTCCAGCTTAGAAAAGTAATGCCACTTCTCTTGCTAGGCCAACACGATCAGGCTTTGAAGGCCGTCGAGGCCGCTGAGCAGTTGAATAATGGCGATCCCGCAATAGCTGAACGGTGTCGTATTGCCAGAGAACAGGTAATTGAGCTTATGTAGCTTGTTCGTTTCTAAAGTTCAGGCCAAACGGACAACGAACATTTAGACCGCGTAAGCCTTGTTGAACTCGCTGTTCAACTTGTCGAGAAAAACCGGAACGTGAAACGTGGTCCTACATGTCAATTTGCCTTTGTCAGAAATTAGTATATTGCCCCAGCTAGATGCTTCCCTGCGTCATTATCCGCGAAGGTCTCTGTTCCAACAGAAATCTCCTCAAGCTGAAATGAAGGACTTGGACTTGGAGTTCTCGCGAAAGTTTCCTACGAATCCTTATGGCGTTCAGGTGCTTCTACTTCGAAACTTCAAGTCGTTGCTAACATTTCTGATTGTTTAACTGTGGGCAATCAATGTCACATCGATCGCCTTGCCGCCGAGCGACCTCGCCGCCTCGAGCCCGCCAAAGCCGCCACCAATTATCACCACCCGCGATCGATCGGACATATTTAATCAAGTGCCAATATACTTTGCGTAGATGCCGCGGGCGGCTGACGGGTCGTCAATGCCTTTGATGATGGCTCGTCCGTCGGCGAAGACAGTGACCTCGTGCCCGTCGGCGTTGAACCGGACGATGTATTCATTTTCAGTGACGGCGAAAACGAACTTCAGCCTGTCGGCCAAGGCCGCCAGTCCGACAAAGCTGCCAGCCGGCGGCGCCACTTGTACTGCGTCGCGGCCGCAGAGAGCCGCGGCGAATTCACGCGACTCGGCATCGAGATGATCGTAGATCCGCAGGCCGCAGCATCGACAGCCCTCGACCGGCCCGGATAGCTTGATCCGCTGGCGATCATTCGCCCAAATGTCGATCTGCACCAGCGAGCTGTGCAACATATCGGTGTCGTCCACGATCAGCTTCAGGCATTCGGCGACCTGTATGGCCGAAATGCTCGCGATGATCGGCATGATCACGCCTGCCGTATCGCAGGTCGGCGACGAACCGGCATCGGGCATTTCTTCGAAAATGCATCTGAGGCACGGGGACACACCCGGCCTGACAGTCATCGTCGTACCAAAGCTCGCGACCGCGGCGCCGTAGATCCATGGCACGCCGAGCTTAACGCAAGCGTCGTTCACTAGATACCGGACCTGAAAATTATCCGTTCCGTCGATGACCACATCGCAACCATCCATCAGGCTCTCGATATTGGAATTGTTGACGTCGGCGACCACAGCCTCGACGTCCGTCCCGCTGTTGATCTCGGCGATGCGTTTGCGAGCGGCAACGGCCTTCGGCAGCCTTTCCGCCGCGTCCGCCTCGCTGAAAAGCGTCTGTCGCTGCAGATTAGTCAATTCGACAAAGTCACGATCTACGATACGCAGCTTGCCCACTCCCGCACGGGCAAGCATCTCAGAATGAGACGCCCCGAGTGCGCCGCATCCGACCACCAGCACTCGCGACGCAAGCAGCTTTTCCTGGCCGTCCCGGCCGATCTCCGGAAATAGTATCTGACGGCTGTAGCGTTCGTACATCTCGAGGTCAAGGATAGCAAATTGCGGCACGCCAGGGGCATCATACGGCTTCGGGGGAAATATTGGTATCGTATTGTGTAAGTACCCCGCGGGCAAAAATTATGTTCGATGATGAACTTCTCTCGATGGCAGCATACGATCTGAAAGTGCGTCAGAGACTGCTTGACGAGGGCAAACTCACCGGCGGCTACAACCCCGAGATGGAATCCGTTCATCGACGCAACGCCGCCCGGCTCCGCGAGATCGTAGGCGAGATCGGATGGCCGACCATTTCAAAGGTCGGGCCGGAGGCGAGCGAAGCGGCGTGGCTCATCGTACAGCATTCGATCGGCGAGCCTGAACTGATGCGGGCATCGCTCGCGATGATGACGGCAGCGTCGGACGATGTTGACCCGAAGCACATCGCGTATCTCCACGACCGCATCTGCGTTTTCGAGGGAAGGCCGCAGCGATACGGCACTCAGTTCGACGAGAATTTGCGTATGTGCCCGGTGGAGGATCGAACTGAGGTCAATCGGCTGCGGCGGACGGTCGGGTTAGCTGAGCATTCGGATGACGTCATCTTGGATGTTCACGATGGATCGGCGGCGGATGACGGCGCTGACCGGACCGAATACGAGCAATGGCGAAAAAAGGCTGGTTGGACCAAATAGCGGCGACCGCGACGATCCGGCTCTAGAGCCGCTCAAAGATGCTTTTGACAAAGCTGAGAATTTCCCATTCGCTTGCGTCATCCCTTCCCGAATGCGAGGCGAAACGACTGTCGTTTCGAGCCTGCTGGCGCGATTCATCCCGGAGGCGCTGGCGCTCGGCGTCGAGCGACGCTTTCTCACGCTGCCGAGCAGCATCGAGGCCTCCTTTTCGAATGAACTCGATTATCGACGGGAGTTCGTCAGCATCGAACCAGACGCCATGTTCCTTGCAGATATCCAAGATGACGCCGGACACCTTGGCAAAGTTGTTGCGGTTCATCAGTTCACCGCAGTCCGGGCATGGCACATAGCGGATCACTGTTTGCGGTTCCCGATCCATTCGGCGTTCGCCAATATACCAGAGAACCGCAGAACGCATCTCGGCTTTAGCGCAGATCGACCCGAACGTATCCGCATCTGCCCACATACCGCCGCACCTGTGACATTCGCGCAAAAAGGCCTCGCCGGCATTGATGAGATCGAGCCGAACCTTGCAACGCGGACAATCGCCCGCATTTTCGGTGGTCACCGCTTGGATGGCAGTCATACGCTCGCCGCACCGGCCGCAGTACTGAGCACCTACGAACATCAGCCCGAGACACGAAGGACAGGCCATCGTTTTGAGACGCGACTTGCAAAACTCGCATTGCGGCCGGTCGCTCGAGACTGCGGCACCGCAATTAGGGCAATTGAGTGTTTCTAACTCTGAGGTCATAATTCGAGCTGTGCCAACCGCACGTGTACTGCATTCTCCATGACCGTACGCGATGGCTCGGCACCGGTCCAAATACGAAATTGTTCCATCGCCTGCTCGATGAGCATCTCGATGCCGCCGATCGTTTCGCACCCGGCTGCCCGAGCTTCGCTGATCAACGGCGTCAACCGCGGATTATAGGTCAGGTCATAGACAGTGCCAACGCCATTAAGCGCCGCCGCCGGTATCGGCATCGCTTCCTCGGACGGCCCCCGTGTGCCCAAAGGCGTCGCATTCACAAGTATATCCGCCGCGATCGGTCCGTCGATGTCAGAGAGTGGTTGAAATTCGGCTCCGAACTCGTTGGCAAGCTCCGTCCCGGTCGCGGTATTGCGGGCGACTACCGTAACCGCGACGCCTTGCTGCACAAGGGCGAAAACGCACGCACGCGCCGCTCCTCCGGAGCCTATCACCACGGCACGTTTTCCTTCGAGCGATGGACATCGAGCGACGAGTGGCCGTATGAATCCTATCGCATCGGTGTTCATGCCGGTCGATCGTCCGTCGGCAACGACGATAGTGTTAACGGCACCTATCTTACTCGCAGGATCGTCGATCTCATCGAGATGCTCGATCACCGAACGCTTGTGCGGGTTGGTCACCGAAAATCCGCCGAAATTGATCGACTGGGCACCCGATGCCCGCACCATCGTGCGGAAAAACTCGTCAACGTTCCCGATCTGCATCGGCACAAAGACGCGATCAAGTTTGGCTGCCGCAAAAGCCGCATTATGTATGTATGGCGACATCGAGTAAGACGTGTCGCCCGCCAGTATCCCGTAAACTCTGGTCCCGCGCCCGATATCGCGTACGCGGAATACGTCGATCATGTCTCCGGATGAGATCTGGCCCGGAGCGGTACCGAGCTGATCTCGAAGCGACGCATACGTGATCGGCGACCCAAATGCCGGACCGAGTATCCGCGTCCATTTCCCTGCCTCACCCATCCCGATCGGGATGAGCCGCACACCGGCTTCCGCCGCTTCTGCGAAGAGGTCCCATACAGGCAGAGCGTCAAAGGCTTGCTCGACAGAGAACGCGATCTTAACGGCATCGGCACCGGTCCGAGCAAGATCCAACATCAGAGCACGCGCCTCGCTGCTTCCCGGTGCCGGCCCGTGCCAGGACGCGATCTTGAATTCGGAGTTAACGGCAAATGCCGCCTTCGCGACGTCCGGTTCGGCATCGACACCCCATGACCCCGTGCGAAGCAGGCTTCGCCAGAAGGCTTCCCTATCGGCCGGACTCAGCGAACGCCTGCCGCCTTGTTCGGCCGGCCGGAATGTTGCCAGAATATCGGCTCCGGACGCGGCTGCGGCCTCGATCCCCGATTCGACCTCGTCGGGCCTGAGACTGTCATAACGCACCTCGACGATCTCAGCCGACCGCTGAGCCTCCGCGATCTTGGCTGCGAGTTCTGCCGCTGTGTCTGCAAACAGCGAAATGCAGACCTTGCCTCTACCCACGATCTGCCTCGCTGCTCGAATCCCTCAGCTTCGTTACGACGCTCCCGGCCGTGATCAGCCCCGTGACCGCCGCAACCGCAGCCGCGACCACAATAGGCGTATTCCCGCTTTGTTTTACGGCAATGGCCGTCACTGCCCACGCGACAGCGATGGGGTAAAGGTAATTGTTGAACTTGAGCCGCACGGCGACCGCTGCTCCACCCGCGAGCAGTATGGACACCACGCCGATCACCACCCAAGCGGTGGGTCCGATCTCGAACCCTTGATCGACCAACGCGATAGACATGTTGACAAGCGTCGCGCAGGTGACCCAACCGGCATAGATGCCAAAAACGGCTTTTGTCATCAACGCTCCCGCAAGCGAATCCCGATCACTTAGCCTTGCGACGATGATTACCAGAACGGCTGCCAGAGCAGCTATCACTGCGAGACAGGCCGCGACCATATAATGATGCCAGAGAAGTATCCAAATGCAGTTGAGCACGCAGGTCGCCAGATATAGCTGACGCACTCCCGGATACCGATCACGAACTGACGGCAGTATCTGATATATCGAGAATGCGATCAGTCCCGCATAGATCACGCTCCATATCGCGAACGCATATCCTGCCGGTGTCAATATCGTCTGATATCGATCCGATACGGCATCCGGGGTGACGCCGTTCACGAGACCGGCCGCGGCCAGCCAATTTACCGCGATCGTGGCGGCGGTTCCCGCGATCACCAGCAGCGGCAGTGCGATGGATTTCTGTTTTGGGTCACTCATACGATCATTATCACACTTTACGCCGTCAAAATCGTCAGGCCCGGTCGTGACAACCTTCACTATTTCGTATAAAAATAGCGGAAATCGTCGAGCGGCCGGGCTTTTGTAAGAGTCCGTAAAGTTATCTAGCAACGTATTTTTGCGGCTTTGCGTCGAATCGGAGTCTTTGGCATTGGGTTTGCCAATAGACTGGACGTAGGGCGTAGGCCGACCGCACGGGCTCCGCCGCCAAAATTAGATGAATGCGGTGGTTTTACCGAAAATGAAGGCAGTACGATACATATTTTTCTCGGCTTTGCTGGCCATCTCAATGGCGGCGACGGCTTCCGCGCAGAAGAACGACGACAAAAAGCCGGCTCCCAAACCCGATCCGCCGGTCGTTAACCCGGGTCCTAAGGATCCTCCTCCGCGTCCAACGCCTACGCCGCGACCCGGCATGGCTTTGGCAAGATCTCAGCGAAGCGACGAAACCTATTCGTGATCCGAACCCGACGATAGCAAGAGGCCGCTCTCCAGTCCCGGAGGGCGGCCTCTTCAAATGGTGCCGACTAGAAGATTTGAACTTCTGACCTATCGCGTGTGAAGCGAGTGCTCTACCACTGAGCTAAGTCGGCGCATCTTGCGCATCGAACGACTACATTGCCGGGTCGTCGGCCTTTGCAGGACGATTCTCGTCGGTCCTGCGGGTGGTGCCCAGCGACGAATCCGTATAATAATGGACGCTTCCGGTGGCGGTGACGCCTTCCGAGACCTGTGGATCGGCATTGATCGAATAGAATGCCGGGCGGCTCGCGGTCGGCTCTTCGACGGTCATGGTGAATATGTATCCGTTGACGACCGGACGCTCGCCGCGAAAGCTGTCGTCGAGGCCGACCTTGCCTACCAGATCGTCAAAATTCGCAAATCTGCCTTTGTTCTTTGCTGCGTATTGGGCCTGAAGCGTCTTGATGTGCTGGATCGAGGCGGCTGCCGCCACCTCGTTGCCTGATCGGATCATCTGCGACCATCCCCAACCACCAACGGCGATAAGTATGGCAATGATCGCGATCACGATCATCAGCTCGATCAAGTTGAATCCCGCCTGGTTACGATGGCGTTGGCTGACCTTTGAAATCAATTGCATATGGTTCTCCGGCATGTCCACGCCAGACGACGACCTCAAGTTCCAAAAGTTTAGCCAGTTTCGGCGGTTATTTCAATCATCGCGGGCCTTTGCTTCGGTTGAGACCTCGCAACTTCTGTTTACGCCTTACCGTATGGGAGTTATAGCGGCGATCACGCTTAACGACCCAGATCGAGAACTGGAGTTATTGCGGTCACGATTTGTCATAAATGGACCCCTTGTGGTGTTCTCTTCTACAGAAGGGCATTTTTGATGCTAATGACAAGGGATTTGACCGGCATTCTTGTGGACATAATGTCCGAAAAATCGGCGACGGCGGCTGCCGGAGAAAAGATCGGATTCGAGGAGGCTTTCATGCTGCATCACCGCGTGGTGTTCCGCGCGGCTCGATCCGTCGTACGCGACAATGCTGCCGCCGAAGATATTGTGCAGGAGACCTTTATCAGGCTGCACCGCAATCCTGACGTCATCCAAAACGAAGAGATGCTCAGGCCGTGGCTGATCCGCGTGGCCATAAATCTGGCTAAGAATGCGGTTCGCGGACAGATACGGGCGAACACAAGAGATGAGAATTACGTCAAACTTACAGGCGATCCGATGGGCGTCGGCTCCGTCGAAGCGGATTTCGAAGAAAAGGCCGGCGTAGATGAGATCTATAAGGCGCTGGATATGGTCCGCGAGCCACTTAGAAGTTGTGTCATACTGAAGCAGCAGGGATTATCCTATCGCGAGATCGCTGCGTCGCTGGATATCAGCGAGGCAAGCGTCGGAACGTATGTTGCGAGAGGACGAGCGGAATTCGCTCGTGTTTACGGTATTAGTAGGTGAATGAAATGAACGGCAAATGTGCTGACATCGGCCTGATCCAGGCTTATCTTGACGGTGAACTCGGTCCGGCCGAATCGGCTGAGTTGACTGCTCACGTCGGCATGTGCGAACTCTGTTCGTCTGAGATGGCAGAGGCCGAGATGGAATCTGCGGCTGTTTTTGCCGCACTCGGAGGCGAACTCGACGCTCTCGTTCCGACACAGAGGCTCTGGTCAAAGATAAACTCTTCGATCGAAGAGAGCCGAAGCAGGTCCTTGCTCGATAGATTCGCCGGATTTATCTCTTTTGTGTTTGCCAGCCCGTCGCTGGCCGCTGCTGCTGCGTTGCTGCTCGTTGCCGGCATTACTTTGACTTTCGTCTTAAAAAGACCGGATGCGGTCGAGCAGGCATTCGCTCCGGTACCAACTACTGCGGAGTCGGACACCCGAGCTTCGAGCACAGGCGATACGGCCCTAAAACCGGTCTCGACACAGGTCTCGGAGCCGGCGGATACCCGGCCGCATCAGTACGATGCCCCGACCGCGGTCAAAGCGTCCTTCACCACGACAGGCAAACCTCCGCTTCCTCGTACCGGAACTCCGTCGGCGGTCCAGATACAGGCAACTTCGGCCGATCAGACATATCAGCGAACGATCGCCGCACTTTCCGCTACCGCCGCGAACCAAAAGGACACACTGTTCAGCCCATCGGAACGTGTGGCGTTCGAGCGGAGCCTGGCACTGGTCGATGATTCGATCACAAGGCTACAGGCCGCCGTTCGCAAAGATCCGAAGAACGATCCCGCTCGCCAGGCTCTTTATGCCAATTATCAGACCAAGATCGACCTGCTGTCCTCGGTAACTCAGAAGGAGGAGCTGGTAGCCAGCCTCAAATAGCCTGATGCGTTATCGTTCGCTCCAAATTCTCCTTATTGCCGCGGCGATCTCGGCCGCGGCCGCCACAACGCTGGCTCAAGCGGACCCGAAGCCGGGTCCCTATGTGCCCAAGCCCGCCATTCAGCCGGCGCCGGTGTACGGGCCTTCAACTTCCGTGATCGAACGATCGCTGCCCGTCGCAGCAAATCTGACGGCGTCTCTCTGCGTCATCAAGGGCAATGTTCACATCAATGGCTGGGACCGCAAGGAGATGCGCGTGTTGATAAAGGACGGCTCGGATTTTGCGTTCAGAGTGCTTGAGAGCGACTCGGACGGGCTCGCCGCGTGGACCACGCTGCAATCGTCGCCAAATGGGCCGCGTCGGTCGCCGTCTTCGGATTGCGTTTCAGGCGACCGCATAGAAGTTGACGTCCCATTCGGTTCTCGGATCGATATAAAGGGCCAGGAATCAACGGTCGAAGTGGACTCCGTTCGTGTCGTCAAGATCAGCAACGTCGGCGGTGACGCCTCCATCCGCAATGTCTCTGAGGGTGTTTCGGCCACCGTATATCAGGGCGACATTTCGGTGATGGACTCGTCTGGCCCGGCATCGCTCGAGACCACTACGGGCAATATCGTCGCTGTCGATCTCAAACCGCGACAACCCGGCGAGAACTTCAGGGCCAAGACTAACAACGGCGTGATATCGGTTTCCGGGCTTGGGTTTCGCCAATCCGAGATATCGACCATCTCGGGCACGGTCAGCTACGTCGGCAAGATCCTCGAAGGCGGAAGCTATAGTTTTGCGACGACGAGCGGCAGCATTCGGCTCGAACTGCCCGAGACGACCTCGTCCATCATCGCCGCCTCATACGGCTTTGGCGGATTCAACACCGACCTGCCGATGAAGATTTTGACCGAGGATGTAAGCCCCGGCTCATTCAAGCGTGTCACCGGACAGATCGGCGGCGGCGGAGCAACCGTCAAGCTCTCGACCACGAGCGGTAACATTGTGATCAAAAAGCGATAACTCTCAGACTAGAACTCGATCAGGTCGCGTCCGGTTCGTTTTGTGAATTGCTCGGCAAGCGACGGCGCCCCTTCCGTCGGTTCATCACGCGTCAATCGTTCGACCCGCCACATCGGTATGAATTGCTCTGTCATTGGTAGATGAGGTTCTCCCTCGGAGATCGCTCTGCACCAGTCCTCAAAATAGCCCAGCTCTATCGCCCTGAGGCCGATACCTGCGGTCGATATCTCGCTCAATTGGCCATAGAGCTTCTCCCGCGGACTGTGCAGAACGGCGATCACCAGATCTCCGGATTCGATCTTCATAGGCTTGCATCTCGGCGGCTCCGACTCCTTTTTTGTTTGTCGGGCCAGTTGTTCTATTCTACCAGTTCGGGTCTCGTCCGGCTTCGCTCATGCATATATCCCGTCTTGAGATCGAGAACATCAAATCGTACCGCAAGGCATCGTTCGAAATGACGCGGGGCACGACCGCCATAACGGGACGCAACGGCGCGGGCAAGACAACGATCATCGAAGCCATCGCTTGGGTACTTTTTGACCATCTTGAGTACAAAAAGGACGATTTTGTCCGCCGAGGTGAAAAGAAAGGCTGGGCTCGCGTCACCTTTGAGAGTGGGCTCGACGAACGCGAATACGTCGTTTATCGCGATACAGGGACCGGCTACTACGTCCTCGATCCGCGAATAGACACCCGGATCGCTGAGAAGAAAGAGGAAGTCCAGCGATTCCTTTGGACCCATCTCGGGCTCGAACCCGGAACCGATCTCAAGACGCTGTTTCGCCAGGCTATCGGAGTGCCGCAGGGCACATTCACCGCTATTTTTCTAGAGGGCTCGACAGAACGAAAAGCCGCATTCGACCGCTTGCTAAAGGTCGAAGAATACCGACAGGCAGCGGAAAAGCTCCGCGAGACCGTTCGTTATATCGACGCCAGGATCGCGGACGTCCGCGAGGCGACGGCTCGTGCCGAAGGTGAACTAGCTCGTGGCCCTCAGGTCGAGGCCGAGCATCGCGAACAATCCGCCCGGCTCGAAGCTCTCAAAAAGGAGATCGCCGGGGCACAGAAGCTCGTCAATGAAAAACGCCACATTGTCGAAACGCTCAATGAACTCGAATTGGTCGAACGCTCGATCGACACCGTCACGGCCGAACGTCTGCGGCTTGAGAAAGCGATCGCCTCACTCGAACGCGCCCACGAAGAAGCTAATCTACTGAGGCCGAAGGTTACCGAACAGACGGAGATCGAGTCTTCGATCAGCTCGATCCGAGAAAAGATAGCCGCTTCCAAGGCCGTCGCCGAAAATGCAGAGATGCTCAAGGGTCGGGTCGAACGCCTCAGGTCCGAGTATAGGGAAAACGCCGAGCGGTTAAAAGCGGCCGAGGCCCGCACCTCCGAAGCCGAGCAGGCCGACGAACTTTCCGCACGCGAGCGTTCGCTGGTGCAGCAGGCCGCCGATCTGCGTGCCGAGCTCGAACGTGACAAGAAGTTCCAAAATGAGGTCAGGGACGGCCTTTGTCCGATACTTTCCGAGAAATGCCTTAATCTAAAGGACGGGCAGACGCTGGAAGGCTTCCTCGCGGGCCAGTTCGACACGCTCACCGACAAGATCGAAAGCGTCGAGGCTGAGAGAAAAGACACAGCGTCGCTTCTGGCCAAAGCTCGCGAGGCTCAGGTCGCGGTCGCCGCTATCGATGGATTGCGCCGGCGCGAGGCTGAATTGAAGGCCGAGGGCACACGGCTTGCCGATGAACAGCGCGCTGCGGCAGAACAGATCGGCGATCCGGGAGCGATGGAGGCCGAGCTGAGCCGCCTCTCTGCAAAGCTCAGTGAACTGGCAGATCCGCGTTCGCGGCTTCAGGTCCTTGAGACCGAGATCGCTCGAGAACCCGACACTAGACGTGAGGCTGCTGAGATCGAGAAAAATTTGGAGCGGCTCGCGTCGGACCGCGCGCTTCTGGTCGAAAAGCTCGAGATCGAGGACCCCGACCATACTGCGGGATCTCGCTACGACCCAAAGATACACGCCGCGGAACGTTTCGCGCTGATCGAAGCGGAAAAAGATCTGGCCGCCGCGTCAGCTTTGACCAAAACTGTGGAACTTAGGATCGCCGATCTCGCGGCCGAGCTCGATCGATTGCGGGAGGCACGAGCTGCTGTAGCCGACCGGCTGCGCGAACGAGAGAACCTCGAAGCGCTCGCGCAGGCGACAGCCTTCATTCGTGATACGCTCAAAGAGGCCGCTCCGCGCGTCGCTCGCAATTATGTTTACCATGTGTCGGCGGAGGCTAATCAGATGTTTCGCGACATCACGGGCGACGCCGAGCGGTCACTTGTCTGGGGTGACGACTATGCGATCCAGATCGACTCGGGCGGATACCGCCGGCCGTTTCAGAGTCTCTCGGGCGGCGAGCAGATGGCCGCGGCGCTCTCGGTCAGGCTTGCTCTGCTAAAGCAGTTGACCGACATCCGGATCGCGTTCTTTGACGAGCCGACCACGAATATGGACGCCGAGCGTCGGGAGAATCTCGCGATCGAGATAAGCCGCGTCACCAGTTTTGATCAGCTATTTGTGATCTCGCACGACGAGACGTTCGACAACTATGTGGACAATGTCATATCGGTCGAGCCGTGACGCTGGTCTTCGACCCGTTGCTGCCCTCGGATACGCCGATATGAGGTTTATTCTGTTTTGGTCTTACCTATGAAGCACGTAACGATCGTCTGCGACGGTTCTAGCCTCGGCAACGGCAAAGGAAACCCGCGAGCTGCGGCAGTCGCCCTGCTTGGGTTCAAAGGATTTTGGAAGGCCGTCGGGCGATATCTCGGTAACGCGACCAACCAGCAGGCCGAGATCGCGGCCGCCGCTCTCGGGCTCGAACAATTGACAGAGCCATGCAGCGTGCGTTTGATGTCAGATTCGCGTTATGTGATCGAGACGATGGGCGGCACTTGGAAACGCAAGACAAATCATGACTGGTGGTCACAATTGGACGCGGCCGCAGGGCCGCATCGCATCGAGTGGATCTGGGTCAAAGGCCACGACGGTCACGCCGTCCAGGAGGCTGCCGACAAAGCGGCCCGCAAGATCGCGTCCGAGGGTCGTGTCGATGAAACGATGCTCGATGATGCAGCCGCGGAACTCGGGACCACCGAAATATGAGCCGGGGAGATTCGAGCTGTCACTGATGAGTTACCTTTGGCGGAGTCTGCGTATTTGTTCCGGAGTGTCCGTGATCGCTGCTCTGGCGTGGCTGGCCGGCTCGCTTACCGTCGTCAGCGCGCAGCGCACGTCGATGGGCTGGATGTGGCAGAATCCGCTCCCGCAGGGCAATCCGCTGCACGCCATACATTTCGCCCCGGACCGCCTTACAGGCGTTGCGGTCGGCTCGGACGATACGATCCTCACGACCACCAACGGAGGATTTGCCTGGGCCAGGGCGATGTCGCCCGTTGATGCACAGCTAAACGGCGTCTTTGTACTCGATCAACGTTCCGCATACATTGTGGGCTCACGCGGTACCGTGCTCGCGACCACCAATTCAGGCCGCGAGTGGCGTGTCATCAGTGTTCCCACGCGGGACCATCTGCTTGGGATAACGTTCGGCGGCGGCGAGAAGCGGACCGGCTGGATTGTCGGCACCTATGGCTGCATTCTGCGTTCGACAGACGGAGGGCGAACTTGGGAACGCGTATCAAGTGGCACCGCGTCACAGTTGATCGCGATATCGTCGCTCGACGGCCGGCACGTTTTTTCGGCTGCGGCTGACGGGACGGTGATCTACACGGCTGATGCCGGCGCCGCATGGTCAGCCTCGACGCCGTGCGGCAGTTCTACGCTTTCGGGCATTGCCGCCACAGGCGAAGGCTCGGCCGTGGCTGTCGGCTCAAGCGGCTGCATTGCCGTAACCGGCGACGGAGGCCGATCTTGGCGACGAGCCGAACTGTACAGCCGTCCGGACCTGCTTGCGGTCGAAATGGCCGACGGCGAATTCGGCGCCGTCAGCGACTCGAACGGCAGCATCTGGCTCACTGCGGACGGTGGCCTGACCTGGCTGCCGTTCAGCGTCCGCACCAGCCCGAGGCTGGTCTCGATCCATTTCGCCGATCGATCGACGGGCTGGGCGGTCGGCGAGAACGGGCTGATATTGCGGACCGATGCCGGCGGAGCAGCATGGCAGCGGCAAAGCGAAGGCGGCCGCGAGGATGTGAACGACCTTGTGTTCCTCGATGACGAAATCGGCGTGGCGGTCGGGTCAAGAGGCCGAATTTGGCTGACCAATGACGCCGGCCGACAGTGGCTGGGCGTATTCTCGGGTGTAAGTTCGGGCCTGAACGCCGTCACATTCTATGACGGGCAACGGGGCTGGGCGGTCGGCGACAAGGGTGTAGTGCTACGAACGATAAACGGAGGAGCAAGCTGGGGCAAAGGTGTGTCGAATACTACGGAGGACCTCCTGGGCGTCAGTTTTGTGACAGAACGCATTGGTTACGCCGTCGGCTCGGGTGGCACCGTGCTCAAAACGACCACCGGCGGCGCATATTGGGAGACTCTCGAAAGCGGAACGCGAAACTGGCTCGAGGACGTCCGATTCTTTAACGAAGACCGAGGCGTCGCCGTCGGCGACCGCGGCACCGTGATCGTGACCGCCGATGGCGGACTGTCGTGGACCAAGGCTGCGATCGCATTGACCGAGAACCTGTATGGGCTCGGCTTCTACGACGATAAGCTCGGATACGCTGTCGGGGCCGGAGGGATACTTCTGCGCACGACCGATGGCGGTCTGTCCTGGTCCGATCTGGAATCACCAACCACTAACAATCTATTTGCCGTTCAGGCATTCTCGTCCACAGGAGCGATAGCTGTGGGTGAACTCGGCACGGTACTCGTGACGGAAAATGCCGGTGCGTCGTGGGGCATACAGCCGAACATCACGAGCAAGTTGCTCCAGGCAGTCGTATATCGCGGGTCGAGATCGGTGTGGGCAGCCGGCCGCGGCGGGATGATCCTCAAGCGGACCGAGCCTCTCACTCCGCGTCCATATTCGCCCGCCAAGGTGCCGCCGACACTGCGTCCGGCAGCACCGAGGCTCCTGCCAAAGGTTCGGACGCCGATCGTCACAATTACGGACGATGGCGACATCCCGGCGGCCCTCCCGCCAAAAAAAGAAAAGGACAATTAACGTACTGCCGCGACCGCGATCCATTCGCTGGATGCTCGGACCTCTATTTCGGCGAAAGAGTATGCGGAGAGAGCCTCGATGATCTCGGCCCTCTGCATCGCGAGAATACCGGACAAAACAAGCAACCGGCCCGCTCGGGCCACCAAGTCGTCAAGCATCGGGAGGATCACGTCCAGAGTCACATTCGCGAATACCGAATCGTATTCCGCGCCTGCGGTGTCGATCGAACCTGCGACGAACTCGATCATATCCCCGACGCCGTTTGCGATCGCATTTTGACGGGCGATCTCGATCGAAGGAATGTCGGTATCACAGCCAAGGATCGGGCCCGTCGCAATATGCTGTTCCTGTGCGGCCTTTGCCGCCGCTATCGCCAGCAATCCGGTCCCGGTACCAACGTCCAGGAATGACCGGCCCGGCTCATGCCTATCACCAAGAAGCTCGAGGCACAGCCGCGTCGTGTCGTGTGTACCGGTGCCGAACGCCATGTTCGGCTCTATCTTGATCACTATCCCCGAACCCGGGTCAACGTCTATCCACGGCGGCGTCACGATGAATCGCCCCGACGTTGTCGGCTGCCAATGCCGTTTCCATTCAGCGAGCCAATCCTCGGCCTCAGCAACGCCCGAACTTACGCTAATGAGGCGATCCGGGTCATGGCCATACAATTCCAGTTCGGCCCAGATCGCTTCCGTCGCTTCGCGAGCGTCCACAGGCCTGTCGAAATATCCCACGACCTCAAGCGGTTCGTTGGGCGGCTTTCTCAAACCGTCGATCTGTGTGCCGAGAGCTCCGATAAGCCCGAATGCGGACTCGGCGGCCTCTTCGCTGCCACGGGCGACGACGGCTGAAAGCGTGTACCATTGCTCGTTCTCGGGCATTACTATTTATCGTAGAAAGCAAAGAACACGGCCCCTAACAGCAGGACGAATGAGACCGCATTGTTCCATTTGAGAGTCTCGCCGAACATCAGATAAGCCGCAACGGCAAAGACCGTGAGCGTGATCGCCTCCTGCATTATTTTCAGTTGGGTCACGCTGAATAATTCGGACCCGAGACGGTTTGCGGGCACCTGGAATATGTATTCAAAGAGTGCGATGCCCCAAGACGCCAGGATGACCACCCACAACGCACGGCTCTTGAACTTGAGGTGGCCGTACCAGGCGAGGGTCATGAATATATTTGAGACGACAAGAAGTCCGACGGTCTTTATCATGAGCCTTCGACGCCGAGTTCGTTCAGAGCGGAATCACGGTTTCTCCAATCCTCGACAACCTTGACGAATAGCTCGAGATAAACCTGTCTGCCCAGCAAACCCTCGATATCGGACCGGGCGGCCGTCCCTATATCGCGAAGCCTTGCTCCCTGTCGTCCTATCACGATCTTCTTCTGCGACGGACGTTCGACATATATGGCGCAATAGATCCTGACGATATTCGGGTCCGTTTCGTCCCACATCTCGGTCCTTACTGCCGTCACGTACGGTATCTCTTCGCCGGTCGAAGCAAGTATCTTCTCTCTAACCATCTCTGCAGCGATCGTGCGCATCGATTGGTCGGTCATTTCGTCGTCCGCGAACATCGCCTCGCCCGGCGGAAGATGGCGGATCACGACGTCAAGCAGTTCGTTGACCGCGTCGCCCTTGAGAGCGGAAACGGGTACTGCCTCTAGCAGGTCCGTTTCTGCGGCGTACATCTCGATCAGCGGGAGCAGCACCGTCTTGTCCTTGAGCTTGTCTATTTTGTTGAGCACCAGGATAGTCGGTTTGCCGGACCGCTTTACCATGTCGAGCACGAACCGGTCGCCGTTGCCCGTCGAGGTGCTAGCGTCGCGGATAAGCACCACGAGATCTACCGACAGTAGAGCGTCATTGACCGACGCCATCATTCTTCGATTTAGCAAATGGCCCGGCTTGTGGACCCCAGGTGTGTCGATGAAAACGATCTGGCCGTCCGGACGCGTGACTATCCCTTTGATGCGGTGGCGAGTTGTTTGAGGTTTATTCGAAACGGCGGCGATCTTTTCGCCTGCGACCCGGTTCAGGAGAGTGGATTTACCCGCATTCGGCCTTCCGATGAGTGCGACCAGGCCGCAGTGGTGGTTCTCTGGCGACATCGTGCGATCGTTCACTGCTCTTTTTTAACGAGCCTCTGCTTCGCAGCCAGAGCGTCCCTATAGCCGCCGCCCGCCGCGTCGCCGACCTTGATCGCCTCTTCATACAGCTTTAAAGCATAAGCGTTGTCGTCAAAATACTCGTATATGCGGCCGAGTGCGACGAACGTGAGCGAGATCAATGCCGGGTCGGTCGCAGCGCTGCGAGTGCGGATGACGTTGCCGTACCAAGCCTTGGCGTCGAGCAGCTTTTGCGATTCCACATTCGGGTCATTTGTCGCTTCGGCCTCCATGCTTGCAATGCGCCCGAGGTTGTAATAGATCCTCGGCTCTTGCGGATTATCTTCGAGGAGTTTCTTTAGAGCTTCGGTCGCTCGGCCAAATTCGCGTCGTTCGATCGTAGCCTGGATCTCGATCAGCTTGTTCGTCACCGGGTTCTCGACGATCGAGGTCGTTACGCTTCGTCCACGTTCGGCTCGTGCTGCGAGCCCTCTCTGCCGGGCTTCGCCGTATTTGGCAAGCCTGTCGCTCTCCTTCGAAGCATCGAATCCGGCTATTATCTCCCGCATCGAGGACGCAATGTCGAATCCCGAATCCTCCATTCCTTTGAGCTGATCGGCGAAGTAGAACGCCATTACGGCACCGCGTTCGTAGGCCTCGGACAGCATCACCGCAGATTCGTCGGCCAGTGATCGCTTGTATCGGTCAAGTTCGGCGGTTATTTGCCGCCGCTCGGCGTCACTTGCGGCCTTGGCCAGTTTCTCTCTCGCCTGATTGACCGCGATGTTTGTCTTTGTGAATTCCAATTCGCGGGCCTCGACCGCTGCAACAAGCGACCTCGACACGGCCAGGAACATATCCGGCGAGATCGACGGGTCGGCCTTTCTGCGTTCGTCAAGCAGGGACTTTATGCCGTCCTTTACCGCGGTGACGTCTTTGGAGTTCGAGAGTATCAGCGGATCGACCACGAACTGGATGAAAGCTCGTCTTGCGTCCGATGCCGAAACGTCCTTATCCGGCGGGACCACCAAATAATAATCGTCACGGATATTGAGAAAATTAATGGTCCCGGTCGGCACCAGCATTTCCGGAACGATGCAGAACCGGCGTTCGCGTTCGATCGTCTCGGTCTTCTGGAGTACGGTTGACTTGCTCTTACCTTTTTGGACCTCGACCTTTCTTGTTTCTCGGTAGAATATCTGCGGCCGTGTATTCAGATATTCCAGATAATCGTTGACCATTTCGCGCGTCGAGGAGCGCAGGCGGCCGTCGGCCTCAGCCTGGTAAAGCTTTACGTATTCGTCGAGCTTGGCCGAGATGCCCGATCGCCTGAAATATTCACGAGCAAGCGGCGCAAAATCGAGCACATCAAGCAATTCGCCAGGAAGGTCTGTCACCACTACCGGGTCGGCCAGGTCAGGAGCGGGCGAAAGCGAATATGCCATTGCGATGAACGGCGCGATCAGCTTTGCATCCTCGGCGGTCTGATGGCGTTTTTTATATTTAGCGACGAACTGCCCTATCCGCAAACGCAGTTCTTCAGGCATTTGAGCCGTGTCGCGGTCAAGCTGTTCGCGAAAAGCGTTTCCCTTCTCAGACAACGGGACCGAAATGGCCCGCTCCGCCGCTCCAGACTGGCCCGCGATGCGTCCTGCCTCAAGCGCGGCGAGCACAACGATCACCCGTTTGTCGGGTTCGATACGGACGCCGTAGTTCGAAAGGTCGGCGACGGCTCCCTGAGCCGCGGCAAGCACCGCAAGCGAAAGCAATATAATGGTCGCAAAAACTGGTCGCATTTGACTAAAGATGACTCATTCGCCGCATTGGATGCACATCATCGGGCATTCCACGGGCCAAAAAATAAGGACAAAGGCGTCCGCCAACGGCCGCCTTCATCCTGCGTTTCAGAGACCCAAGCTTAGTTGTAGCTCGCCAGAGCCGACGCTTCGTCATCGTATGTATCGAAGACGGTCAGCAGTTTGGTGATCGCGAGCAGGTCCTGGATCTTCTGAGTCAGATTCAGGAGCTTGAGCGTTCCGCCCTCTTTGTTAACGGCCGTGAAACTCGAAACGAGTTCGCCAATGCCGCTCGAATCGATATAACCGACACCGCCGAGGTTGAGAAGGATCTTGGTCTTGCCTTCGCCCAGGACGCGGCGGATCGCATTGCGAAGAGCAACGCTGCCCTCGCCTATAGTGACCTTGCCCGAAAGGTCCATAATGGTGACATCGCCAGCTTGGCGTTCAGTGATCGTGATATCCGACATTAGTATCTCCTCTGTTTTTTTCCGAATTGAAATGACGTCTGAACTAAAACTCTCCGGTCCGCCGGTTCTATTTGCGTTTGACCATAACTACGACGGTCCCTCCGTCCGGGTGAATCTCGAACCGGACCTCATCCATAAAGTTGTTCATGAACAACAGCCCGCGGCCATTGGCTTTCAACAAATTGGCCGGGTCGGTCGGATCCGGGACCGAACCTATATCGAATCCTTCGCCCTGGTCCCGAACCTTTAACTCGATACCCGCCTCATCGCCCGCAAGCGAGACCAATACCTGCTTGGTCTCATCAAATTTATTGCCGTGCTTGACGGCGTTCGCGACCGATTCGCGTACGGCGAGATCGACCGCAAATGCGACCTCCGGGCCGTGCCCGTTCGCAGCGAGAAAGTCACCCACGCTCTGCGCGGCCTCCTCGACTGATTCAATGCGGCTGGGCAGGCTCAGTTCAAGCATTCGGCTTCTGATCGGACCAATACCCTCAAGGTTACGATTGAGCCTGCGGCGTGTCAAGACATATACGCGTCAAAGCGGCTAGAATGAGATCATGCAGATCTTTCCATCGGGGCCTATGCGAGGCGCGATCTCGCCGCCGGGAGACAAATCCATCTCTCACAGGGCGGCAATGATCGCCGCTGTCGCTCGAGGCAAGACCAGGATCGGCAACTTTGCTACCGGTGCCGACTGCGCCTCCACGCTAAGTGTGCTCGGGGAGCTTGGCGTTTCGATCAGCCGGGACGGATCGGCTGTAACGATCACTGGAGCCGGCCTCGATGGTCTCCGCAGTCCGGCGGTCGAGCTTGATTGCGGCAACAGCGGCACGACGATGCGGCTGATGGCCGGACTGCTGGCGGGTCAGCCGTGGCTTTCCGTCCTGACCGGCGATCCGTCTTTGACAAGGCGCCCGATGGCTCGTGTGATCGAACCGCTTCGCCTTATGGGTGCCGACGTTTCGAGTAACGATGGGCGGCCGCCGCTGGCGATCACTGGCCGAGCTCTTCGGGCGATCGAGTACGAGTTGCCGGTTGCGTCGGCTCAGGTCAAATCGTGCGTACTGCTTGCGGGCATGTTCGCGTCCGGCCGCACGACTGTTGTTGAAACCGTCCCGACCCGCGACCACACAGAACGGCTGCTCAAGCATTTCGGTGCAGATATCTCCGTGCTTCCGGGACCCGGGCGGACGCGTATATCCGTCTGCCGCAGCCGGCTCGATGCCGCGGACCTCGAGGTGCCGGGCGATATCTCGACAGCCGCATTCTTTCTTGCGGCCGCAGCCTGTCTGCCGGGTTCGGATCTGACCATCGGGCCTGTTGTCGCAAATCCTACTCGCACGGCGATCATCGATATACTTGAACGCACCGGCGCCGACATCGCATGCCGCCCTGCCGATGTACCCGGGCCCGAACCCGCTATGTTCGTCCGCGTACGCAGCGGAGGAGAGTTGTCGTCAGGCCCGCTCGTGATCTCCGGGCAGACAACGGCGGCGGTGATAGACGAGATAGCCGTACTCGCCGTTCTGGGTACTCAACTCAAAGAAGGGCTAGAGGTCCGCGACGCCGCGGAACTTAGGGTTAAAGAGACCGACCGGATCAGGGCCATTGTCGCGAACCTCAGGCGTATGGGAGCGGACGCGGAGGAGTTCGATGACGGATTTCGTGTCAAAAGATCGGCACTGCTGGGTGCAGAGATCGAGCCCTTTGGCGATCATCGGATCGCGATGGCATTTGCGGTGGCCGGGCTCCTGGCCCGCGGGAGCACGTCGATCCTCGATGCGGGTTGCGTCGATGTATCGTTTCCTGCGTTTTTTGACACGCTCCGGAGTGTTGTATCGTCTTAGCTTCTTAATTGTTTGTTATGGCGAGTGGGCCAAAGATCGCTATCACGGGATTCATGGGCGTGGGCAAATCGAGCGTCGCGCGCCATTTGAGCCGCCTGCTCCGCGTGAACCGGCTCGATCTTGACGTTGAGATCCAGCGATCGCAGAACCGGTCGATCGCCGAGATGATCGATAACGAAGGTATAGGCCGATACCGCGAGATCGAAACCGCAACGCTTGCCCGCGTACTCGGCGGCCGAGCACCAGACATAATCTCTCTCGGGGGCGGCGCTTGGACCATCGAGGAGAATCGCCGGATGCTCAAAGAGCACGAATTCACGACGCTATGGCTCGACGCTCCGTTCGAACATTGCTGGCTGAATATCTCATTCTCGAAAAAGGACCGCCCGCTGGCCCGCGATAAATCTTCCGCCAAACGCCTCTTTGACGAGCGCCAGATGATCTATTGTCTGGCCGAGTGGCATTTCTTTGTTCGGCCGGACCAGACATCGCTCGAAATCGCACGTCAGATCCGCGACGAGATCTTTTCGTAAATTTCCCCATTACGCGCGATTTTATTGTTGCTTAATCTGCGGCTTTCAATCAATATATCTCTACTGATTCAGTTGACGCCACGCATTCATCATATGCAGGGCAAATATGTTCGTAACGGCTTCGGCTTGCGCCCCTTAGGCACATTTCCACAGCCACGGATCCAAGTTAGACTTTTGATCTAGATATCGGAGGAAGAATGAAACTAAAGGTTTTAACAGTTATCACGCTTGCGTTCGCATTGTTGCTGAGCGCGTGCGGAAAAAGTGATGCCGACCTGGCAAAGGCGGCTAGTGAAAAACTGGGCGCCGAAAAGGTAAGCGGCGTCTCGGTGGTAGTCAAGGACGGCGTCGCTACATTGAGCGGCGAGGTCGCAGATCAGACTGTCAAGGCTAAGGCTGAGTCGGTCGTCAAAGCCGTCGAGGGCATCAAATCGGTAACGAATAACTGCACGCTAAAGCCCGTCCCCGTAGCCACTCCGGCGGCTCCGGATCCGGCCCTAAAGGGTAAGGTCGAGGAGAACCTCAAGAAAGCAGGCTGTACGGGTGCTACTGTCGAGGTCGTCAATGGCAAGATCACAGTCAAGGGCACTGTTCCCGAGGCCAAGTACACCGCTTGCGTTCAGACCATCAACGAAGCCGGCGCAACCGGATTCGATAACCAGCTTCAGAAGGGCAAATAGTCAAGGAGGAATTAGAAATGTCATTACAAGAGAAATATCAGTCACTTCTTGAACTCGCCAACAACAACGGCACGACGTATGAACTGAGCGAAAGCGACAGCGCACTCGTCGTAACGGGCGTCGCCCCTAGCTCTGAGGCAAAACAGGAGCTTTGGGACGAATACAATCGCATCGACCCCGACTATCGAACGGGTGACCTGGTGCTCAACATCACCGTCGGCGACGCCGCAGGCGGCGGTGTCCACACCTATACGGTCGAGCCGGGCGATAGTCTGAGCAAGATCGGTGCCAAATACGGCATCGCATGGAAGGCCATCTTTGATGCCAATCGCGATCAGATCAGCAATCCTGATCTGATCCATCCGGGTCAGGAATTGAAGATCCCCATCTAGTCGTAGATAAGCTTTGACCTGTACGGCCTGCGGCTCACCAAAGCCGCGGGCCGTTTTTATGTTCGAAATGGGCCGTTGTTTTTGTTAGATTTCAGTTGATGGCACTAGAGACGGATTATGTCGTCATTGGCAGCGGCGTTGCGGGGCTGCGAGCAGCAATAGGGCTGGCACGGTCCGGAGCCGCGGTCTCTGTGCTCACAAAGGATCGCGCCAACGAATCAAATACCGAATATGCTCAGGGCGGCGTCGCCGTCGTCCTCTCGGACGACGACAACGCAGAGCTGCACGAGGACGATACGCTCGTCGCCGGAGCCGGATTGTGCGACAGCAGAGCCGTCGAAGTGCTTGTCAACGAAGGCACCGGATATATTAAGGAGCTGATCGATTGGGGTACTGAGTTCGACCGCGAAGGCGGCAAACTCGTGTTCACTCGCGAAGCGGCGCATTCGCGACGCCGCATACTTCACGCGCACGGCGACTCTACTGGGGCCGAGTTTGTCCGATCATTGACAGCGCGGGCGGCCGTCGAAAGATCGATAAACCTAACGCCCTTTGCCAACACCGAGAGCCTCATAGTTCGAGACGGCCGATGCGTCGGCGTCAGATTCCTGGACCCGATCCTTCGTGCTCCAAGAGAGATCTTTGCCCGCGGCGTGATCCTGTGTACGGGCGGTGCCGGACAGTTGTTCCAACATACGACCAATCCGTCGGTAGCGACCGGCGACGGGATGGCAATGGCGTATTTTGCCGGAGCCGACCTGGCTGATATGGAATTCGTTCAGTTTCATCCGACAGCACTCGATCTCGCCGGCGCTCCGAGATTCTTGTTGAGCGAGGCGATGCGCGGCGAAGGCGGGAAACTGCGAAATAAATACGGCGAACGTTTTATGTCGCTTTACGACGAGCGGCTCGAGCTCGCACCTCGTGATATCGTGTCGCGCTCGATCGTGGCCGAGATGCGCCGAACAGGTACACGCAACGTTTTCCTTGATATGACGGAGCTCGATGGCGAATTCCTAAAAGGACGATTTCCCAAGATCTACGAGACTTGTATGCATTTCGGACTGGATATCTCTAGGGACGCACTGCCTGTTTCGCCGGCGTCGCATTACTGTATGGGCGGCATCCGGACCGATCTCTGGGGACGGACGACGGTGCCGGGCCTTTACGCCGCAGGCGAGGTGACATGCACTGGCGTCCACGGAGCCAATAGACTTGCATCCAACTCGCTGCTTGAAGGGCTCGTATTCGGAGCTCGATCGGCAGATGCCGCACTATCCGACGAATCTGCCGCACCGGCCGCAACTTCGGCATCGACTGCCGACCGACGCGGGAAGTCGGCCGGATCGATCTCCGTCGCTGTCAAGAAACGCGTCAAACGCGTTATGTGGGAGCGCGTTGGCATACTGCGCGACCGAAGCTCGCTCGAGCGTGCGATAGCCGAATTCGATCAGATACTGACCGGGCGTCTGGATCAGGCTTCGCGCAACTTTGTCACCCTCGGGCGGCTTGTCGCCGCCGGCGCCATCTGGCGTGAGGAGTCCCGCGGCGGCCATTTCCGTCTCGATTTTCCCGACCAGCACGAGGAGTTTCGGGTCCATTCAATTCAAAGGCTCGATACGCCGATCGCTTCTGCGTCGCAGATCGCGTTCTGACTTCGCTACCGTATTGACCTGATTGCGAAAAATCCAACTTCGGTTATAATCTCCAAAAACCTTTTTCTCCTCAAGAACCTTAGGCCTGAGATTATGGGAACGTCACCGACCACGTTGAACCTAGCGTCTATGCTTGCGCATCACGCAAGCCTTGCACCGGACAAGATCGCGATCGTATGGGACACCGTTCGCCTCAGCTACGGCGAAGTTGACCGGCTGTCGAGCCGCGTGGCGAATGCACTCGTAAATATGGGCATCGGCCGCGGCGACAAGGTCGCTCTCGTCTGCCCGAACCTGCCGTTCTTCCCTGTCGTTTACTACGGCATAATGAAGGCAGGGGCGGCCGTAGTTCCGCTCAATGTGCTTTTTACGCCTCGCGAGGTCGCATATCACCTTACGGACAGCGAAGCAAAGGCGGTCTTCGTCTTCGAAGGAACGCCTGAACTCCCGCTCGCAAACACCGTCAAAGAGGCTTTTGATCAGGTCGATACGTGCCGCCACCTTGTCGTGATGACCAAGGACCTGATGGCACAGAGCCCTCTGGACGAACATCCGACGCTGACCCAGATCACGTTCGACCGTCCCGAGACTTTCGAAATAGTGCCGACCGATCCGGATGACACCTGCGCGATCCTTTATACATCAGGCACCACGGGCCAACCGAAAGGCGCCGAGCTTACACACTTCAATCTTTACTCTAACGTCGTCACGACCTTGCTCATCCATCTGCCGGTCCTTGATTTTACGGACGGAGAGCAGAAGACCTGCCTTATTACGCTGCCGCTTTTTCATACGACCGGACAAACCGTTCAGATGAACACACAGATCTACGCGGGCCATCGGGTCGTACTTCTGCCGCGATTCGATGCCAGGACGACGCTCGATACAATGGTCGCCGAGCGCGTGAATTTCTGGGTCGGCGTTCCGACGATGTATTGGGCCCTTCTCAAATATGTCGAAGAGAACGGATACGACATCGGCAAGATCAGAGATACTATGAAGGTCTGCACGTCCGGCGGTGCTCCCATGCCAGTCGAGGTGATGAAGGCGTTCGGCGAGGTCTTCGGTGTACGCGTCATGGAGGGCTACGGACTCTCTGAGACGTCGCCGCTCGCAACATTCAATCATTTCGAACGTCCTTCGAAACCGGGCACTGTCGGGCAGCCGATCATGGGAGTGGACGTCAGGTGTTTTGACGACAATGACAACGAGGTGCCCCGCGGTACGCGCGGCGAGGTCGTTATCCGCGGCCCAAACGTGATGAAAGGCTACTACAAGCGTCCCGAAGCCACGGCCGAAGCATTCCGCAATGGTTGGTTCCACACAGGTGATATAGGCATCATGGACGACGAGGGCTATCTGGCGATCGTTGACCGTAAGAAAGATATGATCCTCCGCGGCGGCTACAACATATATCCGCGCGAACTCGAAGAGGTGATCATGACTCATCCTGCGGTATCGCTTTGTGCCGTTATCGGCGTACCAGACGAACGCCTCGGCGAGGAGGTCAAAGCATACCTTGTGCTCAAGGAAGGAGCCCAGTTGTCCGACGCCGCGTTCATAGATTGGTGCCGCGAACAGTTCGCTGCCAACAAGTACCCACGATACGTCGAGTTCCGCGATAGCCTTCCGATCGGAGGCACCGGCAAGATATTCAAACGTGCGTTGAAGGAAGAAAACAGGGACCGCCCTCAGGCCTGATCGGCCGGCTTCTTTGCGTTCCGGACCGCTTTGCATAACACTTTTCGTATGATCCGCGCAAAGCTTTTCGTCGTATTTGCTGCCCTTGCGATCGCTGCCTGCACCGCCGCCCGGCCTGCACGATATTCGATCACCGACAGCAAGACCTACGAAGCTGCGCTGTTTCGGCAGAACTGTATGATCTGCCACGGGCCCGAAGGCGAGGGCAAGACCCTAGAAGACGGCCGCGTCATCCCGAACATCCGCGACGGTGAGCACAAATACAAGACCGAAAAGGACATCTACGACCATATAACCAACGGAGGAAACGGGATGGTACCATTCCGCAACATCTTGACCGAGCGCGAACGCAACCTGCTTGTGCAGTTCGTCCTCAACGACCTCAGAGGACCGGCGAGCTAGGGAAATTCCCGCGACGCAGACATCCGACCGGCGTTGATTCGTGACCATCTGGGGTTACAATGGCTAATTATGAAAGTACTGATCACAGGAGCGAGCGGACTATTGGGACGGGCCCTACAGCCGCGGCTGGCTGCCAAAGGTTATGAGATGCTGCTTGCCTCCCGCAGCGAGCCGAAAGACGGATCACATATCCGCTGGACGATCGAAGACGGATTCGCTGATCCGGAACGGCTCGAAGGGCTCGACGCCGTTATCCATCTCGCCGGTGAGAATGTAAGCGGATTGCGTTGGACCGACGAGAAGAAAAAAGCGATCCTCGATAGCCGCGTACTCGGGACGCGGAACGTGGTCGAGGCGATCTCAAAGCTAAAGGAAAAGCCGCGAACATTCATTGCTTCCTCCGCGATAGGATTCTACGGCGAACGCGGAGACGAGGAAGTGAACGAATCGTCAGCGGCGGGAACGGGATTTTTGCCCGACGTGTGCAAGGCGTGGGAGGCAGAGTCCAGACGCGCCGAGGATGCGGGCATCCGGACCGTTCTGCTCCGGACCGGCATCGTTTTGTCAAAGGATGGCGGAGCGCTCGGCACGATGCTGCTTCCGTTCAAAATGGGCGTCGGCGGCGTGGTCGGATCGGGTAAACAATGGATGAGCTGGATCTCGCTCGAGGACGAGATGGCCGTAATCGAATACTGTCTCGAGAACGAGAATATTCGCGGAGCCATCAACGCCGTCGGGCCAAATCCGGTCACCAACGAACAGTTCACCAAAACGCTCGGCGACGTCCTCTATCGGCCGACATTCCTTCCGCTGCCGGAGTTCGCCGTCTCGATGCTCTTCGGCGAGATGGGCGACGCGCTTCTGCTCGCCAGCACGAAGGTGCTCCCGAAACGCCTCGAGGAACTCGGGTTCGAGTTCAAGCATCCTGATCTGAAAGACGCGATCGAATCAGCAGTAAAATGAACTCAGAACTCGTAAAACTGATACCTGTCATCCCGTCCGCGGACATCGCCCGCGATACGGAATGGTACGAGAAGCATTGCGGATTTCGTGCCTACTTCACCGATCCGATGTATGCGGTGATCTATCGCGAGGGTCTGGTCCTGCATCTGCAATGGCATGCCGACACCGTTGACGATCCATTGCTCGGCGGCTCCGTCGTCAGGGTCCAGGTCAAGAACATCGAGCCGATATTCGAGGAGTTCGTCGAACGCGGGACCGTCGACCGGGACGCGATCCGCAACGCGACGCCCTGGGGCACGAATGAGTTCGCGTTCTTTGACCTGAACAGCAACCTGCTGTTCGTTTTCGAGGGTATCGAGCAGGCCTGATCCGGCCGTGTCTATCCAGGCGGTCGAGGCAGCAGCATCGGCCTGCTCGGCGCAGCATCCGAGACGAACGGTGCGATCTGCAGATTCAGCAAATGATCGCCGTCCTTCACGTCATTTGGTACGTAGATCATTTCCGTGATCGTGGCGTCTCGCCTAGTGGCCGGGTCCAGGTCGCGGCTTCCAGCCCGAACTCTCCAGAAGCTGCGATGGGCCGGCAAGGACGGATCGTCGAGCCTGTCGATAGACGGCAGATCGACGAGCAAATGCCGGATGCCGATATCGGCAATGTGAGCCATCGCGTCAGCAGCAAAATATGGCGGCGGGTCGGCCATGTCGTATCGACGTCGCAGCTTTGAGTCGTCATTAGGCAGCGTCCGCACGATCAATGCCTCTATTCCCGCCATGCCAATGTCGGCGGTCGCCAAGGCTGCCCGGATCGAGCTTTGCGAAATTATCGCCCCGCCGTCGGCCTGCTCCAGCTCCAATGAGATCAGAACCGCCGGAATCAGCACATCCCGCAGGCATTCCATGATCGACAGCCTCTCGTCGGTGATATGCCCTACACACTCTGTGTGCGTACCGTTGCAGTGCGGGACAAATGTCAGCCGTTCATAGTTGACGCTCGCACCCGATCGCGTGTCGCCCAGGGCCGTCGCCGTCGCCATCTCCGCCGCGAAAGCGTTTGGCTGCTCTCCGCCGAATCGAAGTGGAATGGAAAGATCGATCGCGTCCATGGTCAATGTCAGTTCGTAGCTAGCTATCGAGATCGCGAATGCGCTCCATGACCTCATCAAGGCCGATCTCCGCGGCATTCGCGGCCGCGGAACATATTTCCATCAACAATTCATCCTGCGCATTCCCTCTTGCCTTGGCTATCGAGTACGGCAGGTCCTCGCGAAACGTCACCATAGAGTATTTCGAGAAATAGTCAGGATATGTCTGCTCCAGACGCGTCTCGAGCTCACGCTTGCGTTGGAATATCGGATCGGCGACGCGGTCGCGCATCTCGTAAAAATTCTCCTCCGCCATGTCAGCTATCGCGTCAGTATTCGTTTTTCGCACCTGCCCGTATTTGGCAAAGACCGAGGCCCAATCAACGTCGCCGTTCTTCGTCGCGGCATCCTCGGCTATCAGTCCGTCGAGCACGCGCACATCCTCGAAAGAACAGTTCATCCCCTGACCGTAGAACGGAACGACCGCATGGGCCGCATCTCCGATCAGCAAGGCCTTGCCGTCGGCGCTCCATGGCCAGCATTTCACCGTTCCCAGGCTGCCGGTCGGATTGCCAAAAAAATCCTCTATCAGTGTCGGCATAAGCGGGACCGCATCCGGGAATTCCTTTTCGAAGAACTCGAACACCGCCGCTTCGCTCTTGAGCCCGTCGAATCCCGGCCCGTCCGTTGCCTTTTGTGCCAAAAAGAGCGTACACGTAAAGCTCCCGTCAAAATTCGGAAGCGCGATCATCATAAATTGATGCCGCGGCCAGATATGCAGAGCATTCTTTTCCAATTGGAACCCACCGCCGGGCCCGGGTGGTATATGAAGTTCTTTGTATCCATGATCCAAAAACACAGACGAGAACTCGTACCCCGGTATCTGACGCTGCATCGCCTGACGGATCGGCGAGCCCGCTCCGTCGGCGGCTATCGTCACATCCGGTCTAAACGTCCTTCCGCTATCGAATGACAGTTCGCCGCTTGCTACATCATAGTCGGTGCAGCGCTCGTTGAATATGAATCGAACATTCGGGTTTCTCTCGGCCTCGTTCATCAGAGCGATGTTGAGTCCCGCTCGCGATACCGAGTTGATATATTCGCCCTCTCGGCCGCTGTAAGGTAATAGCTTGGTGCCGCCGGCGGTATCATGGATCATCCTGCCGAGCATCGGGACCGCTTCTTTGAGCATATACTCGTCCATACCGACCTGACGGAGAGCCGCGATCCCGCGATCCGAAAGCGCTAAATTTATCGATCGGCCCGATTCCACGACTGATGAGCGCATATCCTGGCGAGCCTCAAAGACCGTTACGCTGTATCCACGCCGGGCGAGACAAATAGCAAGAAGCGAGCCCGCCAGGCCCGCTCCGACGATGGTGATCCTCTGGTCTGTCATCAGTTAGGTGTCAGTCGATCTTCTCTACCCGGACGGCCGTTACCTTGAACTCCGGCGCTAGCGTGAATCTATCTCGAACCGGGCTAGTCGCAAAGTTCAGGAACACGTTTGGATCGTGAAACGTCGCAAACAGCTCGCCGGGTTTGACGACGTCAGTTATCGCCGCCGGCAATGAGGCATCGCCGTGTCGGCTGACCAGCCTAACGAGTTCTCCGTCGCTTATCGACAGTCGTTCGGCATCCGAACGCGACAGCATCAACCGATCGGTCGGCCGAAGGCTTGCGTTCGGCGTTCGCATGGTCATCGTGCCCGCATTGAAATGATATAGCGTCCTGCCCGTGGTGAGCAAAAACGGGAAGTCCTCGGATACCTGCTCCGGCGTCGGCCGGTGTTTGACCCGGCGGAGCGCCGCACGCTTGCCGATCGAGAAGGTTTCGCCGTGCAGCACCGGCAGGCCGGGATCCGATCCGTCCGTGCAAGGCCATTGCAGCCCGCGGCTCTCGATACGCGAATACGTGATACCGCGACCGGCTGGCCACACCGCACGTATCTCGTCCCATATATCGGCGGCCGACCCGAAAGCGAAATGTTCTCCCTGTCCCATCGCTTTTGCAACGTCGCAAACGATCTGCCAATCCGTCCTCGCCTTGCCTCTGGGATTGACCGCTGCCCTAACTCGCTGTACGCGCCGCTCGGCGTTCATGAACGTGCCGTCCTTTTCGAATGACGAAGCCGCGGGGAGAAAAACGTCGGCAAAGCGTTTTGCCGTCTCATTGAGAAACAGGTCCTGAACGATGCAGAACTCCAGTCCCTCAAAAGATCTGGCTGTCTCGTGCGAATTTGCGTTGGACAAGAACACGTCGTAACCGATACACCATAAAGCCTTTAGCTTTCCATCGCGTGCGGCATCCATCATCTGCAGCTGATTCAGGCCCTTCGCGATCGGTATAGGTGCCTGCCAGACGGCCTCGAACAGTTCACGGCCGTCCTCGACTGGAACCGATCCCGTCAATATACCGGGATCGCATCCCATATGTGCTGATCCCTGCACATTGTTCTGCCCGCGGAGTGGGTTCACTCCGGTCCCGGGCTTGCCGATGTTGCCGGTCAAAAGGGCCAGATTGACGATCGTCATCACGCCTTCGGTACCCTGCAGATGCTCCGTCATCCCAAGTCCGTGGAAGCACATCGCGGGCTTAGTCCTCGCGTAAGCTCTGGCTGCGGCCCGGATATCCTCGGCCTTGACACCGCATTCCTCCGCCACAGACTCGGGCGAGTATCCGGCGACGAAAGCCGCGAATTCTGCGAACTCATCGACACGCTCGGCAATGAACTCAGCGTCCGCAAGCCCTTCGTCAACTATGGCGTGAGCGAGTGAATTGAAGAGGAGTATGTTCTTACCCGGACGCACTTGAAGATGAATATCTGCGTATCGTGCCAGCTCAGTCCGCCGCGGGTCTATGACTATCAGAAACGCTCCGTTTCGCACGGCTTGCTTGATCCGGGCACCGGGGATCGGGTGATTCTCTGTCGGATTGGCTCCACAGATCAGGATCGTCCTTGCATGTTCGATATCGTCAAAGGAATTTGTCGCCGCCCCTGTGCCGAGCATCATTTTCATAGCGGCCGCTGTGGGCGTGTGGCAGACACGTGCACAGCAATCGACGTTGTTCGTGCCCAAGGCGACACGAGCGAATTTCTGAGCGACGTAATTTTCCTCGTTCGTCGCCCTTGCCGAGCCCAGAACGGCGACGCTGTCCCTGCCGTGTCTTTCGACAAATTCCGTCAATCGAGAGGCAACCAGGCCTATAACTTCATTCCAACCAGCGGCTCGCCATTCCCCGTTCTCGCGTATCATTGGCTCCGTCATCCTATCCGGAGCGTCGACGAAATCGAACGCATAGCGGCCTTTTACGCATAGATGCCCGTTGTTCACCGGTGCGTCGGCAGCAGGCCGAATCTGCACGATCTTGTCGTCGCGCGTCCCCACGTCCATCTCACAGCCCGTACCGCAATACGGACACGTCGTGCGGGTCCATTTTTCGGGCAAGCCGCGTTCTAAGATCGAACGGTCCTCAAGCGCTCCGGTCGGACACACATCCGAACAGGCCCCGCACGACACACAACTGCTATCGCCGAACGGGCCGAAATTATCCGAAACTATGTTCGAGTATTCCCCGCGGCCTGCTACTTGCCACACGAACTGCCCCTGGACTTCGTCACAGATCCGGACGCATGAGAAACAATCGATACACCGCGACATATCAACGCGGATATATGTATGCGAATCGTCTATCGCGGCCGCATCAGCCTCGTTTGCGAAATCGTCCGCCGTCAGCCCGTATTGCCGCGCGATACGGTGGAATGGCTTGTCGGGGAACTGCTCAAAGGCCTTTCGCGGATAGCTGCGGGCGAGCATTCGCAGGTTCCATTTTCGTGCCTCTTCGGTGGCCGCAGAATGCGTCTCGACCGTCATTCCCTCGGCCAGCACCGTCGCACAGGCCGCGGTCTCGCGGGCCGACCCCGCCACCTCGACCAGGCAAAGTCGGCATGCGCCTGCCGGCTTTAGCCGGTCGTCAGCGCAAAGTGTCGGTATATCGGCGCCGCAGCGACGTGCTGCTTCGAGTATGGTAATACCGTCGGGGAACTCGGATGGGGTACCGTTTATAATCGCGCGCGTCATGTTGGTTCAGACAAAGGCCGCGACGCGCGCCGGTCATATGATCGTCGAGGCTTGCTTGCGATCTATTCTAGCGCAAGGCAGTCGCTAAGTATCGATGCGAAGCGCACTACGTCTGAGAAATTGTTATAAAGGGGCACCGGCGCAACACGGATAACGTCCGGCTCACGCCAGTCCGCAACGACGCCCCTGGCGGTCAATGCATCGAAAAGTGAACGGTCGGCGTCCCTCACTCTGATAGAAAGCTGACACCCGCGTTCACTTGGTTCACTGGGCGTGATGATCGTGATGCGCTCGGTTGCGATCGCCTTGAGCAACCGTTCCAGATAGCCGGTCAGCCGTTCCGATCGCAGCCGAAGTGCCGGCATCGTGGCCGCGTCAAAGATCTCGAGCGACGCCCGCAACGCCGCCAACTGCAGTATCGGCGGATTAGACAATTGCCAGCCCTCGGCTCCCTCGAGGGGAACGAAGTCCGGGCCCATTTTGAACCGCGTAGCCTTGTCGTGGCCCCACCAACCGGCAAAACGAGGCAAATCAAACGAACGCGCGTGGCGTTCGTTGACAAAAATACCGGCGATGCCGCCCGGGCCTGCATTCAAGTACTTGTACGAACACCACGCCGCTATATCGACGTCCCATTCATTGAGCCTCAACTCGAGGTTGCCCGCCGCGTGGGCCAGGTCGAATCCGACAATGCAGCCATGTTTATGCCCGGCCTCGGTGATCGCCCGCATATCGAAGGCCTGGCCCGTGTAATAGTTGACGCCGCCAAGCAATATCAACGCCGTGCTTTCACCTTCGCGGTCGATCGCCGCCAGCACATCGTCGGTTCTAAGACACGATTCGCCGTCGCGAGGAGCCAATTCGATCAAGCCGGTCGTCGCATCATAGCCGTGAAATCTCACTTGCGATTCGACCGCATACCGATCCGACGGGAATGCACCTTTCTCGATAATGATCTTGTACCGTTCCGATGTCGGCCTATAGAAAGAGACCAAAAGGAGATGAAGGTTCACCGTGAGCGAATTCATCGCTACGACCTCGATCGGCTTTGCGCCGACCAGGCGCGCTAGCGGCTCGGTCACAAATTCGTGATAGGGCAGCCATGGATGTCGGGCGTTCAGGTGGCCGTCAACGCCGAGCCTGGCCCAATCGTCCAATTCCGCATTAACGTGGTCGCGAGTACGTTTAGGCATCAGCCCGAGCGAGTTGCCAGTCAGATAGATCGATTCGCTTCCGTCGTGGGCCAACGGCATCTCGAACTCATTCCTGAACCCGCTCAAAGGGTCACCTGCGTCCAATGCCTTCGCTTCCCTGATCGCTTCGTCGTAGTTCGCCATTTGTCCGAACAATGATAACCCAAACGCCGCCGCCGGTCAGCATTGGATACTTCTCAGCCGGCTTTAGTTGTCGTATGCTCTAAGTGAACCACGCGGCGCCCCAGGAATATGCATAATGTCGATCTGGACCTCGTCGAGATGTCGCTCGACGTGATCAAATTTGCCATTGGCCGGATATCCGACACCGACCCTCAGCTCGGATTCCCAAAAACGGCGGCCGAACTCAGCGAGCTCGTCGGCGAGACCATTACCGAAAAAGGTATCGGCGGCGAACGCGCATTCGCTCTCTTTCGCGACGTTTTGGTCAAAGCCAGCGTCGCTATCGACCATCCACGACATCTGGCATTCGTTCCGGCCTCGCCTACGCGTGCGGCGGTCCTATTCGATCTGGTCACTTCGGCCGCCAGCGTACACGGAGCGTTCTGGCTCGAGGGAGCGGGATGCATATTCGCCGAAAATCAGGCGATGTCATGGCTCGTGTCTCTGACCGGGATGCCGGATGGCAGTTTTGGCGTGTTTACCAGCGGCGGGACCGAGGCGAACCTTTCCGCGATGGTGGCCGCACGCGAATATTGGCGTTCGCTTTCGCCGGGAATGGGCCCGCGTCGCGGGATCGTCATCGCTTCGGACGGTGCTCATTCCTCAGTTCGGGCAATGGCAAAGGTCATCGACGCCGACGTCCTGTCACTCCCGACCGAAGATCGGCTCACGGGGCAGCACTTGCGGGACACGCTCGACGGGATGGCGCCGGACGAACGAGAACGTGTCTTTGCGGTCATCGGCACCGGCGGCACGACGAATTCGGGTATCATCGACGATCTGGCGGGCATTGCGGACGTCTGTTCCGAACGGGACATCTGGTTCCACGTGGACGCGGCTTACGGCGGCGGTGCTCTGGCGGCTCCATCGGTACGTCATTTATTCAACGGCATCGAACGAGCCGATAGCGTCACGATAGATCCGCACAAATGGCTCTTTTCGCCATATGATTGCGGAGCGGTCATATATCGACGGCCGGAGCATGCCCGCAACGCACACGCTCAGGAGGGTTCCTACCTGGATATCTTCAACGACGAGGCGATCCGCGGATTCAATCCCGCCGACTATCAGATCCAGCTTACTCGACGCGTTCGAGGGCTGCCTCTATGGTTCTCGCTCGCGATGCACGGGACGCATCGATACACCCAAGCTATTGAACGAGGTATCGAGCTGGCTTCGATCGCCGGGCGGCTCATAATGGCGTCCGAACATACAGAACTCGTCCGAGACCCAAGTCTGTCGTGTGTGGTCTTTCGCCGTATAGGCTGGTCTGCAGAACAATATCGCGATTGGACGCTAGCGAATCACAAATCGGGTTTTGCACTGGTCGCACCAACCAAATGGCGAGCTCCTTCGGGCAGCGAGACGGTCGCTCGGTTCTGCTTTATCAATCCAGACACGACCGAGGAAGACATTGCAGGAATACTCGAAACAATGAAGTGATTCTCAGCGGCCGCATCTGACGCCGGCGGCCGCCATGAATTCCTTCAGGTCAAATAGCTCGACCCGCAGGCCGCCGCCGCCGACGGGGTCGGACTGGGCGGCAAATATGCCATTGGGAAAGCCCGGCAGCGGCACTTGTGCGACAGCAACTCCGTCAGTAATTCGAGCAGTTGTGACAACCGTACCGACGTGGTCGAACCCGGGCAGCCGAAATACCTCAAATTCCGTAACCGGAAGCTGGTCGCTGGCGATCACATACCGCTGGCGGCCGCATACGGCGATCGTGAAACCCTCTACCTGTGCCTGAAAATGGCCGTCGCCGACCGAGCGTTCGAATTTGCCGTCCAGCCCGTAGATCTTGATGTCCTTTGCCGTTTCGTCAGCGACATATACCAACCGAGCAACACGATCGACCACGACAGTTTCCTGATTCGGGGTCAGTTCCGCTCCAAATTCGACGAGCTTCTCAGCGGTCACACCTCTCGGTAGGATGTCGAGAGCGTACTTGACGACCTTTGCCGAGCCCTCGCCTCGCTTCGGCACGACAAAAGCGAAAAGTTTATCTCGGTCCCGGTACAGCGAGATGCCCATCGGCTGTTTGAGCCCTACAGCGAATTCGCCTATACGCTCGAGATCCGGCACCGTAAAGACCGATACCTTGTCGCCGTCGCGTTCGGTGACAAAGGCCAGGTCACGGCGGGCCTTGCCGACCGGAACGTTCTGCTCGATCACTATTGCGTTTGGCCTTTGGAGTCCGTCAACGCGACGGATCAGCGTCGCCGACGCGTCAGCGGACACGACCATCAGCCCGGCCCCTTTTTCTGTGATAAAGAGTTGGCTCTCAGCGGCTCGTCCGGGTATCCAGAACGCCATCGAATCGACGTTGGAGCCGTCGGGCGCGATCGCGACCGGCATGACCACTTTCTGAGCGGTCGAAGTAAGTGTTGTCGAGGCTATTACGAGACCGATCAATACCGATCGAAGGACATCAAGCTTTGGCATAAGAGCAAGGATGCGGCATCGGTGTTACGCCTTTGTTACGCCATATCGACGCGGCTCCCGGGTTAGCCACTGAACGTATCAGCGGGTATGTTCAGCCAGTTGAGCGCGGCCCCGTGGAGCAGCATCTCAACGATCGCCTCGTCGTAAGGCATTGATTCTATGAGGCTTCCGGGCACCGCTTCGCCGAGCGGAAAAGGATAATCCGACCCCAGCATCACCTGGTCGGCACCGACCAGACTGACCAGATACTCGAGCTTCTGTCGCTCGTGAACAAGCGAATCGAAATACAATCGGCTCAAATATTTACGCGGGCTGTGGCGATTGTCGGGAAACAGATCGGGACGAACCAAAAAGCCGTGCTCTATACGGCCGATCGTCGCCGGGAATGAACCGCCGCCGTGTGCAAAGCAGATCCGCAGCTGCGAACATTTTTCGAGCGTGCCCGAAAAGATCATCGAGCATATAGCGCGTGACGTCTCCGCCGGCATGCCTACCAACCAAGGTAGCCAGTATTTCTGCATATGCTCCTCGCCCATCATCTCCCACGGATGGACGAAAACTGCCATTTCCATCTCCTCGCAGGCCTCGAAGAACTCCAGGAACTGCGGCTCGCCAAGATTGAGTTGATTGACGTTGGTACCGATCTGGACACCGGCCATTCCGATCTCTTTACAGCGTCCGAGCTCTTGGATGGCGAGCCTGGTGTCCTGCATCGGCACTGTTCCAAGTCCGATGAATCTGAGCGGAAACTTGCTGACCAGCTCAGCAATATGGTCATTAAGGAATTTTGAAACCTCCAGCCCATGCTCCGGCTCAGCCCAATAGCTGAACATCACCGGCACGGTCGAGAGGACCTGAACGCTAATGCCGTGAGCATCCATCTCATCGATGCGTTGAGCGGGGTCCCAGCAATTCGATTCGACATCGCGGAACTGCTTGCCGTCGTCACGCACCATATGGGCTGAACACGGTTGATAATGATCGAGTGTGATAAATCCGCCATACCCAAATCGGTCCTTCCACGCAGGAATGTCCTTTGGAAGAATATGGGTATGAACGTCGATCTTTAGCATTTAGGAAACGACCGGCGGAGGCTCCATCACGGCCCCGCATTTGTCACACGTCCGCAGGCCCTCTGAGCCGTAGAATTTCTTGAAAACACCCTGGAATTGCGTTGTGATGTCGCCGAGCTGGAAATACTCTTCGTAGAGCTTTTCGTTGCAGTTCTCGCAGAACCACATCAGCCCGTCTAGCTCGCCCTCGCGGCGTTTGCGCTCGATCACAAGTCCGATAGTGTTCTCGCCGCGTACGGGATTATGCGGGATACGCGGCGGCAGCAGGAACATCTCGCCCTGGCGTATCGGCACCTCGACGGCTTTGCCGTCCTCCTGGATGAGCACCTTGACATCGCCCTCGATCTGGTAGAACAGCTCTTCGCCCTCTTCCCAGTGATAATCCTTTCGCGAATTCGGCCCGCCGACGACCATCACGATAAAATCCTCGTCCTGATAAACACACTGATTCCCGACCGGCGGCTTTAGCAAATGCCGATGTTCATCGATCCATTGTTTGAAGTTGAATGGCCGGCGGATCATACGACGCATTTAATCACGAAACAACGAGAAATAGCCAAGCGGGTCATAAAACGGCGAGCTTTTGGACCGTACGCCAGTTGCGTCCGGTCACTTCGACCTTGAGCTTCTTTTCGACGAATGACCTGCCAAGCAGACTGTCCGCGACACCCATCGGCAGATGACAATAGACCTCGCGGCCCATGATCGAATAGCGTTCTGGAGGCTGAGCGGCGTAAGTAAGCTGCTCAGCTTTGTCCTCGGCCAACTCGGTTTTGAGGAACAAGACGTGCATTTCCTTATGGCTCTCGAACTCTCCCTCGAAAGGATTCGCCGCGATCACATTTTCGACCGCAGCCCGCGAACGGACCATGACCGGGATGACCCTCCCAAGATCTGTCTCGATCGCTCGTTCTATCAGTTCGATGACCTCGGCCTCGCTTCCCGCATGGTCGAGCCCGACGTTGCCGCTGTTTATGTACGTGACGACGTTCTCAAGCCCTGCCCTTTCGAGGCAGAGCTTGAGGTCGGACATTTTCAACATCGTATTGCCGCCGACGTTGATCCCGCGAAGAAGAGCGACGTATCTAGGCATTGTTCATATCAATGACGAACCTGTACCGTACGTCGGCCTTTACGGTGCGGTCATAAGCGGTCTCGATGTAATCCGGCTTGATCACTTCGACATCTGACGTGATGTTATGCTCCGCACAGAAATCAAGCATCTCCTGCGTTTCAGGAATGCCGCCGATCAACGAACCCGAGAGCGTCTTATTGCCAAAGATCAGCGACAGCGAATGCACGACGTTTGGGCTGGCAGGCACTCCGACCACGACCATCGCTCCTCCGAGGCCCAAAAGGTTCAGATACGGATTGATATCGTGATCCGCGGAGACCGTGTCGAGGATAAAGTTGAACGTACCGGTGAGCGGCGTCATGTTCGCCGGATCGCGGGTCACGACGAAATGATGAGCTCCGAGAGCTAGAGCGTCGCCTTCTTTCGATGGCGAAGTGCTGAATACGGTCACCTCAGCTCCCATCGCAACGGCGAGTTTCACACCCATATGGCCGAGACCGCCCAGGCCGACGATGCCTACCTTCTGTCCCGGCCCGACCTTGAACCGGCGCAGCGGCGAATAGGTCGTGATGCCCGCGCACAGCAGCGGTGCGACACCGGCGAGGTCACCGGTTGCGTTCACTTTTAGTGCGTAGTTCTCATCGATCACGTATTTGTCGGAATACCCGCCATAGGTCTTGGTCACGCGATCCATCTCGGTCCCGTTGTAGGTGTAGGCTGCCTGCTTGTGGCAGAACTGCTCCTGCCCGCTTGTGCAGCTAGGACACTCTCGGCACGAATCGACAAAGCAACCTATGCCCGCCGTGTCGCCGACCTTGAACTTCGTCACATCGCTCCCGACCTGCGAGACGCGGCCGACGATCTCGTGGCCCGGCACGAGCGGATAATTGGTCGGCATCGAATCCTTCCATTCATTTTTTGCCTGATGGATATCCGAGTGGCAGATCCCCGCGTATGCGATGTCGATCAAAATGTCATTCGGGCCGACATCGCGGCGTTCGAACTCGAACGGCACGAACTTAGCGTTCTCATCGTGTGTTGCGTAGCCTTTTGTTTGTATCATTTATGCTCCTTTTACTTATTCGGCGACTGTTGCTATGACCTTCAACTCGATCGCGATCGGCGTCGGCAGCGAGCCGATCTCGACAGTTGTACGGCAAGGCTGATTCTCCGCGAAATACTCAGCGTAGATGCGATTATATGCCGCAAAATCCGCCTTCATATTCGTCAAAAATACCGTTACGTCAACTATTTTATCCCAAGACGAACCCGCGTCCTCTAAAATGAATCTTACGTTCTGGAAGACCGATCGGCACTGTGCCTCGATGTCGTACGTGACGATCTCGCCGGCCTCGTTCAATTCAACGCCGGGTATCGTCGCCGTTCCGCGTTCCCTTGGGCCGACGCCCGAGAGGAACAACAGTCCGCCGACGCGTCTTGCGTGCGGGTACAGCCCGACAGGCTTAGGTGCCCGGGACGATTCTACCGTGTCAGCCATACATCTATTTTACTTGTTGAGCGAATAGAATGCCTAGTTGAAGGAATATAACTGCGATGAAATTGTATATTCGTATGATCGGCGGCTGCATTCTGGCGTTAGTTTTTGCCGTCTCAACTGCGTTTGGCCGCGAAGAGACCGCAGTGTTCGCCGGTGGCTGTTTCTGGGGCGTTGAGGCCGTATTTGAGCACGTCAAAGGCGTGACTGATGCTACGTCTGGCTACGCCGGCGGGACAAAGGCGACCGCAAACTACGAAGCCATAGGATCAGGAACGACCGGCCACGCCGAATCCGTAAGGGTCACGTTCGACCCTGATATCGTTTCGTACCAGCAGCTATTACAAGTGTTCTTCTCGGTTGCGCACAACCCGACCGAATTGAATCGTCAGGGCCCGGACGTCGGCCCGCAGTATCGATCCGCGATCTTCTATGCGAGCGAAGAACAAAGACGAACAGCTTTGGCCGCGATAGACGCATTGACGCGGAGCAAAGCGTTCAGCCGCCGTATCGTGACGCAGGTCGTCCCGCTAAGGGAATTCTTCCCTGCCGAGGATTACCATCAGGACTACATGCGGCGAAACCCCGACGACATCTATATCGTCGTTCACGATCGCCCAAAATTAGCCGCATTGAAAGCCAAATTCCCGGAGCTCTACACCGAGATCAAGTGACCGGCCGCGGCCGATCACTTTCCTTTTTCGGCCCAGATCTGGATCAGATGTACGAGTGTCTCGGTTGACTTCTCAAGTCCCCGACGCGAGTTCCATTCTAGCTTTCCGTGAAAATTGTGGCCGCCGGTGAACAGGTTCGGCGTTGGCAGTCCCATTGCAGTTAGCCGCGAGCCGTCAGTGCCGCCTCGTATCGGCCGCAATTCGGCCTTGATCCCGGCCCGTCTCGCTGCCTCGATAGCGTAGTCGGTCAACTGCGGATGATCCTTGAGCACTTCCTTCATATTCAGGTATCCGAGTGTGCTCGCATAATCGATCTTTGTCTTTGGAAATTGTCGTTGGACGGCCGCGACCATCTGCTTGATCGTCCGCTCTTTGGCCTCCACGCCCGATAGGTCAAAATCCCTTATCAGCACCTTCACTGTTGACGTCTCGACGTCAAGATTTCCCACGTATGGATGAAGGAAGCCCACGCGGCCTGCCGTTGTTTCCGGACGGAATGGATATTTGGCGAACTGAGCGAGAAAGGCTCCTGCCGCGTAGGCAGAATTGATCATTACGCCTTTGGCCGTACCGGGATGCGTGGACCTGCCGTGGAACGTGATCGTCGCGGTCCGAGCCGACCAGGTCTCGTTCGAGATATCGCCGAGCTGCTCGCCATCTACGGTGTAAGCGAACTTCGCTCCCCAGCCTTCGATGTCAAATTTCTCGATCCCGCCGCCGACCTCTTCGTCGGGAGTAAAGGCGACGGCGATGTTGCCGTGCATGATCTGCGGATTCTTCATCAGCGTGTCGATCATCGTCATGATCGCGGCGACGCCGGCTTTGTCGTCAGAGCCGAGCAGCGTCGTGCCATCGGCCGTAATTATGTCGTCGCCGATCAGATTCTTCAGATCCGGATTCTGTACGACCGTGATCACTTGAGTCTTGTCATTTGGCAGGACAATATCGCCGCCCTGGTAATTCTTATGAATAATCGCGTTAACATTCGCACCGGACACCGCCGGACTCGTGTCCATATGAGCGATGAAACCAATAGTCGGCACTCGGGAATTATCAGGCAGATTCCCCGGCACCATGCCGTAAACAATTCCCCATTCGCTGATCCGAACGTCCCTGACGCCCAGCTCCTTTAGCTCCTTCGCAAGCAAATTCGCCAGGTCAAGCTGCTTCTTAGTGCTTGGCGGTGCCGGCTGGTCTTCCGCCGACTGCGTGTCGATCTTCACATATCGCAGGAACCGCGACATCGCCGATTCGGTCGGCGGGTTCTGTTGTGCGACCGCCGTCGAGATCATGGTCAAACCGATCAATAAAAAGATGATGACTTTCATAACTTCACGCATATATTCTTCTCTTCAGTAAAGAACTTGAGTGCTTCAAATCCGCCCTCGCGGCCGATGCCGCTGTCTTTTACGCCGCCGAAAGGCGTCCGCAGATCGCGGAGCATCCAGCAGTTTACCCATACGATGCCGGAGTCCAGTTTCGATGAGATGCGATGGGCCCGCGAAAGGTTTTCGGTCCAGACGGTCGCGGACAGACCGTAGCGAACGCTGTTTGCATAACCCAAAACTTCGTCTTCCGTATCGAACGGCATAATCGTCACGACCGGGCCGAAGATCTCTTCCTGATTGGTGCGGCAATCGTGCGACAGGCCCTCGATGACCGTCGGTTCGATGAACCATCCGTCAGAGCAGCGGTCATCGGGATGCGCCTGTTTGCCGCCGCAGAGGATCGTCCCGCCTTCGGTCTTAGCGAGCTCGATGTAGGACATTATTTTGTCGAAGTGCTGTTTCGACACGATCGCACCGACGTTCGTCTTCGCTTCGAGCGGATCGCCGACCTTAAGCGCGGCAACGTGTGCCACAAAGTCATTCTTGAACCGCTCGAACATCGGCCGCTCTACAAATATCCGCGAGCCGCAGAGACATATCTCGCCCTGATTTGAGAACGACGAACGCACGGTCGTCGCGAGCATCTCTTCGTAATTGCAGTCGGCAAAGACAATGTTCGGATTTTTGCCGCCGAGCTCGAGCGAGAGTTTCTTGAACATCGGCGCGGCGACGCGGGCGATCTCTTCGCCGGTTCTCGTGCCGCCTGTGAACGAAATTGCTCTTACATCTTTATGAGCGACGATCGCCGAGCCGACCTTGGGCCCGGTGCCGTGTACGATATTCAGAACCCCGGCCGGCAATCCGGCCTCGATGCAGAGCTTAGACAGCAGATACGCCGTCATTGGCGTCACCTCAGACGGTTTTGCGACTACGGTGCAGCCGGCTGCGATCGCCGGCGCTATCTTCCAGGTGAATAGATACAGCGGCAGATTCCAAGGGCTTATGCAGCCGACGACGCCGAGCGGCTGCCGCAGCGTATAATTGATCGCGTGAACTCCTCCCGCACCGTGGGTCTCGTGCGATTCATTCGCGGTATGCATAGTCGCTGTTGCATAGAAACGAAAATTTGCCGCCGCTCTCGGAATATCGACACTGCGTGCGAGCGATAGCGGCTTGCCCTGATCGACACACTCGGCAAGCGCAAGCGGCTCGAGATCACGCTCGATCAGCGCCACCAGGCGCATCAGGATCGCAAAACGTTCCTCGGGCGATGTCCCAGACCACGATAGAAAAGCGAGCTGTGCTGCATTCACGGCAGATTCGACGTCCCGCTGATCCGAATCCGGAATATACGAATAGGCCTCGCCCGTCGCGGGGTCATAGTTATCGAGATACTCCCCCGACACTGGAGCGATGAGTTCCCCGCCAATGTAGTTCTGGATCTTA
>JAHBSM010000007.1 GCA_019639115.1 Acidobacteriota bacterium | reverse complement strand
CGCACTATGAAGGGAGCGTTGCGGCTGGCACGTTCGAACGTGACCTGCAGATTGTCGCCGAATCGGCAACCTCCGAGCGGCCTCACCTTGAGCCGGGAAGCATATGCGTCAGCGAACGATTTTATACGTGTAACGGCGTCGTCCGGGATCTTTTCGCTTGTGTTGTTGCCTATTACCTGAGCGACACGCATGGCCTTCGATTCGATATAAGCACGCTTTTCCGGGTCGGTCATATCAGGGTAACGTTTGGACGGCAGAAACGGCGTAGCGGAGACCGTAGGCTGCACGTCGGACGTCACCGAACCGACATTACCGGGCTCTGCAGAATTAGCCGGCCCCGCGGATGGGCGAGGCGAATCGAATGTCCGGGGCGTAGGTTCGAGATCAGGATCCGCGGCATATGTATTCGCCGCCGTCGTATTGCTGCCGCCGCCCATCAAAGCCACGACCATCAACACCGCTGATATGCTTATCACAAAGATCGCACCCGCAATAAGGATGACCGGGCCCATCGACGACCGATCAGCCGTGACCGGTTCAGAAGCAGCGACCGGTACAACGACAGCCTCTGGCGGCGGTGCGGCGGCCGCCGCCGGCGCTTCTATCATAAGCCGTGTCGAATTTCCGATCTCGATCCGGTCACCCGCCGCGAGCGGTGTCCCATTCGCACCTGCGGACGAGCCATTTATACGGGTTCCGTTCGTCGAGCCTTCATCCACGATCCACAGTCTGCCGCCCTCGTTGTAGATGCTTGAATTGAGTCTCGACAGCCCTATGTCGTCGAATCGGAAGACCGCCTCGTCGCCGCGGCCGATCGTGGCTCGGCCTTCGGGTATCTCGCGTTCGCCGCTGGTGTCGCCGCTCGTGTATCTGATGATCAGACGGGCCATCTTCTGCTCTGCCTACAATGTTATCCGATATAGCTCGGAAAGCGGCCTGTCCTTATCCAGGCCAAAACGCTTTGGATTCTCCGTGACGATCCCGGCCGCCAGGAATCGAAGTAGCTGCTCTCTCTCTGCATTGCCCTGGATGGCACGCCAGATGTCGGAACGATTCGCCGGCAGCTTGGTCTTCCATTCCGCAGCGTCCGCCGGTGTCTTGCCAAAAGCGGCCACGCCATAGAGCGGGTCTCCGTCGAGCGCACCCAGCACAAGAGCCTTCATATATGCGGCGGCCGCGCGTGCCGCGCAAGTCTGGTCCTTATCCATCAAGGTCGAACTCCCGCAGGAGCCGTCGTATTTATTGTCGGCGACAAATGTCCTGTCCATTCGCCATAGCCCTTCGTCATTACCCGCTTTTGTCGGGTCAAATTTCGATCGGCTCATCGCCAATATGAATCCGATCGGGGCATCGATATTCTGTTCGCGGACAAATGCGACATTTATCACATCGCGATAAGCTGCGGCCCTCTCTGAGTAGCCGGCAAGAGCGAACTCGGCGGTCCGTTTTTGGATCTCCTGAAGGAACTGCCGATCCCTGAGATCGTAGGCCTTTCCACCGGCGAATTGAGCGACAAGCTTCTGTGCCATACTCTGAACCTCAAGCAACGAGACCGAAGCCTGTTTCTGGGGGCCTGCGTTCGTATTCGCATCGGCAATTTGTATCGCAGGTGTCGGTTTTGCCGAGGCCTTAGTATCGAAAGCGAGCAAGATCGGATCTCGTCCTCGGATCCGAATGCCCGTCTCGTCGATCAGGTCCACGGTGACTTGATGGTCGCGGCCGTCAGCGAACTCGGGGATCGCTCTGGCGTCTAGCACGGCCTTGAAGGCCGGCGGCTCGGCGGCCGCAACATCCGTGTCGTCGATGACTATGACGGCCTTTGCGACGCATCCGGGGTCCGTCACGTCCAGCTCGACATCAACCGCCCCGGTGATCGAATCGCCCGCCTCCGGCCTGATGATGCGAGCCCTCGCATCGCAATTCGTCGAGCCGCCCGAATAATAGACCGCAACCGTAGCCGCGACGGCCACTAACGCAAGTCCTGAAACGACGCCGGCAACGAGTATCATCGGGTTGGAGCCTCCGCCGGGAGCACCGGCGGCTGTCCCTGCGGCATCGATCCCTGAGTAAACGGCTCGGTTGCCCGCAGCTTTCGCTTCGTAACTGAGCAGGTCGGCCCCGGGGATCGGTTCCGTCTCGTTCGAGGTAATTTTCGGTGTGCTGCTGCCGGCCGGATCCTCGGATCGGGAGCCGTCCGATAGTGAAAAGACGGCCTCTCTCGAACCCCCAAAGACGATCCGATCGCCATCCTTTAGCTCGGCCTCGCCGCTGATCGCAGCGCCGTTCACGGCGGTACCGTTGCTGCTTCCCAGGTCGATCAGGTAGTGAGATCCGTCGCGAAACTCGATCTCTGCATGATGGCGCGAGATCCTATCATCGTCTGGGAAAGAAATGGAGTTGTCGGGCGTTCTGCCGACTGAAGCGACAGCCTCCTTGAGTTCGTGATCGCGGCCGTCAATGATGAGCTTGGCTTGATTCATCACAATCTATAGACGCCGCCGATGAGGACGAATTGCATGACGCGGCTAGAAGGGGTCCGAGGTGCGAATACTGCCTACGAAGTAGAAGAAAAGTGCGGCCGTAAGGATCAGCCCGCCGAGAATTATCAGGATAATCATCATCAAGATACGCCCGAGCGTACCGCGATCCTTGCCGCTTGGGCGTTCGCGTTCGATCGTCTCGGCGACCTCGATGTCCTCGACGGCAAACGGCTGAGGAGCCGCTGCATCCGTATCTGGAGCTTGGTCCGGGCGAGCCTCCGGCAGGTTGTCGGAGCGTCGGTCTGGCGGCTCAGAGGGCGGATCGTAAAGCGAGGCAAGCTGCGATTCGTCGGCGTGTGGTTGCAGCGTGTCAGGTTCGGGATCGACGAGATCGAGCACAATCGGATCGGGCGTCGAAACCGGAGTTCCGGCGGAACTGCGAAAGACAGGCCTTGGCATTTCCCATTTTTCGTCGCTCATCGCCTTTGATAAATACCGACGTCGAGTTCTAGCCCGGCAGGTCCAGAACGTCAGCTCGGGTGATTATACCCGTGATCCGCTTAAAATCCTCAATCAACACGGCCGGATTGCGCTGGAGCTTGCTCTTGATCTCGTTCAGGCTCGTATCCATCTCGACCACGGGGAAGCTCTTGTCCATGATGTCGCCGACCTTTGCTTCGAGCAGCCCGCGGTCAGCCAACAATTTGGTCAGCAGCCCGCTTTCGCGAACTGAGCCGACCGACCGGCCTTCCTCGATCACGGGCAATTGTGTGACGCCGTGGCCGTTCATCTTTGCCAACGCCTCCGACACTGTCTCATCCGGCCGCACAAAGACGAGTTCGGCCGGCGACGAACCGTTCTTGGTCTCGGCAATCAGGCTGGCAGTGATCCGCTGCGGCTCGAGGAGCAATTTCTCCTTTAGCCATTCATCCGAGTGGAACTTTGTAAGATAGTGCTCGCCGGTGTCACAGACGATAAAAACGACGACCGCGTTCTCATCGAGCGTTTCGGCTACCTTTAACGCGGCCGCAAAATTGGTGCCGGTGGAGCCTCCGCAGAATATGCCCTCGCGCCGCGACAATTGCCGAGCGTATTCGAACGAATCCCGGTCCGAGACATTGATGACCTCGTCGATCGCTTTCATATCGGCATTGCCGACCGGAAGCGACTGGCCGATGCCTTCGACCAGGTACGGCAGCGGTTCAGGCACGCGGCCTGATTCCTTGTAGGTCTTAAAGATGGAGCCGTAGGGATCGGCACCGATGACCTTGATGGCCGGGTTCTTCTCTTTTAGATATCTGCCCGTGCCGCTGATAGTGCCGCCGGTACCGATGCCGGCCACAAAATGAGTGATGCGCCCATCGGTCGCTTCCCAGATCTCAGGCCCGGTCGTCGCATAATGAGCCGCCGGATTGGCCGGATGATTATACTGATCGGGATAGAACGAACTGGGCGTTTCGTGAGCGATACGTTTTGCCGTTTCTACATAATGATCCGGCGTGCCGGGCTTTGCCGCGGCCGGACACACGACGACGTCTGCTCCAAGTGCTTTTAGGTAACGATTCTTCTCGATCGACACCTTGTCCGTAAGTACAAAGATACATTTGTATCCGCGGACCGCGGCCGTCAACGCGAGTCCGATGCCGGTATTTCCGCTAGTTGCCTCGATGATCGTGCCGCCTTTCTTGAGCACACCTTCGCGTTCGGCCCAGTCGATCATCGAGACGCCGATCCTATCCTTTACAGAATACCCGGGGTTCAGGCTCTCCATTTTGGCAAGTATCGTCGCCTTGATCTTGTGCTGACGGGTGATGTGATTGACGCGTACGAGTGGCGTTCTGCCGATGAGTTCTAAGACGTTATTATAAAATTTCATCTATTGTGATGCGCGCCTGAGAAGATAACGAGATTCTAAGCCCAATTCCGAAACGAGGCAAGATGTGCCGTCATTCCATCGTGGCGGCGAATCGAGCGGGATCGTTCGTGATCAGAGCTCCGATGCCGCGGCGTTCGCATTTCGCGATCCATTTCGGGTCGTCCACCGTCCAAACGGTTACCGGCATCGCGGCCATTCTGACGATGTGTTTAGCGGCCAGAGAATAATGAAGCGAGAGCTGATCGGCCCCGAACTCGCGAGCCAGGTCGATCATGTGCCGCCGTCGTCGCAGGATCATCAATATCGCGGGCGAAAAGAGCGCGGCCGTGGTCACGCCGGGTAGCAGGCTCCGAACCGCCATTACGGCAGCCGGACGAAAGCTTTTGACGATCATTCGCGGCAAAGCGGGCGAATCACCTATCAGGCCGCAGACGGCTCGGGCCGTGGCCTCCGCATCCGATACCTGGTCACATTTCAGCTCGATATAGAGAGGCCCATCCGATGCTTTTGCCAGTTCCAGGACCTCGTCGAGAGTCGGGATCCGCTCGCCGGAATGATCGGTGCGCTGCCGTTTCTTATGTTTGCGGTCAAACCAGGAACCGACGTCGATCTGCTTCAATTCCTCGAGCGTGAGATCGCTGACCTTGGATCGTAGTTCGCCTACCCGTTCGAGTGTGGCATCGTGGATGACGACCGGGACGCCGTCTTTGGAGAGCCGGACGTCGAACTCGAGCCCCTCGGCACCGCTCGCGTAAGCCAGGCGAAAGGCTGCCATTGTGTTTTCGGGCGCATTGGCGCTGGCGCCGCGATGGGCGATTATCGACGGACGATTCATTTTTTCTCCAACAAGAAGATCGTTTTCGACCAGGATATCGGTTCGGTGATCGGGAACTCGTGATTGCCGACGATGTTGAAATAACGTGATGCTGCCTCGCGAACCTTAGCAAGCGGATGTGTCTTAAAATTATAAAGCAACTCGAGCACTGAACCTACAATGGACGGTTTGACAGGCAGGAGAACGAGTTTTGCTCCTTTTCGCATCACGCGGGCAGCCTCGCGAAGCCCGTCATCGAGCGGCGTGTACTCAAGCACTCCGCACATCAGCAGAAGGTCGAATGTATCGTCGCCGAACGGCATTGAGAGCACATTGGCCTGAACCAACTCGGTCCGAGCCGCGGCCTCGCGTTTCTCCAGAGCTTGCTCTCTCACCAACAACAGCGATCGGTGCGAGAGGTCGAGAGCGACAAGGCGTTTTGGTTTGAAACCGGCATCAAAGAACGCCATCGTGACCAGCCCAGTACCGCTGCCAGCATCCAGCACCGACGTATCGGGCGTTATTTCGAGATCCAGAGATCTCAAGAACTTTGAAACGGAAGCCCGATAGCCGTTGAGCTTCATCGCGAGGTGCTGCACCTCAGCGATACGGTCGTAAAATCCCCTCGTCGTGCGCAGGTCGGTTTTACCGTTCTTGGGCATCAGGTCATTTTTCGGCCAATAGCTTTACGATCTCCTGGCGCATCTGCTGCAGCCGGCCCGGGCTGTAACCAACCTCGACCGATCTCACAATTCCCTTTCGGTCTATTATGACTGTCGTCGGCAATGAAGTGGCCCCGTAGCGGAGCTGATCTGCCTGGCCGCGAGAGACGACGATATCATATTGCAGTTTATACTGTTCCCTGAAACGCTTCAGGCCGGCGAGCTCGGCGACGTCGTCCTTAACACCGCCGTATTCCGCTCCGTAGTAGCGCGTGATGCCGATCACTTCGAATCCTTCGGGCCCGAGATCGGAGTACATCTCATTGATCGCCGGGAACGCCTCGATACACGGCGCACACCACGTCGCCCAGAAATCGACGAGGACGACCTTTCCTTTTAGATCGGCGAACGTCCGTCTGACGCCCGGGAACCAGACCTCTGCCGCCGTGAATTCCGGAGCCGACTCGCCGAGCAGCTGGTAGTGGGGGGCTCGCCTTATGAACCGGGACCTGAGGTCTTCCTGGCCGGGCTTGGTTCTCACTTCCTGATCGATCAGTGTTTGTATTGACGCATAGAATTTCATTGCGTCGGGCTTGCGGCCGATATCGATCAAGTATCTTATTTTTTGATCGGCTGCGTAGAAATACATCGTCAGCGAATTGATCGCGGCGGCTGTCGTTCGAAACTCGTCAAGAGCGTCTTCTGCGAGCTTGGCCGAGCCTGCACCCTTGTATGCTTCGAATAACAAGCTGGCCGAATCGATCAGCTCGTCCAAGGCTCGCGGACGTGATGCGGCATCGGCCAGAAGTGTCTTGGCGGCGTCATAATTCGCGGCAGCGTGCGGGGCCATACGTGCAAAGTCACCTTTCGCAAGATACGCTTTAGCGAGTTCATTACGGATCCGCGAGGTCTCAGCGAGTTTGCGGGGCTCATTCTTGCTGTAATCGGCGAGCAGAGCTTCTGCCTCTGCCGTCCGGCCGAGCTGCGCGAGCGAAGCCGCGGAAATGGCACGAGCCGTCTGTTTGGCTTCCGGCTCACCACCATCTGCCGGGAGAAATACGGCAAATTGGGCCGCGGTCCTCTCCTGATCGCCGGCCATCCAATAGAGCATGGCTGTGTAATAAACATCCTCGGGAATCCGGTTGAGCCTCAGCTCGGCTATCGAGGCATATCGTGCCGCGAGCATTCGTTGATCGCGTCGGATCTGGTCGAGGATCTCCTGGCTGAACTGCACTTTCTTTGCGTCCATTTCCGACGCTTTTGTCCGAACGTAAGCGGCTGCTTCCTCAAAGAGCTCGCGAACGCTCTTGTCGGACATCTTGCCGTCGGGACTGCTGCCGTCACCTGCGACGCGGCCCGACTGCCCCGCGGCCGCGAGCGACAAAAATAACAAGTACACGACGACGTAAAACTTCATTATCTGGCCTCATTTACCGCCCGAAACCGGAATCTGTCGGGCAGGAACGCGTTGGCGATCGGGTACTCGTACTCGCCGAGGATGCGATCCGCGACCATCTTTGCCGTGATCGGGGCAAGCAGAATGCCGTTGCGATAGTGGCCGACGGCAAGTGTAAGCCCTTCCAGCCCGCCGAATCCGCCGATCATCGGATCACCGTCCGGCGTTCCCGGCCGCAGGCCCGCCCATCCGTCCGAGAAGCTGAGATTGGCGAGTCCCGGAGCGGTCCCCACCGCGACCGACCGCAGCCATTCGCCGGCGGCCGAGGTCGAGCTTTTGTCAAAACCCACATCTTCCGCCGTTGCACCGATAAGCACTCGTCCGTCCCTCCTAGGCACAAGGTAACCGCCGCGAGCGTGCAGGACATGAGTGAATAATCGTTTTGCGGTCTTGTAAACAGCTATTTGGCCACGAATGGGCTTTATCTCGGGCAATGAACCGATCTCCCCGAGTTTGATGAGGCTGGTCCAAGCGCCGGTTGCAACGACAGTATGATCCGCTTCCCATACGGCCGTTCCGCTTCTTGCTCCGGTCACTGCGCCGCCGGATGTGACGAGTCCGGCTATCTCTTCATTTTCAACGATCGATACGCCCGCAGACTCTGCCGACGCACGCAGAGCTTCGACAAGACGTCGGTTATCAACTTGCCCATCGTCGGGCATAAAGACACCGCCCGCCGCATCTGTGGAGATAAATGGCTCAGCTCGTCGAATGTCAGCCGCAGAGATGATGTCGGCTCGGAGCCCGGCCTCCCGCTGCCATTTCGTGCTGTCAGCCAGACGTTCAAGTTCCGGCTCGCTAAAGGCGACGGAGATGGTTCCCGCGGTATCCAATTCGACATCGATGCCCGTCTCGTCGAGAAGTTCATCAGCGAGAGCCGGAAACAGGGCGGCCGATCGCCTGCAAAGCTCAAAGAAATCGCCGCCGTGCTCGGTCTCGGTTTGAGTGCCAAGCATACCGGCTGCAGCCCACGAGGCCTCACGGCCGCATTCGGCCCGGTCAACGACGGTCACGCGCAGCCCGCGACGGCCCGCCTCGCGGGCGATCGCGAGGCCGATCACTCCGCCGCCTATGACAAGTACATCCGATCTCATCCAGATCCGCGGCCAACTGGTTTCGCCGCTATCCCGTAATTACGGTATCATTATAAATTACGGTCTTATGAAACACACTATCACCCTCATCCCCGGCGACGGCATCGGCCCGGAGATAGTTGCGGCGACTGTCCGCATTATCGAAGCGTCGGGCGTCGATATCGAGTGGGAAACACACATACTCGGTGCTCAGGCGCAGGAGAAATACGGCACGACGCTCCCCGAGGAAACAATTGCGTCTATCAAGCGTAACAAGGTCGCCCTAAAGGGCCCGCAAATGACACCGATCGGGAAAGGCTTCACTTCGGTGAACGTCGGCCTCCGCAAATCGCTCGACCTATACGCAAATGTTCGTCCGGTCAAGGCCCTGCCGAATGTAAAGTGCCGCTACCCGGAGCTTGACCTGGTCGTTATGCGTGAGAACACCGAGGATCTCTACGCCGGGCTCGAGCATGTCGTCGTGCCGGGCGTGGTCGAAAGCTTGAAGATAATCACCGAAAAGGCTTCGACACGTATCGCCAAATACGGATTCGAATACGCGCGGGCTAACGGCCGTAAGAAGGTCACGGCTGTACACAAAGCCAACATTATGAAGCTGTCGGACGGTTTGTTCCTCGACTGCTTCTATGAAGTCGCAAAGCAGTTCCCCGAGATCGAAGCCGATGACAAGATCATAGACAATTGCTGTATGCAGCTCGTGATGCGGCCCGAACAGTTTGATGTACTTGTTCTCGAGAATCTGTACGGTGACATCGTGTCGGACCTGTGCGCTGGCCTTATCGGCGGGCTGGGTTTGGCTCCGGGGGCTAATATCGGCGAGCTTGGCGCAGTGTTCGAAGCCGTTCATGGTTCTGCTCCGGATATAGCCGGACAGGGCATCGCCAATCCGACCGCGATCTTGATGTCGGGAATTTTGATGCTTCGTCATTTGGGCGAAACGGATGCCGCCGACCGGGTCGAGCGGGCGATGCTTGACGTATTTGCCGACGGAACGACGCTGACCCGCGACCTGGGCGGCAACGCGAGTACGGTCGATTTTGCCAATGCGATAATCTCTAAGATCGGGACGGGAGAAAAAGCTTCGGCATGACGTGTAGAATGCAATTTCCGGGATCGCCGAACGTTCCTTAAAGTGAGACGGCGATGTCCGTCGGGAGTATCAAATGAGGTTCTTTACGCTATTCATGCTGTTCGCTTTTATCTCAGGGTCCGTTCTTGCTTCGACGCCGGAGAAAATAGTCGTCGGCGTCGGGAAGCTGAAGACCGCGAAACGAAGCAAGCTCAAGGTCAGATTCATCGAGGTTACAGAGGATTCGCGCTGTCCCGAGGGGGTCAACTGTATTTGGTCGGGCAATGCCAAGGTCAAAGTAGAGATCACCGGCGGTAAGATCTCGAAGATATTCGAGTTCAATACCGACGCCGGGCCCAAAGGCGATATCTTCCAGGGATGGTCTGTCACTATCGATCGACTCGTCCCGCACCCTAAGGCCGATACTGAGACCGACAAAAAGGCTTACTTTGCGACATTTGTGATCGAACGCCTTACGCGTTGACCCTGAGCACGATCTAATATGCCGATCTACTTTGTTACCGGCGGAGCAGGTTTTATAGGTTCCGCGTTCGTTCGCTACATTCTGGATAGATCACCTGATGCTCGCGTCATCAATTACGACGCGCTGACATACGCCGGCAACCCCGAGAATCTCAAAGGTGTTGATCCGTCCAGACATACATTCATCAAAGGCGATATCTGCGACCGCGGATCCGTTGCCTCGGCGATGCCCGACGGATGCGACGCCGTATTCAACCTGGCGGCTGAATCGCACGTTGACCGCAGCATACATTCGGCCGACGAATTTCTGCGGACCAACATCATCGGTACACAAGTGCTGCTGGACGAGGCCCGGGCGAAAGGTGTGCGGCGATTCGTTCAGGTCTCGACCGATGAGGTCATGGGAAGTCTCGCGGACGACAGCGACGAGCGCTTTACCGAAGCTTCTCCGCTCAGGCCGAACTCACCTTACGCGGCTTCTAAGGCCGCCGCCGAGTTCGTCGTACGCGCCGCAAGAGAAACGCACGGCGTTGACACGGTCGTCACGCGATGCGGGAACAATTACGGTCCGAGACAGTTTCCGGAGAAACTGATACCGCTGATGATCTCGAACGCGATGAACGACGAGCCGCTCCCGGTCTACGGTGACGGCATGAATGTACGCGACTGGATCTACGTGGACGATCACTGTGCCGGGATCTGGGCCGCTTATGAAAAAGGCCGGTCAGGACAAGCCTATAATATCGGGGCCAGGAACGAACAGCACAACATCGATGTCGTTCGGTCGATATTGGACGCGCTAGGCAAGCCGCACAGTTTGATCCGCTATGTTTCGGATCGCCCCGGACACGATCGCCGATACGCGATCGATCCGACCGCAGCCGAGACCGAGCTCGAATGGATGCCGTCAACGACCTGGGAAGCCGGACTTGAGAAAACTATCCTCTGGTATAAGGAAAATCAGGATTGGGTCGAACATATACGGAGCGGCGACTACCGCGAATATTACAAGCTGATGTACGGGTCAAGATAGATGAAGGTCCTGATCACCGGGTCTAACGGTATGGTCGCCAGATCGACGGCTGCTTACTGCAGGTCGGCCGGCGACGAGGTGATCGCACTGTCGCGAGCCGATCTCGACATAGCTGATATCGCGTCGGTCAGAGACGGCCTTACATCGATCCGACCCGACACCGTCATAAACTGCGCTGCTTATACCGACGTTGACGGAGCTGAGGCCAACGCCTCCACTTCCTATTCTGCCAATGCTGACGGTCCCGAGAATCTGGCAATCGTTTGCCGTGAGATAGATGCGGGGCTCGTGACCATATCGACCGATTACGTTTTTGACGGCAGCTTCGCCGGATATTACGATCAGCGGCATACACCAGAGCCGAACGGCGTTTACGCCAGATCGAAACTCGAAGGCGAACTTCGTGTCAGGGCTGCGAATGCCCGAGCTATCATCGTGCGTTCAGGTTGGATATTTGGCCACGGCGGTACCAACTTCCTCAGCGTGATGCCGGCGCTCTTAAGAGAAGGCCGCGCGATCACGGCCATCGACGACGCATGGGGCACGCCTACATTTGCCGACGATCTCGCTCGCAGGCTGCGAGAATTGGCCGAACTCGACCTGCCCTGCACGTTTCACGTTACGAACAGCGGCGGCGGGACAAGCTATCACGGGTTCGCTTTGGAGGTTTGTTCGGCAGGCGGGTTCGATCCCTCGCTCGTGACGCCGGTAGCCGGAAGCTCGCTCAGCAGGCCTGCTCCGCGGCCCAGAAATTCAAAGCTCGCATGTCTGTTTAGCGAGAGGTTCGGCCTCGAGCCGCTTCCCGACTGGACGGATGCTGTCAAACGGTTTTGCGGATCCTATTGACTCAGCGGGTTCTCGTCTGACGATGCGTTTGTTCCATCTGCGGCAGCCGGATCGGCCGCACCATAGTATTTGTAGTAGCCGCTCCCGTAATAGTCGTACTCCACCGATCCCGCCCGCAGTCCGTTGAGAACAACACCGTATATGCGTGCTCCCAAAGCCGACAGCCGCTGACGGAACTGCCTCATCATATGCATTGAACTCTTGCCTGCCATGGCAACAAGCACAACTCCGTCAACCTGTGTGGACAAGATCGCGGCATCCGTGAATGAGATGGCCGGAGGCGAATCCAGGATCACATGTTTGAATCGGCCACGTAGGAACTGGAGCAGATTACGCATCTCGTTCGAGCTAAGCAGCTCGGCCGGATTAGGAGGGATCGGCCCGCTTGTCACTACCTTGAGACGGCCGAGTCCTGGAGCGGGGCGTATCAGGGATTCGGTCGATTTTTCGCCGGACAGATAATTGGTCAGTCCGTGGGTGTTCGGCATTTCAAAATGCGAGTGGAGACGCGGCCTGCGCAGATCGCAATCTACGATCACAACATCTGTGTCGGCCTGGGCCAGGGTCACAGCTGTGTTTATGGCCGTCGTCGTCTTGCCCTCCGACGGCTGTGCCGAGGTCACCAGAATAGTTTGCGGCGGCTTGCCCGCTGATGAGAACAGCAACGAGGTCCGAAGATGGCGATACGCTTCCACCATCGGGGAATTCCTCTCTTCGAGCGTGATAAGCGCAGTGCCCTGAGCGGACTCCGCCTCGGACCTTGACCCGATCGCAAATTTTCGTCTGCTGTTGATGTCGTAATGCGGGATCATCGCCAGCGTTGGAAGCCCCAGCTGACGGCTGATGTCCTCGGACGATTTGACCGAATCGTCCAGATATTCCAGTAGGAATGCCAGCCCGACGCCCGCCGCGAGCGAAACGAACAAAGCCACGAGTATGTTGCGCGACCGGTTTGGGCCGATCGGCCCGCCGGGCGTAACGGCACGGCTCGAGATCTTGATATTGTTCGGCTTACCGGCAGCGAGGGCAAGCTCCTGTTCCTTTTGCCGCTGTGTATAGGTGTCGAGCAATCCGCGATTGGTTTCGATCTCGCGCTTCAGGGTAGTCAGTTTTGTGGCTGATTGGCCCTGGATATTGGCTTTGGCGGCCTCCTGTTCGTATGAGTTCAGGAGCTGCTGCTCGCGTCGTGCGGCGGCGTCCAATTGCGACCTTAGGGCGACCAACGCACCTCCGACCGCGTCTTTCTCGATCTTTTTCTGATCGCGGTCAATTATCTGAGTTACTTCGCGTTCTGTTTGGTCGCGAGTCTCCTTTAGCGTCGCGATCCTCTCTTCGACCTGCTTGACCTTAACATACTCGGGCGTGTATTTGACCAGCAATTCGGCCCGTTCGGTCTCAGCATCCTTTATTTGTTTCTCGATGTCGCGGATCTGATCCTGTAGTTTCGCTTTACGTTCGGTATTAAGCCTGACGGTGTCCTGATATACCTTGTTGTCGTAGAGGTCAGGGATGTTTCGTCCTTCACCTCGAGCGCTTGCTTGTGCTGCGGCGTTATAGCGCGCTTCTATCTTTCGCCGTTCGTCTGCAGCCGTCAGCCACTGTTCGCTGAGCGTCTGGAGGCGTCCGGCAGCAAGGTCAGACCCTTTCTCCTGCAGCGGGAGATTGCTCGACCGCATATAATCGGTCAGCTCATTCTCTTGTTTGGCGATGGTCGATTTGAGGTCCTCGATCGATCTGGACAGCTCGTCATAGGCCGCCTGCGTGCCTTCGAGTTCGCGGCGCGCATCCTCGAGAATAAAGATCTCGGCCACTTTGTCGGCCACTTTTGCGGCGAGAACAGGATTCTTGCTCTGCACGCTGACGTTAAAGATGTTAGTGTATTGGACCTGATCCACTTTGAGCTCCGAAACAAGCATCGAAGCGTATCGCTCGACCCGAGCTTCTTCCTCGGGGCTCAATTGGACCTTGGCCAACTGATCATCGGATTCGACATTGCCGGTGTCCGTAGGCAGGACATCGACGTTAGCATTACTCTTTGCGGGGCTGAATATCGAAAGGAACCGCCCGATCATGCCTTGCTCAGAAGTGCCGAACAGATTAGCGTCGCGATACAACCCAAGGGCGACGACGACCTTTTTCATCAGGTCCGGGTTCTGGAGCAGCTGCAGTTGGGTGTTGTAATACGTCTGGTCGCTGCCGAAATTGATGTTGATCGCGTCCTTTTGGGTCGCGGGCGCCTTTCGCGGCTCGATCAGCATCTCGGTCGAGGCCTGATAGATAGAAGGCAGCCGGAACGAATAGATAGCAGCGGCGACGGTCGTCAGTCCGGCAATTATGAGTATCAGCGGCAGCCGCTTGATGATCACTGACACGTATTGCCGTATCGAACGCTTGTTCCCGAACGACTCGTCGTCGTGAAAAGCCGAATATCCCGCCGAATAATCGACCTGCGGCGCCTGTATATCCAAACCGCGCGGAAGCGGCGTCAGCCTCTGATCCTGATCCATAAATACGATCCCGACCTCTGAACCAAATTAGGTTATACCATAGACGCCGCCCGTACGGCACACAACATTGGAGCGCTACTATGCCGAGCGTTCGATAAGCGACATTAGTTCTTCTTTACGCGGAAGCGCCGTTCGCGCACCGATCGCGCGGCACTTGAGAGCCCCGACAGCGTTTGCCATCTGTGCCGACGTTTCGAGATCCCGGCCGGTGACTATGCCGTACAGCAGCCCCGCCCTGAACGCGTCGCCGGCTCCGGTCGTGTCCTTGCATCCTCCGGGGACCGCAAAGCCTCCGGCCCTGATGAATTCGCCTTCGAAGTAATGCAAGGAGCCTCCGGCGCCGAGTGTTGCGCCTGTGAGCTGACACGAATACTCGTCTGAGATCATTCTGAGAGCGGACTCTAGATCAGGCTCGCCTGTTAAGTTCGCAGGCAGATCGGCCGATCCGGTGAATATATCCACCAGCCGAAGCAGCTTATCCATTTCGGGAAAAATGGAGTCAACGTCTATTGAGACCAGTGCTCCGGACGCACGAGCCGCGGAGGCCATAGCTATCGCCGCTTCCACGTCGTGAGGCGTGATATGAAGTATCCGACACTGTTCCGCCGCAGCGATAGGTGCGTCTGCGGCAGAATAGCTGAGCCTGGCGTCCCGCTTCCAGATGACCGTGCGTTCGCCCGCTTTCTCATCCACGAGAATATACGCGATCTGAGTTCTCGCCCCATCGACGATCTCCGCCCATTTGGTCGCGACGCCGTCCTCTGCAAGCGAATCGATACCGATCCTACCTTCGGCGTCGCTGCCGAAACGCCCGGCGTAAGCCGTACGCAAACCTAGCCGGCTCAGGCCGCACATCGTTGTGGCGACCTCGCCGCCCGCAAGCTGGACGTGTTCGGTGAGCTCGATCTTGGAATTATATCTCGGATATTCAGGTACGGTGATCAGGTGATCGACCGCGTTCGTGCCAAATCCGACTACGTCAAAGGGTTTGTTATCGGGCAATAGGAAAGAGGTGTTCATCGATGATCGATATAGGCCCGAGACGCTCGCGATCAGAGCATCCATTCGATATTGTTGCGAAAAAACGGGCGCAGAGTTAGATTGTTTAGCATATCAGATTTCGCCCGTCCGCCGCTTGTCGGGCCGATTACCAAGCAGATACGATCGAGAGGAAATTATGCCTACATCAATTTGTCCGGAGTGCTCAGAGGAAGTTTACGTAGAAGCAGAGATCGAACAGGGAGACGTGGTCAGCTGCGAAGAGTGCGGCTCAAAACTCGTGGTCGTCGGCCTCGATCCGATAGAACTCGACCTCGAGACCGGCGACGATGTCGAGGATTATGATTCTGACAAAGGCTTCGATGACTACGGCTATGACGATCACTACTGATCCGTGTCGTGTCATCTTGACCGACGACCACGGTCGCAACCGTTCAAGCTGACCGACAGGCTTAGAACCGGTTCTGCGGCCCGCGACGATAACCTACCATTCTATAAGCTCTTTCCGCTTTTTCAGGCGGTGGCACGCAGGTTGTATCTAATGCAAACTGCTGAGGGGATGCATCTTGCCCTGTGTCCCGATAGTGCCCCGGCTGAAATGTACGTACATCTGAACAAAATTCTCGCATCGCGCGCTGCTGTAGCAGCGGCCGGCGTGGTGTGTGTTGGTCTCGGCGCCGTCGGCCTCTACGTCTTCGGGCCGTTCTTCGCTGTCGTTCTGGCGATAGTCGGATCTGCCGGTTACGTAGCGAGAAAGGCCCATATCGCTCATATCGAAGAAAGCTCAGCAGAGATCGCCGAGGCGATACGCCTCAATCACGCCACTATCGAAGCCCTAGCGACCGCGATCGACGCCCGCGACCAGATCGGTTCCGGCCACGTGCAGCGAACTCAGAAATACGCTGTCGGGCTCGCACACCTGCTAGGTATGTCCGACGACGAGATAGATACACTGCAGACCGCTGCATTGCTCCACGATGTAGGCAAACTCGGGGTTCCGGACCATATACTCAGCAAACCGGGGCGGCTGACGCCCGCCGAATTGGACCGGGCACGTTCACATACGACGATCGGCGCTTCGATCTTGGATCGTGTCGGGTTTCCTAACCCGGTCGCGCCGACCGTGCGGCACCACCACGAGGCGTGGGACGGGACAGGCTATCCGGACGGCTTGAAGGGAAATGAGATCCCATATACTGCGCGCGTGCTGGCTGTGGCTGATGCATACGACGCAATGCGAAGCGACCGTCCATACAGGAAAGCGATGACCCGAGACGAGGCTCGCCGCCAGTTGCAGAATGCTGCCGGGTTGACGTTCGATCCGCACATCGTGCAGGTATTTCTCAAGAACCTGACGTTATTCGAGGGCGAGGTCGAACGCTCCGGGCTCGGGTACGATACGCACAACGCGTCCGCCGGATTTGAAGCCGAGATCGACGACCGCAGTTTCGTTCAGCAGATCAAGCTCGCCAACAAGGAAGCGTTCACGCTCTTTGAGCTCAGCAAGGAGTTCGGCGAGGCCGACAACATCGAGACGATTGCGACAATGTTCACCAAGCGGATCGGAGGCATCTTGCCGTTTGATACATGCGCCGTCTATCTGCTTGACGATACCGGCGACAAAGCCCGGAGCGCACACGTAGAAGGCAAGTGCGCCGACATCCTCTCGCGGAAGGTGATAAACGTCGGCGAGGGAGCCACCGGCTACGTTCTGAAAAAACGCGAACCCGTACGCAACGTCAACCCTGACCTTGATTTTTCCGTTTCCGATCTCGAACTGGTTCAGGAATATTCGACAATGGCCTCCCTGCCTCTGATCGCGGATGGGATGCTCATCGGAGCAGTGTCCCTGTATTCGTCGTCGATGGAACGATACGGCGAAGAGCACATGAGGCTGCTTGAGACGGTCTCGGAGATCGCGGCTACGGCGATCGCACGTCTTCTCGAACACGCCGAAGTCAAAGAACACGCAATGACCGACCCGATGACGGGACTCGCGAACGCGCGGCGGCTGCAGGATCAATTCGAACGCGAAGTGTCGAGAGCTGATAGAGCCGAGGGCAGCTTCCAGCTTGTGATGATGGATCTCGACGGATTCAAGGCCGTCAACGATTCTTTCGGCCACAAGGTCGGTGACCGATTGCTGCGAGAGATCGGGATGGTCATCCAGCGTCAGCTTCGCGAATATGATTTCCTGGCCAGATACGGCGGCGACGAGTTCGTCGCCTTGGTCCCGGCGCTCAACGGCGACGACGTCCAGGAGCTGTGTGCCCGCATCGAAGAAGCCGTGAGCGCCTACCGGTTGACCGTTGACAGCGACGCATATGCTTCGGTCGGCGTGAGCATCGGCAGTGCACATTATCCGGGCGGCGGGACAACTTTCGATCAGCTCGTAATGGCGGCCGACAAGGCGATGTACCGGCGAAAGCTTACCAGAAAGCAGGGAGCACTCGGCGACACGTCCGACCTGGACGAACTTGAGGCACTTATCAATGGCACATATGACGGCGCTGACCGGCGTCCGGCTCAAGGGGACGGCGGCGGGCCGGGCCTGATCGTCGAACTCGACGAGACGCACGTCATAATGTCAGCCGGGATCAACTGAGCTTGTTCTCAGAACGCTTGCGAGAAGCGGAAATGGATCTGTGTCTGACGCAGCTTGTAGATGGCGTCCGGATTATTGATCTGCGGGATCAGGAACCGCGGCGGATTGATAAGATAACCAATATCGACGCCAAGCTCTCCGCCGACCGGCGTCCGAAGCCGAAAGCCCAGTCCTACCGTGTGGCTCCATAGGGCCCGAAGATTCTTTTCGAATGAAGTGTTGGCATTAGGCGGATTAAATATGTCGCCGGCTCGGCGAAACACGTTCCCGCCGTCGTAGAAGGGCACCGCCCGGAGCGATCTCGAGATAGGCAGCCTTGCCTCGAGATTGACGATCGCCAGAGCGTTGCCGCCGAATGGCAGCGTGAACGGATCGAGTGTCACCTGCTGGCCGCTGCTATTGAGGAACGTGCCCTGAGGCACGATAACCGCCCGAGGGCCCGCCTCTTCGAAATCAAATCCTCGCAGCGTGGTCGATCCTCCGGCAAAGAATCGTTCGCTGATTGGCAAGATGCCGTTCAGCCCGGGAAATTGTGCGGACGAGAACCGGTCGCTATTTGAAAATACCTGCCCGAGCCCCAGGATCGCTCGTCCGGCGACGGTCGCCCGCTTGAGTCGTGGGAACGTGTAATAGAAATTGTAGCTCGCCTGAAGTTTCTGAAAGCCGATGTTGGCGCCGAGTCCGGGCACAGAGATGCTGTACTCCGCCGTTATACGGAGCAACTTTCGTGGGGTCGGTCGCATTATATCGACATTTCTCCCCGGGCTCTCCTTTTGCGATAGTCTCGAGCAGAGTGTATCGCGGCGAGCAGTTCTTTCGCGTATCGCGAACATATGTGAATGAAAAGCCCGACGTCCGAATGCGCGAATCGGGGCGAAGGAGATCCTTGACCAGCAGGCTCTCTATATTGAACAGGCGAACGTCCTCGAATTTGAATTTCGCGTAGATAAGGCTGCGGTTGCGCACGCTCAAGGTCCGACTGGTCTCAGCCGACAGGGTCAGCCTGTTGATCGTAGGGCTGCCGGTCTTGTTGCCGAATTCATCTATCGGAGAGCCCTGTGCGTCGAGGCGCTGCACGATGCCGAACGTGCCCTTGTCAAAGGCCGATCGGAAGAATCGCGTGACCGTCGAGTCCCTTTGATACTGAGCGGACAAAGTAAGCGGTGCAAAGCCTCGGACGCCGTCGCGCAAGAATCTCGGATTTACGAAATCGAACTGGAATAACTGCTGGCGTGTCGATACCCTGACCCTGGCGCCGCCCTGCCATAGGCGCCCGAGTAGATTTACATGCCGCAGGTCAAAGAATCCATTGACCCCGACATCGGTCGAGTAGCCGCCGCCGTACTGTATGAGCCGAGGCGGCTGCTCGGCCACGTTGATGATGACATCGCGCTGCTGCTGGCCGCTCGGCGCGGTTCCCGCAGGCTGCAGTTTGACGTCCACCCGCTCGAAGGCATCGGTCCCGTAGAGATTCTGTTCGGTGCTGTAGATATCTACTGCTCGGAGCAGGTCGCCCGGTTTTAGGACAGATGCCCGCTCGATCGCCGAATCGCGCGTCAGCTCGTTGCCGGTCACGAGGACCCGGCCGATCGTGACCGGCCCGCCTTCGTTCTCGATCCGGAACTCGACCTTGACCTGACGGGATGAAGATCCCGCCGGCGGATCGTCCTCGATCACTTCGGATGTGACTCTGGCGTCAAAATAGCCGCGCTCGGCATAAAAGGCCGTCAGTTTTCGGACCGCATTCCTGACCTTTGCCCGCGAATACGGAGCACCGTTCAGCGAGTTGATCTCCTCGAGTAGCTCATCGCTCGCAACGGCGGAATTGCCGCTGACCCTGATAGCGTCAACCGTCGTCAGCGGCCCTTCGTCAACCTCGAACGTAATAACGAGATCGTCGCCCGTGGGCGAAACGCCCTGATTCACCCTGACGGCCGCCTGCCTGTATCCGAGTTCGTTCATAAGCGAACGTATCGTTTCGGCGTCTTCTTCGAGCAAAGCGAGGCTGGTTACTCCGCGGCCGTAGCCGAACAGCGGCAGGACGCCAAGTACGTTCGCTTCCTGCGATTGAACGACGCTCCGGATCTCGTCGATCGTCAGCTTGTCAGTGCCGCGGATCCGTATGCTCGACAGCCGCAGCTTTCTGCGGAGCCGGACGCGGTAATCGACCGTTACGTTCGAGGTGCCTATCTCGCTGCTCGAGAGGTTTGAGCATAGAAACTCCGTATCATTAGGAAGCGTTCCCTGGTCGCCGTCGCTGATCGGAGGGTCGGCCGAACAGACCGGCGTCACATCAACAAAGAAATAGCCAAGCTCCTGGAAATGATTCTCGAGCCTCCGTTCTCCCTCGACTATTGCGGCAAAATCAAGCGTCCCTTCACGCCGTATCGGGAGCAGTTTGTTCTGTAGAGCCTTACTTACTTTTTCGCGGTCGGACGTTACTTTGACCTCGACGGTCGGCCCGCGTTCGCCGCGAAGCTCAATATTCACGCGGTTGGCATCGGAATCGTAGGTGACCTTCACATCATCGATCCGCGGCGCCAGGAACCCGCGGTCCCGGAGCACCGAGCGGATACTCTGCAGATCGCGATTCAGACGCTGCCGCGAAAAATATGCTTCCGGTTTGAGACTGATCGATTTAGGCGGTATCTGCGTTTCGAGACCGTCGAGCCTGATATCGAACGAGCCTACCTTTGCCTGGTCGCCCGGCGATACGCGAAAGATCGCTTCGACGGTGCCTTCCGCCGGGAGCGGCTTCAGCTCGGTAGCGATCTCGCTGGCAAGAAATCCGCGTTCGCGCAGGTAATCCAATATCTGGTCTGCGGAATTACCGAGCATCTGTGATGAGACCGGTTCGTCCCTTGAGACCAGATTGAGCTTAAAGAGAAGTTCCTGTTCGGTGACAGGTTCACCTTGATATTTATCGATTATGAGAGTGATCCGATCGAGTATTGGCTTCCTGCGGATGCGGAAAACGATCTCGACGCCGCCGGATTGGAGACGCGCGGCGGTCGTCTCGATGCTGCCGGCGGTACGGGTCTTGTAGAGCGCTTGTACGGCATCGCGTACCGCCGCCGCTGAGTAGGCCTCGCCTTTCATTTTTTCGGCGATGACTGAATACGGATCTGCGTTGTTCGCCGAACCCTTCGAGTCCAGAATATCAACGCGCACGCTTTCGATCCGCCGGCCGTCGAACTCTGATTGCGCGGTGATACAAATTGGAAGTACCCCGGCCACCCAGATAAGAACGCCCCACGCGAGAGATCTCGTTGCACGGCAGATAAGCAGCCGCCGGGCGATCACGAATCGATTTATAGCGGCAGCCTGCATCAAAAGCGTTTCTTAAATCGGACCTCGAAGCTAAAGTTGTCCCTGGTGCGGGTCACGTTCGTCAATGAACGCTGCTCGTACTGCGCGACGAACGACAGCTTGTTAGACACGCGATACTCGAGAGCAATGACCTGATTCTGATCCTGCGACAGATTTGTCGAATAGGTCACGCGCAGGTTGTTATTGATCTGACGGCCGACCGTGAGCCGAGCCGAGGCGTTCAGCTGCTGGCCCGATATTATGGGGTCGATCTCAAATACATTGAGGCCAAAGAGCTTGTCCGTCGCTCGGCGTGCGGGATTGTTTATAACAGAATCCGTTAATAGCTCAGCCGCCGTTCTGATGCCGGTCTGCGCCAGTGCGGGTATGCCGCCTGCAGTGTTCGACAGTGCCCCGGTCGTCATCAGGGAAATGATGTCATTCGATGGCAGCGACGGGCTCGACCGGACGGTGACGTTCAGGCTCTCCGTGTCAGATAGCCGGCCGTTCAGATTGACGAAGATCTGATAACCGGAAATGGTCGATTCCGCCTGCAGCGTTATCAGCGGGTCTATGCTCGAATCCGGCGGGAAGTCGAGCACGCCTCTCTGTATCTCGTATCGGTCGTTGCGATAGATGAGAGTTCCGCCATTTGCTGTAACGCGGCCCGCGATCTCAGGGTCGTTGGCGTCGCCGGTCAGCGTGATCGATACAGACGCAGTAAGGTCCGCGATATTGTTGCGGACGACGAGGGCATCCTTACCCTCGATGACTAGGTCGAACCTGGGAGCTGCGATCGAGCTGGCACCCGGAGCCAGCGAACGCTCTCGGCGACCGCCGATCACGTTCGCCAGATCGATATCCTTTGAGTAAAGGCTTCTCCGGGCAAAAACTCGACCTGAGATCGTGACCTGAACATTCTCACGAGGCGAAGGCCTAACGCCTGTAACCTCAAGCCGTGCATCGCCCGTCGTCAAAAAGTCGCGAGGCAGTGGCACGGTCACGTTGTCGCCGAGAACTGTGAATCGGAAGGCCTTGACCGAGAGGCCGTCGAGCAGTATGCCGCCTGAGCCGGTGAACTTCCCGCCGCCGAGGTATCCCGTCGCGTTCTCGACCTCGGCCTGCTCGTCCGAGAATACGACGCGCGCCTTGACCCTCTCGAACGTGATCCGATCGGACCCAATGAAAGCGGCGATCGAGGCGTTGTTAGACGCGGCCGATCCGCGCAGGTCCGAACGGGAGTTTGGCCCCTCGAGCCTGACCGAGATGTCAGCGCTCCCGGCAAAAAAAGTATCTTTCGCGGCCAGGTTGAGCAGACTGAGGTTGATCTTACCGACAAGGGTCAGGTCGTTCACGGCATCGGCTGCCAGGGCCTTGGTCCCAACGACGGTCAGATTCGATCCGCCGCCAGTGAATTTTGCGCTGTCAAAGTTCACCTCGCGGGGACTAAATCGTATCCGAATAGGCTCTGCGGCCGCGAGCGGCGTTTCCTGCAGCTTAAGGGAAAGCGAATCGAAACGCGCGGTCCCGGACAGTTGATCTGCCGTGAGCGTCCGGGTCCCGTCGTCGCGAGCCGGCATCAACGGCCCGCCAAAATCGATCCGTCCCGATCCTTCGCCGGTGATCTGCAGGCCTTTCAGTTGAGGAATGAATGCCAGGAACGGCTCGATCGGGCCGTTATCAAAGTCGGTCGAAGCCGTAAGCCGCAGGTCAGGATCCTTGAGGTCGAGAGCTGCCGTGACGACCTGTTTCCTCACCGTAGCCCCGTCGCCACCCGGCAGGTCCGCCGTCAGCCTCGCCGTAAGGATGCCGTCAGCCGTCCTGCTGTCAAAAACAACGTCGCCGAACAGCGTGTCACCTATCATCACATTCGACGCGGCTCCGTCGGCATCGACCACGATCGATGACGCCTCGTTTGCCCGGCCGATGGCCGTGGCCTTTATTACGGCAGTGCCGTCGATCGCGGGCAAGCTGTCGTTCGGAGGCAGCAGCGCCAAAAGTATCGGCACGGGCACGGCCTTGCCGGAGAGCTCGGCTGAGAAATCCGTCGTCGAGCGGTCGTATCTGCCGCTTAGCTCAAGCTTGCCTTTTCCGATCGTGATCTCGCCGGAGTCGAGCAGGATCGAGGTGCGCTCGAATCGAGCCGTAGCCTTTAGGCTGTCAAAATCCCGTCCGGCGATCCGCCCACCCGAAGCTGAAAGGTCCAATCGACCATTGGCCTCGTCGGGCAGTCCGTCGATCTTAACTGTACCTGACGTCTTGCCGTCGAGATCTCGGATGCGTTCGGGCATTTCGATCGGCAACGCCGCAAGCAGGTCTCCGGCATTGATGCCGAATAATTCGGCTGAAACTGAAGTGTTGTTCGCGCCTGATCGCGGCACGATCACAGTAAAATTCGCACGACCGCCGCCCTGTTGATCGAGTCTGCCGTTTCGTAACGCAAACTCCGCAGGATCAAGGTCCACTAGCGCGGAGACGGACCCTAGTGAGCGTTCCCGCATCGTGACGGACGCGATCTCGGCATCGCCTTTGATCGCGGGCGAAGAGTAGGAACCGGTCAAACGGCCGTCAAACCGCAGCGGGCCCGCAAACGCAAGCTTTAGATCGTTGAGCTGGCTTTCGAGTGTGGGCGACAATCCGGTGACGCGAATGAGCCTGTCGATCTCGTTGGCATCATCGGAGATCAGGACCAGGCCGAGGTTGGAATCATCGGCGCGCAGATCCAGCTTGCCGTCGGCCCGCAGCTCGCTTTTTTCGCTGCGAAGGTCAGCCTGTCTCACCTCAACAAGTCCGTTGTTAGATACCAGGTCAACCTTGCCTGCGATCGGGATCGAACCGCTTGCACGCCCGCCCGCAGCGGCATCGATATCGGCAGTCAATGTTCCGCTTACGCCTCGATAGTCGGTCCCTGGCAGGTCGAGTCGTGCCGCGCCGCTGACGCGTCCTTCGAGCGGAATAACCTGCGTCGAGGCGAGCGAAAGCAGGCGTCCAAGATCCAGATCGCGGAAATCGGCATTTATCTCTGACCGGGATCGCGGCGTCAGGGCGATCGAGGCATTGCCCGCTACCGATCCCTCCATCACGCGGGCATTCAGGCTGCGAAGTTCGACGCGCTGGCCATCAACCGTAACATCCGCTCGAGCGGACCCGAGAGCGACGCTCCCGACCATTCCTCCGCCGATGCTCATATCGGCCGAAGCTCGATAACGCCCGGACGGCTCGACCACAAAGACCGGCCGGTTGATGCGGACGCCTTCCAGTACGCCGCCGTCCGGCAGCCCTTCTGTGCGTTTTATGGCTACATCGCCGGCGTCGATATCTGCCGAGCGGCCTTCGATCATTCCCGATCGTATCGTCAAACGGACGCCGGCGACGTTGATGCTTCCCAATACAGCAGAGTCCGATTCCAGCCGGGCGATGCGATTCCTATCTGAATATACGACCGTTGTGCCGCCGGAACTCTCCAGCGAAAGCAGCGGCGATTCGATCCCGGTGACAACGGTCCCGCCGAGGTTCAAGGACGACGACCTGAGGTCGGTCGCTCTCAGCGTTGACGATCGTGGCAGATCCCTGAACTCGAATGTTCGGGCCGTGACATCCTTAAGCTTTCCTTGTCCGATCCGGCCGGATCCCGATGAGAGGCCCGACGCTTTTACCTCGGTGACGCCGCCGCGATTCGATACGCTTACCTTGTTCCCGCGGATTTGATCGAACCGATAATCATCAGTAACGAAGGCTCGGGACGACGCCGAATCCGAGGTGATGTTGAGCGACCCGTTCCCGGCGCTCAGCCGCAGAGCCCTCGCTTCCAGTTCCTCGAATACTGTATCGCCGATCGCAAAACGAGGCGTACGGCCGCTGCCCGCCGAGGCCGCGAGCTGCCTGTCGCGATACTCGGCAGCCGCATCCGCGAGAAACAGTCCGCCGAACGTGAGTTTACCCGCGGCGACGGCGGCCGCCTGCAGCTCGCCGACCCAGCGAAAATCCGTTCCCGTGCCTCTGATATTGCCGGACATTCTCGGGAAATCGATCCGGACATCGTCAAATGTCAGAAGTTCGGCCACCGCTTTGCCCGTAGCATCGTATTGGCCATTTGCCACGGTCCCGCTGGCGTTGACGCCGATGCCGCGCAGGTATATGCCGTCGGCACGCAGCGTCTCGGCATCGGCCGCTCCGTCGATCTTGATATTCTCGCCAGCACCTGTCACACGCCCTCTAAAATTCCCGACGCCTCGGAGCGATGCGCCCGTCTTGAAAGTATTGGATATCTGGGTCAGATCAAGGCTGGATTCGATATCGAACGAGTAAACAAGCGAAGACCAATCGGTGATCGTGCCTTTGAGCGTCGAGTGTCCTACAGGCGTCGATAATGCGAGCTCGTCGAACGTCGCGCCTTTCTCATCAAGCAGCCCACGGCCTCGGAACGTTATGTCCGATATCCGTCTGGCGTCGTATTCGAACCATGAATTGCGGGCGTATGCGTCGAATCTGAATTTGGGCGAGGCGCCGGCAGTGTTGGGTTCGGCATTGAGCGTGAGGGTCAGATCGCTCAGGTCGCCTGCTATGCTGCGGCTTATATCGCCGAAGTGGATCAGGCCGTTGTTCAAGGTGAACCTGGACGAATCGAGACTGAAGTCAACGGGCGAGTCAGGATCGGGCGTGAACATCCTGAGGCCCGAGAAATTGGACCGCCCGTTCTCGTCAAACGTGACCCAGACCTCAGCGTCGGCCGCGTCCGCCGCGTCGATACTTATGTTTCGTTTCAGCCGCCATGACACAAGGTCGAGTATCGTCATGGATACACGCAGCGAGCCGATCCTGGCTAGCCGCTCGCCAGTAGCGTCGTTTGTCAGTTCCGCGTTGTCGATCTCGAGCGTCAGTGGCGAAGGCTTAACGGTGAAGCGTCCGGCTGCGAGCCGGATACCCATTTCGTCGAGTTTTCGGTCGAGCTCGCTGCGGATGTAACCGTCGAGAACACCAAGCCTCAGCAATACCATGAGCACGATGGCGCAAGCGGCGACGAGCGCCGTCAGCCCAACGCCCGCGTAGGCAAAGATCCGTCCAACGCGTCGAGGGCGAACGGGGACCTGCGGGTCCGGTTCGGGTATGCTTGTTTCAGGATCGGTCATCGCAGCCGCAGGAGAGATAGGGTCACACAGGAATGGTCTCGACGATCTCGAGTCCAAAGGCTTCCACAGCCGCGGGCGGCGGCGGATGGGCCGATAGCAAACGAATTCGCTTCAATCCGAGATCACGCAGCACCTGAGCACCGACGCCGAGGTCATGGATCTTGCCGTAGCCTGTCCGGTCGCGAGCCGCCGCCAGGCCAATGCCCTCGTCATTCATCAATCTATAGGTCCTCAGCTGGTTCGCCAGGTCGAGGTCATTCTCTCGTTGACGAAGATACAAGATGACCCCGCGGCCTTCGGCTGTGATCGCATCTTTGGACGCCCGGATCGCACGGGACGCCTCGCCGACGTTTGCTCCGAACATGGCAAAGATCACGTTCTCGGTTTGGACGCGAACGAGCGGCGTTTCGGTTGTATCCGAGACGTCCCCGTAAACAAAAGCAACGTGCATCTCGCGATTTATGAGATTCTCATAAACGATCGTCCGCCAAACGCCGTTGCCGAGGTCGAGCGGGGCTTCTTCCAGCCGTCGGACGAGCGTTTCTTTTGAAATGCGGTATCTGACCAGGTCCGCTACCGAGACGATCTTGAGGCTATGTTCGGCGGCGAACTGCTCGAGCTCGGCCATACGTGCCATCGTACCGTCGTCATTCATTATCTCGCAGATGACCGCCGCCGGGCTCAATCCCGCGATCCGAGCGATGTCAACACTTGCTTCGGTCTGTCCGACGCGGACAAGGACGCCGCCGTTCTTGGCACGCAAAGGGAACACGTGGCCGGGCTTTGCCAGATCATGCGGCCGCGTAGCTGGATCGACAGCCGTCAATATCGTCTTAGCTCGGTCGGCGGCCGATATCCCTGTCGTTACACCTTCGCGAGCTTCGATCGAGACCGTGAACGCGGTGCCCATGCTCGATGTATTGTGAGCGGTCTGAGGAAAGAGCTGCAGCTCGTCGCAGCGTTCTTCGGTAAGCGGAAGACAGATCAGCCCGCGGCCGAAACGGGCCATGAAATTTATGATCTCGGGCGTCACCTTTTCGGCGGCACAGACGAGATCGCCCTCATTCTCGCGATCTTCGTCATCGACGATGATGATCATCCTGCCGTCGCGAATGTCGCGAACGGCATCTTCGATGGAACTCAGCGGCATAGTAAAAATGCAGCAATGCCTCGACGCCGAGGCGGCCTTAATCCCATTAATATTAACTAAATAAGGCGTTCTTTGCGAATTACGGCCGTGGCGGGACCGGCCTCGGCGATGGCGGCGATACGGTTTTGTGCTTTTCGACGCGAGTTGTCACAATTGTCCCTTATGCAGCCAACCGAGACCGCTCCATCTGCCCGACTTTCGATGCTCCTGCACGCGGCATTTCTCGTCTCGGGAACGGCGACGGTCCTCATCGGGCCGCTGCTTCCGCTGCACGCAAAGGCCTTCGAGCTCAATGACCTATGGGCAGGATCGTTCTTTCCGGCTCAGTTCGCCGGGTCGCTGCTTGGCACTGCGATCACCAGCCGCCTCGGCCGGATCGGCCGCTATAAGCTAGGTGTATCGGCCGGGTGCCTGGCTCTCGCCGCCGGCATCGCGTCGATGAATGCCGGTGTTCTCACCGTCGTGCTCGGTGGTTTTCTTCTGATCGGGCTCGGGGTCGGACTGACCCTTCCTTCTATAAATATGCTCGTGCTTGAGATGAATACTCATCGGTCGGGTCAAGCGCTAAGCTTTTTGAATTTCTGCTGGGGGCTCGGAGCGATCGTATGCAAGCCATTCGTTGATCTGACGGCTCGCGGGACCGATCTTACCGTGCCGACTTCGATCTTAGCAGTAATTCTCATATTCGCCGGAGTATCCGTAGGGCTGGCCCGATATAGTGAAAAGCGACAAACTACGGCCGATGCCGGCGTCCAAACCGCACGTCTGTGGCGCCGCCCGATCGCATGGGCGATAGCTGTATTCAATTTCCTGCATGTCGGTTTTGAAAGTGCCATGGGCGGGTGGCTCCCGGCCTATACAGAGCGGATCGGGGTATATGAGGCCGCGATCTGGCTTTCGCCAACGCTGCTTTATTTTCTGTTCTTTGTGATGGGCCGGGGCGTGGCTCCGATGCTATTTAGATACTTCAGCGACGACCGAATGCTCATCGGCGGGCTCGTCGCAATGCTCGCAGGCATGGCGATCATCCTGTCGGCGGGTTCGGTCGAACAACTTATGGCCGGGGCAGCCGTTGCCGGATTTGGGACCTCGTGGATATTTCCGACCAATGTCGCTCGATTTTACCGAGCCTGCGGACCCGAAGCGTCGCGCAATGCAACCCCTTTGTTCATAATGGGAACGCTCGGCGCCGCGGCCTCGACATGGTTCGTAGGATTTGTGTCAAATAACCGATCAAGCCTCCGCGCCGGAATGGCTGTCCTAGCTGCGATCGTCGTCGCGTTGATCGCGATACAAGCCGCGTTATCGATAGGCGGGCGGCAAGTCGAAAATAACGAAGGCCCGGTCTAATCCAATTGCAGCGTTCGCAGATATTCGCGAAACTCGCGGCCGAGATCCCCGCGTTTCAAGGCATACTCGACGGTCGCGATCAGGAATCCAAGTTTGTCCCCGGCATCATGCCGGACGCCGTCGAGCTTGACGGCGTAAAACGGCCGTTCTCGCATCAGGATACGCATCGCGTCGGTGATCTGGATCTCGCCTCCCGCCCCGGGCTCGGTGGCATCGATGGCTTCAAAAATATCTGGAGTAAAAATGTAGCGGCCGATTATGGCCAGATCCGACGGTGCGTCAGCGAACGCCGGTTTCTCGACCATGTCTTTGATCTTGTAAACTCCGGGCTCGACCTCATCAGCATCGATGACGCCAAACCGCGAGATAGCCTCGCCTTCGACCTGCATGGTTGCGATGACGGGGGCGTCGTATTTCTCGTAAATGTCGATCATCTGCCTGAGTGCAGGGACCTCTGAGTCAACAATGTCATCAGCGAGCAATGCCGCGAACGGTTCGTTCCCGACGAAGTCTCGAGCCTGCAGGATCGCGTGTCCTAGTCCTAGAGCCTCTTTCTGCCGTGTGTAGCTGACCTTTGCTATCTCTGAAATGGCACGAACCTGTTCGAACATCTCGGTCTTGCCTTTCTGTTTGAGCAGATGTTCGAGTTCGAACGAGATGTCAAAATGATTCTCGATGGCGCTCTTGTCCCGCCCCGTGATTATCAGGACCGAATCGACCCCGCTTGCCACGGCCTCCTCTACGGAATACTGGATCAGCGGCTTGTCCACAAGCGGAAGCATCTCCTTGGGGCTCGCCTTTGTCGCCGGAAGAAACCGTGTGCCAAGTCCAGCCGCCGGGAAAACGGCCTTGTGAATTTTATTTGCCATATCGATTTTGATAAATTCCTTTAATCCATACGCTGCGCAACGCAGATCAAAGGATAGAGTTTATGGCAAGCGAAATCGTCTTACAAGATAGCCGGCGATCCGGCAGGACGCGCGTCATCGCGCTAAGGGCCGGACAATGGAAGCCTAGCCAAATGTAATCACAATGTGATTACAATGCAGCGGGCCCTGGGCGGCCGAGCGAATTTCGCTGAACGAATAACAAATGCTAGACATCAATTTTGTCAGAGAGAATCTAGAGGCTGTACGGGCCGCACTAGCCGCTCGCAATTTTCCCCAAACGGACCTCGATCGTTTCAGCAGCCTCGATGCTGAACGCAGACGGCTCATTGGCGAAGCCGACGCCGTGAACCAGCGGCGGAATCAGGCCAGCAAAGAGATCGGTGCGATGATGCAAAGCGGCAGAGCCGAAGACGCAGAGGCGCTGAGGTCCGAAGTGTCAGCGTTAAAAGAGACGCAGGCCGAGCTTGAGTCCGCACGCGATGCGGCAGTTGCCGCGATGGACGAACTGCTCGCGGGGCTGCCGAACCTGCCCGCGGCCGACGTGCCTGTCGGCCCAGACGAGTCGGCAAACGTCGAGATACGAAGATGGGGAACCCCACGCGAATTCGAATTCGAGGTCCGTGACCACGTAGACATTGGCGAATCGCTCGGAATACTCGATCTTGAACGCGCCGGCAAGATCGCGGGTGCAAGATTCGCGATTCTCAATGGTGCGGGTGCGAGGCTCGAGCGTGCACTTGTCAATTTCATGCTGGACATACAGACGCGGGAACATGGCTACACCGAAACGCTGCCGCCGTTCCTGGTCAATCGCGAGTCGCTTTTCGGCACTAATCAATTGCCGAAGTTCGAAGACGACCTGTTCCACACGACGGATGATCGCCGTCTCGCCCTGATACCTACGGCCGAGGTGCCGGTGACCAATTACCACGCCGGCGAGATACTTGAGGCGGCTCATCTGCCAAAACATTACACGGCCTATACCCCTTGCTTCCGCAGCGAGGCAGGCAGCTATGGCCGCGACACTCGAGGCCTGATCCGCCAGCATCAGTTCGAGAAGGTCGAGTTGGTCAAGATCTGCCTGCCGGAGAACTCCGAACAAGAGCACGAGGCGCTGACGGCGAATGCCGAACGCATACTCGAGTTGCTCGAGCTCCCTTTCAGGACGGTCGTGCTATCGACCGGTGATATGGGATTCGGTGCACGTAAAACATACGATATCGAGGTGTGGATACCGTCGCAGAACACATTTCGAGAGATATCAAGCTGTTCGAACTGCGGTGATTTCCAGGCTCGACGCATGAACACTCGATTTCGCAGGGCCGGCGGGGCGAAGCCGGAGTTCGTCCACACTCTCAATGGGAGCGGCCTGGCCGTAGGCCGAACGTGGATCGCCATAGTCGAGAACTACCAGCAGAGCGACGGAAGCGTAACGATACCCGAGGCTCTCAGGCCGTACATGAATGGCCTTGAGAAGATAAGTTGACGGTCGTGAGCAATGTAATTACGATGTAATTATGAAAGCGCAGGTCATCCAGATCGGTAATTCACAGGGCATCCGGCTGCCCAAAATGCTGCTCGAAGAAAGCGGTGTCTCGGGCGAGGTCGAGCTCGAGATACATCAGGACGGCATCCTGATCCGGCGTACGACCAGGCCGAGAGAGGGTTGGGAGGCCGCGTTCAAAGCGTCGGCCGAGAATGACGACGAATTGCTCGACGGTGACGTCGGCAATGTGTTCGACCGGAGGCAGTGGCAATGGTAAAGCGCTTTGAGATCTATCTGGTCAACATAGACGAGCGCCCATCGAGCGACGCCAAGAACACTCGCCCGGCTGTGGTCGTGTCGCCGAATGAGATGAACAAGCACGCATCTTACGTGATCGTCGCTCCGGTCTCGACGATGCCGGCCGAGAACCACCCGACGCGCATCCCGATCGATCTATTGAACCGCGAAAGGTCGATCGTGCTCGATCAGATACGTTCGATCGATAAGGTCCGGCTCGTCAAGAAGATCGGCGACGTGGACCGAGCGCGCGGCCGCAAACTGCTCGAAACGCTTCAGGAGATGTTCGCTGAGTAGAGAGCTTCGCATCAGGTCCGGCGGACAGACCGGAGCCGACCGTGCCGCATTGGATGCCGCAATAGCTTCAGGGGTTGAGATCGGCGGTTTTGTGCCGCGGGGCAGGTGGGCGGAAGATGGCCCGATAGCGGCAGAATATCCGGGTTTGATCGAGATCGCTTCGGGTGATCCGGCTCAACGGACACGTCTGAACGTCGAGCATTCGGACGGCACCGTTATATTCTCGCACGGCAAACTTAGCGGAGGCTCGGCACTGACGGCCAGATTCGCACGCGATCTGAAAAAACCCTATTTGCACATCGATCTGCTGGCCTGCTCGCAGGAAGCCGCGATAGAGAAGCTGCGTCTCTGGATCAAGGCCCGGGACGTCTCCGAGCTGAACGTTGCAGGCCCTAGAGCGTCGTCGGATCCGTTCATATACGGGCCGGTGCGCACCATCATAGAGCGCCTGTTAACTGACGGCGGCATCTGAAGCAGCCTGTCGTTTTGCTCGATCCCAGAGGGCATCCATTTCCTCAAGCGTTGCCTCTTCGACCGAACGCCCCACGCGGGCGAGCTCTTCCTCGATGAACTGAAACCGCGTGCGAAACTTTCTATTGGTTCGTTTGAGCGCTGTCTCAGGCTCCACGTCGAGACGGCGAGCGAGATTGACTATCGCGAACAGAAGATCGCCGATCTCTTCTTCGATATTCGAGCTGTCGCCTGACTCGACCGCCCGTTTGAGCTCGCTGATCTCTTCATTCGCCTTGGCAATGATGTCTGTCTCGTTTTGCCAATCGAACCCGACTTTGGCTGCCTTTTTTGTCAGCTTCAGAGCTTCGAGCAGGCCCGGAAAGTGGATCGGGACCTCGCTCAGGATCGACCCTGAGCCGTTGTCGGTCTTGCCGGAAGCAGCCCTTTCGTCTGCTTTTAGCTTGTCCCAATTGTCCAGTACGTCTTCGGCACGCTCAAATTTGGCGTCGCCGAAAACGTGAGGGTGACGCAGGATCAGCTTGCGGGTTATGCCCGATGCGACGTCCTCGATCGTGAATTCGCCGCGTTCCTTGCCAATGGTGGCGTGGAAAACGACCTGGAGAAGCAGATCGCCAAGTTCTTCCTTTAGGTGATCGACATCGCCTGAGGCGTCAACCATTTGGATGGCGTCAAATGTCTCGTAAGCTTCCTCCAGCAGATACTGCGACAGCGACATATACGTCTGCTCGGCGTCCCAGGGACAACCTCCGGGCGCTCTTAGCCGCTCCATGGTGGCGACAAGTTCGTCAAATGCTTCGGCCATGCCACTAGTCTAGCAATAACCTTTGACGGGTGTCAGTCTGGCAGGGGCTCGGTCGTCAATGGTAGAATCATCTCAGACGCTATGATCGGAAAGGACGAACAAGAAGAGGTCACGTTCAAGGTGGCCGACAGGCGTAAATTCAACGCGGACGGCTCGCTCAAGGAAGGTGTAACGATCGAACCGGCGCCGCCGCCGGCGGCCGAGCAAGCCGTCGTCGCCGACACCGATCGAACCCTCGATCAAGACGTCGAGGCCGAAACGGACGAGCCCGCGGCCGCGCAACCGGACGGCGAAGTGCCGGGACTTGACGATCCGGCGAGCTTTATCAATTTCCTCTCGACGCTCGCTACAAATGCCGCTGCGGCTCTGGGAGCAGTTCCGCATCCGGCCACCGGGCAGCGGATGCTCGATCTTGATACGGGCAAGTACTGGCTGGACATACTTGCGATGCTCAAGGAAAAGACCGCCGGCAATCTGCACCCGGAAGAAACCCGGATGCTCGATAACTTTTTGGCCGAGATGCGGCTCCACTATGTGCAGATGATGAAAGCGGCCGAAGAGAAACTCAAAGCTCAGGCTGCAAAGAAATTCTCAGCGGACGAGATACTTGGCAAGAAATGAATCCGTACCGATCATCGGACCCGGTCCGTAGATAAGAACAAATAGGGCGATCGCGTCCGTTGTCATCACGTTCCGCTCTTGTCCAAGTCCGAGAAGCGGCTCACGACCAATGAAACTTACTTTCCTCGGTACGGGGACCTCGACCGGTGTTCCCTCGATCGGATGCGAATGCGAAACGTGTGTCTCTGATGACCCACGAGACAAACGTCTCCGCGTGTCAGTGCTCATCGAGTTCGGTCCGACCCGCATCGTGGTAGATACTTCGATCGATTTTCGTCAACAGGCTCTGCGGGCCGGAATTCGCAGGCTCGATGCCGTGCTTATAACGCATTGCCACGTCGATCATGTTTTTGGACTCGACGACATCCGGCCTCTAAATTTTCGCCACGGAGCGATGCCCGTTTACGCGAACGAACCGGCCTGGAGAGACCTAAAGCGGATATTCCAATACATCTTTGAGCCGACACACTTCGGCGGCGGCCTGCCGCAGCTTGTACCGCACACGGTCGTACCCGGAGGCACGTTCTGCATTGGGCGAGGGCTCGAGATAACACCGATCGAGGTCATCCACGGCAAGCTGCCCGTCATCGCCTATCGATTTAACGATTTCGCATATGCGACCGACCTCAAGGTGATACCGCCTGAGTCGATGGACGCTCTACGCGATCTCGATGTGCTCGTGCTCGACTGCGTCCGCATCAAACCGCACACCACACATCTCTGTCTCGAAGAAGCCCTCGCATACATCGCCGACCTCAAGCCGAAACGCGCGTTCCTTACTCACCTCAACCACGACATCCTCCACGCCCGCGATACGAAACTGCTGCCCGCGAATGTCCAATTTGCCTATGATAGTTTGGTGGTTGGGTGAAGCGGGGACCTCAGACTCAGAGACCGCTAACCTTCCTATTTGCAATAAATAGCCTGCGTCAAAAAAAAAAACAGCTTGACATGCCCGACATTTTCGGATAGGATCAGGGAGATTCGGACACAAACAATTTATGTTTCCCGCGTGTCTCCCATTTGCTTTCTCCAGGTTGTCCGTCTATCCAGGCGGTACGATAGACCAGTGTGAGATCAATGCTGCCTCGCGAGCCGGGTGCCCGATTCAATTGTCGTCAAACAAGAAACGCCCTGAGACCTACTTGCAATAGATCTCAGGGCTCGCTTGTTTATAACCGTCTCTGCCTCGGTTTAGGACAACAGATAGGCCGTCTAAGCAACACCTATCTTAGCGTAAAACCCCGTAGAGACTCAACCTTTCTTTTGAGCGAGCCGAAAACTAGTTCCGTCGTCCAACTGCTTTTGGGTTTCTCAATTTGCTAATGGAGAAACTATGAAACGAATTATACGCATATGATTCGCCTTGTCGTTCCTGTTAATGATTGGAGCGTTATCCATCGCGGGGCAGTTTGCTTATCACAACCCGATCGTCTTCGAACAGATTAGGTCATTGGCTAGCCCAACTACCCCGATGGTCGAACGAGCATCAGGTCTCAAGTATAAAGACTCGCTACAGGATGTTGAATCGGTACCTGATCACATCATTTATTTTGTTCTTTTTAATCATCTTGTCGGGCTTCAGGAGCAGGCTCAACGTGTCGCGGCGGATGGAGGCTCGCTCGACTATTACAAGCTTTACGAGGAACAAGCTCGGCTGGACGGTAATCAGAGCAGATTGCTTTTTGAAACTGCGAATGATTGCATCGTGGCTGTGCGGCAGGTTGATGAAAGGGCGAAAAGCGTAATCGCGGCTGCACGTTCAGCTTTTAAAAATGGTAAGGTTTCTTCGCCAAACGACATTCCCCCGCCGCCGCTCGAATTGCAGAATCTGCAACAAGAGCGCAATCAAACGATCATTCAATTTCGAGATCGGCTAAACAATTCATTTGGTTCGGAAAAGTTCAATGAATTTGATACTTTCGCCCGCGCCAAGATCATCCCTAATCTCGAGCTGAATATAACGACGAAGGAGGTGAAATAATATGAGCACTCGATTTTTGCCGTTCATCTTTATTTTTGCTTTTTTCTTCCTTGTATTGGATGCTAAAGCCCAAAGCTATGGATATTCGTACATCGAACTTGATCAAGCTAACCCGACAAGCCAAATGATATTGTACGCAGAAACAGGTACAGTACTCGACTATAGCGTTTGGTATTACTACGATCCCGGCATTCAGGCATTCCTTTACGAAAATTCGATCCTGGCAGCTTCAACTCAGCGAGTAATGAACTACAATGGCTCGTACATTTCTGCCTGGACTGAAAGACATGCAAACTACGCCACCACCTATAAGATCCACGGAGATCACTTTTTAGGAGCGTATTTCTACTACATTGTTGGTGGGCAGCCCGTGTTCATTGACTATTACGGATTCAATTTCTTTCAAGGAAATTTTCCGTCGCCGTACAATTTCGGTTCTGGTCCGACCGCCTATTACTACTATCAGATCTACAAGGCGGCAACTACTTTTGTTACTATCTCGACACAGCGGCCGCTACAATTGAACAGTATCGATGTACCAGGGGCGTTGCCGGGGCAGAATATTGTTACAATGTTGCGTGGAACGGGACTTTTCGGAAATGGACAAAATCTTCAAATTTCCGGAAATGGTATTACGGCAAGTATTCGTCCGGGCCAACTGCCGAATACGATCGAGGTTCTAGAGATCGAACTCCAAATTGCTCAAAGCGCACAGGTGGGCCCTCGTGAGATCCGCTTATCCGTTAACGGTCAAACAAGTAACCCTGTCACGTTCCGTGTCGGCGACAACTCTCCGTTGATCAGTAACATCTCACCTGACGTAGGCGACGCAGGCGATCAGATTGCTGTGACGATTTCGGGGTCAAATTTCGGGTTCAATCCGGATGTTGAGATCGATGGACTCGGTGTTGCGCGAGCTATCAACTCGTCTACATCAACCGAAATAAACGCAACGTTCGCCGTCTCTGCATCGGCTGATCCAGGAACGAGAGCGGTAAAGGTGAGATCACGCGGTGTAGCTGGAAACGGGTTTGAACAAGTGCCTGGTAATTCACCGCTGAGTAATCCGGTGCCTTTCAATGTGAACGCTGCGAATCCAAGCGTTGAGATTCCGGATATAGGTTCAGTTATGAAAGGCTCGGTCGTGACAATTACGGTTCGAACACGAAACGCACCAGCGAATCATATAACTCGGCTGAGATTCAAGAATCAGATCTCCGTCAGGCAAAACGGTGAATGGAGAACCGGCGAGGCGAAATTTGCCATTTCGCCGACTCAGGATGTTGATGAAGTTTCATATTCCGGTGATCAGCCTCAGCAGATTCAGATTAGGGGCTGGGAGAGAAGCAGCGAGAGGAACAACATCAAGCTCGAAGCTAGATTTGGAAACGAATCCAATGTACGACGGGACAGATCGTTCACGGTTTCTAGCGTTGAGTTTGTCGAAGAAAATGAATGCACCGGATATGATCGAGTCGAGTTCGAACGGCTGAATAATTATTTTGACCGTTTCTTTTATGTTCCAAAGGACGGAGGTAATCGCCTCAGGATAAAAGTGGTTCCATCGGGTGCTAGCGGAAGTTTCGTTCTTGAGCCCTCAGAGCCAAACATTACACTCTCACAAACGACCGTCAATAGCACAAATGCCCAGTTGATAACCGTCAATGCGAACGCATCATCAACAAGACATCCTGGAATAAGTGTAAAGGCTGCCAATCAAGACCTGCTAACCCGAGAGGCCGAGCAATTGAGAGTAGAGGTCCTACCTAGAGTGGAAAAAAATATTGTTCTCTACGCAGTAACTGAAGAGAACGACGACGTTCAGGCAACTCCGCAAGGTCAAGGTCTTCCAAATCGTCGAGCTTACATTTTTACACCTGGGCCGAATGGAGTCATTGACACAGTCGCGTATGGTGACGATGCGATTGCTCCAGTGCCGATTGGTCAACGTCCTCCCGGGTATCCGGCTCGAACCCGCTCTGTTATGACGGGAGAGAATGGCATTCTCGAAACTGAGATCCAAGGAGATGACGTTATCTTCACGTCTGAACTTAAGGCGGAAATGCGAGAGTACGCTCCCGTCACCGAGCTGTTTACTGGTTTTCAGGGCGCGATTTGCGTGACCAGAGGAGCGAATGATTATCTCGACTCGATAAAACGTGGTGACGATCAGGAAATTGCCGACCCCAACGATCCGACAAAAAATATAATCTCTGCCGGACCAAACGGTCGATGCGATACGCGTGCTAACAACACAAACATACCAGCCCCAACCCTACCGAACGCCGCTGAACTTCAGAACTATTTGAACAATACGACTTGGGGACGGCAGGCTAATATTTACTTCACCGTTACTCACGGCACTCCATTCACGGTGAACTTCGATCTTGACCGCGATCGAAAGCTGAGACGGGCAGATTCTAGCATTCCAAGTTCTTATGACGAAATTAACGCCATAAAGAACGGTCTGAATCCTGGTTCCGGAACCACAAATTTGTATTATGTCGGCATGAATTTTAATCAGGACGACATACTTGGCTATACCTTTCTCCAAACACGACACATTTGGATAGGTTTAAGGAGTTTTGAGAACAATGGTTCGCTTATTACTGCGGCTCATGAAATCGGTCATGCGATGGGCAGTCTTCACACTTACGAGCCTGACCCGGCAAGCCCTAACGATCCGGAACGACCGTTTTACGAACGAGATCTAATGTTCGGTGGATATTTAGAGGGAACGGTGAACCAATGCAGAGTTCGAGAGCCACAATGGAGAACAACTACATTTTCACGTACAGGCCAGTTTGGAGGATTAAAATGACAAATGGAAATCTTGTAAGAGGACTTATTCTAGCACTTGGACTAACTCTTTTCGCTACTTATGGCAGTGCTCAAGATCCTGAGATTCTGCGGAAGTCGCAGGAAATGAATGACGTCGCACGAGCCAATCGGGCGGCTGCGGAAAAAGCTTTTGCTGATTTCCCGCAAGCCGAGGAGTTGAGAAGACAGCTAAATTCAGCTGCATCCCCGGCCGCATGCGAGAAGGCAGTCGCCCCGTACATCACTCAAAATGAACGTAGGATAGTGCCCTACCTAAACGCACACTTGGCACTATATCGTGATTGCGGCATTGCGATATCAGTGGCCTTGGTGAAACTTGGAGACAACGGGCATTTTCAAGTAATCCTCGAGGAGCTGACGTCCGAAATACTCGGAGTTCGGACGCGAGCGATAGAAAAGCTTTCGTTGATCCAATCAAAAGAATCGTATCGAAAATTGTACGAATTGCTAGACGATACAAGTGGTGGCGAATATGGTTCGGACTTTGCCGTGTTGCCAACGAATCGATATGTCGTGGAATGTTTATCTCGCACCATCGCATATGGCCCAAAAGGCATGGATCGGTTTAGTCCCGATGCCTGGAAAGCCTGGTTCGAAAGGAATCGGCATTTGATTGACTAGTTTGCAACATTGTTGATCTGCGGGCCGGGCGGTTTTCGTCCGGCCTTTTTTGTTGCGGCGAGGATGATGTGTAATCGATGCCAACGCGATCTTGTAGCGGTCTTTAACAGTGCGAAATGATCTCGACTTTCGTCTCGATCACTGCAAAACAATGCTTAACTCATTGCGCTTAAATGTGTTAACGGCGTGTTACGGATACTTTGACCCGTTACATTAGGCGGCGCGCGGTAAACGTTGAAATAATTGACGTTATCGGTATTGCCAAAAAATTAACACAAACCACTAGATTTTGTGTTGACAAAGGGCGAACCACACAATATAGTCTATATCCACTGCAGGGAATCTCGCCGTACTCATAGGCGGAAAAGCACTGCGGCAATTCAACACAAACGTACGGAAGGCGGTCATGCTCTGCGATAAATAAAGGGCGTGAACGGGGGAGTTTCTCTCTCAATTGAACACATCCCCGCCGGCGACCTGCCTCCGTTCGACGAAGATTTGAGGCATTTGGCTATGGACAATTTCCCCGGAACGAACGCTACAGGAACCGCTCGACAGGCGACAGATACGACACAGACGACGATGCAGGTGCGCAAACGCAACGGCTTACTCGAACCGGTCGATATCAACAAGATCGTTCGCGCGATCTCTCGCTGCACGGCCGGGCTGCCGAGCGTAGATGTGATGCGGATCGCGACGAAAACGATCAGCGGCCTGTATGACGGGGCTACGACCAAAGAGCTCGACAAGCTGTCGATCCAGACGGCGGCGAGCTTGATATTCGAGGAACCGGAATATTCGCGGATGGCCGCCCGGCTGCTCAACCAATACATTGAGAAAGAGGTCCGTAACCAGGAGATACATTCGTTCTCCCAGTCTATTGCCTTCGGATACAAGGAGGGCCTGGTCAATGACCGTGTCATGCAGTTCGTCAACGACAATAGCCGAAAGCTCAACGATGCGATCGACCCGACCCGCAATGAGCTGTTCGAGTTCTTCGGCCTGCGTACACTATACGACCGATATCTGTTAAAGAATCCGACGACCCGCGACGTGATCGAATCGCCGCAATGCTTCTGGATGCGAGTGGCCTGCGGACTCGCTGAGACCCCGCACGAGGCGATCGACCTGTACAACCTGTTCTCGTCGCTCGAGTATGTGCCCTCGACACCGACGCTGTTCAACTCGGGTACAAAGCACGAGCAGCTATCGTCATGTTTCCTGCTCGACAGCCCCCAGGATAGCCTCGACAGTATCTATAAGAAGTATTCTGATGTCGCGATGCTCTCTAAATTCTCGGGCGGCATCGGCATCGCATACCACCGCGTGCGTTCGCAAGGGTCGCTGATACGCGGCACGAACGGCCATTCGAATGGCATCGTGCCTTGGCTCAAGACACTTGATTCGTCAGTAGCGGCGGTAAACCAGGGCGGCAAACGCAAAGGAGCATGCTGTGTCTATCTCGAGACCTGGCACGCGGATATCGATGATTTCCTGGAGTTGCGGGACAATACCGGCGACGAGGCTCGCCGTACGCACAACCTGAACATCGCAAACTGGATACCTGACCTATTCATGAAACGCGTTCAGGCGAACGGGCGTCTGGTCGCTGCCCGATCCTAAGGTCGTGCCGCATTCCCGGACCTCTACGGCGAGGAATTCGAGGCGGCGTATATAAAGGCCGAAGAAGAAGGTTTGTATGTACGTCAGGTCCAGGCTCAGGAACTTTACGGCAAGATGATGCGCACAATGGCGCAGACCGGCAACGGCTGGATGTCGTTCAAGGACGCGTCGAACCGCAAATCGAACCAGACGGCCGAACCCGGAAATGTCGTTCATCTGTCGAATCTATGCACCGAGATCATCGAAGTCACAAGCAACGACGAGACCGCCGTGTGCAACCTCGGCTCGATCAACGTAAGCCGCTATATGATCGACGGGCGGTTCGATTACGATAAGCTCCGCCGTAACGTCCGGCTGGCGGTCAAACAGCTCGACCGCGTAATCGACCTCAACTATTACGCGATACCGGAAACGTCGCGGTCAAATAGCCGCTGGCGCAATATCGGCCTCGGGCTGATGGGCTTGCAGGACGTGTTTTTCCAGATGAGGCTCGCGTTTGACAGCGACGAGGCCCGACGCATCTCAGCAAAGATCCAGGAAGAGATCTACTACGCTGCACTCGACGCCTCGGCCGATCTCGCAGCAGAGCGCGGTGCTCATCCGGCATTCGCACAGACGCGTGCCGCACGTGGCGATCTGCAGTTCGACCTGTGGGGCGTGACGCCGGACGATATGCCGCGTTGGGACGCTTTGCGTGAAAAGATCAAGCAGACCGGTTTGCGAAATTCACTGATGATCGCCATCGCACCGACCGCGACCATCGCCTCGATCGCAGGCTGTTACGAATGCATCGAGCCGCAGGTATCGAACCTGTTCAAACGAGAGACATTGAGCGGCGATTTTGTCCAGGTCAATAAATATCTGGTTCAGGAGCTAAAGAACCTCGGCCTGTGGACCGACGAGATCCGCACGAAGATCAAGCTCGCCGAAGGTTCTGTGCAGGAGATCGAGGAATTCAACGACGAACTCAAAGCGATCTACCGCACCGCGTGGGAAATACCGATGCGTTCGCTTATTGATATGATGGCCGACCGCGGAGCATACATCGACCAATCGGCATCGCTCAACCTTTTCATGGAAAGCCCGACGATCGGCAAGCTCTCGTCGATGTACATGTACGCGTGGCAAAAGGGCCTCAAAACAACGTATTACCTACGTTCGCGGCCCGCGACAAAGATCGCTCAGGTTTCCGCAACTGAAACCGCCTTCGTCACTGAGCCGAAGAAAGTTTATACAGACGATGAGGCCCTAGCGTGCTCACTGGAGAACCCGGAAGCGTGTGAAGCGTGTCAATAAAAAGGGATTTTATGAGTGACGAGTTGACCGACAGAACACGAACCGTTTTTGAACAAATCAAACGATTCGACGATGATTCAAACGAATTTTGGAGCGCTCGGGAGTTGAGCAAGGTTCTTGAATATTCTCAATTTCGGCATTTTATCCCAGTGATCGAGCGAGCAAAAGAAGCCTGTAAGAATAGTGGAATCAACATTTTAGACCATTTTGAGGATATCCTCACAATGGTTCCCATTGGTTCAGGCGCGGAACGTGAAATAGTAGACGTGCGCCTGTCTCGATATGCATGTTATTTGATCGTACAAAACGCCGATTCCTCGAAAGAAATAGTGGCCATAGGGCAAACCTATTTTGCGGTGCAAACGCGTCTGCAAGAAATACAGCAGATGCAGGCGTATCAACGGCTGAAGACTGAGGAAGAAAAGCGCATCTTTCTTCGCGAAGAAATGTCGCTGCACAATAAGCAATTGGCAGAGGCTGCAAAAGACGCGGGAGTTGTAGAGCCTATAGACTATGCCATCTTTCAGAATCATGGTTATCAAGGATTGTATGGAGGTCTAACGGCAAAGGAAATTCATGCGCGAAAGGGCTTGAAAAAGGGTCAGCAGATTCTCGATCACATGGGGAGCACGGAGCTTGCGGCAAATCTTTTCCGCGCTACTCAAACCGAAGAAAAGTTGCGACGAGAGGAAATCAAGGGAAAGGATAAAGCCAATCAGACTCACTTCGAAGTCGGGAAGAAAGTAAGAAAGACTATTGAGGATCTTGGCGGCACGATGCCTGAGAATTTGCCCACCGCAGACAGTGTTAAGAAACTCAGCAAAGAATCTTCTTCCAACAAGTTACGAGGAAAATAAAATTTATGCTTTTAGATCCAGGTTTCAACCTAACCCTTCGCCCGATGAAGTATCCGGATTTCTACGAAATGTACCGGAACGCCATCAAGAACACTTGGACCGTCGAGGAGGTCGATTTTTCGACCGACGTGATGGACCTCAAGAACAAGATGTCGGCGAGCGAGAGGCATCTGATCAATCGGCTCGTGGCTTTTTTTGCGACCGGTGATTCGATCGTGGCGAATAACCTCGTGCTTAACCTGTACAAGCACATCAACGCTCCCGAGGCTCGGATGTATCTATCGCGCCAGCTTTACGAAGAGGCCCTGCACGTGCAGTTCTATCTGACACTGCTCGACACGTATATTCCCGACCACAACGAGCGTGCGGCGGCTTTCGCTGCGGTCGAGAATATCCCGTCGATCAAGAAAAAGGCTGATTTCTGTCTGAAATGGATCGACACGATCAACGATCTCGACAGCCTGCAGACGCCCGGCGACCGCAAGATGTTCCTGCTCAATCTGATCTGCTTTGCGGCATGCATCGAGGGGCTTTTCTTCTTTGCGGCATTCGCTTACGTATATTTCTTGCGTTCAAAAGGCCTGCTTCACGGGCTCGCGGCGGGGACGAATTGGGTATTCCGCGACGAATCCGCACATATGAGCTTTGCGTTCGAGGTCGTAAAAACCGTTCGCAAAGAAGAGCCGCTTCTATTCGACGCGGATCTTGAACGTTCGGTCGCGACGATGATCCAGGAGGCCGTCGATTGCGAGATGCAGTTTGCCGAGGACATCCTGTCGGGCGGCGTCGCCGGCCTGTCGGTCGCGGACATGCGGCAATATCTCGAATTCATCGCCGACCAGCGCCTCGCGATGCTCGGCATGAACAAGATCTACGGGGCCAAGAATCCGTTCTCGTTCATGGACCTGCAGGACGTCCAGGAACTCGCCAACTTCTTCGAACGCCGCGTCTCGGCCTATCAGGTAGCGGTGGCCGGCGAGGTGAGCTTCAGCGAGGCATTCTAGACGCTCAGACCGTCGAAATACACTAAACGAACGCGAATAGGTATAATTGCCTGTTCGCGTTTTTTCTATTTCGGGCGGACTACATATGAACGGACAGATCACGGAATTCATCAAGCATCATTATCGGCATTTCAATTCGGCGGCTTTGATCGACGCAGCGGAAGGTTACAAGCGGCATCTAGACGGCGGCGGCAAGATGATGATCACGCTTGCCGGAGCGATGAGTACGGCGGAGCTTGGGCTCAGCTTAGCCGAAATGATACGGCAGGATAAGGTGCAGATCATTTCGTGCACGGGAGCGAATCTCGAAGAAGACCTGTTCAATCTCGTCGCCCACGATTTTTACGAACGCGTGCCGAATTACCGCGATCTGACTGCCGAAGACGAACAGGCCCTGCTCGACCGCCATATGAACCGCGTGACCGACACGTGCATCCCCGAGCATGAAGCGATGCGGCGGCTCGAAAAGGCGATGGTCGAGGTCTGGACGCGTGCCGAGGCCGAAGGGCAGCGTTATTTCCCGCACGAATTCATGTATCAGGTGCTGCGAAACGGCTCGCTCGAGGAGTATTACCAGATCGACGTGAAAGACAGTTGGATGTACGCCGCGATGGAAAAGAACCTGCCGATGGTCGTACCCGGCTGGGAAGATTCGACTATGGGCAATATGTTCGCCGGCCACGTCATCACAGGCGATGTCGAGAACGTCCACACCGTCCGCACCGGCATCGAATATATGACGATGCTTGCCGACTGGTACACAAATAACGCGACGGATGATTCCACCGTCGGCTTCTTCCAGATCGGCGGCGGCATCGCGGGCGATTTCCCGATCTGCGTCGTCCCGATGCTCCACCAGGACCTGCAGCGAGAGAACGTCCCCGTCTGGGGCTATTTCTGCCAGATCAGCGATTCGACGACCAGCTACGGCTCGTACTCCGGCGCCGTCCCCAACGAAAAAATAACCTGGGGCAAACTCGAAGCCTCGACGCCCAAATACATCGTCGAATCCGACGCCTCGATCGTCGCCCCGCTGATGTTTGCGTATATTTTGGGCTGGTGACGGGTTTTTGGAGATTCTGGATACGTCAAGTATCGCAGAAACTATATCGATGTTAAATTCATAGCTATGCCGATCAGTTCGTTCGAGAAACACATTAGAGACCGATACGAAATACACGAATGGCGTCATGCAACGGCTATCTTGGAAAGGGATTTTCCCGATGAGTACAATGATGTTTGTAACGTGCTTAGCCGATTTCAGCTAAGAAAGAGTTACATCGATTCCGGTGGCGGTCGCAAATCCCCAGTTTCGCAGTGGATCGATTCAGAGTTTTATAAACTGGGTTGGATCGAGAAGAAATTCGATACGAAAATATCTATTGACCAGAAGGATTTTGAATCACCTACACACTCAGTAGATTGTTTCAAGAATAAGATTGCTCTTGAGATTGAGTGGAACAATAAAGATCCGTTCTTTGACCGAGATCTCAATAACTTCAGACTTCTGTTTGAACTTCGTGCGGTCTCCGTCGGAATAATTATCACTCGTTGCGACGAATTACAGGGCGTTTTCAATAATCTTGGGCGTGGAAAATCTTATGGTGCGTCCACAACCCATATGTCAAAACTGCTTCCTCGAATTGAGGGCGGCGGAGGTGGTGGTTGTCCGATCTTAGTATTCGGAATACGGAGGAGTTTATATGTCGAAACCAATTGAGGCTTGTATTAGCGATCCAGCTCGTGATTTGCTTTCAAAAGTTTCAGGTACGTATGCAACGATACTAGCAGATCCGCCTTGGCAGTTTGACAATAGAACAGGAAAAATGGCTCCCGAACACAAGCGATTGCTTAGGTACCCTACGATGAAGCTATCAGACATCATTGAACTGCCGGTTAGTTCTCTAGCAGCCGACCCATCGCATTTATATCTTTGGGTGCCCAACGCCTTGCTTGAGTCAGGGCTACAGGTTATGAAGGCCTGGGGATTCGAATACAAGACGAACATTATTTGGCACAAGATTAGAAAGGACGGTGGATCTGATGGTCGTGGCGTTGGATTCTATTTTCGCAACGTTACAGAAATGATTCTTTTCGGAGTGCGCGGGAAAAAAGGAAGGCGTACACTTTCGCCTGCCAGGTCACAAGTTAATTATATTGCAACGCGGAAGCGAGAACACTCCAGAAAACCGGATGAGATTTTTGAAATTATCGAACAATGTTCACCCGGGCCATACTTGGAGTTGTTTGCACGATTTCCAAGAACTGGCTGGGAAAATTGGGGAAATGAAGATGTGGCTGAAAATGAGCAGAATGGCGTAGCTCTCAGGAATGGACATGTAGCCCCACACTTGCGCATTTTGGCGCCACCGCGTAATTACCGCGGTGATGCACCAAGCAAGGATTTACACCTTAAATCTTTCGAGGAACAAGCACTTCTTAGAGCTTCTTGAGACAATTGTAAATTCTTATCCGTGGAATTGCTTTCGTCACTCGCAGTTGCTAACTGCAAATCCACCGACGAACAAGTAGTCAACGTCATTCGCCTCTAACAATCTCAAGAACTCTTTGAAGTCTTGGGGTAGCCGGATCTGTGTATCCATAGGCACTTTGCCGCATCAGTTCGAGGGCGAGAAGGCGGTCTTCGTAGGAAGCGTTCCGCCAATGTTCGCGGTCGGCTTCGACCGCTTCTTCAAAGCTGCTGAAGACCCTAAAGGCAGACTTGTCTAGCTTAACATCGCGAATATCCACAAGCCTATTATATCATCGCAGGGATAGCGGACGGGATGAATATCGAACATTTTGACGTCCTAATCATCGGTGCGGGGCTTTCGGTGACTGAACGCGGACACTCTTGTCCGCATCAGCGGCTCGCGGCAAAAATGTACCAAAACGAAATGCTCATTACAGAAGTGAGTCGTCGTAGATTTTGATGGCTTTTATTCGTCCTGAGCTCTCGTACGGACACGAGTGTCCGAACAAATGTTCTCGGGATCGGAACATTTTTCCTTGATATCGCGTTATTTCGGAATATGACGACGGACTATCTATTGAGCACTCGCTTCTTCGCTGCCTTGGCTGCGATTCTCATTATAGCTTGCGTTGGGACGGCGCAGGTACAAACGAAATCGCAGGTCATGATCCTCGGCGTTTATCATTTTCACAATCCTGGTGCCGATCTCATTAAAACCGAGTACCCCGATCATCTATCTGAAAAAAAACAGCAGGAGATCGCCGAGGTTCTGGATCTGCTGGCGAAGTTCAAACCCACCAAGATCGTCGTCGAAGCCACGCCCGAGAACACAGCGATCAACGACCAATACCAACAATATCTAAAGGGCGAATTTGCCCTCACCTCAAACGAGATCTATCAGCTGGGCTTTCGGCTCGCAGAACGTCTGGGACACAAAAAGTTATATCTCGGCGATAACAAAATGGGAATGGACATGAACGCCGTCATCGCCGCGGCACAACAAAACAACAACACCCAGTTCCTCGCCGAGATGCAAAAGACCATCGTAGAGATCACCGAAATGCAGAGACGTCACGCTCAGATCTCAGTTCGCGAAGCCCTCTACGAATTGAATGCACCTCAGCTGCAAGAAAAGACCAAGCGTCTTTATTTGCAGATGAATCGCGTCCGCAGTAAGGACAATTTCGTTGGCGCCGATGTTCTTGCCGGCTGGTACCAACGCAATTTCCGTATCCTGACCAACATCTATAACTCTATCGAATCACCCCAGGACCGCGTGCTCGTGATCTTCGGCCAGGGCCATGCACCATACCTTCGCGAAGGCATCCAAGCCGACCCCTATCTCGAACTGATCGAACCTAACGACTTTCTGCGCAAAGTGTCGGCTGTAGGGAAGTAACGCATTCACCGACCGATCTCTAAGTGGGACTGCATCGGTTGGATGCGGTCCTATTTCTGCTATCCTATCGCCGATGGAACATTTCGACATCTTGATCATCGGAGCGGGGCTTTCGGGGATCGGGGCCGGGGCACGGGTGCGGATGGACCTGCCGGGAAAGACGTTTGCGATACTTGAGGGCCGCGCGACGAGCGGCGGCACTTGGGACCTGTTCCGATATCCGGGTGTGCGGTCGGATTCGGATATGTTCACGCTTGGGTATCGTTTTCGGCCGTGGCGTGACGGCAAGGCGATAGCTGACGGTCCGTCGATATTGAATTACATCCGCGAGACGGCTAGGGAATACGACCTTGAGAAAGAGATACGCTATGGGCACCGCGTCCGGCGTGCGGAGTGGAATTCGGAAGAGGCGAAGTGGACCGTCGAGGTCGAAACAGATATTTCACCACATAGAAACGGAGACGCAGAGAAAGAAGCTAAGAACTTCACGTGCAGTTTTTTGTATTTGTGCACCGGCTATTATCGGTATGAGGAAGGGTACACGCCCGAATGGCCGGGATTCAATGCTTACAAGGGAACGGTTATTCACCCGCAGAAATGGCCCGAAGATCTCGATTTCGCGGGCAAGCGCGTGCTCGTGATCGGCAGCGGTGCGACGGCGGTGACGCTCGTGCCGGCAATGGCGGAAACCGCCGGTCACGTGACGATGCTGCAGAGGTCGCCGACGTATATCATCACGATGCCGTCAGAGGACGGTATGGCGAACGCATTTCGTAAACTTCTGCCCGATCGATCGGCGTATACGCTCGCCCGCTGGAAGAATATTCTCCGTCAGGCATTCTTTTACACGCTGTCAAAAAAACGTCCGGCGATAATGAAGCGGCTGATAGCCAAGGGCATTGCGACCGAGATCGGCGAAGAGCACCTGCCTCATTTCACCCCGCGATACGACCCGTGGGATCAGCGGCTTTGCATTGTTCCGGATTCGGACCTATTTCGCTCGATACGTGAGAGAAAGGCTTCCATTGTCACCGGCGAGATCGAGACATTCACCGCGACCGGTGTGCGGCTCACGAGCGGCGACGAGATAGACGCCGACATCATCGTTACCGCGACGGGGCTGATATTGAAGATAATGGACGGAATTGAACTATCGGTCGATGGCGAGCCGGTCGTGTTGTCAGAAAAGATCGCCTACAAAGGCATGATGTACAACGACGTGCCGAATCTGGCCCAGGCCTTTGGCTATACTAACGCATCGTGGACGCTGAAGTGCGACCTCACCAGCGAGTACGTCTGCCGGCTCGTGAACTACATGGATACGCGCGGCCTCAGCTATTGCGTCGCTCGGCTGAGAGATGATTCGGTCACCCGCGAGCCGGCGCTCGATTTCAATTCCGGCTACGTACTTCGAGCACTATACGAGATACCAAGCCAGGGCTCGCGTCACCCGTGGCGGCTGCACCAGAACTATTTCAAAGACCTCTCGATGCTGCGTTACGGCCGGCTCGATGATGGTACGATGGAGTTCCACTAGTAGAAGATGACGATCAAAACGAATAGCGTTGCGGTAATAACCGGTGCGGGTTCCGGCATCGGACGCGCTCTTGCCGTCCGCATAGCGAACGAAGGTATAGCGGGGCTCGCGTTGGCTGATCTGAACGCCGACAGACTCGCCGAGACCGCGGAATTGATCACGACCGGGCCAAAGGTCACGACGCATCGGATCGACGTTGCCGACCGCGAGGCGATGCGCCGATTTGCCGACGATGTAGTGAGCGAACACGGGCGAGTTACGCACGTGATAAACAACGCCGGCGTCGCCTTGGGCGGAACCGTCCGCGAGGTATCGCTTGACGAGATCGAGTGGCTGATGGGCGTGAACTTCTGGGGCGTGGTACACGGCACGAAGTTCTTTTTGCCGTATTTGGAGAAAGAAGGATCTGCGCACATCGTAAACATCTCGAGCCTATTCGGTATGGTCGCACCACCGGGACAAGCCGCGTATTGCGCGAGCAAATTTGCGGTACGAGGCTTTACCGAAGCATTGCGGCACGAACTCGCGGGAACAAATATATCGGTATCTTCCGTTCATCCCGGCGGCGTTAGCACGAACATTGTAAATAGCGCGCGGATCGCTCGCGATACGACACTCAGCGATGCCGAGATCGAGCGGCTAAAGCGATTTCAGAACAAGCTACTCGCCACCACCAAACCCGAGCGGGCCGCCGAGATCATACTCAACGGCATCAAGCGGCGCAGCCCGCGCATCCTCGTTGGCCCCGATGCTGCCATCATAAGCCGCATCGCCCGCGTATTCCCTAAAAGCTACGTTGCCGTAATGAACCTATTGTCCGGCGGCAAAATGAAATTCAGCTAGGCGTCGATCACCGATACAACCGTTCGGCTTAGTTGCCGATCCGCTGTATGATTTAAGGGATGAAGATCGTTGTTACAGGTGGAGCCGGATTTATCGGGAGCGCGGTCGTTTGGCGGCTGAACGAACTAGGGATCGACGATATCCTGATCGTTGATCGGATGGACAAAACGGACAAGTGGAAAAACCTCGTACCGCTCAGATTCGCCGATTATATGGACGCCTACGATTTTATCGAAGAGGCGGACAGCTTTGACGACGTGGATGTGATCTTTCATCTCGGGGCCTGCTCCTCCACGACCGAGACCGATGCGGACCATATGATCCGCAACAATTTTCAATATACGCAGGACCTGGCGGAGTGGGCGGTCGAACGAGGCATCAGGTTCATCTACGCGTCCTCGGCTGCTACGTATGGTGACGGTTCGGCGGGCATGAGCGACGGTTTTGAACATTTGGCGACGCTTCGGCCGCTGAATATCTACGGCTACTCAAAGCATCTTTTTGACCAATGGGCGGCCGGGAATGGGATGTTCGACCATATTGTCGGAATTAAATATTTCAACGTCTTCGGCCCGAACGAAGATCACAAAGGCGATATGCGTTCGCTGGTGAACAAGGCGTTCGGCCAGATAAATTCAACCGGTAAACTCCAGCTGTTCAAGAGTGCGAGCCCGGATCACGCTGACGGCGAGTTCGGACGCGATTTCGTATATGTCAAAGATGCCGTCGATATGACGCTGCATTTCATGGAGAGCCGCGTTGGCGGACTTTTCAACGTCGGCTCCGGCAGGACGACGACCTGGAACGCACTTGCAGACGCTATATTTGCCGCGCTTGGCCGTCCGACAAACGTCGAATTCATTGAGATGCCCGAGCATCTGCGCGATCGATACCAATACTACACCCTAGCCGACCTGACCCGCATTCGTCGAGCCGGATACTCCGCGGACACTACGCAGGTCGGCGATGCGGTCACGGACTATGTGAATAATTATCTCGTCCCGGACAAGCATCTCGGCGACGCGTGACCGTGCCCTTATGCTCAAGCTGCCGTTGATACTCATGTGTTTGCCGATAGCATTGCTCGATTTCGCTATGCCGAAATGGAAAGCGGATCCTTCCGTACGGGTCGAGGATGCCTACAAATATCTCTATCAAGCCACGATGGGAGGCGAACACGCCGCGCCGAGCCGCGATGTCGCCAAGGAACGGCTCGATGCCGAGTTGACGTCGATGGGCGATGAGCCCAAGGGTGAGAATCTCTGGGAGCCGCTTTGTCCTGACGGGAGCATCGGCCGGCTGAATCTTCGCCCATTCAGGGCTGCGGGCGGTAAGCCGGACGATCTCCTGGATGCTTTTCTCGGCAGCGTCAATGACCGAAGGCCTGATCCGTCTGCGTTCGTCGAAGCATGGACGGAACTTGGCCGACGCTTGAGAAAGTCAGGTACGGTTGGCCTGGATCACAAAGAGTGGCTGCGGCTGGATACGGCCACAAAGCCGAATGGTTACCCGGCCCTGAGTCACAGCGACGAATACCGAAAGGCCCGAAGGCCGGCCTATCGCGTCCTGGCCCTCGATCGAGCTCAAATGCTGATCCCCAATTGATACGCCGAAATGAAATGGTCACACGGGCTTCTGAACTATGAAGATTTTCCACGGTACCGACAACGCCAACATAGCAAAACCTACGGTATTGACGCTCGGTGTTTTCGACGGGCTGCATCTGGGACACCAGCGGATAATGGCGCGTGTTGTCGAACGTGCGGCTGCTGTCGGCGCCGTACCGACGGCGATCACGTTCGATCCTCATCCGCGGGCTGTGCTCCACCCCGAGTCTGCGCCGCCGATGCTGCAAACCCTTGATCAGCGCCTCGCAAATCTCGAAGTGCTGGGCCTCGAACAAACGATCGTCGTCAAATTCGACGACGAATTTGCGGCACAACCGGCCGAGGATTTCCTCAGGAACATCGTTCGTGATCGGCTCCATGCCCGCGAGGTCTATCTCGGCAGCGGATTTGCGTTCGGCAAAGGACGCGGAGGCAACATCGAGCTTCTGCGGCGTATGAGCAAGGAACTCGGCTTTCGAGCGGATGAGGTGGAGGAGGTCCAGCTTCGCGGCCGCCGCATAAGTTCGTCGGCGATCCGCGGTTTGCTGGCCGAGGGCCGCGTCAATATGGCCAGGAGAATGCTCGGCCGTCCGTACGGGGTTGAGGGCGTGATCGAACGAGGTGTTCAACGCGGCCGGACGATAGGTTTCCCGACCGCGAATCTTCGCCCTCGGAACAGAGTGATACCGCGATTTGGCGTTTATGCCACCGCGACGCTGGTGGACGGTGTGTGGCGACGCAGCATTACCAATATAGGCGTCAGGCCTACTTTCGAATCCGATGCCGAGCCGTCCATCGAATCCTATATTTTTGATTTCGACGGCGATCTGTACGGCGATGTTCTCCGCGTGCGATTTTTGCATCGCATTCGAGACGAGCGTAAGTTCAATGGAATAGGGGAGTTAAAGGCTCAGATCGAGGCCGATACACGGCGGGCGAGGAACTATTTCGGGCATCAGGGCGTAAGGAACATGCTGGCGGTCCTATGAGATTTAATGAGCTGCGACCGATGATTTGGACCGAGGACCTCGAAGGCTCGGTCGCGTTCTACACCGGCGTCCTCGGGTTCGAGTGCGACGCGCTCGATCAAGATCAGGGTTGGGCTTCCGTATCCAGGGATGGCGTCGGCGTGATGTTCTGTAGGCCAAATCAGCATATGCCGCACGACGGGCTCGGGTTTACTGGTTCGTTCTATTTTACGACCGATGACGTGGACGGCATCTGGGATCAGGTCGCGGACAGAACGCGCGTCGTTTACGGCATCGAAGACTTTCCGTATGGGATGCGCGAGTTTGCCGTCTACGATAACAACGGTTACATGCTGCAGTTCGGGCAGGAGATCGATAGCTGATAGATGAACGAGATCGCAACGAAAGACCAATTGTCCGGCCACAGGATAGAAGGACCGTTCGTACCGACGGGTGAACTCGCGATCGCAAAGCGTGCCGGCAACGTTGACCTGATAGCCGAAGAGCGTCAACTGCAGCGAGTCGAATCGGCCGTTGAAGGCCGCTACCACGGCATCAAGGGCTATTTGCGGCTTTATCAGGTTGGCAAGGTGATCGCGATGCTGTCGCTTTATCTTTACCTTGACCAACTCGACATACACTTCAAACATCAGGACAAACGCAGATCCGAACGACTCAAGCGAGCTCTGGAATTGACGCGCGCGGCCTACTATGGCGAAAAGCTCTATGGGCTCCGAGTGTGGCTGCTCCAGACGTTTCTCCGAGCCCTGCGGCGGATCTTTCTTGGGACCGGGACCGACCGCGTGGCAAATCAAGAGAAGCAAGCGGTTTGGCTAAAAGAAAAGCTCATCAAATTGGGCCCGACATTCATCAAAATTGGCCAGTCGATGGGAACCCGTGCAGACCTTCTGCCGCTGCCTTTCGTAAAAGAATTGGGGACGCTGGTCGATCAGGTCCCGCCGTTTCCCAACGATGTCGCGTTTGCGATCATCGAGCACGAACTCGGCAAGAAGTTGAACGAGGCCTATGCTGAATTTGAGCTCGAACCGGTCGCCGCCGCTTCGCTAGGGCAGGTGTATCGTGCACGGCTGTTCTCGGGCGAAGAGGTCGCGGTCAAAGTGCAGCGGCCGAATCTCGACGCTACTATCAAGGGAGACATCGTCATCCTGAAGAAAGTAGCCGGTTTTGCCGAACGTTTTCCGCAATTGAATGAGAACGCGGACTGGACCGGGATGCTGCGAGAATTTGACGTGACGATCCACGAAGAGATGGACTACGCCGCCGAAGGCCGCAACGCCGAGCGGTTCCGGCAGAATTTTATTGATTGGTCAAACGTCCACGTGCCTAAGATCCATTGGGCGATGACCACCTCAAAGGTGCTGACGATGGAATTCATTCACGGCACCAAGGTGACGGACCTCGAGGAACAGGCCCGGCTCAACATCTCTCCGTCCAAGGTCAATCGGCTGCTGATCAAAACCTATCTGAAGCAGCTCCTCGAGGATGGTTTCTTTCACGCTGATCCGCATCCCGGCAACCTGCTGGTAATGCCGGACGGCCGTCTCGCGTTCTTTGATTTTGGAATGGTGGGCAGGATCTCTCCGCGGCTGCAGGCTAAGATGATCGACGCATTTTTCCACGTTGTCGATAAAGATCCGGCCGGGATCGCTCAGGACCTGATCGACCTGGATTTCCTCAAGCCGGGTACGCCGCATGCGGTCGTCAAACCTGTCGTCGAGCGTATGTTCGAGTTTCATTTCAACCTGAAACTCAAGGATGTCAACTTCAAAGAGCTGACCTACGACCTTGCCGACGTGATGTACGACTATCCGTTCCGGCTGCCGTCGAATTTCACTTATATTATGCGGGCGCTGATGACGCTCGAGGGCATCGGCATCATTACTGATCCTGAGTTCAATTTCTTTGAGACGGCAAAGCCGTACGCAAAGGAATTCATGCTCCGCCGCGAAGGCCGCGATTTCCGCAAGGCCTTTATAGACAAACTGATGGGCCGCGGCACCGACGGCGCGATCGATTGGGATCGGACATGGAAACTTGCTAAGATGGCGATCAGAACCGTCCTGAACTCGCAAAACTGATCGCCCCGGGGCGTCGCTTGCGACGACGGCCGGCACGATGAGTTTATGCGAACGATGATCATCCTGCTTAGCGTGGTTATGTTGACGTTCGCCGCAGCGGCCTATCCGCAGAACAGCATGATCACCACGCTCGACGCTAAATGGATAGCAAAGGACCTAGATATCGGCCGCCTGGATGACGCGGCATGGAAACGTGCCCATTGGACCGTCGTGGATCGGTATTGGTCCGGTGAACCGGCGCCGTCCGGCCGCCGATTCAAAGCCGCGCTTCTGTGGTCCGCTAAATATCTCTATATCAAATTTGACGCGGAACAAAATGAACCGCTCGTTGTGAGCAAAAGCCCGGATCTCAAACGCAAGACGATCGGCCTCTGGGACCGCGACGTTCTCGAGATCTTCATAGCGCCGGATCGGGCGAAACCGCACAAGTATTTCGAGTTTGAACTGGCTCCCACCGGAGAATGGATCGATCTCGGGATCGAAGTGACGCCGACCGAACGTAAGACTGACTGGGAATATGCATCAGGTATGAGTTCGGCAGTACGAACCGAGGATGGCAAGGTCGTGATGGCTATGAAGATACCGTTCTCGGCATTAGGAAAAGCCCCAAAGACCGGCGATCTGTGGATGGGAAATCTATTTCGCTGCGTCGGACGAGACCCCGGACGCGGATATCTGGCTTGGCGTCCGACACGGACCGAAAAGCCGAATTTTCACGTCCCGGACGTATTTGGCGGGTTCCATTTTGCCAAGTAAAGTTCCGCCGCGAATGCCGATACCGCATCGCTCGGCCTATACGGTCATCCCGCCGTCCACCGCGATCGTCTGGCCCGTGATGTAGCTTGATGCATCGGACGCGAGAAAGACGGTCACACCTTTGAGTTCTCCTGCCTCACCTACGCGCGGGATCACATTGTTCTCCTGTATCGACCGCTCGTAGATATCGATCACCGCATCAGCCAGGCGTGAATGAAAGAATCCCGGCGCTATGGCATTGACGCGGATCCCGCGTCGTCCCCAGCTTGCCGCAAGTTCACGCGTCAGCCCGATCAGTCCGGCTTTGCTCGCGGCATAACCGGCGTAGAACGGGCCATTTGCGGACGATGTCATCCCCGCGATCGAAGCGATGTTTATGATCGAGCCTTTTCCGGCCTTGAGCATCTCGCGGCCGGCTGCCTGTGCCATAAGAAAGCAGCCGGTCAGATTCACATCGATGACCTTTTGCCATTGTTCGAGGGTCATATCCTCCGGCATCGCTCCCCACGAGACGCCTGCGTTGTTGACCAGTATATCGACCGAGCCGAAATGCCTGGCCGTCGAGTCAACGACAGCCCGGACCTCATCCTCGTTAGATACATCACAGACCTTGCCGATGGCGTTGAATCCGCGGCCGGCGAACTCCGTCACGGTCTCGTCGAGCCATTCGCGTCGGCGGGCGCAGAGCATCAAGCTCGCCCCGGCCTCGGCCAGGGCTTCGGCCATCTCCTTTCCAATACCTCTCGAACCGCCCGTAACGATCGCCGCCCGGCCCTCTAGATCGAATAGATCGCGTATGTGTTTGCTCATATTTACTATTGGACATTCTCTTACTACGATGGAGATATGGCAAAGACGCAGAAAGAACTGGCCTTTCTAAGAGACCTCTATTTGGCAGGCGACTGGACCCAGCGATTCGCCGATCTGGTAGATAAACACCTCGACCTGTCGGATTCCGAAAATGTTCTCTATATAAACGCCGGCACCGCAGGCCACGCGATGGCTTTGGAAGAGAAGTATGGCGAAAAGGCAACGATCTTTGCGTCAGTCGAGGACGACGATCTGCTTGCGATAGCTTCAGAAAAGGCCGCCGCGGTCCGTTCGGGTGTCGAGATCTCGTCGATCAGGTTCGACGACGATGCGTTTGACGCGGTCATAGCCGATGCCTCGCTCGTTGCTCCGGATGCAGCGGCCGACGCTATAGGCGAAGCCGCCCGTTTGGCCCGCGTTGGAGGCGACGTCGCGGTGTTCCTGCCGTCGGCGGGCAGTTTTGGCGAGATATTCTCGCTGCTTTGGGAAGTGATGTTCGAGGAAGGCCTCGGTGACGACGGTGCCGCAGCCGAATCCATGGTGAGCGGCCTGCCGACCGTAGAGGCGCTCGAACAAGCCGCCCGCGACGCGGGGCTTGTGAATGTGAGGGTCGAGACCGTGAACGAGATATTCGAGTTCGAGAACGGCGGAGCCTTCGTCGAGTCGCCGCTGATCGCCGATTTCCTGATGCCGCAATGGATCGGTTCGTTCTCAGATGACGAGATCGAACGTGTCAACCAAGGACTCACTAGATTGATCGACGAAGAGGACGGTATGCTTTCGTTCCGGTTCTCGTTGAAGGCTACGCTGCTGACCGGTGAAAAGGGTTAGGCGCTCAAACGGCCGAATACAATAAAGCAGCTTCGCATCTAGCAAAGCTGCCGCTCGATCTGCAGGAAATCTCGAAAAAGATCAGGCTTGTTTAGTCTCGGCACGACGCCGCAGTTCCTCAGCCAGAGCCTCGTCGCTCAATTCGCTGATCTGCGGTGTCACAGGTGCCGGCGAGATCTGTTGTCGGGCCTCGGCCTCGCGTTTTTCTTCTTCCTCAGCCTCGCGCATACCGTCCTTAAAAGCTTTACGGGTCTGGCCGAGCGACTTAGCGAGCTGCGGCAGCCGCGTCGCACCAAAGAGCAGGAACACTACCAAAATGACAAGTATCCATTCCTGCGGGCTGTTAAAGATGAAAAGTAAGATGTTCATGGCACGGTGACCTCTCGGGTTTACAACACACTATCATAACGCCAAAAACCCGAAATGTTAATACTGTTCCTGTTCATGTCCGGTTCGGTCATCTCCGGGCGGCGTCGCGAATGCGATCCATCGCACCGACTAGCGCCGACGTGATGCCTGGTTCGCTTACCGAATGGCCGGCGTCCGGGACGATCTCCAGATGGGCTTCAGGGAACGCTTTATGCAGGTCCCACGCAGACGTTATCGGGCACACCACGTCGTAACGTCCCTGAACGATGACCGTCGGGATATGCCGGATCTTGTCCACATTCTCAAGCAGGTAATTCTCCGACGGAAAGAAAGAATTGTTAGTAAAGTAATGACACTCGATCCGTGCCAGGCTCAGAGCTTCGTGAGCGCCTTCCCAATGATCCATCAGGTCCTGGCTCGGGTACAGCTTTGAGGTCGAACCTTCCCAAACGCTCCAGGCGCGTGCGGCCGACAGGCGGACCGACTCATCCTCACTGGTGAGCCGTTTGTGATATGCCGAGATGAAATCATGCCTCTCATCCTCAGGAATCTCGTCACGAAAGCGTTCCCAAAAATCCGGAAATATCTCAGACGCCCCGTATTGATAGAACCATTCGAGCTCTTTTCTCCTCGTCAGGAAAATGCCCCGAAGGATGAGCCCGAGACATCGATCCGGATGGCTGATCGCATAGGCAAGGCTCAGCGTCGAACCCCATGAGCCGCCGAAAACGCACCATTTATCGATGCCGAATTTGTTCCGCAGGGCTTCGATGTCGTTTATCAGGTCCCAAGTGGTGTTTTCGCGCAGCTCCGCATGCGGCGTCGATCGCCCGGAACCGCGTTGGTCGAACAAGATCGCGTGGAAAGCCGACGGATCGAAATATTGCCGATACGAAGGTACGAGCCCGCCGCCCGGCCCGCCGTGAAGAAATACGACCGGGATGCCGTCCGGAACACCGACTCGCTCGTAATAGATCGTGTGCAGGTCAGAGACGACGTACTTGCCGCTGTCGAAAGGTTCGATCTCAGGATAAAGTTCAGCCATAGGTCAAATCATACGCTATGCCGTCGATATCTAAAACTATTTCGGCCGCGGCTAGTCTCGGCCGCCAACGAATCGTTCATGCCACAGCTCGAATACCAGCAGCGTCCACAGCTCTTTGTGGTGCGATGCTTTGCCCGATTCGTGTTCGCCGATGAGCCGCTGAGCGTGCTCGGCATCAAAGATGCCTTGTCGCCGTAGCCGCGAGGGGTCAAGCATATCGTGAAGGAGCGGGTTCAGACGCCCTTTCAGCCATTCGGCGATCGGTATGCCGAATCCCTTTTTGGGCCGATCGAGTATATCGGCGGGCAATGATCGCTTCATCGCCTCTTTGAGGATCACCTTACCTTCCTTTCCTCTGAGTTTGTATCCGACCGGGATCGAGGCGGCGAATTGGCCGATCCTGGGATCGAGGAACGGCGCACGCGTTTCCAAACTGACGGCCATCGCGGCGCGGTCCACTTTTGTCAAAATGTCTTCCGCGAGATAGTAATTGATGTCGGCGTACTGCGCCTTCTCGATGACGTTCTTTGCGTCTGAAGCATCGACGAGTTCCCGGACGCCGCGGTAGATATCGGCATCGGACCGGGCCAGGACATCTTTCGTGAACACCTTGTCGTGCTGCTCGATCGCGAACGAACCGAACCATCCGTGGTGCCGCGATATGAGGTCGTTCTTTGCCGAGCGGACAAAGCGTTTCGCCTTGTAATCGAACGACAGATTGCTGGTCGAGACCGGAAGGGCGTTGACGACCGGCTCGATGATGCCGCGTCTGATGAACGATGGTATCGCAAGATATTTGGCGGCGACGTTATGCGCGTAATACATCGGGTAGCCGGCGAATAGTTCGTCACCGCCGTCGCCGCCGAGAGCTACGGTAACGTGATCGCGGACAAAACGTGCCAGCATATAAGTCGGGATCAGCGAACCGTCAGCCATCGGCTCATCGAGCCACTTGCCGATATCCTCGATCAGATCGCCGGCGGTCGCCGCGGAGAGTTTCTGCTCGTGGTGCTCCGTTCCCAGATGTTTAGCGACCCGACGCGCGTACTTCGATTCGTCAAAGCTGTCCTCTTCAAATCCGATCGAGAATGTCTTTACGCGTTCCGTTGCGTGGCGAACAGCCAGAGCGGCAACCGTCGATGAATCGATACCGCCGGATAAAAGAATGCCTAGCGGAACGTCGGAGACCAGCCGCATCCTGACAGCGTCGGACAATAAGCCTTCTAATTCAACAGCCTTTTCATCGAACGTTTCTGCTGCGTTTTGCGGCCCGCTCGCTTGATCGCTGCTCCATACAAGGTCCCAGTATCGCCTGACGGAGATCTCGCCGCTTTCGACGGTCAGCACATGCGCTGCCGGGAGCTTATTGATGCCTTTGTAGATAGACATCGGAGCAGGCACATAATCGAACGATACATAATGCCGGAGCGCGTTGAGGTCGAGTTCGGGCGTGACGGCGGGATGCGCGAGGATCGCTTTCGGCTCGGATCCCCAGATCAGTTTGTTGTCAAAAACACCGTAATACAGAGGCTTTTCGCCAAATCGGTCGCGCGCGATGATGAGCTTCTTTTGCCGTGTGTCCCACAGCGAGAACGCGTACATCCCGTTCACGTGCTCGAGCATACCCTCGCCGTATTCCTCATATAGATGCGGGAGTATCTCGGTGTCGGACCGAGTTGTGAACCTATGGCCACTCTTTTCGAGTGCGGAGCGGACCTCGCGATAGTTGTACAGCTCGCCGTTCATCATGACGATGACCGACTTGTCGCAGTTATAGACGGGCTGGTCACCCGTATGCAGGTCGATGATGGACAGCCGACGCATTCCGAGCGAAACTGTGTCGTCCGTCCAGATCCCTTCACTGTCCGGCCCGCGATGCAAAATAGCGTTGCACATCGAGTGCAGCACCGGTTCGGCATTCGCGTTCAGACTATTTTTGTCTAGGTTTATCCAACCCGCGATACCGCACATCAGAATCCGATCTTTTCGCGGACTGCGTAGATCGCCTTGTCCTGCGACTCGTGATAGGTGCGGACGAGCAATTCGGCAAGCAGGCCCATTAGAAAGAACTGTACCGAGATAGCGAGCATTACGACGGCGATAACAGGCAGCGGGGTGAGTATGAACGAGACATCATAACCGAACTTGAGCACGGCGGCCCAAATGCTTGCGCCCAGCGATATCAGGAATGCGATCATTCCGAACGCACCGAAGACGTATATCGGCTTTGTGTGATATTCGGCCATGAACTTAATGGTCATCAGATCGAAGACGACCTTGATAGTGCGCGATATGCCGTATTTCGACTTGCCCATCGTACGGGCATGGTGATCAACCGGAATCTCGGTCACGCGAGCTCCGGCCCAACTCGCGTAGATCGGGATAAAGCGGTGCATCTCGCCGTAAAGCTTTACATCCTTGAGGACATCGCGGCGATAGGCTTTGAGCGAGCATCCATAATCGTGCAGGTGCACGTCACCGATCCACGAAATGATCTTGTTAGCGATCATCGAGGGTATCTTTCGCGAGATCATCTTGTCCTGTCGATTTTTTCGCCAGCCGGAAACGACGTCATATCCCTCGTCCAGCTTGTCGAGCAGGCGTTTGATATCGGCGGGGTCATTCTGCAGATCGGCGTCCATCGGTATCAATATCTCGCCGCGAGCGGCGTCGATACCAGCAGACATCGCGGCGGTCTGGCCGTAGTTGCGCCTGAGTGAGATCACGCGAACGCGGTCATCGGCCGCGGCGATCTCTTTTAGGATCTCGAGGCTCTTATCCGTCGATCCGTCATCGACGAAGATCACTTCGGCGGACTTGCCCAGCGCGTCGAGCGCCGCCTGGATCTTGGCGTGCATCGGACGCAGATTGTCTTCTTCGTCGAGAACAGGCAAGAACAGCGAAAGCTCAGGATTTTCGTTTGAAACTTGATTCATCTACCAAAACCATTTTGCCCACGAAATACACGAATGTCACGAAGGCGAATTCTCTATTATCGTGGATCTAGTATATTTCGCGGGCTAGCTCTTTTTCGCGACAACGACTATAGATACGCCGATAGGGAAATTGAATCTCTTTAGCCAAAACCGCTCGGCCGAGAACAGCTTTCCAAATATGCCGTTGAGCGCCGAGACGTTGATGTTGTTCTCGCTTTCGGGTTTGAGGCCGGTGAGCCGCATTAGAACGCGGCCCGCGAGGATCGGCGCGAAGAACGTCCAGTTGGCATACGTCGCACGTTCGACCTTGTAGCCTGCCTGCTCTATACGCTCCACGATCTGCTTGCGCGTGTATCGGATCCGATGATTGGAAATGTCGTCCTGCACGCCCCAGAGCCACATGAATGCGGGCACGAAAAAGAGTGAATATCCACCTCTCTTGGTCACGCGATGCATTTCCTTTAGGCCGGCGACGTCGTCGTCAAGGTGCTCGACCACGTCGAGAGCGGTCGTCAGCGCAAAGGTCTCGTCGGCAAAGGGCAGCGACTCAGCAAGGCCTTTTTGCACGTTGAGTCCTTTTCGACGACAGAATTCCAGCGCGTCGTCCGAAACGTCAACGCCTTCTGCGTCGCCAAATTGCGAGAGCATCTCGAGGTTTGCCCCGGTGCCGCAGCCGACGTCGAGAATTCTCAATGCGCCGGGAGCCGCTGCCGATTCTTGCCCGGCCGGCGCGGCCGTCTGACTCTGCGAACCCGAGCGATCAACGATCTCCTTGAGGAAGCTTTCCAGTATTGCCCGCCTTCCTACGAACCACCAATGCGAGCCCTCTACCTCGTCCATGATGGCGTAGGTATGCTGCTGCATCTCTTGTGGCAATGCCGTATTCATCTGCGAGATCTATTTTAGCCCAAGGCTGCGAACGAGGCTAAACCCTTCACCTCGCGGCCTGATGCCAAGCATTCTGCTTATCATCGTGCCCTGCTCGGTACTGCTTAGCCCGTAGCCGTTCTGCATTCTGCCTTCGATACCGCGCATATCGACTAGCGGCTTGCCTTCGGCGCCGACAGAGACCAGGCCTAGCTGCAGGCCTTCGTCTATGAAATCCGGCTCGCCGGCCAGCACCAAATATTCCGCGGATGCGATGGCCGCACGGCGCTCGAGTTCATAGAGCGACATATCGATCATCCCGAGCGGATCGATCTCGATGGTCGAAAAACTCGAAATGATCCGAGCGAAGTCACATGCGTGGAGCCCTTCGTGGACAAGCGTCCCCTGGCATCCGCGCTGTCCCGCAGTATCATAGGTCCAATCCGCGAATTTGATATAGACCTCGCCGAGGGCTTCGCGGTGAGACAGCTCTTCGGCGTCGATGCGTTTATTCGTCGATCTTGAATTCAGAAGCCCAGTGACGCCGGAACAATTGATCTCGGACAGCGGGACGAAATCGATGGTTATATCGCTCTCCGTCAGATCATGAACTGTTGCACGATGGGTCTCGTTGCCGCGATCGAGTATTACGTCGATGGCGGTATCGATCGCGTTCCTATAAGTTTTGGTGACGCCTTTGCCGAATCTCATTCTTTATGACCTTGTCTATCTTACCTGTCCAAATCCGCACCAACTGTTCTGATTATGCCAGTTGATCTCTACTTCGCTTGCGTCGATCTCACGCCACCAGGCGGCAAACTCTTCTTTTGGGATATAAAAGGCGGTCGGTGCCACCAGATGGTCAAAAACTATGTTGTGCTGCTCACGCCAGCCAAAAGTTCCGAGATGACTGAGGTAATCATTATAAAAAAGCTTATCCGCGATCGGTTTCGCTATGGTGTTCAGCGGACGGTAGATGAGTTTCGTTCCGAGGAAGACGCCAAGCGTCGGCAGTTTAGAGAGTTGGTAGAGAACAGGCTGGGATATCTGCGAGGTGAAACCCTCGCGGACGGGGTCGATGAACCTAGTGATCCATTCATTGTTCTCGGCTCCGTAAACCCAGGCGGAGATATGCCCGCCTTTTTTGACCTTGCCGGCAAGCGAGATGAAAGCGGCTTTTGGATCGGGTGTATGATGAAGTACGCCAACGCTGAAAGCGTAGTCGAAAGCCTTCTTGAGCGGGAGCTTGAAGATGTCACACTGCACGATGTGGACATTCGCCATATGCCGGGTCAGGGCGAACGCGGACTCTACGCCATCACCCAGGTCGATGCCGACCACGTCCTTCGCACCCCATTCGGCTGCAAGTTTAGTATGGCGTCCTTTGCCGCAGCCACCCTCCAGCACAACCTTGTCCTCAAAGAACTCAGGCCTGACGGGACGCAGCCAACCCAGGAATTGCTCATTGTATTTTGGATCCTCTTGAGTGAAATTGGTCCATTGCCAGCCAAAATTCTCGGCCGTCGCGGCCTTATCCTCTTCGATCTTGCCGAGATCGGCAAATCGAGGAACGCCGCGAACTACCTTGTATTCCCGGTCGCATTTCCTACAGGTCAAAATGCCGTCGATGATCTCGTTCTCTTCGTAACGCGTCGCCGCTGCGAGGCGGATATCGCCGCCGCAGGTCGGACACGCAAGCAATTCCAAAAGCCTTTCCTTCATAAAAAATGGCCGCGAACGCACGAATGCCGCCCATAGCTTCCGGGAGGCGGAACACGGCTAGTCGATATTCTTTTTGAACTCCTGGTATTCGGCGAACGGAAACGGCTGCCGCCAATTGAACTCGAATTCGTCGGTATCACGATCCTCGAAAAGCTGATCGAATGTGGCGGCGAAGGCACGAGTGACGTTATCGACAGTATCCAAATGCGTAAAGACCATTTTTCTCTCGGCTGGGTCGCGCTCGCCGGTCGGGTATTCGAATATCTGCACGAGAGCCTTATCGTCCTCGCGTGCGAATCTGAGGTCGAACTCCTCAGGGTCGCGATTCCACGGAAGCGTCCTCTCATACGGGCTCTCGCCGGTTCGCATCTGTGTAAGCGTCACCATCAGGTCGGCAAGCGCTCCGATGTAAGGCGCGTGTGCCGTCGTCGTGTGAAACTCCGTCACGCCGTCATCAAATCCGATCGACATCCAACCGCATTGCGGGCTGTTGAAACTGACCTCAAGCATCCTGTAAATGGTAATTCGTAAATCGCCAATAGTAAACAATGACAGGCTGTCACGGCCCGCTTTTTACTAATTCCAGTTTACGATCTACTATTCTTTATGTGCGGCAATACCACGATCTGCTTCGACACATTCTCGATAACGGAACCCGGCACGAGGACCGGACCGGGACGGGCACGATCTCCACTTTCGGATATCAGACGCGATTTGACCTGCGTGAAGGCTTTCCGATCGTGACGACCAAGCGTGTCCCGTTTCGCTGGGTGGCAGAGGAACTATTTTGGTTTCTGAGCGGCTCCACCGACGAGGCAGACCTGCGTGCACGCGGTGTCGATATCTGGCAGGAATGGGCGACCGAGGAGCAAACCGCTCGCTTCGGCCGCCGAGAGGGCGACCTCGGGCCGGTTTACGGTTATCTTTGGCGGTCATTCGGTGGTGAATATCCTAGACGCAACGGCGTCGATCAGATCGCCAGGCTGATAAGCGAAATTGAGGCCAACCCCAATTCTCGACGGCTGATCGTCACGGGCTGGAATCCGGAAACATGCGACGAGGTCGCGCTGCCTCCGTGTCACACGCTGTTCCAATTCAAGATCGAGAACGGCAGGACGCTGCACTGCCAGTTGTACCAGCGTTCTGCGGATGCATTCCTGGGAGTGCCGTTCAATATCTCGAGCTACGCTTTGCTCACGCACATGATCGCGCACGTGTGCGACCTCGAGGTCGGCGAATTCATACACACATTTGGCGACCTCCACATCTACTCGAACCACCTCGAACAGGTCAACGAATTGCTCGGGCGCGAGCCCTACCCGCTCCCGACACTTTCGATCGTGAATGCCGAGAACAAAAAGGGCCTTGCCGGACTGCTTGATTTTGTTTTCGAGGATCTGCGGCTGGACAACTACGTCCATCACGGCAAGATAGCCGCGCCGGTTGCGGTTTAGATCACTTAACGGTCAAAGTCGTTTTTGCCAGATATTCCTTAAAATTGCCGTTGTGGACGAGCGTCTCACGTTTTCCCCATGTGATCACATAAATTGAATAGGTGCCCGCCGGGAGACGAAAATTGCCTCCGACGGTCGCGTATTTCCGGTTGGCCTCGCCGATCTGCTGTTCGTATTCGTTGATGAAATCGACGTCCTTGCCGTCCGGACCTTGTTTGTGGAAAACGATCCCGATGAATTCGACGCCGACCGGTTTCGGATTCTCGAAAAGCACGTCGAACGGCTGATTCGCGGGCCAAGTGGCCGATTCGCCAACGCATTTCCAATCGTCGTCTATCTCTTTGCAAACGCTGACCTTACCGCCCTGGGGCTGAGGCGTGGCTTGGGCTGCAGAGGACGCGACAAAGATGGTCATCGACGCGATCAACAAAAAGAGGCGTACTGAGTTAATAGGATATTTATCTATTCTCATTTTTTTACGATCGAGTATTCGATACGTCGATTGTGGTAGCGGCCATTGTCGGTGTCATTGGTATCGACAGGTTTGCTCGGCCCGTATCCGCGTGTCTGGAGCGTCGCATCCGCAACGCCGAATTTGACCAACACGCTTTTCACCGAAGCGGCTCTGGCATCGGAGAGTGTTTGATTCGAGGCTGCATTGCCGACGTTGTCGGTATGACCGCCTACCTCAAGCACTACGCCCTGAGGAAGCCGTTTTATAAAATTCGCCCCTTTCTGCAGAGCGGCGAGCCGTACCTGCGGCACCTCGGACTTGCCGGAATCGAAGTTGATGATGAGTATGTTGAGCGCCCGGACCAGATCTTCGACCGTGAATGGATCGGGAAGTGCGTCGAGAGCCCGGTTATAACAAAGCTCGGCGCGATCATCGTCGCCGCGTTGAAAATTCTTGCAATCATCCGATGCCGCGGCCACCTTAGCGGTGCATCCGGCGTCCTGTTCGCGCAGCCGGTCGCCGTCCTTTCCGGTGACTGCCAATGACGGGCAATTGTAGGTCGGATGGATGACCGCGATCGAGTGTGTACCGGCGCGTATGTTCTTGAGTTCGAAATTGCCGTCCTCGGTCGTCACGCCCAGAGGCGAGCCGTCAAGCGTGACCGTACTGCCCGCCGGAGCGTTGATGACCTTGATCTCAAACCCGGTCGGCCGCAGCAGCATTACATAAACGATGCCGAACACGATGATCGCGAAAAAGAACATCGTCATCAGCCCGGCCGACACCCAGAACCAGCCCGGGATCCCCGGCTTTTCCTCGGTCTGCTGACGGGCGGCGGCTTCAGCCGGCGTAGGCGGCAGGTCCTGATACTTGGCACGCTCGGCCTCAGGAAGCTGAAAGTATGGTGTTGTCTTGTCGTACCCCGGCGTCGGCCCAAAATCGCCGGGCTGCATGCCGACGTCGGCGTCGTCGATGCGAATATTGGGCTCGGTAAGTCCCCACTCGGGCGTTGACGGCGTCTTATTCCCCGGATAGAACGTCTTGCCCATATCTGCGGCGTCTGTGTCGATCGGTTTGATGTTGGTGACCGTCTTTCCCCACTCGTCCGCCGGAACATTCGGGATATTGGCCTGGGTCTTTGCCCAGTCATCAGCATCCGGCACCTGGACGTTCGGCGCGGTCTTGGTCCAATCGTCCGGAGGCGGTGGTGGTGGAACTTTCGGTTCGTCGCTCACAGAGGTGTGTGCCGGATCGTCGGGGTGGTCAGCCGAGGCCGGTCATGCCGAGATTTTAGCACATTGTCGCCCACCGGGCGTTATTTCAAATTGGGCGGCTGTGCCGTCTTTGTGCGGATGGTAATGCCTTCGGAACCGATCAGGAACAACCGGCGTTCGTCGTATGACGACGTATTCGTCGGTATGTAAGAGAGCAGGTAGCGGTTATTGCGAAGCTCGTCACATATCGCTTTTGCAGCGGCCTGAGCCTCATCGAATTGGAAAACCCGGCCGCCCGTGCTTTCGGCGAGTCTTGATAAGACGACCGGGGCCTTTGGCTGATCGCGTCGATATGCACCGCCGGTGCGATCAGGCAGCTGGAGGCTGTAAACCGTTACGTTGCTTCCCTGCAGATCAGCCAGAGTACGATCGAACGGTCGCTTGGAGCCGCGGTCGAGCCCGTCCCCGACAATGACGATAGCCGTCTTTCTTGTACCGGGCATCAGCGGGAGAAGCACTTCGTTAAGCGATGATGTCAACGCATCGAACAGATACGGGTTGCCCCGCTTTCGGAGCGTAGAGAGCGATGTTTCCAGCTTCTTGGCATCGTCGGTCCATTCCTGGATGATCTCGGGTTTCTCGTCGTAGGCCACAACGAAAAGCTGATCGCCCTCGAAGATCTCGTAGGCGAACTCCATCACGGCATTCTTGAGACTCTCTACCGACGTGGGGAGCGTTTGCGAGTTATCGACGAGGATCACGATCCGCGAAGGCGACGGGTCGTAGCTGAAATTACGGATCTTCTGTTCGATCCCATTCTCGTAGAGGAAAAGGTCATCGACCTTAATCTGCTTTTTATCTCCGCCCGCCCGGTATGCAAAGACCGGCACGACGGCACCCTCGATATCACCGCTTCTTGCGTTATTGCGCGACTGAGCCGAACCGATCGTAACGGCCGACAATATCGCTGCAATAAAGACGAACGGTCGTAAGTTCATTCCTTCGATGCTGCCTGCACAGGTCCTTTTGCGGCGGATGATTCGCCAGAAGGTTTGGATGCAGCATCGGCGGCAGAGGTTGATTCGGTCTGCGAACTCTTTTCTTTACCCGGCGATCTGCCGGAATAATCCGTCACGTACCAACCCGCACCTTTGAATTGAAAACCCGACAATGACCATTGCTTTTGCAGCTTGCCGTGGCATTTATCACACGTCGTGAGCGGAGCATCAGAGACGCTCTGGCGAACTTCGACCTGATGCCCGCATTGTTCGCATTTGTATTCGTAGATAGGCATAGTCCCCTCGATCAAATAATTGCTCGGCCCTGATCGTTACTCCTAGTCAGCTCCGGCGGTATCGGCTCTGGACGAGCTTGCGTGCTCGTCAGAGCCGTGCTCGGCAAGGAAGCGCTCCGCATCGATGGCCGCCATACAGCCCGTACCCGCGGCCGTGATCGCCTGGCGATAGTAGGAGTCTTGAGCGTCACCGCACGCAAAAACACCGGGTACATTGGTCCTCATGGTCTTGCCCTCGGTTATCAGGTAGCCGACCTCGTCCATATCCAGCAAGCCCCGGAACAGCTCCGTGTTCGGCTTGTGGCCGATAGCGATGAATACACCTTGCGTAGCAAAGTCCGTTTCTTCGCCCGTGATGTTGTTATAGATACTGATGCTCTCGACGCCGGCCTCTTTCGAACCGTTGATCGACCTGATCTCCGTATTCCAGAGGACATCGATCTTTTCGTGGTTCAAAACACGGTCCTGCATGATCTTTGACGCTCTGAACTCATCACGCCGGTGAATGAGCGTAACGCGTGAGGCGAACTTGGTCAGGAAGAGGGCCTCTTCCATGGCTGTGTCGCCTCCGCCAACTACGACGATCGGCCGCTCGCGGAAAAAGAACCCGTCGCAGGTGGCGCAGGCCGAAACGCCGTTGCCGCCCAATCCCTCGGGTACGGGAGCTTCGCCAGGCACACCCAGCCATTTTGCCGATGCTCCCGTTGATACGATGAGCGTGTCCGCGAGTATCTCTGTCGTGATGTCGCTGCTGTCTTGATTCTCTTTACCTAATAGCTTGAAAGGCCGCTGCGAAAGATCGACGCTGTCGATCCAAACATTCACTATCTCGGTCCCGAATCGCAGCGCCTGTTCGCGAAACTCATCCATCAGGACAGGGCCCATTATCCCATTGGCGAATCCCGGATAGTTCTCGACATCGGTCGTGATCGTAAGTTGTCCACCGGGCTGAGGCCCGTCGATCACTAGAGGTGCGAGCTGGGCACGAGACGCGTAGATCGCGGCCGTAAGACCCGCCGGACCAGACCCCAAAATGACCACTTTGTGGTGTAACCTATTGATATTCATATTGATAATGCCACCGGTATAGCCAATATTCGTTGGCATTTATTCCGTCTTATAGTATAACTATCCGAGAACAGGTAAGTCCATTTTCTCGGCTGTTGCTGAGAGTTACGACAGTCTTCCGTATCAGCCGATCTTCGATGCCAGTATCGTTGAAAACGCCGTTTGAGGATAAGCGCTTTGCGTTGAGGATGGCCCTGCGCCTTCCGATAGTCGTATCCGGTCGGGGAACCGACGGGGCGGCTTGGAGCGAGCCCACCGAGACCGACGATATATCGACATTGGGAGCGTTGTTCCAATTGAACCAGACGATCGAGCCCGGCGAGAGCCTTTATATAAGGTCGCATCGGCCCGACGGAGTGCCCGTCGAGGTCAAGGCTCAGGCGGTCCGCATTGTACCGGCGAGCTACGGCACATCCCGCGTCGGCGTATCGATCCAGGAGCCAAAGGACGGTTGGCTGCGGCTGTTCGTCGCATGGATCGCCGATGACAACGTGGTCGAGGGCATCAACGAATGACAGCCATTCACGGGATATATTGAACGTCTGACTCTTCAACCTCTTCATTTATTATGAGCCAAACCATTACTCTGGAACGCCGTGGACGCGTCGCCGTGGTGACCATCGACCGACCCGACAAGCTGAACGCACTCAATCAGCAAGTGCATCGCGAGGGCGTCGCACTATTTGATGAACTGCGTACCGACGATGAGATCCGCGTGGTCGTTCTGACGGGTTCGGGCGACAGGTCGTTCGTCGCAGGCGCAGACATCAGCGAATTCGAGGGGCAGACCCCCGTCACACAGCGCGACCTTTTTCACGAACGCACCCTGTTTAATACCATCGATACTTTTCCTAAACCGGTGATCGCTATGGTCAACGGCTTTTGTCTCGGCGGCGGGAATGAGCTCGCTATGGCGTGTGATATCCGTATCGCGAGCGAGAACGCACGATTTAGCCAGCCGGAGATCAATCTCGGGATCATGTGCGGCGGAGGCGGCACTCAGCGGCTGCCGAGGCTAGTCGGAGAAGGCCGCGCAATGGAGATGGTGTTGACCGGCGATATGATCGACGCTGCGACTGCCGAGCGTTTTGGCCTGGTCAATCATGTCTATCCGCTCGACCAGCTCGAACCTGAGACAATGAAACTCGCCGAAAAGATAGCGGAGAAGGCGCCGATCGCCCTGCAGTTGTCGAAGGAAGCGGTCAAGTTCGCGTCGAGGTCCAATCTGGACGAAGGGCTCCGACGCGAGGTAGATCTGTTCGCCATTTGCTTCTCCACTGAGGACAAGCGCGAGGGCGTGGCGGCGTTCCTCGAGAAGCGCAAACCCGAATTCAAAGGCCGATAGTGTCGATCTGCGGCATTCTCGCTGCCGTTGACATTCGATAACAATGCTGTATCCTCTAGCCTCGCATTGACAAGATCGCGGGGCTGGTGTTACTAGTCAAAATGTCAGCTCGCATCTTGCGGCTGACATATTTTTTTCTGAGGGCGTCGAATTGACAGTGGGCCCGGTACAGATCAGACGGATGAGGCAAGGCGAGTTCTACGAACTTGTTCGGGAGCTCGACGAGCGCAAATTCAGTCATTTCTCCGAGCCGCAGCTGCCTCTCGATCGCCTGCCGAAAAAGTTGGCTCAGAGCGTGACGGAAGCGTCCAAAGGCAGCGTGCCCGAGTGTGTCGAATGCGGCGTCTGCTGTGGCTTTCCGCAGATAGTACCGCTGATGAATGCCGATCTTCCGGTGCTGGACGGATACTGGGAGATCGAATCTGATGAATCGGCTACCGGCGTGGTCATCGAACGCGTTATGCCGCGTGATGCTGAAACGGCCCGCTGCACTCACCTCCGAGGTGAATTTGGCGGCTCTATCGGCTGCGGGATATACGAAACGCGGCCATTTGTTTGCCGCGATTTCGATGCGGGCAGTGATCGCTGTCACGAGTACAGAAGGATGTATGGGATCGAACCGAAGCTGACCGACCAGGAGGCCGAGTTCGAGGCCGCTCGGCTACCGAGGCTCGAGGCAGGCAGGATATCACTCGCGGTGATCTCGTTGGATTGGCGTTCGACCAGGACGGTACTATCGTTCGATGATCTGGGGCCGACGACGACCGAGACGGAGCAAATGAAGATAACGGTCTTTCTCGACGGCGATGATGAGTGCGGCGAGGTGATCCACTCATACGACCCGACCGAGGAATCCTGGACCGAGAGCGATCTGATCGGACTCACGATGGCAGAGGCAAAGGAAATAGTGCAAGCGGGAAAATTGGATCAGTAGTATGGCTAAGAATCTGGTGATCGTCGAATCGCCTGCGAAGGCAAAGACGATAAATAAATATCTGGGATCGGATTATCAGGTAATGGCCTCGATCGGCCATATCAAGGACCTGCCGCAAAAAGGTCTGGGTGTGGACATCGACCGAGACTTCGAGCCTCAATATATCGTTATCCCGGACAGCAAAAAACGTAACAATAAGAAGATCGTCGCTGAGCTCAAGAAGGCAGCAAAGAGCAGCTCGGCCATATTTCTAGCAGCCGACCCTGATCGCGAAGGTGAGGCTATATGCCAGCATTTGGCTGATGAGATCGTACCTGCCAAAGCCGACATCCCGGTGTATCGAGTTATGTTCAACGAGATCACAAAGAATGCTGTTAATGACGCATTCAAGGATCCGGGACAGGTAAACAGTAATCTTGTTTATGCTCAGCAGGCCAGGCGTATCCTTGACCGTTTGGTCGGATACAAGGTATCGCCAATATTGTGGAAAACTGTCGGCGGGCGGCTCTCGGCGGGACGCGTACAGACGGTCGCGGTCAGGCTTGTAGTTGACCGGGAACGCGAGATCGAGGCTTTCGTCCGTACCGAGTACTGGTCGATCCTCGCTGACCTGTCGGCCGCGATGCCGCCCGCGTTCTCGGCAAAACTCATCAAGGTAGGCGATCTCACCGTCAAATCCGGCAAGTTCGATGAGGATCTCAAGCCGACGGAAACGCACATTCGCAACGCAGATGAGGCGGAGGCAATATCGGCAGAAGCCCGCGGCGAGGATTTCATTGTCGAGGCGGTCACGACAAAGGAACGAAAAAGGAACCCGACGCCGCCGTTCATAACCTCAAAACTGCAGCAGGAAGCGGCACGCAAGCTCGGATTCTCGGTCAAACGGACGATGACCGTGGCGCAACGCCTCTACGAGGGTAAAGATCTCGGGGCCGAGGGTTCGGTAGGCTTGATCACGTATATGAGGACGGATTCGACCCGCGTTTCGGATGCCGCCCTCGCCGAGGTCCGCTCATTCATTGGGACTGCATTCGGTGCGGAATATCTACCGGCGAAACCGTCTCTCTATCGGTCGAAAAAGGACGCTCAGGACGCTCACGAAGCCATCAGGCCGACCGATGTCAGCCGAACGCCTGAGTCGTTGGCAAACAGCCTCGATGCCGACGAACTGAAGCTCTATCGCCTTATCTGGCAGCGATTTGTTGCGTCGCAGATGACGGCGGCCCTATTCGACCAGACCGCTATCGATATAGTCGCCGGACGCTTCATATTCAGAGCAACGGGCCAGGTGCAGAAATTCGACGGCTTTCTCAAGGTCTATCAAGAAGGCAGGGACGAAAAACCCGCCGATGGTGACGACGACGAGGAAGAGAGATCGCTGCCTGCGGTGACCGCCGGCGAAAAGCTCAAGCTCAACGCTATCGTGCCCGAACAACATTTTACCGAGCCTCCTCCGCGATACTCTGAAGCAACGCTTGTAAAGGCTCTGGAAGAAAAAGGTATCGGACGGCCGTCAACGTATGCGTCGATCATGACGACCATCCAGGACCGCGAATACGTCGAGAAGATCGAAGGACGGTTTCACCCGACGCCGCTCGGGACTACGGTCAATGACCTGCTTATCGAGAACTTTGACGATATTTTCAATTCGACCTACACGGCGAGGATGGAAGAGGAGCTCGACGAGATCGAAGAAGGCAAGCTCGACTGGCGCGAGGCTCTGCACGAGTTCTACGATAAATTCGCCAAAGACCTGGAAAAGGCTGTCGAAGACATTGGCAATAAGAAAAAGACCTCGATCCCTACAAATGAGGTCTGTGAGAAATGCGGTTCGCGGATGGTGATCAAGTTCGGGCGATTCGGCCAATTTTTGGCGTGCGAGAATTACCCAGAATGCAAGAATACACGCGAGGTAGGTTCCGGAGCAAAGAGTGATGATACTAATGGATCAGACGGCGAGGAAGCCGAGGCCACGATACCGCCGTGCGAGCTGTGCGGCCGTGAAATGGTCCTGAAAAAAGGCCGTTTCGGGCCGTTCTACGGCTGCACCGGTTATCCCGACTGCAACAATATAAGAAAGATCGCAAAGGGTGACGCCAAACCGGCGCCTCCGCCTGAGAAGCTTGACGAGATCTGTCCGAAGGATGGAGCCAACCTCGTGCGGCGTCATGGCCGATTCGGTGAGTTCGTTTCCTGCTCCAATTATCCGAAATGCGATTACGTCAAACGCGAGACCATCGACGTGAAATGTCCAAAGGATGGCGGCGATATCGCGGTCAAAAAATCGCGCCGGGGCAAAGTGTTCTACGGCTGCGTCAATTACCCGAAATGCGACGCTGTGTTCTGGGACAAACCTGTGCCGGAGACGTGTCCGAAGTGCTCGGCTCCTTTTCTGCTCGAGAAGACCACCAAGAAGGACGGCACGGTCAGGTATTGCCAAGTCGAGGAATGTGATTATAAAATGAGCGTCGCCGAATGACGACAGCACCGGGGCTGCACTCCGCTGCCGGCTCTCCTCTGCTTATGAATGAGAATCTAAAGTTCCTGCAGGCATTTCTCAAGAATCCGTTAAAGGTTGGTGCGATCGCCCCCAGCTCGCCCGAACTTGCGGCCGAGATGCTCAGGGACCTCAAGCCGGACGAAGAGAACATTGTCTATGAACTCGGCGTCGGCACCGGAGCCATCACTCGCTTTCTGTGCGACGTGATACCGAGCAGAGAATCGTACCTGGGCCTGGAGCTCGACCCCGAACTGGTCGCCAATATCAACATCTCGATGCCGGAGATGAACATCATCTGCGGCAACGCAGCTGAAGCCTATGATATCCACAAGCGGTCGGGCCTCGGCAAGGTGCGCTATCTGATCTGCTGCCTGCCTTTCGTATCGCTGCCTAAGAACGTCAGCGAGGCCGTGCTCGCCGAGATCGAGAGATTCATGTCCGAGGGTTGCGAGACGCGGATCTTTCAATATGCACACGGATATTATCTGCCCCCGGCGGTTCGACTCCGTGAATTCATGCGCACAAGGTACGGCCGATCCAAGCGGAGCCAGTTGATACTGAACAATCTGCCCCCGGCATACACCCTTACCTGGTCCACGCTTTGACCATTCCTCAATTTCTCGAAACAATTCTTTGACTCTCGTGGTATAAATAGCCGAACCCATCGGCGTTCGACCGCCGCTGTTCAAGGAGAAAAGAAGATGTTGCTACGCAAGTTTGCGGGCTTTGTGCTCATTGCGGCCATTTTGGCTCCGGGCACACTGAACGCACAAGTTTCACGTGTGTATGTCGCCCCAGCGGCTGACATCGCAAAGATCAAAGAAGAGGGAATGAAGCGCTCTCAGGTAATGCAGACGCTCAGCTATCTTACTGATGTCATAGGCCAGCGTCTGACCGGATCGCGTAACCTCAAACGAGCCAACGAATGGACCCGCGACACGATGGCCAAATGGGGAATGCAGAATGCCAAACTCGAGGCCTGGGGGCCGTTCGGCCGCGGATGGGAGCTCGAAAGATTCTCGGCTCAGGTATCGGCGCCGTACAGCTTTCCGGTGATCGCCTATCCAAAGGCGTGGTCGCCCGGACTCGACCGTACAGCTCCGCAGCCGCCTGCTCCCCCGATGCCGAAAGGCTCAAAGAATCCGCCGCCTCAAACTCAGCCAAACACAAAAATAACCGCCGACGTCGTTTATCTCGACGCTGCCAATGAAGCCGAGCTGGCTAAATACAAAGGCCAGTTGAAAGGCAAGATCGTGCTTATGTCGCCGATCCGGGAATTAAAAGCGGATTTTGGCGGCATGGGTGCTCGATTTACTGATTCGGAGCTGCTCGCAATGGCGAACTCACCCGATCCGAATGCACCCAGACAGGCTCCTGCCGGAGGCCCGCAGAACAACGAAGCGATGCAGCGAAGGCTTGCCCGATTCGTTGAGGGTGCGAGGCGAGCCAAATTCGTGATCGACGAAGGCGCGGCGTTGGTCGTGGACAATAGCTTCAACGGTTCGGGAGGCACAGTGTTCGTCTCGGCGGCGTCGGTCGCGGCCGACATACCGGCGAACCCCATGGACTTCTTTACGCAGCGTCGTCTTCAGCCCTGGGACAAGGATGCCGAGGCAAAAATGGCTCCCCAGATGACAATGGCGAGCGAGGACTACAATCGCCTGGTGCGGATGATCCAATCCGGTGAAAAGATCCAGATGACCGTCGATCTGGCAGTTAAATATCTGGACGATGATCCGATGGTTTACAATACGGTCGCCGAGATCCCGGGATCGGACCCGACGCTGAAGGAAGAATTGGTAATGCTGGGCGGCCACATGGACTCGTGGCACAGCGGCACAGGAGCCACGGACAATGCGGCAGGTGTCGCGGTGGCCATGGAGGCAGCACGCATAATCATGGCGTCGGGGCTAAAACCGCGCCGGACGATCAGGGTTGGATTATGGTCAGGCGAGGAACAAGGGCTTTTCGGTTCGTCGAACTATGTGAAGCAGCATTTCGGCGAAATGAAGGGCGGAGCGCCTCTATTCGGCCCTCCTGCTCCGAACGCCGCTCCGCCGGAGCTGGTCAAGGGTGCAGATTACGACAAACTCTCGGCCTACTACAATCTGGACAACGGGACCGGCAAGATCCGCGGCGTTTACCTTCAAGGCAACGCGGCGGTGTGGCCGATATTCCGTACGTGGCTCGCTCCTTTCAAAGAGATGGGCGCCGATACTCTTACAATGCAGAATACGGGCGGTACCGACCATCTGTCGTTTGACCGGATAGGCCTCCCCGGATTCCAGTTCATACAGGACGAGATAGAATACGATACGCGCACACATCACTCTAACCAGGACGTTTTCGACCGGATCCAGGGTGAGGATATGGCCCAGGCCGCTACGATCATGGCGGCATTCGTCTATCAAACTGCAATGATGGACGAAAAAATGCCGCGTAAGCCGATGCGATAGTTCCCCGGCGAAACGTCTATGACACGGCCGGTCCTTTCTAGAACTAATAGGGCCGGCCTTTTAATATCTAGCGTTCAGGTGCGGCATTTTGAATTAACGCCGCGTTCGGCTAGACTCCTATCGATACTTAGACCTCTTCTCCACATATGAACCACTTCGAACCGAATATTGGGGCTATACGTCCGGGTGACTGCATTAGCGAGGCGTGGTCGCTTGTGACCAGTAAGTTAGGGCTGTATATCGGTCTTGGTATCGTTGCCGCTCTGCTGATGAGCTGTATTCCGATCGTCAATCTATTTCTCGCAGGTCCCGTCATGGGCGGTTTTTTCTACACCGTGCTCAGGGATCAACGCGGCGAGCCGGTGGAGTTTGGCAACCTGTTCAAGGGCTTTGACCGTTTTGTGCCGCTAATGGTCATCGGCCTTATTTTGCAGGTGCCCGCGATCATTTATCAGATACTGAACCTGACCTTTGACCTGACGCGTTTGTTAATGAGCGGCGCGGGCGGAAGCCCATCGTACGGCGACATTGGCCGTTCGGACGTTCCTTTTGGCAGCGGAGCTATTGCGTGGCCGGTGATCGCGTTGATGGTTGGCGTATGGCTGATCATGATCGTTTGGGGACTGCTTCTGACGTTTGCTATTCCTCTGTCGATCGACAAGGGCCTGTCGGTGGGTGATGCGATAAAGGGAAGCATGAACGCCGTGATGGGAAATATAGGCGGCGTCATCGTGCTGGTGATCTTGCAGGGGTTGGTCGCAATGGCTGGCGTTCTAGTATTCTGCGTGGGACTTCTTGTGGCGATGCCGGTCGCTTACGCTGCGACCGCGATCGCCTATCGGCAGGTGTTTCCGCCGTCGTCGGATGGACCGACCTTCAGTTCGGTTCCGCCGCCGCCGACCGAGTATGGATTCGGTGCCGGGCTCTGATTCGACAGATCTAACTCCATAAAGATCACGCCGTCATGCGGCGCATCATAGTATCCGGGTATCTGTACGAATCCGAGTGATGAATAGAGGTCCACGGCTCTGCCCATCTTGTCCGGGAAAGTATCAAGCCGCATTCGCTCGTAGCCTGTCTCTCGGGCCGCATCGAGGAGTTTTTCTATCAGTTCTATGCCGATGCCGCGCCCGTGCGCCTCTGCCCTGACATATAGCCGCTTCATCTCGCAAACCTTTTCTTCGAGACGTCTCAGAGCGATGCAGCCGACCGTTTTGCCTTCAAGGACGGCGAGGAACAGCCGTCCCTCAGGCGATGCATATCTGCCGGGCAGGCTGGCAAGCTCGTCCTCGAAACCCTGAAAACATAGATCTAGGCCGAGCCAAGCCTCATATTCGCGGAACAGCACACGTGCGGCGTCGATCTGTTCGGGTGACCGCGCCTCGATAATTTCGACCATGACAGGCAGTTTCTACTATCGCGACGGCGGGTGCAATGTCCGGCGTCGATCGCCGGCCGGCCTTTGCTCTTTGCGTTTAAATATCTAAGATTGTAGCTGAATGGAACTCGCAGTTGAGAAGTACAAGGTGGCGGACGAACCGTTCTACCTTCCCGTTGGAGATGAGGTCGAGTTGTTCGAAGCCGCCTATAAGGCAAAGCTTCCGGCTATGCTAAAAGGGCCGACGGGCTGCGGAAAGACGCGTTTCGTCGAGCATATGGCATGGCGATTGGGCCGCCCACTGATCACGGTTGCGTGTCACGAAGACCTTTCCTCGACGGACCTAGTCGGCCGCTTTCTACTCGAAGGCGAAGAGACCGTTTGGCACGATGGCCCGATGACCACCGCCGTGCGCGCCGGTGCGATCCTCTACCTTGACGAGGTTGTCGAGGCACGCAAGGACACGGTCGTTATCATTCATCCTTTGACCGATGATCGCCGCCGTCTGCCGATCGAAAAGCGCGGAACGGTGCTGGACGCACCGCCCGAATTCATGCTGGTCGTCAGCTACAATCCGGGCTATCAATCGATCCTCAAGGACCTCAAACAATCAACGCGTCAGCGATTTGTCGCGATGGAATTTGACTATCCGGAAGCTGAGGCCGAAGCGACGATCGTCGCAAAGGAAGGCGGCATCGACGAATCGACCGCAGCCGATCTCGTGAAGATCGGCCAAAAGGTACGCAACCTCCGAGGCCACGGCCTCGAAGAAGGTGTCTCGACAAGATTGCTCATCTACGCGGCTCAACTCATCGCCAAAGGGATCTCGCCTGTCGCCGCCGCCGAGGTCGCGATCTGCTCGCCCATCACCGACGACCGCGAACTCCAACGCAGTATAAGAGAGATCGTGACGACGGTAATTTAGATCGCTATGACTAGCTCAAACAGACGCGATTTTCTGAAGATTTTAGGAGCAGCCTCGGCCGGGGCGGTTCTGGCGCCGAGTGTTTTTACCCAGCGGCGGAGGCGGTCTTGTGTGGTTGTGGGTTCGGGGCTGGCCGGATTGTCGGCGGCGTTCAAGCTCAAGAACTCGGGCTGGGACGTGACGGTGCTTGAGGCACGCGGGCGGACGGGCGGGCGTGTGTTTTCGCATGTGATGCCCAATAGCGGCGGGCTCATTTGCGAGCTCGGTGCGGAATGGATCGGCGAGAGCCACGAGCGTATCCGACAGCTTTGTTCAGATTTCAAGATCGGTATCCAGAAGCATCAGTTCAGCGACCATTTGCTGCAAAACGGGATACACTCGCGGCCCGGGGCGTGGGACTATTCGCCGAAGGCAAAGGCGGCTTTTGACAGAATGGTCAAAGGCTTTGAGAAATTGACGGATGCTCAGCAGCGTCGTCTCGACCGGAAAGACTGGTGGACGCATTTGTCTGACATCGGTTTCACACGCGAGGATCTGATCCTCCGAGACCTCGCTGACAGCACCGATTTCGGCGAATCGATACGACACGTCTCTGCGTTCGGCGCGTTGGCGGAATACGCCGAGAACGATCCTGAAAAAACGCAGAATCAGATGGATTACAAAGTGATCGGCGGCAATTCGCGGCTGGTTGATGAATTTGTCGCACGCGTCGGCCGGGATAATATCCGCACCGGAATGAAGGTCACAGAGATCAACCAACGCGGCGGCATCGTCACCGTCAAAGCGGGCAATGAGACATTTCGTGCCGACGCATGTATCTGTACGACGCCGGTCGCGAGTCTTAGAAAGATCAAGTTCAACCCACCGCTGCCAGCGGCTCAGCGCGATGCTGCGGAAAAGCTGATCTATGCACGGATCGTAAAAAACTCCGTGCTGTACGAAGATCGATTTTGGAAGGACGATGATTTTTCGATGGTGACGGACACGACGTCGCACTATTATTTCCACTCGACGCAGAAGCAAGCAGGCAACATGGGCATACTGACCGCATACGCGATCGGTGAAAAGGCAGACGTGCTCGCATCGCAGGACGACCCACGCCGAATGAACGTCATCACGCGCGACCTCGTTGACTTTGACCAGCAAGCGCCGTCGCTCGCCCGCGGAATCGCTTCATACGCGTGGCAGCGTGACGAATTCACCGAAGGCGCATATGCCCTGTACAAACCGGGCCAATGGTTCGGCATTCGTCCCACCTTAAAGCGTCCGCACGGCAAGGTCCTTTTCGCCGGCGAACACCTCGCCGACTGGCAGGGTTTTATGGAAGGCGCGATAAATACAGGCGAGCATGCCGCAGGCTCGCTCATACGTTGACAAGTCCGGCCCCACCACGAGAGCCCGATCGTAACATCAAGTTAACTTCCTGTTCATCTGACGTTAACACACGTGTATTAGGCTTTTCGCTTACTGCAACAAAATCAACGTTTTAGCTGAACAGGAGTAACGATGACATTACAAAATGGCTTCCGGCCCATTTTATCTCTAGTATCGATCTGTGTTTTGCTCGTGGGTCTCGCTCTCGGGCAATCAGAATCTGGAAGCGCCGCGATAGAGGGCGTGACCAGAGATCAGAACGGAGCACTCGTCCAGGGTGCCGCTGTAGTTATCAAAAATAAAGAGACAGGGCTCGAGCGGACGGTCACAAGTAACGCCAACGGCCTCTTTTCGGCAAGTGTTCTCCCGGTCGGGAATTATCTCGTTACCGGCCGAGCTTCCGGATTCGCCGATTCGACTGCCTCAGTGGTCCTCAGCGTCGGAGAGAGCACTCGTGTTGAACTCACGTTCCAACCGCAGGGAGCAACAGTGAACGTCGAGGTGATAGGCGACTCTGATGTTATCTCGACCGAGACTGAAAGTGCGGGCTCGACCATCTCTTCTAGGCTCGTATCGGACCTGCCTGTCCGCGGACGTAATTTCACAGAATTTGCTCAGTTGACACCGGCGATCATTCAGGAGGGCGACCGAAGCGGTCTCGTCATATCCGGGCAGCGGTCGATCAACTCTAACGTATCGATCGACGGTGCGGATTTCAACGACGCATTGCAGGGCAACCAACGCGGCGGGAACGAAGCTGTCTTTTTCTTCCCACAGACGGCAATTCGTGAGTTTCAGGTCGTTCGATCCGGTGCTACGGCGGAGATCGGCCGTACAGGAGCGGGTTTCGTCAACGCAGTAACTAAGTCCGGCACGAATCAACTCCGCGGTGAAGTTTTCTATTTTAATCGAAACAAGCATCTGACATCGCCCGATGCATTCGGCCAGGACCTCGACAACGCGCAGAATCAGTACGGAGGTTCGATCGGCGGCCCGATCAAGCGAGACAGGGCATTCTTCTTTTTTGGCATCGAGCAGAATCTTCTGCGTGTTCCTTTCACCGTTGCATTCAGGCGGATACCCGGCACGACCGTGCCCGCCGACATCCTCGCCCTCGAGGGAGAACAGCGTGGAACCAACAATCCTATCGCGTTGTTCGGCAGGACGGACTTTGTCGTAACCCCAAAGACGACCGTCAATATCCAGTACAGCTATACGAGATTTCGCGGCGAGAACTTCAATTTCGAGAACCCCCGGCAGGACGTGGCCGTCGAAGGGAACTACACGAGAAAGAACAGCAGCAACGGCCTGAAGGGCTCAGTTGTTTCGGTGATAACTCCCGTGCTGATCAATGAATTTCGCGCTCAGGTCGCTACCGATATCCGTCTCGAGGAGCCGAATACGACGATCGGCCAGGCCGTCATCGCTGATTTCGGCACGCTCGGCGGCGACCGCGCACGGCCGCGTCGATTTGAGACCACACGTTACCAGGCGACCGATAACGTAAGTTACGACGTTGGGCGGCATAGGCTCAAGTTTGGATTCGACGCAAATATAAACCGGGTCCTGCAACAGCGCGAGTCGAATACGCAGCCGCGGTACGATTTCGAAAGCCGTACCGTAAGCGGCGTATTGATCGCGACCTCGCTTGATAATTACATCAACGGCCGTCCGCGACGATACCGGCAATCATTTCCGGCGGCTGATCCGAACGATATTATCTATCGCGGCACTCAGAAAGAATTCGCATTCTTTGTCCAGGATAAGATCGCGGTGACCAAGGAACTCAGCGTCAACCTCGGGCTCAGGTACGAGGCTCAGATCAATCCGCAGCCAAAGAAGCCGAATCCGTTATTCCCAGTAACAGGCCGGATACCAAACGATCTGAAGCAATGGCAGCCGCGTGCGGGCTTGGCTTACGACGTGTTAGGCAAAGGCTCGACGGTCATTCGATTGTCGGCCGGGATCTTTGCCGCGAGGACGCCGGCGAACCTTTTTCAACGCGTCACTACGAACAACGGCCTGACAGTACAGGAGATCGAGATAGCCGAGACCACCGCGTGCCGGAACTCGACGGTGGTCAATCTGGCGAATTGCAACCTTCGGGGGCCGAATGCGATCGTCCGGTATCCGAACGGGCTCACCGGCATACCCGCGGGATTTATAGTTAAGCCGCGTGTTTTTGGCTTCGCTCCCGATTTCCGCAACCCGCGTTCATTTCAGGCCTCTGTAACTGTCGAGCAGAAGCTGCCGTTGAAAATGGTCGCGACGATAGGCTATATCCGAAATTCGACCTACAACCTGCAGCGTCGTATCGACCGCAATCTTTTCGCTCCGACGCTTCAAGCGAGCGGATTTCCGATCTTCTCGGCAACCAGGCCGAATACGACGATCAATCAGCTCGAGATAAACGAATCCTCGGCACATTCGTCATACGACGCTCTGACGGCGTCGGTCAGAAGGCGATTCGCCAACCGCTTCCAGTTCGAGGCGAACTATACTCTGGCGAACAACCGCGATGACGACTCGAACGAACGCAATTTCTCGCGTCAGCCGACCCTTAACCCGTTCGATCTCAAGGCAGAGGCCGGGCCTTCAAAACAGGACGTTAGGCACAACTTGAACATTAGCGGTCTATATGATCTGGGCTATGGATTCACCATCAGTGCGATAGCGGTCGCTCGTTCCGGATTCCCATATACGGCATTGATCGAGGACGGCACCGACACCAACAACGATCTCAACGACGCAAACGAGCGGGCGGTCGTGAACGGCCAAGTGTCCGGACGGAACGCTTTCCGGCAGCCGAATTTCTACAATCTTGACCTGCGGCTATTGAAAGCGTTCAAATTCAGGGAAAATATGAATCTGGACCTTTCGGTCGAGGTATTCAATGTAACGCGGAGCACGAACAGGGGCTTTGGGGTCGATGCTATATCGAACTTCTGCACTTCGTCATCGGCCCTTCGCGACTTCACTAATCCGCGAAACATTTCGTGCCCGACGGGCTTCTTCCCGTCGCTTCGTGCTGGTGAGCCGTACTCTGCACCTTCGACCGCCAGGTTTGGCGGACCACGCCAGGTGCAGTTCGGAGCGAGGTTCAGGTTCTAGGTCTTGCTAAATACTTGGATCCCTTGATCATCCGGCAGCCGGGCCAATGCGTCCGCTGCCGGATATCATTTTTGCCGGCAAGGCCGTCATTCTTCAGGATCGGCCGACTAGGACGCCCGGCATGGTCGGATGCTGCTAAGGCAAGATCTCCGCTCGGTGCCGCTGGCTCGGCCGGCACATTGCCAGAGTTAACAGTCATTTAACAACGCGGCAATCAGTATGTAACAGGGGTTACATACCATCACCTTTGCTGCAAAAAATCGAATCAGATCAGCCTTGCTCTGAGCCGGGACAGGGGCTAGTACAAGTGCCGGAAGACGTATTTATTATTTTGAGGAGTCACAATGAGATCCAGATACCTATTTCTATTGAAAACGATCATAGCGAGCCTTTTGGCCGCAGGTTCACTTTTCGCACAGTCGGGCGCGACCGTATCGGGCACGGTCGCAGATGCCAACGGAGCAACATTGCCGGGTGCCTCCGTTAAGGTCACATCGCTTCGAACCGGCATAGAACGCTCCGTAACGACCAATTCGTCAGGCGGTTATACCATCGCACAACTGCAGCCGGGTATCTACAAGCTTACTGTGACCCTTGAGGGCTTTAGGATGACACAGATCGATTCGGTGGAGCTCGGCGTGGATCAGAACCGCGTTTTTGATGTAACGCTCCAGCTCGGCGAGGTCTCCGCAGTGGTCAACGTCACTTCGGACGAATTTGCCGCGGCCTCGATCGACGCCGGCTCGAACCGCCTGGGCGTGAACATCACGGCTCGTGAAGTGCAGGAAATGCCTGTCAACGGACGCAACTACTCTCAGCTCTACCTAAACGCTCCGGGTGCGACCAATGTCGGCTCGGGCAATTTTAATGAGCTTCGATTCAACGGCCGTGCGAATCAGCAGAATCAAACAAAGCTGGACGGCATCGAAGCGACCGCGATCTTCGACGCATCGCCGGGCTATGTCACGGTCCAGGGTTCGCAGTTCCGGCTCCAGACCTCGATCGAGAATATCCAGGAGTTCAGGGTCGAGTCGTCAAACTATCCCGCAGAATTTGGTACGGGCACCGGCGGCCAGATATCCGTGATCGGAAAAAGCGGCGGCAACAATTTCAGCGGCTCGCTCTTTGAGTACGTTCGCAACGATCGATTCGACGCACGCAACTTTTTTGACGGAGCCGACAAATCGAAGCTTCGCCTGAATCAGTTCGGCGGTTCGCTCGGCGGTCCGATCATTAAAAAGCGGCTTTTCTTTTTCGGGTCCTATGAGGGCCTCAGACAGCGTGCCGGATTCAACGTCATCGAATCGACGCCGTCGAACTTCGTACGTGATTTCATCGCATTCTATGACGGCGAGGGCGGCAACACGACGGGCGTGGCCGCGAGAACGGCACTTGGCATTTCAGCCGCCGACGCCACAGCCGCTTTGACGCGAATACAGGCACTGCGTGCGACGGGTATCGTAAATACATTCCCGGTCGGTACAGGCACTGCATTTAACGTAGGCGGCCTCAACAATTCCGCACAGGTTATACAAGCTAACCGAACGGCAACCCTAGATGAGGATGCGTTCAGCTTCAGAATGGACTATAGGTTCAGCGACAGGATCACGATGTATGGCCGATATCAGCTCAATCGCGGAAAACTGCAGTCGCCGGACGGAGCCAGCGGCCGGTTCATACTCGCCAAACAGCGGCCTGATAATTTCGTATTCACTGTAAATCAGGTGTACGGCACGAGCATGGTCAACGAGACCAAGTTTGGGTTCAACCGTGCTCCGACGGATCTTTCTACACGCGTGCCAAGCATTACAGGCCTCAGCGGATTTGATCTTTCGCTTTCGTCACTTCGTCTGAGCGGCAACATCGTGAGCCCCGGCATCAACGGCGGCGCCGCCACGGGCTTCACCGAACCCGGCGGTCTGACACGACAGTCGTCAGCCGGCAACGGCCGTTCGCAGCCGATCCGTCCGACGAGTCTCACTTTCTCCGACACGCTCACATGGACGAAAGGCAACCACACGATGAAATTCGGCGGCGAGTACCGCAACATTCAGGTCAATTTTGACCAGCTCGGAGGCATCACGTATAGCTATGGCAGCCTCTTGGATTTCGTTCTCAATAGAAACCTGACGGCGGCCTTCATCGGCGATCTGTCACAACCGGGCAATTTCTCGATCGCTACCGACCCGATCACGACTGTCCAGCGTTCGCAGAGCGGATACAGCAGAGGACGCCAATATTACATGATCGGGTTTGCTCAGGACGAATGGAAGGTAACGCCGGAGTTCACTTTGAGCTACGGGCTCCGTTACGAGTACTATTCGGTCAACCGCGAGAAAGACAACCGCGCCGTAGTTTTCAATCCGAAAGTCGGCAGACTCGTTGACCCGAGCACGGATTTCTTTAAGGCAGCGAAAAACAATTTCGGTCCGCGGCTTGGAGTGACATGGGCACCGAAAGCCCTCGGCGGTAAGACGGTATTTCGTGCGGGCGGCGGCCTGTTCTACGGCCCCGGACAGTACGAAGACCTGATCCAGCCGATCGAGAGCAACGTTTTCCGCTCGAGCACGTCTCTCGCAAACGGATTGACCACAGGCACACAAGCTGCGGTCTCTTCGATCGGCGGAGTTCTCCAGCGGTTCACGCCGCGTGCATACGACACGGAGGGTTATATAGTGCCCGAACGCGTCCTGCAGTATGGAGCTTCTGTACAACATCAGCTTCCCGGTAATACGGTCTTGACGGTCGGCTACGTTGGCTCCCAGGGACGCAACCTGTTCTTGCGAAGCGTCACGAACCGCATACTTCCGGGTTCGGCAATGATCCAGAACGGCACCGCATTGCCTACGGGCGTCGGCATCATCAATCGCTGCAGCGTCGCTCCGGTGAACGGAGCATGCCCCGGACAGATCGTGGGTGTGACGACGGTACGCGAGTTCGACATCGTCGGACGTCGCCTCGACACCACTACAAATACGATCGTAACCGATCCGACCGCTGTGCTCGGCCCATTTGGTGAGATCGACTACAAAACGAGCGGCGGACGCGATCGATACGATGCACTGCAGATCCAGATCAATCGCCGGTTCACGAGCGGATTCACACTCAACGGCCAGTACCAGCTCGGCAAATCATTCGGAAATACGCAAGGATCCAACGAGGCCTCGACGGCTCAGAATCCATACAGCTTTGCCGAGGAATTCGGGCCGAACACGTTCGATATACGTCACAGCGTGAACGTGACCGCTCTGTATGAGCTGCCGATCGGGAAAGGAAAACGCTTCAATCTAACCGGCGTCGCCGATACCGTTTTTGGCGGATGGCAGGTAGGTGCGGTGTATAACGGGCGTTCGGGTACGCCGATCAATGTGCTCATCGTCCGGCCCGACGTCGTTGCTGTCTGTCAGCAGGCTGCCGGTTGTACGGTCGGCACCTCGACCGTTGCCCAGGGCTTTGTCATCACGCTTCCGAGCGGCGCTCTGCCCGCCGGATTCGTCGGAGCTCTGAACACCCCGGGCGGCAACGCTTCACGCAGCACGCGTCGTCCCAACCGCGTAGCGGGTGTTGATCCGTATCTGACACTTTCGAATGGACTTCGTTACCTGAACCCCGCAGCGTTCGCAATGCCTGCTCCGGGTACTTACGGTGACCTTGAAAGGAACGCGCTTAAGGGTCCGAGCTTCCACCAGTTCGACCTTACGTTCCAGAAGCGGTTCCGATTAAACGAGCGTGCGAATATCGAGCTCAGGTCCGAGATCTTTAACGTGTTCAATCGTGCGAATTTCTCGAATCCTCCCTCGACTTTGCCCAGCAATCTGAGCAGCTCAGCGACCTCGCAGCAGCCGGGCGTTCCTTATACGTTGACCAATGTCGGACAATTCGGCGTGATCAATGGCACGGTCGGCCGAACGGTAGGACTCGGAACCAATCGGCAGATACAGTTCGCCGCAAGGTTCAATTTCTGATCTCTGGTGAAAGTTAAAACTTGCGGGCGGGAACTTTTTGTTCCCGCCCTTCTTTATTTGTTGCCGGCACTCTTCTCTCGGGGATCGTAGGGGTTGGCCAGATACCGTTTGACGGCTTCCTGGGCATTGTCATAATCGCTCGGATCGTTCTCGGCCTTTTTATACGCTGCAACGGCGCGTGTGCGGTCGCCTTTACCGTCGTAAGCGTTGCCCATCTTGATGTTAGCCCAAACGGACAGCCATGCCGGATCTATATTGCCCGCTAGGGCCGCCTTGAAGTTGTCTATTGCTAGATCGTAATTGCGTTGCTCGAGGAACAGCAGCCCAAGGTGATAATAGACCCAGGAGTTCGAGCGGTCGAGTTTCAACGCGGCCTCAAATTGCTGCTGAGCTTCGACAAAATTGCCGTCCTTGAACTGCTCGATCCCGCGTCTCGCGATAGCGGAGACCCTGAGATCCGGCGAAATGCGGAGCAGCTTGAATCCGGGATCGACAACGACCGCAAGCGGTTTGCCGTCCGATTCGATATTGAAATCGGCGCTCGCGTCGTCAACCTGCAGCGTTTCGATCTTCAATCCACCCGAACCTTCGCTTCGCAGTTCTACGTCAACAGGGAGCCGCAGATTGTCGTAGTTCTGCTTTAGGGTGCCTCGCGTCACGAATTTATCGCCGCGTGTACGCAGGATCAGATAATCGGTTTGAAACTCAGGTACACCGGTACCCTCGACCCAACGGGCGAAGAAATACCTCAGATTTGTGCCGGCGATCTGAGACGCAAGTTTCTCGAGGTCGTCGATCGAAGCGTTCTTGCCGCGATATTTCTCGAGGAATGCTCTCAATATCTGATCGAACTTGTCGGCACCGACCGTGTCGCGGAGCAGCTTATAGACAAACGCTCCCTTGCCGAACATGATGTACTGGTAGGCAGTGGATTGATCGTCCAGGTTCGCCGGTGCTCGCAGCAGCGACGCGGTCTGCTCGAATGTCAGCGCTTTCTCGAGCAGCTCGCGGCGGAGGTCCTCGAGCCTGGGCCCGTCGAGCCCCGACTCGCGCAGCGTAAAGGCACAATACTCAGCGAGCCCCTGCGACAGCCACGCATCGTCGAATGATCTCAACGCAACGGTCAGGCCCCACCATTGGTAAGCCGCCTCACGCTGCAGGCGATCAAAGGTGGTGTCGCGAGCTTCTTCGAACTGTCGATTGCCGATGAAAAGCATCCCGGTGCCGGAATAGAAATCCAGGCTTTCGTCGTCGATCTGAATGACGGCCAATCGTCGGCCCATATCCGGCTTTCCGAACCGCTTCGTGTAGGTATCAAGAGCTTTGCCGAGCGTTTCACCGTACCGACCGGTGAGCTGATCGTTTGAGGCCCGCGTATAGAACTGGAGCTCGTGCTCACCGTACTGGAGCGTCCTTACGTTATATCTGCCAAAGGCTATGTTGCCGACCAGCCCGGGCCTCGACTGTACGAAGCGATATTTGCCGCCCGTCGCCGCGATAGGCTGATCGCTGTAGGCCGCGACCTGAAAGCCCGCAGGCAGAGACAGCGTAATATCGGCAGTAGCCATATCAGCCGCATAATCGTGGAACGGGAACCACCTTGCTGCATACATCAAATATCCGCCCTTGTCGCTTATATAGGCCAGACGCTTAGTGAGCAGCGGACCGCCCGCCGGCAGATCCAGGATCCCGGAGTATTTGAAGCGAAGCGTGACGGGAACTCCTTTGACGGCAACCTCACCCAGATCGATACGGACGCTCGGGCCCAGGTCCTGAACGCCGGCCTGATCTTGCACAAAAGTGATGGCTCCCTGCGGTGTCGCGACGGGTCTTGGCGTTGGGGCAGGTTTGGTGCCGGGCCTTGCAGTCGAGATCGTAGTCGCCGGGGCGGCCAGTACAGACTGGACCACGCCTTGCGAAACTTTGGTGATGGTGTCGATCTTCAGCGATCCGTTCAATTCGAACGAGACCGACCTTGTGTCTTCGAGCGGCACAAAGGTGACGTCAACGGTCGCACTGAGCCGTCGCTCGGCCGGCATCAGCGTGACGTCCATTTTGTAATCCGTCACGTCGATCGGCGTGCGTTTCACCTGCTGGCCAAAGGCCGACGACGACAAGACAGCCGCGGCGAACAAGAACAATATGCAAAACTGGGGAAACCTTCTCATTTATGCTCCAACTCGGATGGTCCTATAATTCAATCGTATGATGTTCTGTCGTAACAATTCGTTTGCCTAACGCAAATAGATGGGGTTCGACATAATCCAGGGCACGCGGTCGTAAGGGCTATCGAGCATCGGACGATAGGCCTCGATCCTATACGCACCCGGGCCGTCGGGCGTGAATCTAAGTTCGTCGCCGTTATCTATCTCAGCGAACAATGCGCCATTCTTATACGCAATTATGCGTCCGGGCGACGGCGTCCGCGCTACGAGTTCTTTAGCCGCGGGAATCTCGTCGCCCATCAGCGAACCTCCGTCCGCAGATAAGAATGCGAAACCGGTCGTGTCGCCGAGACAATCGACGCCAACGAAAGCACGGCCCATCCGAATGCCTTCAACGATCGATCGGCCGTTCGGTTCGGTATCGTTGGGCAGCAGGACGTGCATCCTCATGATCCGGAACATGGCCTCGTAAGGGTCGAGCTTGATCCCGAAAAGCTTGTGTCCTGCGTCGTCGCCAAACAAATGCACGCCGATATTCGAGTGCGCGTCGGTACCGGCGAAAAGCGTCACGCGACGTTCGGACGCGACGCGATCGTATTGACGCAATGCCTCGTCGGGCCGCCGGATGAATCTCGCAAGGCCGAGCTCCGGATAGGCCGAGACCGACCAGAACGCGTCAAAGAACATCAGCAGCTTATTTGCGTCTTTTGCTTCGGTATGCAGATTCAGCACTTCGATACCGTCGAAGGGATTCTCCCAGTTCTTAATGCGTTCCGGGTACGTTACCAGCCCGAGACGCTGATCGGCATGCATCTGGCCGAGAGCTTCACCTGTCGGGAGCCGACGCAGTCCCGCCGCTCCGGGGCCGCCGGGCACCATTAGAAAACGCTCGCCGTCAGCCGTGTCGATCTCGTTGCCGCCGACGAAAAATGTATTCCTGATCTTGCCGTTAAGCGTCAGCGAAGCAGTGTCATACTCGTCCGAGTAGTGCTCCGTCATAACAACGAAATCAACTCCGGCCCGGTCGGCACCGTCTATAAGTTCATCAAATGTTCCCATGCTGTGTCCGCCGATCGAGGTGTGGGCGTGGATTATGCCCCGAACCTCGCGCATTCTCGCGTCCGCGCCTGCTTTGGGCGAACTTGAAAGCGAGGCCACCTTACTCGCGGCGTTCGAGGTGACGATCCGACGATAGGCGAAAGGGATCTGCGTCACAGCCAGCAGCAAAATCGCCAGGCTCACTAACTTTATTCTTTTCTTTAACTTAGCTGCCATCTTCGCTTACCATGTCAACGGAGACGACCGTATCCGCTATGCTCTTGCCAAACGACGCGACCCGCATGTGTTCGGGGTGATCGGTGTATCTATCGAGGCCCGACTTGTCGCGAAAGACCGCCACCAATCCGGTGTCAAATGATCGTTCAAGGTGCAGTACGTCGGCTCCGACGCTGAGCGAGACGATATCCTCGATGACAGCGCCAAGCGCCCTCAGAGCCGCTATGTGCTCGCTTCGCTCCGCCTCGGTCGTTGAGGCTTTGTATCTCCAACAAACTATGTGTGTAAACATTTACGAATGTTCGTTCGATTCGCACCAAGCTCTGGTGACTTCGTGTCGATATTGGAACATCTTCTCGATCTTCGGGATGATGAATATCGGCGCCGCCAAAGCTCCTAATGCTCCGAGAGGCGGCTCGAGATCGATCTCGTCGCGCAGGATCGCTCCATCGGGGTGCGGCACTATCAAATGGCGGTGCTGCCACGAAGCGAATGGTCCCGAGACCTGGACGTCCTCGAACATAAAAGGCGGATCGTACGCCGTATGTTCTGCGACCCAACGCGACGGCACAAGCCCGAAGATCTTCTGTTCGATTATCGCACGAGACCCGATCTGAGATATATCTGCACGTTGAACGATGCGGACATTCTCCCACGGCGGTATCAATCGCTCGAAGGCGTCGGGAAGTTCGTGAAAAGCAAAGACTTGCTCCGGCGTGGCGGCGATCAGGCTCTCTTTGATGAATCTCATGTCTGGCGTCTGCAGAATAATGTCTGATCCGGGCGATTCGACGCAGCAGATGCGCGCGGCGAAATGGAACGGCCGACCCTAGTCGGCTACTATGAGAATATGTCCGGAGCCCGCGTATTAAAAACCTCCAGACGCGATCTGACCATTGAGCGATGCCTTGTCATGGGCATCTTGAACGTAACGCCTGACAGCTTTTCGGACGGCGGACAATACCTCGCGGCGGACGACGCTTTGCGCCGGGCCGAGGCTATGATCGCCGAAGGAGCAGACATCATAGATGTGGGTGGCGAATCCACAAGGCCCGGATCGGGCCGTGTCCCGGCCGATGTCGAAATGAACCGCGTCGTGTCGGTCATCAAAGCTGTCACTTCACGTTTCGACATTCCGGTTTCTGTCGATACGAGCCGAAGCGGGACCGCGAAGGCCGCCATCGACGCCGGTGCCGAGATCGTGAACGATATCTCCGGCCTTCGCTGGGATCCGGAACTCGGCTCCGTCGCAGCCGAGGCCAAGTCCGCGATCATTCTGATGCATTCCAGAGGCGAATTCGCCGAGATGCACTCGATGCCTCCGGTAGAGGAAGTGGTCGGAGAGGTCATCGATTCTCTAAAGGTCTCGGTCGCTAAAGCATTGGCCGCAGGCGTAGCCGAGTCATCCATTGTGGTCGATATCGGCATCGGTTTCGGCAAGTCACGTTCGCAGAACTTCGAGCTTCTTGCGAAACTTGATAAAATCGCTGACAGCCTGCCTTATCCGATCGTCGTAGGTGCGTCGCGCAAGTCTTTTCTCGCGGAGGTTACCGGCGAGAAGCCGCCTGAGGGACGGGTAGCGGCAAGTACGGCCGCTGCCGTTTTTGCCGTGATGCGTGGTGCTAATGTGTTACGCGTACACGACGTCGCCGACACGGTCGAGGCCGTAAGAACTTACGAGAGGCTGGCATCGATAGGATGAGAGTTACGTTCAAGTCAGCTGGAGCAGCCGCCGCGATCCTGGCAATATATACCGCCGTATCGGCTGACGTGCCTGCGTCAGATCGACCAACGGCGGGCGTCGATTGGGCTTATGTCGCGACCGGTATGCTGTTCGCCTTTGCGGGAGCACTTCTCTTCGTATGGCTGGGACGCAAATTTAACGGAAACAAGAAAAAATGAGCATATTCAGGTCCATCCTTGTCGGCATTCTTTTGGCCGCGTGCTTTGGTTTTACCGAATGTTACAGGCCGGTGACGAACTCCGGACTGCCAAAGGATCTGAAGATTGTTGCCGTGCCAGTTTTCCAGGCTGAGGCAAAGGGGCTTCGGTATAGGATCGAAAGCCGCTTTACGGATGCAGTTGCACGCGAGATCATCCGCCGCGGCAACGGTCTTAAGGTGCAGGGGACCACGACCGGCGCCGATGCCGTTGTCGAAGGCACGATCCGTGATTTCTCATTCACCGGAGTTCTGCTCGATCGTGAAGGCAGAGCGAGGGTCTATGAGGTGACGGTGATCGGCGCAGTCACGGTGCGAGACCTCAAGCGGGAATCCATACTCTACGACAATCAGAATTTCGTATTTCGCGATTCGTTCGAGTTCTCCGACGATCCGCGTTCGTTCTTCAATGAAGAAGACCCCGCCGTGGAACGGATCACCAGGGCATTTGCCGCCTCCGTCGTTTCCGCATTCGTCAACGGAATGGGCGTCAGGCTCGACAGGAAATAGGAGCTTACGGCCGATGCCGGTGATCACTCGCGAACAGCTTAGGGAACAGCTTCGTCGTCGTGAGATCGCGCCGGTCTATCTGCTGTACGGGGCAGAGACATACCTTCGGGATCTGGCCGCCGAGACGATCGCCAATTTCTGCTTCAGTGAAGGGGACCTTAGGGATTTCAACGACAGCCGTGTGCGTCTCGAGAGCGACGATTCGGTAGCGAGGGCGCTTGCCGTGGCCGCACAGCTGCCGATGATGGCTTCGCGTCGGGTGATCCGCTTGACCGGAGTTCGGATCGGACAGACCAGCAATAAAGACACGCTAAAGGAAGACAACGAAGATGCGCTCGGGCGATACTTGTCCGATCCGGTATCGTCGGCCACGCTCATCTTTGTCGGCGACGAGATCAACGGCAATAGGAAACTGGCAAAGCTGCTCAAAGACAGGGCCGTAGCGGTCGAATTTTCGCCGCTAAATGACCAGCAGTTGGCGGCGTGGGCCGCGGACAGAGCCCGCGACCTGGGACTAAAGGCGAACGAGAACGTGCTGAGAGACCTTGTGGCACTCGTCGGTAACGATGTCCGGCGCCTCGAGACCGAGCTGAAAAAGCTCTCTGCTGCCGCGATGCCCGACGGTGTTCTGACGACAGAGCTCATCGGATCGCTTGTTCCCAATTCGCGTGAGATGAGCAATTTCGTTCTGACCGATCATCTGAACGCGGGCCGCGGACGTGCGGCCCTCGAGGCGCTCGCAAAGGTCCTGGACGACGGAGCCGAACCGCTGATGCTTCTGGGTTCCGTGTCGTATAACTATCGCAGGCTGCTGATGGCCCGCGACCTGATGGACAAGGGAGCCGATCGCCGCGAGGTCGAACGCGTACTTAATCTCCGCTACGGTGCTCAGGAAGCCTTTATTGCTGCGGCGCGCAGGTCCGACAAACAGAATCTCGTCAGGGCTATCGATAGGATCGCCGCCGCTGACGTTGCAATGAAATCTTCGCTCGGCGGCGGCGGGAACCAAGGCGCGAGGCTCCAACTAGAGATGCTCGTGTGTGAGCTCGCGTCCCTCGGGCCTGATCCCGTCCGCAGATCCGCCTAAACAATATAAAAAGCCGGAGGCTTGCGCCGCCCGGCTCCGATCCCTGATGCATCCCGCCGTGTCGTCAGATCGGCTCAGCGTTGGATGCACGGTTAAAGTAATTGTAGAGATCGTTAAAGTCGTTCAGTGTGCGGTTCAGTATCAGCGGGAGCTGCTTCAGATCGTTGGTGTTGACGATCAGATTAAGGTTCCTCAGGAACGCCTCGTGTGCGTTCATTGTCTGTCCCGTTTCTTCGAGAGAGATCAGATAGAGCCGTCGCCGCTCGGATGAGTAGAGGGCGTTTGCCTTTTGCTGGATCACAGCCGCACCGCCATGCTCAGGGGCGAAATCCGGCGAGAACATAAGTATCTCGACCTTGCCTTCCCGGAGCCTTTCGTTGGCTTGTGCCGGCGTCTGGGCGATATAGACCTTATAGCCGTTCGATGCCAGCAGCTTAGCCGTCTCGTCCAGATGCTGGCCCAGACACAACAGTATCCTTCGAGGCTTTTCGGTGTCTTCTGCCGAGGTCTCGATGGTCTTCGATTCCTTCTGGAGAGCTCCGAGCAATGATTTGAGCGCGGCGTTTATCTGCAGCTCGCTCTCTTTGGCGGCAAACTGCTGAGAGCCGTCGGCAGCCGCCGGAGCGGGCTTGTTAGCCTCGAGCTGCTGAACCGTTGACAGGCCCTTGCCCGACGCGTCCTTCTGGACACGGAGCAGATTCTGGCAGCGAGGGCATCGGACAGTGAAATTACCGGCCGGTACCTTGGTCTCGTCAAGCTGCAGCGATACGGAACAATTGTCACAGCGAATGATCATCGTATTCTTTCCTATTCGATCATGTTAAGTACTGAGTCGTTACGCAGTTCCTGCGGTGGCGGAGCAACGGGCGACGCAGGTTTTTGCTGCTGAGCCTTGTTGATATAGTCCTCGGTCGAGGCGAGTCCTTTGAGCTGCAGCAAAAGATTGTTCTGATTAGTTGCGAACGAGAGCCCGTCTTCCATCGAGATATCTCCGCGATCGATCAGGTCTCTGATCACCGAATCGAAATCCTGCATCCCGTCGAGCTCACCGTCACGGATAGCGTCGAGCAATGTCTTGCCTTCCTGTTCACCTTTTTCGATATACTCGCGGGTACGCGGATTGGATTTGAGCACCTCGACGGCGGCGATACGACCTTTGCCGTCGGCTCGCGGGATCAAACGCTGAGACACAATGTAGCGGAACGTCTGGGCAAGCCGTGTGCGTATGATCCGCTCTTCGTTCTTTGGATAGAGTCCGATGATGCGGTCGATGGTCTTGGACGCGTCGATCGTATGCAGCGTCGATAGCACCAAGTGGCCCGTCTCGGCCGCTTCGAGTGCGATCTCGGCCGTTTCGAGGTCGCGCATCTCACCAACGAGGATCACCTTTGGCGCTTGCCTCAGAGCCGCTCGCAGAGCAGACGCGAAATCCTTGGTGTCCGCGCCGACCTCACGCTGGTTTATGGTCGATTTCTTGTGATTGTGCAAAAACTCGATCGGGTCCTCGATCGTCACGATGTGGTATGCCTTGGTCTCGTTGATGCGATCGATGATCGCCGCCAAGGTAGAACTTTTTCCTGAGCCGGTCGGTCCTGTCAGAAGCACGATGCCGTTGCGTATCTCGGCTATCTCAGCAAGCTGCTTCGGCAGCCGAAGCGATTCGAAGCTCGGTATCTGATGCGGAATGACACGCATCACGATCGACCACGAGTTGCGCTGCTGGAAGATGTTCACGCGAAAGCGGCATTTGCCCGGCAATGCATAGCTCAGGTCGGCGGTCCGAAACTTTGCCAGATGATTGGCCGCATCGGGATTGTCGCGGACGAGCGACATCGCGATCATCTCGGTCTGAAAAGACGAAAGCCTTCCCAACCCCAACGGCGAAGTTGGATAAAGTACTCCGTTTATCTCGACCTGCGGTTTTTGGTTAGAAGAGAAATTCAGATCGCTGACGTTGTCAGAGATGAGCAGCATCTGCTCAATGATCGGCGCTATATCAAGCAAACTCATTTGAAGGGTCTTCTCCCGGGGATTCTCAGTGGGCGAGAAAGTTGTGGGCTATCGACCGGCTCGGGGGGCCAAGCGGGCCGAACAGATTCAATTATCGACCATTGGGCCAAAATGTGCAACAAAAAAGTTGTGCAATGTTCAACAATTGCGGGATCGTATCGTTTCGGCTAAGGCAAATATCCCGTCCAGGGCGCCCGGTTCCCAGAGCGCGGATATGACGGCTGCCGATGCGGCACCGGCCGAATACACTGCAGCAAGGTCTCGGGTGCGGATCCCCCCGATCGCCACCACGGGCATCCCGGCTGCCAATTTCACGGCATTCTCAAGCATCCGGATCCCGGTCACGGGGTCGTGATCCGGCTTTGTTGCAGTGTCAAAGACCGGGCCGAAACCAATGTGATCTATCGGCAGGTGCAGTGCCTCCGCCACCTGCGCGGGGTCATGAGTGGAGTATCCGATGATCGCATCCGGCCCGAGGAGATCGCGTGCTGCGGCCGGCGGCAGATCGTCCTGCCCGAGATGCACGCCATCGGCACCCACTGCCAAAGCGACATCGACACGGTCATTTACGATCATGCAGACGCCTGCTCTTCTGCAGAGTTCGGCCGCGGCGCGTATGTCATCCAGAACTTCCCCTATTGCCGTAGATTTGTCGCGGATCTGGATCATCTGAGCCCCTGCGGCTATGAGCCGGCGAACCTGCTCGGTTTGGCTCGATCCGGACAATGTGCGGTCCGTTATCGGATAAAGCGACGGCAGTGGTCTCGAGCGATCTTTCACTTTTCCAGTTCGAAGAGCGTCTTCATCATCAGAAAGCAGTCCTCGCCATTGTTGTAGTAGCGATTGATGCGCTGAACCACCACGAATCCTTCACGGCGATAGAGCGCCTGGGCTTCGATATTACTTACGCGGACCTCAAGCATCAGCGTGACCGTGCCGCGCGAGGCCAGAGCTCTTTCAACATGCCGTATCAGGCCGGCGGCGAGGCCTCGTCGGCGGTATTCAGGCAGGACGCCGATAGTTGTCAAATGCCCGGCTCCGCTATCTGTGATCATTACAAAAGCGAACGCGGCCATCGACCCGAGGTCGTCGTCGATCCTGTAGCTCAACGATCGCGGGTCATCCAGAAGATATTCGAATGTGTATTTGGTGTAGCCGTCGCCCGGTCCAAAGCATCGCGAGTTGACCTGGACGAGCTCGCGTAAATGCGATCGGGTCAGGGGCCTCACGCTGCGGTCCGAAACCGCCGTCCCGACGCGCGGCCGTGCATCCAACGATCTCCCGGGCGAGAGTATGCTTTTGATAATGTCAATGACCGCCATTGTCCTGCACAGAGCCTCAGAGTATCAGCATGCAATCCCCGTAGCTGTAGAACCTGTATCTGTTCGCTACTGCGTGCCGGTATGCATTCATTATCAGTGCGTGGCCGCCGAAGGTCGCGGTCAATATGAGCAGCGAACTCTTTGGCAGATGAAAGTTGGTTAGCAGCCCGCTGACCGCCCGAAATCTGTAGCCCGGGCGTATGGTCAGCCCCGCAACATGATGTCCGGCGTGGAATCGGCCGAAGTCGTTGATGTTCGATTCGAGTGCTCGGGTCGATGTTGTTCCTACAGCAATGATCCTCCGCCCGTCCGCGAGTGCGGAATTCAGCAGGTCGCAGGCTTCTGCCGGTATCTCGTACTCTTCGGAGGAGACAGTGTGGCCCGAGAGCTCAGCCGTCCTAACAGGTTCAAACGTCCCGTATCCGACATGAAGCGTCAGCTCGACTATGGCTATACCTTTGCCCCGCAGGCTGTCCAATATATCGTCCGTGAAGTGCAGGCCTGCGGTCGGAGCTGCGATCGAACCTCGGTTCTTAGCATATACGGTCTGATAGCGTTCGCGATCGGAGTCCACGGCTGTGCGTTCGCGCTTGATATAAGGAGGCAGCGGCGTGGTCCCAACCGTGTCTATCAGGCTGTCAAGATCACGGCCACCGGTGAATTCCACTACCATACGGCCTTCGCCGGTCCTATCGACCACTTTGCCGCTAAGGCCGCCGCCTAGATCTATGTATTTGCCGGGCGACAGTCGTTTCGCCGGTCTTGCGAGCGTTTCCCAGCGATTTGCAGAAAGCGCCCGCACCAGAAAGACCTCGACCGAAGCTCCTGTGTCGGTCGTGCCATACAGCCTCGCGGGGAAGACGCGTGTGTTGTTGAGCACGACGATGTCATCGCCGCGAAGCAGATCAGGCAGCCCGGAAAAGATACTGTCGCTGAAACTCGCGAGCCTCCGATCTACCGTGAGCATCCGCGATGCCTCTCTAGCCGGCAGTGCATTCTGCGCGATCAAATCGGCCGGCAAGTAGAAATCGAAGTCATCGAGGTGCATATATCGATTGTTCTGCGAATACGTTTCTAATATAATGTTTACAGCCAAAGAACTGAATTCTACATCTGAACTGTGGTTGTCAGGCCCGAAAAGGCCCGAACTTTCGACGCCGACCTCTTGGTTCTGCTTTGGCAGCGATGGCGGTTTCCTCACCGAAATTTGCCCGAGAACACTTTTTTGTGAACAACTCCTAGGGGGAAAATTATGAGAAACAGATCGAAAAACCTCATCACCGGGACGCTGGCATTGGCATTTGCGATGGCTTTCGTCGCGACAGCGTCTGCTCAGGACGGCCGTTTTTTCGGCGGCCCGGGCATCACGGTCTTTACTGACAAGAATTTTAAGGGCACGACCCGCAACTTTCAGAGCCAGGTCCCGGACCTGCGCACCTACGGACTCGATAACAAGATCTCGAGCCTGAGGGTCGGCAACGGCGAGATGTGGGAGATCTGTGCCGACCGGAATTTCGGCGGCGGCTGCGCGGTCGTATCGGGCGAAGAATATGATCTGAGCCAGAACGGCTGGAATGACCGCATCTCATCGCTTCGCAGAGCCGGTAGCGGCGGCGGGGGCGGCGGCAATTGGAGCGGAGCGACACGTCCGCCATCCTGGGCAGTCGGCACGTTCTACGGAACGGCTCCTAATGGTTCGCAGATCGTGCTTACGATCAGCGCCGACGGCCAGGTTACGGCCAATATTGGCGGATCTGTCAACTACGGCAATTACAACCGCGGTAACATCTACATCAACGGGCAGGCCAGCCGGGTCAATCAGGTAAACAACGGTATCCAAACCGTAAGCACAGCTAATGGCGAGACCATCACCTACAGCCGCAACAGTTGGGGCGGCGGTGGCGGCGGCTGGGGCGGCGGTTCGCGTCCTCCGTCGTGGGCCGTGGGTACATTCTACGGAACCGCTCCTAACGGAACTCAGATCGTTCTTACGATCGAAGCAGGCGGCAACGTGCAGGCTAATGTCGGCGGATCGACCAATTTTGGCACGTACTCGGGCGGCATGATCAACATCAATGGCAACACGAGCCGGGTCAACCAGATCAACAATGGCATTCAGACCATCAGCACAATCAATGGCGAGACCATCAATTATAGCCGCAACAGTTGGGGCGGCGGTGGCGGCGGCTGGGGCGGAGCCAATGTCCCGTCGTGGGCGATCGGTTCGTTCAGGGCGAGAAATCCGCAGACCGGCGGTACGATCTTCCTAACCGTAAATCGTGACGGCAGCGTTACGGTCAATATGGACGGTTCTATGTCGTATGGCACACTGAGCGGTACTCAGCTTAGCATCAACGGCAATACGTCCACCGTTTCGCGACGAGGTAACGGTATCCGTACCAGGTCGAACTACGACGGAGCTATCATCGACTACGTTCGTTGATCGATCCGATCGAGGTTCATTGCAATGGTCGCCGGCGTTTGACCGGCGGCCATTCATTGTTTTAGAAACGGGCAAGCACCCGTCGGTCCCATATGGATGATCCAAAACTCGTGAGGCCGTTGCGGAAGATCTCTGCGTCAATTGCAGTGGCGGCCGCCTCCCTGCTCATCGCGATCAGCCGACGGACCGATGCGATCACCAACCCGCAATTCTGGGCCGAGGACGGGCGAAATTGGTTCGCTGATGCCTACAATATCGGCGGCTGGGTCCCGTTCCTCACGCCTGAGGCCGGATATTTGCAAACGTTCTCTCGGTTGATCGGTGCGGTTTCGGTGTGGTTCCCGTTTGGCTCTGTTCCACTTTTCTTCAATCTATCGGCGATAGCCGTGCAGGTCGTCGTGGCCGTTTACATTTGCTCGGATCGATTGGCAGGCGTGTTCGAGCATCGCCGTGCTCGCATTGCCCTCGCGTTCCTTTATCTTGCCATGCCGCATTCGTGGGAGGTCCATGCCAATGTTACTAATGCACAATGGAATCTTGCGCTGCTGGCGCTCCTGATCGTCGTATCGCGGCCGGCGGAGAGTTTGATAGGCAGGGTATTCGACGTTGGCGTTCTGGCGGTCTCATCGCTCAGCGGCCCATTTGCATTGATATTACTTCCGGTCGCGGTGCTTCGGTTCATCGTCGAACGCGACAGAAAGTTGACCGTGCCGATCGCTGTGCTTCTATTGGGCGGTGCGATTCAGGCAGCGTCACTTCTTACAAGCGTCCGCCCCGTACAGCAGGATCTGGGCGTAGGGCTGGATCCGTTTGTGAAGATCATCGCTCGACATATCATTCTCGGGCCGTTCTTTGGCGAGAATGGCTTTCAGTGGCTCCTTTCACATATTAGATGGAACACCGTCACTGCTGCGTTGATAACTCTGATCGGATCCTGCGTCGCGTTATACCTCGCGCGCAAGGCCCGGTTCGGCGTAGCAGCGCTTCTTATTTTTGCGGCGTTGATAGTGGGATCGGCGCTTGTGTCACCGGCTGTATCTGCTGAGCCGGGTCAATGGAGGGCTATGGCGGATTCTGCGACGGCAATAAGATACTGGTTCTTTCCGTCATTTGCGATATATGCCTTGCTGATCTGCGCGTACTTTTCGGTCGCTGACAAAAAACGCAGGTATGTCTCGGGTGCTTTGCTTGCGCTCGTCTCGGTCGGCGTCGTCCTGGATTGGCGAGAACCGCCGTTCGATGATCTCAGCTTTGCTTCGCATGCGGAAGCATTTGAGAATGCGCGGCCCGGCGAAGACGTCACGATACCTATCAACCCAAATTGGAAAATGGTGATCAGGAAAAAATAGAATGGTGCCGGAGGTCGGACTCGAACCGACATGGGCGTAAAGCCCGCCAGATTTTGAGTGGGTGTGCGTCGTTTAAGTCGCCACCTTCATCAAGGAACAAGCCAGTTCTTACCTACCAAGTTAGCTATCCATTTTCAAATCAGTGTGTCCGTTGAAAGTGTCCACACACGGTAACGGTAACGCTGTTAACGGAGATGATAGCAAATGAAAGCACGTAAAGGATATGTCTATGAAGAAAAGTCGGGTTGTTGGTATGCACGGTTCACATATACCGACAACGGCGGCAAGCGTCACAACGTCAAGCGTCGGGTTCAAAGCAAGTCGCACGGCAATGAGGTGTTGAAACAGCTAATCCGTGAATTTGATATAGGTGGTGTTGAACAGATTGAAGCCAGCCGTATCGACTTTAACCACCTTTGCGACTTTTACGAGAAGCACTATTTGATGGATGCCAAATATGTCAACAACCGCAAGGTTGCAGGGTTACGGTCCGCTTCGGGCGTTCGAGGCTATGTGAAAGTTTTCAGAGAACACTTTGGACGGCAACGGCTAAAGGATATTACTTACGAACATCTGCGAACATTTCGGAATGAACGCCTATGCAGTTCCACCCACCAAAGCAAGCAACGGAGCCTTGCAACCGTCAACCGTGAACTTGCCTATCTTCGTCGCCTCTTTAACATCGCAGAACGCAACGGCTGGGTTGGAAAGAATCCTTTCAAGAAAGGCGATGCATTGATTCATTCCAGCGACGAGATAAAGCGTGAACGCATTCTAACGCCCGTTGAGGAACAAGCCCTACTTAGCCATTGCATAGGCCGCCGAAGGCATTTAAGGCCGCTTATAGTCGCCGCAATCGACACAGGATGCCGTCAAGGTGAACTGTTCAAACTTCGCTGGTCGGACATCGATTTTGCTACCGGAGTTATCACAATTCGAGCCTTCAATACCAAGACGATGCGTGAACGGTCGGTATCGATGACGAACCGCTTGCGAACGGAATTGGAGCGAATTGTTAGACGGGAAACTTTACGGAAGGATTTGGTTTTCGGAATCAAAGCCGACGTTCGCGGTGCGTTCCGGCGAACGTGCAAGGAAGCAGGGTTAGTCGGTCTGCGGTTTCATGATTTGCGTCACACACACGCTACACGCTTAGACGAACTGGGATTCAGCCTTGCCAAGATAGGCGGCCAGCTTGGGCATACGGTAGTACAGACGACGCTAAGATATGTTAACCGTGATAGCGTGGCGGTTCAGCAAGTCGCTACAGCGTTAGATGGTTTTAACGAAACGGCTAGTTCGCTCCGATGAGTCGCTTCATTTCGCGGACAACGGCATCCTGAAATTGTTTACGTTCCCGCTCCCGTTTTATTACCCGTTGCAATAGCTTTTGTGCGTCGGAATATTCGGGAGCATTCTTTGGGATTGCTTTGATGTGTGACCGGGCAAGTTCTGTGTTTCCCCAATGCTCTTGTGCAGGGTCGTAGTTACTTTCGAGAGCCTCAGTCGCGGCCTTCAAGTGTTCACCAGCGGTCATCGAAGCGGCAAAGGTTTTGAAGTCGTCGGCATCCTTTTCAACCGACGTTTTTTCGATTGTTTTATTTTCCGACGCACGAAACTCTTGCACCGTGCCACCGCTGACGGGAGTGGATTCGTCATAGAATCCGTCCCGTTTTGCTTTGCCGATGGTAATGTTCCAGCAGGCGTTGCAGAGTTGTCGCACTTGCTGAAGATACGAGGTCATATAAAGCCCGTCATACTCACCGCCAGATTCCAATTGCTCCGTTCGCTTGTAGTAAGCCGCCCATCGGTTCACATGTGGAACGGGGTCAGCTTTTATCTCTTGGACAAGGTGCTCGATATAGTAAGTCAGGTCAATTTGCTGTTCTTTTGATAGACCGTTCCAGTCGCCCGTTGGCACGCCGATGGTTATATCTCGTGCTCTCCATCCGAAAATAATAGGAAGCCCTGTGCGGGCCGCGATACGTTTGTAAATCGCTTCGCCGCTCTTAACTCGTTTAGACCTCCCCGCATCTGATAGCGATGGTGGTTCGGGTGACGGGCTAGCATTAGCCGAAGCGTAAGGAGTGGGGTATGGTGTGACCGAAGTGCTAACGGCGTTTACGTTAATGTTGCGGTTCGTCTGTGAACTTTGCGGACTCGAATTTGGACAGACGCATCCGAGCACCGAAAGAATCAGCACAATCAATGTTAGGTCTAGGTTGGCGGAGCGTTTCACTTTCGTTTGCCACACGCTTTCAGCTTCCGTTCCAATGTTATGTGTTGCAATTGTAGCTCGCCTTTTCTTTTCAATGCATTCATATAAATTGCCCTTTTGGGAGACCCAGCTTGGGGGCCAAAGTCTTCGGTTGCATCCAGCATCTCCTCTACTCGTGCTTGGTCGCTTTCGACGGAAGCTAGTTCATTTTCAATGTCGGCACACGTTTGTTTAGCCGAAGGCTTTGTAGTCGAAGAGTCCGTCTTGTTCGCATTAGTTGTCACACTGTTCGTGGCAGCATTTGCCACATTTTGCATATTAATTTGAGTCGCATTTACGTTCGAGCTTGAGCTTGATGACGTGTTGTTTGAAGGAGATGGATTTGTCGCAATAGCGATAACATTTACTAGGATTACGAATCCTGCCCAACCCAATGAAATCACCCTTGCCTGAGTGCTGTATCCGTTTCGAAGCGTGAACCATCCGAAGATATACGGCATAAAAAAGATTCCTACGCCGAGTAAAGGACTCACCGTTTGGGTCGCATTGTTGCCCTGCAATCTCGATTCTGCATTCGCTTGAGCTTCCTGCGAACGCAGGTAAGGGTTGGCTAAATACCTATTCGAATCGGAATATCCGCATTGAGCACAGTGAAATCGGGGGTCGTCGCTCAAAATCAGAATCGCCCAAACGATTCCCCATAAGCCACACGTGAACACCATTATTAACAAATGGAGGACGTGATTCACGCTTCTTTGCCGTGTGAACAGCCGCTGTTGCTGACAGACTGGGCAATAGAACGATGCTTGTTGAACTGCCATATCGCTAGTAAACTATGGAACGAATACTTGACCTTTCATAGCTTTGTTTTTGAAATCTTATGGGTAGTATCCCGTCTCGGACATCGTAAGAGATGTTCGCACAAGAGCCATATTTTCTACGGCTTTTGGCGACAGAACACAACAGGAACATACTAGACCGACTTCGGTCTAATTCGCAACTTACAACCGACATTCACCTTACCGTTAGGAGGATTCCTAATGGCTAAGGTCGCACGCCCGAAACCCGCACGGCTATCGGAAAAATTAAAGGCGATAAGGACTAAGTTAGGATTGTCGCAAGGCGAGATGTTGAAGGCTTTGGGAATGACCGAACACAACCGAAGCGTTATCTCAGGTTACGAACTAGCTAGCAAAGAACCGCCGCTCCCCGTCTTGCTGAAGTATGCACGGCTCGCGGGAATCTCTACCGATGTCTTAATCGATGACCTTCTTGATTTGCCCACTTAAGAGTTGCACTATTAGTAAGACCCCCCTTTTATTTGCACCGAAAATTTGGTCTCGGCACAAAGTAACCCCCGGAACCGTTGCTGGATGGGGGGTTAATTTGTAATTTCGGGAAAAATGACTTGCCTAATACTAAGTTATATAAACTTCTATAGGGGCGGGCTAAAAGGGCAGACTTTCGTCGTCCCACTTTTGTTCGTAGCTAAGACCGTTAACGGTGGTAACACCAGTAACGCCGTTACCAGCGTTACCAGCATTACCGAACGAATCACCTTCGAGATAGTTACCAGCTTCGTCACAGATAACCTGTCCGTCTTGCTTCATATCCCAAAGGTTCTTGCCAACGGTGGAAGATGCCTTGCCAAGAGCCTCAGCGATTTCCTTTCGTGATGCCTTGCCACCATTGTTGCGAATGACATCGATAATCGCTCGTCGTTCGACGCTCATCTTGAACTCCGCAGCCTCACCGACACATTTCCACTGGAGCGTTTCCTTGTCCCACTCCAAAGCCAGCGACGACTCTTCAAAGTCACGCCCGAACGACAACAACTCGGCACTCGATTGCATACGCATTCGTTTAAGGACGCACACACCGTCTGCCGCTCCCGTGAGTCCGGTCGAACCCGAAACCAAGTCAACAGGGTCTTCACTATCTTGCTTTCGTGTATGGTGCACCACGACGATTGCGACCGCATATTTTTTTGCCAAGTCAGCAAGGGGAGCGATAGCGTCATAGTCATCGTTGTAGATGCGTCCGGGTCGCTCCGGTGGACGAACTCGTTTGAGAGTATCGACAACGACAAGACGGGCTTCGGGATGGTCTTTCAACCACCCCTCAATGTCGTCAAGACCGCCGTCATCAATACGTCGCCATTCTGTCGCTACATCCAACCTCGCTGGAACCGTGCCGCCGTTTAGAACGCCGGAAAGACGGTTCTGTAAACGCCGTGCACCGTCCTCAAGGGCAAGCAAAAGGACATCGCCCTTCTCAACGGGAATCGTGCCTAGTGCCTTACCGCCCGACGCAACCGCTACGGCGATACCGATGGTCAACCACGACTTTCCTAACTTCGGCCTGCCGACCAGCACCGTCACGCCTTCGGGAAGTAAACCTTCAACGGCATACTTAGGCTTTGGAAAGACTTTGGTGAGAAGTTCCTTTGCACTAATGATGCTCGGCTTACTAGCGACGGGTTTGTCATCAGCGGGTGCATTCCCTGGATCCGTCGCAACGGCTAACGTCTCTTTGAATTCTTCGACGGTCAACTCAACAACATTTTTCATTCGTTGACCTCCCGCTCATTAAAGAGCACATCGTCCAATCCTTTGCCATCGCTGAGGTTCCATTTCAAGATACGTGTCTCGAACACCGGAGCCATTAGCTCTAGCAGTTTGATGAGGCCGTCACGGACGTTTGGGTTTGTAACGAAGTCCGCATCGAACGCAACCAATGCCAACTCAATCTCTGGAAACAATCGTTTCAGGTCATCGGCAAATGTAGGTTTGAAGTTATGCACGCCGGGAATGCCGATGCACGGCAGGTCGTGAAACTCGGTGATGCGGTCTGCCTTAAGAATGCCCTCAGTCACTATCACCTGACGCACCGTTTTTATCCGATGCGGCTGCGAAAAATGAATCGGTGTCCCTGAGGAAGCTCCGCCTTCAAAGTCATTCGTTGGTGTCGATACCCAATAGTATTTCGGGTCTGCATTACCGTTCCGACGAACCATCAGCCCTGCAACTTGACCCCGCGAATTAAGGCACGGAATAAGGAACCCGTCCTGCGGAAACCGGAACCGCCAAGCACGGGTCTTAGGGTCTATGTAACAACCCGCAACGCCTCTAAGTCTGTCACCAAACTCGTCGGCTAACTGCTTGCTAACGGCTTCACGGTCTCGGACTTTCGGAGTCGAAGCATACAGGTTAGCGACGATTGCCGAATCACTCAATCCTCGTTCCGTTAACAAATGGTCGCCGTGATCTGCGTCCAATGTAAGGCACTCCGTTAATAGGTAACGATAGACCTCATCCTTTGTCTCGGCACTCGCCGTGACAGTCGCCGGAGCCGAACGCTTGACGACAGTAGCCTGCGGAACATAGCTGGGATTCGCCGATAGAACGTGGACATACGCTTTGTTCGCTAACTGCTTAACACTGCTCGCCGCGACACGCATACAGTAGGCAAGCACACCATCACCAGAACGAGTGCACCAAGTCGTTTTTCCACAAACCGCACACGGGCTGTTCTGTTTTACTCGGACGAATCCCGATTCATTCTTCGGGTATTGTTTATTTTGGGGTATCTGAAATCTTCCACGCTGTGCCATCATTCGTCATCCCCCTGTCTGCAACGACGCACAAACTCATAGAGGTTCTGCGGTAAATAAAAAACACGCCCGCCGACACGATAGAACTGAATCTCACCGTTGTAGCGAATTCGCTGTAATGTTTCCTGCGATATTTTTAGAAGCCGTGCGGCCTCACTTTCTGATATGAATGGGACGGGTTCATCACCGTCAAAGCGGATTTCAAAATCCATAATAACTCCTTCGACGTGTAGAACCGTTTAAGTTGTGCTTTGACGAAAACTCTGGGAAAACCCTTGACTAATTAGCTGCCTTGAGGGAAGATATTAGTAGTGCTTCGGCACTGCGAAACGACGGTTCTACCGTCTATATTTTGTTCAAAAATTAAAGCTGGAACGTCCACTGTCGCTAAACTTTCGGATGTTCCGGCTTTTCGCTGTTAGGCTAAACTCTGCGATTCGCCGTTGATTTACCAGCTTTCTTCAAGTCTGGTTAGATTCTATCAAATTCTTTCAGAAAAAACAAGCGTAAAGTGAAGCAAACAAAGGAGTTATCTTGACAACGCGGAATTTCAATGCTATGCTGTCATTGTTTTGGAAGTGTCCTAGTTAAGAGCACTTCCCCGTTGATAAGGTGGGCGTAAAAACAAAGGCGAACACGCTGAGTGTGTCCGCCAAAGTGTCCACAGTCTGTTGTCGGTTAGCTAACGGGAAGAGTAGCTAATGGCTAAGTCCTTGATAAACAAGCAAAATATTGGTGCCGGAGGTCGGACTCGAACCGACATGGGCGCAAAGCCCGCCAGATTTTGAGTCTGGTGCGTATACCAATTTCGCCACTCCGGCGGCGAATCTAGATGATAGATGCGACGGTCAGCAACGTCAAGGAATTGCTATCCGCGATCGGACGATCTATTCCATCTCGCTCTCATCGATGTCAAAGTTCGCATAGACCTTCTGAACGTCGTCGTTGTCCTCGAGAGCATCGTAGAGCTTCAGCATCGTCTTGGCGTCAGGGCCTTCGAGCTTGATGTAATTCTGAGGGATCATGGTTACTTCGGCCGCCTGCGGCTCGATGCCCGCAGCCTTTAACGCCTCATGAACTGCCTCGAACGACTCAGGAGCCGTGTAAATCTCGAAAACGTCGCCCTCATCCTGCAGATCGTCGGCACCGGCTTCGATCGCTATCTCAAAAAGTTCTTCTTCGCTTCTGGCCGATCTATCGACCACGAGATAGCCTTTTTTGTCGAACATCCAGGCGACTGAGCCGCTTTCGCCCATGTTGCCGCCGTTCTTTGAGAATATATGGCGGATCTCGGCAACGGTACGGTTGCGGTTGTCGGTCATCGCATCGACCATGACGGCGACACCGTTCGGCCCGTAGCCTTCGTAGGTGACCTCATCGTACGACGCGCCATCGAGCTCGCCCGTGCCTCGTTTGATCGCTCGGTCGATCGTGTCGTTGGGCATATTCTGAGCCTTGGCGTCAGAAACGGCCTTTCGAAGACGTGCGTTCGAGTCGATGTCGCCCGAGCCGCCCGTGCGGGCTGCGACAGTTATCTCTTTTATCAGCTTCGTGAAGATCTTGCCGCGTTTGGCGTCAAGAGCGCCCTTCTTATGCTTGATCGTGTGCCACTTGGAATGTCCTGACATGGTTAGTTCGTCGAATTAGCGAATATATCACGCCGCAAAAGTGCTTACAAAACCGTTTAGGGCCCGCGGGCTCAGCCGACAAGCCTTATCCGCTTCGTACGCGAATTGGTTCCCGACACGATCTCGACCGATGACTTCGGGACCCTGAAATGCCTAGCAAGCAGTCGAACGAGTTCGGCATTGGCGGCTCCGTCCACGGGCGGTGCGGCGATACGGACTCGGAGCACAGCTCCGCTCTCGTCGATGACCTCGCTTTTGGAAGATCGCGGCGTGACACGCACCGTAATTATCGTCTCGCTGTTCATTGTCCGCGAACGAATATATTAAGCACGACCGACTGCAGCAGCGAGATCACGATCAGAACGATCATTGCCGAGATATCGAACATCCCGATAGGAGGTATCAATCTCTGAACCGGGCGCAGTATCGGGTCGGTCACCCGGCCCACGAAAGCCAGGAACGTGCCGCGAGCAAATACGAACCACGCCGAAAGAAATCGAATGAATATGAACAGGACAAGCAAGCTGAGCAGTCCGTATAGCACAAAACCGACAACAACGCTTGATTTGCCTGCGACCACGCCCGCCGTCAGCCCGTCGATCACAAAGAAGGTATTGCCGATGATCTGTGTGATGAAGTATGCCAGCACGAAGGCTATTAACATCGTTACGATCGGGGCATATCGAGTGTCGATGCCATACATCGCAAAGAGCCTGGCGGCGGGATAAATCCATCGCTCGGTGATCCGGCGCACCTTATATCCAAATCGTCCGATCTTCCCAAATGGGTTCGGATCGGCAAAATTGAAAATAAGCCGCAAGATCAGCATCCCGAGAAGCAGCCCAAACGCCGACCAAACGAACAGAAAGACCCAAGGATAAACAAGGATTTGCAGCATAGATCTTCAAAATGATCGCGGCGTCTATACCACCGCGTCTATTCACGATCCCCGAATATCGCCGTGCCGACGCGGATCATCGTTGAACCTTCCTCGATCGCTACTTCGAAGTCATGGCTCATGCCCATTGACAGTTCGCCGCCGGGCATCATTTTGTCACGTATCTCCCTCAGGCGTCTGAAATACGGACGTGTCGCCTCGGGGTCTTCGAAATGCGGAGGAAGCAGCATCAACCCCAGCAGATCCAAATTCTCACTCGAACGAACGGCGGAGGCCAGAGCGTCGAGGCCGCCGACGGGTACACCTGATTTTGTGGCCTCGCCCGCCAGATCCACTTGAATGAGGACAGGAAGCCCGCGGCCCTCCTCATCACAGATACGATCGAGCCGCTCCGCGAGCTCGATCGAATCGAGCGAATGCACCACGTCAAAGGATCGAACCGCTTTCCGAGCTTTATTAGCCTGCAGGTGGCCGATCAGATGCCACGTTATCGATCCGTGCCCGATCTCTGCGATCTTGGCCTCGCCTTCCTGGACCTTGTTCTCGCCGAAATCGCTCAGGCCGGCCGCGATCGCCTCCCGAACAGCCGCCGCAGTATGCGTCTTTGAAACGGCTATCAGCCTGATCTCGGCCGGGTCCCGGCCCGCCCGGGTCGCGGCTCTTTCCACGCGGTCGCGGACCAAGGCGATACGAGATGCTAGGGTCTGCGGCATAGATACACATTATATCTGATGTGCCGTCAAAACTGGCCGGTACTCGCCCGGGCCGTGACGAAGACCGTCGGCGGGGAGCTCAAACGGAACGAGCCTCGATCGCAGCCGTCTTGAAAAATAGCGGCGTTGCTTGTATTCTCGTAAGTTCGCCGTGTGCGGACGTGGCGGAACTGGTAGACGCGCAGGTCTCAGAAGCCTGTTCCCGCAAGGGAGTGGAAGTTCGATTCTTCTCGTCCGCACCAATCAGAATGCATATCTGCGGGAGCCGGAACATAAGTTCGGCTCCCGCTTTTGCGTTCCGGACCTGGTTGCACGAAACTCGAAACTATGCACGACGAACTAACTGACCCGATAGTCAGATATCAGGGCGATTTCGACCTGTCGCTGTCAGCCGACGCGGTCGAAAGGCTATGTGCATACTACGAAATTCTGCTCGAACACAATACGATCTTGCACCTCGTGGCCCCATGCTCGGCCGAGGAATTTGCGATCCGCCACGTCCTCGAGCCGCTCATGCTGCTTAGGCATTTGCCTGAGAATGAAAAGTTCGCGGATGTGGGCAGCGGCGGCGGCACTCCGTCACTGCCTTGTCTTCTTGTTCGTCAGGACCTCAAAGCGGTACTGATCGAATCAAAAGAAAAAAAGGCCGCATTTCTGCTGGAGGCGGTATCAAGACTCGGCCTCGGCCGACGAGTAACGGTCGTGGGCCGACAGTTCGAGGAAGCAGACATCACGGGCTGCGGATCAGTTACATGCCGAGCCCTCGATAAATTTGCGGAAAGGCTGCCTCGGATACTCAGGTGGGCAGGCAAGAGACGGATGCTGTTGTTTGGCGGGCCGAACCTAGCCGAGGCGCTTCGGAGCCTTAACGTGAGATTTGGATCAGAGCTGATGCCGTTGTCGGATCGCAGATACCTTTTTAGCTCCGGGTGACGGCCTGCTGGAGCTACCTTGCGTCGAGCCCGTATTCCCTGAGGCGGCGGTACAGGGTCGAAGGCGATATGCCCAACATCTCTGCCGTACGCCCGCGATGCCACCCCGTTTTCTCGAGTGCATTTATGATCTGTTGACGTTCCACTTCGCGAAGATTTGTCGGTACCGCATTGTGGAATGACGACGGAACAGTTGACGCCGCGGACGAATTCGAGCTGATCGATACGCTTGTCGCAGGTATGCGGTAGGCTACTTCGGGCGGCAATTCTCTGGGCGTGATGACGCCGTTGTCGCACAATAGCATTGCTCGCTCGAGGCAATTACGCAGCTGACGCACATTGCCCGACCAATCGAATGCGACGATCGCATCGATAGCAGCCGGATTGAGCTCGGGTTCATTGTTCCCAGCCAGGTCATGAAGCAGAAATCGAGCAAGCGGCTCGATATCCTCGCGACGTTCGCGGAGCGGCGGTATGTTTATCTCAAAGCTGTTTATTCTGTAGAGAAGGTCTGAGCGGAAAACGCCATCGGCCATGGCCTGTTCCTTGTCGCGGTTCGTGGCGGCTATCAGCCGGACATCCACTTCGACCTTTTTGACGCCGCCGACCCTAAAGAACGATCGAGTCTCCAAGGCACGGAGCAGCTTGGACTGGAGCTGCATCGGCATTTCCATTACTTCGTCGAGGAAGATCGTGCCTCCGTCCGCGATCTCGAACAGTCCGAGTTTGCGCGACCTCGCACCCGAGAAAGCACCCGCTTCGTGGCCGAAGAGTTCGCTTTCGAGCAGCGTGTCCTGCAGGGCCGCACAGTTGAGATCGATAAAAGGCTTATCAGACCGGGCCGAGAGCCGATGTATCGCCTGAGCTACGAGTTCCTTACCGACGCCTGATTCGCCTGTGATGAGTACTGACGTATCAGAAGGGCCGACGCGCCGGACTAGTCTTAGCACGTCTTTCATCTGCGGTGAATCCGCAACGATCTCAGGCAGTTGGGTCCGTGTACGCGCGATCTGAGCGCGGAGCTTGACGTTCTCATTCTTTAGCTGCTGTTTATCGGCCGCGGCACCGACAAGTGCTGAAAGCTCGCCGATCCTGTAGGGTTTGGTCAGGTAATCATAGGCCCCGAGCTTCATTGCCTCGACTGCGGTCTCGACCGTCGCCTGGCCCGTCAACATAATGACCTCGGGCGGATTCTGGCTCCGCTCGCGGGTCCGCCGCAGCAATCCGATGCCGTCAAGCCTCGGCATATTGATGTCGCACAGGATCACATCGAAGTCTCTCTCTTCCAGGATCGACCAGGCGGCTTCGCCGTCCTCAGCGCATTCCACTTCGTGGCCCTGACGGGTCAATTCCTTTTGGACCACCAGTCTCAGGTTCTTTTCGTCGTCAACGACAAGCAGCTTAGCCATATGATTTGCAGGGAAGGGAGACTGTACCTAACAGGAGGGAAGCAGGATCGTGAACGTCGTGCCGCGCCCGACATTCGAACGCACGGTGATGCGGCCGCCGTGATCAGAAATGATGCCGTAGCAAACTGCCAGGCCGAGTCCGGTACCTTTGCCGACATCCTTGGTCGTAAAGAACGGCTCGAATATCCGCGGCAGGTCCTCAGGCGGGATGCCGATACCGCTGTCCGTGACCTCTACGATCACGCGATTGCCGGATGACCGGACGCCGAGTCTCAATTCGCCGCCGTCGGGCATGGCGTCGATAGCATTGGTCGCAAGCGCGATCACGGCCTGCTGTATCTGGCCCGCGTCGGCATTAACGGACGAAAGCGGCCCTTCGATATCGATCTCAGTGGAGATATTGCCTCCGCGGTATTGATGCGAGATGAGATTAGCGGCGGAGCGGACCACCTCGCCTATGTCGGTCGGCACGCGTTCGCCGGATCTGGCCCGACTGAAATCAAGAAGTCCGGTAGTAATTGCCTTGCAGCGGAACGTCTCGCTTTTGATCAACCCGAGATATTCGGACAGATCGTCCAATGCTTCGGCATCGACGAATCCGCCCTCGTCGATCCTCTGCTCCAGCGCTTCGGCACAAGCAGCGATCGTCGCAAGCGGATTGTTTATCTCGTGAACAACGCCGGCAGCAAGCCGTCCGACGGCTGCCAGCTTCTCGGCGCGGCTCATAGCCTGAACGGCCTCGACGCGTTTGGTCACGTCCTCGCCAACGGTGATCACGTGCGTGACCTCGTCGGAACCGGCGTCGCGCATCGGGACCTTGCTGACCAGCCAGTGCCGCGTCGTACCATCCTCGGCAACGGTCTGTTGCTCGATCCTCTCGATCTCGCCGGTGCGGAACGCCCGCTCGAATTCCTGACGCAGACGGCCCTGAGGATATCTGGCAAGCACGTCAAATACGTCGCGCCCGATCGCCGTATCACGAGGTATGCCCTGAGTCCCGACCTCTCGATGCCGATTCCAGGTCACGATGCGATAGTCGCGATCGACGACATAAAGCGAGACCGGCAAAGCGTCCAGAACCGCCTCGGTAAACTTGCGGTGTTCCTCCCGGGCCTGGCTGATCGAACTGTTGAGAGCGCTCTCGAAATGGGCCGAAAGGTTGAGGCTCATCGCTGCGAGCTGAGTCGAGGCGTCTATCAGCCGGATCGTGGACTCCGTAATGTCCACTTCCTCGAATGAGCAGACGATCGCTCCCCTGATCTCGCCATCGAGGTTGAGCGGCGAAACGTATTCGGCGATATGCCCGTTGCCGCGAATAAGAAATTCGTCCGGAGCGGTCTCGGTATAGCCCACCTGCGGCGGCATGAACTTGAGCCATTCGTTGAATCGGCTCCTGGCCAGCGTAGGCCCGCCGCCCGATGAGCCGTTCACGAACCCGATGCTCGGCAGCTCGGCGGCGAAGACGCAATTGACGGCTCCAGTTCCCGACCGCAACGCGATCGCTACCCGCTCGGCAACTTTCTTTGGATGAACGGTCAGCAAAAGACTTCGGCCCAGATCAGCTACAAAGCGCAGCTCGGCACCGGCGTCAGGGAACATATGTGCCGCAGCCGGGCCTCGACTTTTTGTAGGCCGTTGATCTGGTTGCATTTAGGATTGGCGGCCGACGGGGCGGTCGGCTCGGGATAACCTAATGTTGACGAGGCAGGTAGCAGGTTGGGAACCGCGAGGCCTCATTAGAATTAAACGATGTTTGTGCGTGTTTGTCAATCATTTATCGATCGGTGAGTTTTCGTTGACAGGCAACATCGCAGGCCTGAAAATGCTCAAAGAGTTGCTTTTGATGCGTTCCAATTTCCTAAAACTGAGACCTGCGGTCGCCGTTTATGCGGGCATCATACTTCTTGCCTTGCATGCACAACCGGCCCGTGGCCAGCAAGTTGTTGAAAAGACACTAGTTACGGTCTCAGACGGCGTTCGTACGGAGCTGATCCTCCTGAGTGACGTGATGTGGCAGCTTGCTCTTCAGCCCGGCGTGCCGTTGGACCCGCCGCGTAAAGAGGACATGGAACGTGCTCTAAAGACGCTTGTCGATCAGCGGATATTTGCTCTCGAGGCGGAACGATTGCCACGGCCGGGGCCGTCCGATGATGAGGTAAAGGCGAAGATACGGGAACTGCTCGGCTATTTCCCGACACCTGCTGATTTTGAAAAACGGCTAAAGGCTGTCGGCTTCAGATCCGTGAACGATGAGGAATTCGAACGCGTGATCGCTCGCCGTATCGCGATAGACAGCTATGTCGCGTTTCGTTTCAGGTCGTTCGTTGTCGTCACGGCAGACGAAGAGTCAAGATACTTCAGAGACGTATTCGTTCCGGATTTCCGCCGGCGGTATCCGGGCGTGCTGATGCCGACGCTGAATGAGAAACGCGACGAGATACGCCGTCTGCTTATCGAAGAGAAGGTGGCAGCACGGATCGAGAATTTTCTCGATGATGCAAAACGACGCGTCGATGTAGAGTATCTGCTTGAGCTTTGAACCATTCGCGGCCAGATGAAGATCCGAGCCCTTGTCATCGTTGCACTTATGGCTCTGTCGGCCCTGCTGATAGCCGAGGCGTCCGGCCGTCCACCGGCCGCCCGTCCTCCGGGCGTCATCTCCGGTCCGCTATACGGCCGGGCGATTGCTTCCGCTTCGACCGGACGAATGGATGCACTAAAAGCTGAGACCGCGGAACACGGCGGCGGCCCGGCTGCTCGGTCTGCCGGCCCTGATATTCGTTACTCGGAGAACACAGACCGAAGAAAGGGTAGAGATACGCAAGCCTCGGAATTCGCCCTCGTTCCGATGCCCGATCCGAATCTCTCGTTCGACGGGCTCTCCAATTACGACAACGTCGCTGCGTACAATCTGCTGATAATGCCGCCTGATATGAATGGGGACGTCGGGCCGGCGCACTATGTCCAAACGGTCAATGCGCTTTGGCGTGTTTACTACAAAAGCGGGACGCCGGCCACGGCGCCGCTAAAGTTCAGCCAGCTTTTCGCACCTCTTGGGACGGCGTGCTCACAGCGAAACGACGGCCTGCCGAACGTGCTCTACGATCCGCTAGCTGACCGCTGGCTGATCAGCCAATACTGCTACGATTTTCCTCCGTTCCGGCAAATGATAGCCGTATCCAAGACCGGCGATCCGGCCGGCGAGTACTTCGTGTGGGAGTTCGTGATGCCGAACATCCGTATTCCCGACTTTCCGAAATTTGGCGTCTGGACCGATGGCTATTACATGTCAACCGAAGAATTCGTCGGTGCAGATTATGGCGGCGCAGGCGTGTTTGCCTTTGACAGGACAAGGATGCTTGCCGGCGAACCGTCGCCTTCGTTCGTGTATTTCAACGTATCCACCGATTCTGTCCAAAGGCGGCGTAATTTTATTCCGACAGATCTGGACGGACTTCGCCCGCCGCCGCAGGGCGCTCCAAATTATTTTGTGAGCTACACCGCCGACGAATACGGCGACGCAGCTGATGCTCTGCGTATATTCGAATTTCGAGCCGACTTCGGCTCCCCGGCGGCATCCAGTTTTGCCGAACGGCCGGAGAGCCCGATCGCGGTGGCTTCGTTCGATCCCACAAGCAATGACGGCCGCACCGATATCGCACAGCCGCCGCCGGGCGACTTTTTGGATGCGAACAGCGACAGGATCAACCCGCGTGCCGCGTACCGCAATCTCGGATCGGCCGAATCGATCGTTTTGAATCAAACGGTGAGGACCGGCTCGGCACCGTATCGAGCGGGTGTGAGGCTCTCGCAGCTTGTGCGGCAGGGCACGGGGCAGTTCGCGGTGGCCGAGAATACCACTGTCGGCGATGCCGTTTCGTCGCGTTGGATCGGATCGGCTGCCCAGGATCATCAGGGTGACATCGCGGTAGCATACAACTACGTTTCGGATGAAAAACGCCCTGCGGTCAGATATGCGGGACGGCTCGCGAACGAGCCTCAAGGCATGATCCGCACCGAAGCTTCCCTTGTCGAGGGAACTGGTGTGCAGAAAGCTTTTGGCTGGCGTTGGGGCGACTACAGCAGTCTGTCGGTCGATCCGGTTGACGACTGTACATTTTGGGCGACCGGAGAGTATTACTCGCAGGCAAGCCAGGACCACAGCGATTTCACCTGGCTTACGCGGATCGGCACATTTCGATTCCCGGAATGCGCGGCGGCGCCGAGGTCGTCGATCCGCGGGACGGTGACCAACGCGCAGACCGGAGCGCCGATTCCGGGCGCCGGCATCTCGTCGGGCGCGTATTCCCGGAGAACAAGGGCCGACGGGAATTATGGCGACCTATTTGTCCTGCCCGGATCGTACTCAGTTTCTGCGTCGGCCAAGGGCTTTCGGACTGAGACGGTAAATATCACGGTAGCGAACGGCGAGACGCTTGTCAGAAACTTTGCGCTCGCGCCCGTGCCCGTGCCGGAGGTCTCGGGATCGAGCGTAGTCGGAGAATCATGCGTACCGAACGGTGCTCCGGACCCTGGCGAATCGGTAACGTTTGCCCTTGCGCTCGCTAACAGCGGGTCGCTTTCGACCTCGTCGCTGAATGTCACACTGCTCGCCTCGGGCGGCGTAACGCAGCCGGGCCCGTCACAGAACTATGGCTCGATACCCGCCGGCGGCGGGCCTGTCGTTCGCAATTTTGGGTTCACAGTTTCCAATTCGCTGGCATGCGGCGCCGAGCTGACGCTGACCTTTGAGCTGAATGACGGCGGCAGCCCGCTTGGTCAGCTCGTGGTCAAGCTCCCAACGGGCGTCGAAAAGGTCGCTCTCTCGCAGCGCTTTGACCGACAGGCCGGGCCGTCGCTGCCTCAGCGTTGGACAACGACGGCGAGCGGGGTCCAGAGCACTTGGAGCGTCGTTCGCAGCCGATCGACTTCGGAAGCAAAATCGATATTCTCGCCCGCACCGAACAATGTCGGGCTCAATGAACTCGTGACTCCGGTGTTCCGCATTACTACGCAGAACGCACGCCTTACTTTCAAGAATTGGTACGACCTCGAGACGACGTTCCTGCGCAATCGCCTATATGACGGAGCCGTGCTCGAGATAAGAGTAGGTGGCGGGCCCTGGCGGGATATCGTCGAAGCTGGTGGTGCGTTCGAGATGGGCGGCTACGACGGCACCATCGATACTTGTTGTCAGAATCCGCTCGGCGGACGTTTGGGCTGGTCGGGCCGTAGCGGTGTCGAGCAGACCGCCGTGTTCATAACCTCATCTGTCCGGTTGCCGGCATCGGCAGCAGGTCAGGACGTGCAGCTCCGGTGGCGTGTCGGTACTGACATCGGTACGTTCCGAGAAGGTATGTATATTGACGATGTCGCCGTGACCGACGGTTACGTTTGCGGCTGTGTAAACTGAAAAAAAGGGCCGGAGACGGGAGAAACTTACTTTACGCTGTCAGCCCACGAACGGACGGCAGATGCCATCTCCGAGAAAACGTCCTGTGCCGACTCTCGCTGTTTCTTCAAGATCTTGTAGCTATGGTTGGCCGTGTCCAGGAGATGAAGCGTCGCGTGCTTACCGAGCTTTTTGACTGAAGGTTCGAGAAGGTCGAGTGCTGCGAGTTCATCGCGAGTGCCAGATAGAAAAAGCATTGGAACTTTGATGGCAGCGAGATGTTCGGCACGCTTCGTGTCGGGCCGCCCTGCTAGATGCAGTGGGAACGAAAAGAGGACGAGACCTGTTACGCCGTCGAGCGGCTCATCGGACTGAGCCGTCGTTGTCATCCGCCCGCCGAACGAATGCCCGCCCGCGAGCAGTTTCAGGTCAGGTGCGGCTTCGTGAGCCGCCCGACATGCACTCCGAACAGTCTCGACACAAACAGCCGCCGAATCCCGCCCACGCCCATTTTCAGAATAAGGAAAATTGTATCTGAACGTCGCGATCCCGACACTCGCCATTGACTCAGCGATGGATTGAAGTGTCGCATGCCGCATATTCGTACTCGCACCGTGGCCAAGCACAAGCAGACAAGTGGCACCATCGGGTCGCAGGAGTATTGCCGAAACCTCGCCTTTTTCCGGCGTCGCAGTAAATGTGTGATCCTCTTGCCGCAAACCTATCAATCGCCGAAATTCTTCTTGAGACCTTGCCAGACGACGCTGTAATTGTGCTGCAGGCTGGCGGTTTCCATCGCAAATTTTGTCGGACGAATAATGTATCTCGATTCAAACATAAATGCCATCGTGCCTTCTAGTTTCTGCGGTTTCAGCTCCGCGTTCGAGGCCTTTTCGAAGGCATCGAGGTCGGGGCCGTGCGCCGACATTTGATTGTGAAGCGAGCCGCCGCCCGGCACGAAGCCTTCTTCCTTGGCGTCGTAAGCACCGTAGATCAGTCCCATATATTCGGACATGTAATTGCGGTGGTACCACGGCGGACGGAAAGTGTCTTCGCCGACCAGCCAACGGTCGGGGAAGATGACGAAATCTACATTTGCGACGCCGGCGTCGCCCGACGGACTTGTTAGAACCGTGAAGATCGATGGGTCCGGATGATCGAACGATATTGAGCCGATAGTGTTGAAACGGCGAAGGTCGTATTTGTAAGGAGCATAGTTGCCGTGCCACGCGACGACGTCGAGCGGCGAGTGATCGATCTCGCACCGCCACAGATTACCGCCAAATTTAGCAACCTGTTCGAACGTGCCCTCGCGGTCTTCGTACCAGGCGACCGGCGTCTCAAAATCACGCGGATTCGCAAGGCCATTCGCTCCGATCGGGCCGAGGTCGGGCAGTTTGAAATGAGCGCCGTAGTTCTCGCAGATGTAGCCGCGTGCATTCCCGCCGGTCTCAACCCGAAAACGCACGCCTCGCGGTATGCAGCAGGCCTCGCCGGGCGAGACTTCGATCACGCCGAGTTCGGTGTAGATCGTGAGCCCGCCAATTTCGGGCACGAACAGCATCTCGCCGTCGGCGTTGTATAGATAACGGCCGTCCATGCCCTTGTTACAAGAGTAGATATGAATGCCGATCCCGACCTGCGACAACGGGTCGCCGTTGAGGGCGATCGTAGTTATGCCGTCAATGAAATCGGTCGGTTCGGTTGGTATCGGCAGCGGGTCCCAGCGAAGCTGATTAGGTGTGACTTCGTCGAGGTCCGAACGGCTCAGCCAGCGGCTATTGTCGAGCCGCTCGAATGGCTTGTGCATTACGCTCGGGCGAATGCGGTAGGTCCACGTCCGCTTATTGCCCGAACGCGGCACCGTGAACGCCGTACCCGAGAGCTGCTCGGCATAGAGCCCAAGCGGTGCGCGCTGCGGCGAATTGCGACCTACTGGCAACGCTCCCGCGACCGCTTCGGTCGCAAACTCATTCCCAAAACCTGTCTGATATATCAGTTTCATAAGAACATTTGCCACGAACAAACACAAAAAAACACGAAACAGCTTATTAATAAACAAGCCTTTTATGTTCAAGCGAATCTCTACCAAAGTTCAGGAGAATGGCCAGTTTTAAACCGGTTGCCTTCAGATAGTTTATTGTTTGAGCTTCATGTATAGGTGCAATTTTATCTTGTGCCTTGAGTTCGAGAATTATTGAATCCTCAACGAGAATATCGACAATATAATCACCTACTAGGTGCCCGTGAAATTGAACTTTTATAGGGATCTGCTGCTCAGCCTTGATCCCGTTTTCACGGAAAAGAACCATCAGGGCATTTTCATAAACTTTTTCGAGGAAGCCAAAACCAAGTTCTTTTCTAACCTGTATAGCCAGACCAATGATCTTATACGAAAGATCTCGATATACGATTTTATCTTCCATCAAATTTTCGTGTACTTTCGTGTTTGTTTGTGGCTAAATTCTCATAAATTTCCTCTACGTCGTTGTTCTTCTTCGATCGATACGAACAACGCCTTAAAGTTGCCTTTACCAAAGCCCTTGCAGCCTTTGCGTTGGAGAATTTCGTAAAACACAGTCGGGCGGTCCTCGACCGGTTTGGTAAATATCTGCAGCAGATATCCTTCGTCGTCGCGGTCAACGAGTATGCCTAGGCGTTTCAGATCCTCGACGTCCTCGTCGATCTCGCCAACGCGATCCCGGAGCTCTTCGTAATATGTGTCGGGTACGCGTAGGAATTCGACGCCGTTATCCTGCAGCATCCCGACCGTATGCCGAATGTCGCGGCACAGCAGAGCGACGTGCTGTGCACCGGCCGAGCGATAGAAGTCGATGTATTCCTGTATCTGCGATTTGCCACCTTTACCCTCGGCGGGTTCGTTTATCGGGAATTTGATATTGTGCTGGCCGTCCGACATTACGATCGACATCAGTGCCGAGTACTCGGTCGAGATGTCCTTATCGTCAAATGTGATATAGCGGAAAAATCCGAGCACGTCGCGGTAAAAATCACACCATTGATTCATCTTCCCGAGCTCGACGTTTCCGACTATATGATCGACCAGCATCAGCCCGACGCCTTCGCCGTCGACCGGCTGCGAGACAAACCCCGGCAGGAACGGGCCCGAATAATTGTGACCGTTGTTCGTGTTATACGAAATGAACGAATGTATCGTGTCGCCGTAGGTCGCGATCGCCGCTTTGCGCACGATACCGTGCTCGTCTTTCCAGTCGTGCGGCTTAATGACCGGCGTCGCACCGCGGCGGACTGCTTCATTAAATGCGTGATCGGCATCCTCTACGTAAAATGCGATGTCTTTGACCCCGTCGCCGTGCTGTTTGACGTGCTCCGCCGCCGGATGCTCGGGGCCCATAGCCGCCGTCAAGACGAAATTCACATTGCCCTGCCGCATCAGGTAGCTCGTCGATTCGCGATTGCCCGTCTCGAGGCCGCTGTAAGCCGCGCGCGAAAACCCGAAAGCCTTTCGGTAATAAAACTCCGCCTGCTTAGCATTACCGACGTAAAACTCGACGTGATGTATCTTCTTAAGCCCGAGCGGATTCGCCAAGGCCGCATTCGTTTCAACTGTTACGCTTGTTTCTGTGATCATGATTAAAAACTCTCGATATACTTCCTCGTTACCTCTTTCAGTTCAGAATATGACGGAATTACATACAGCACGGGCTGCATGTCGCTGTAGTTGTATTCGTGGTTGATGACTTGTTCGAGGTCAAATGGCCGTCGTTCTACGTTGTCGCTGAAAGCATGTTCAAGCTCGCCAAACGAGGACAAAAGCCCGGCGCCGTAGGCTTTTACATCGCCTTCGTGTTCGACGAGGCCAAACTCGATCGTAAACCAGTACAGCCGGCCGAGTTCTTCCAATTGGCGGTCATTTGCGATCCTTGCGCCGTGGCCTATGAACTGAGAATAATCGGCAAAATTCGGGTTAGTGAACATCGGTATGTGACCGATGGCTTCGTGAACGATGTCCGGCTCGGGCGTGTAAGCGGGCTGCGAATGATGCCGAATATACTGCGTGCAGAGCATCACGCGATACGACAGCCAACTCAGGAAGCCGCGTGTTTCGACGAGCCCTTCGATCGGCGCGAGCCGAAAGCCGGTCAGCTCTTTCAACCTGCGGTTCATCTCGCTTAGCTGCGGTATTCGATCCGTTCGGATGCCGAGGTCTTTCTTTGCACGCAGGTAGAAAGGCGAAGCGTATCGCTGCTGCAGCTCTTCGAGTTCCTCGGCGACATAACGCCACACACGCTGCTCACGCGGGCTGTATTCAACGTCGGAGATCTCGCCCGTCATCCTGAAACTGCGTGCGTAGCCCGCTATCTCGTCGCGGCGAGCGCGATACTGCGGATCGTTCGCTCCCGGGTGGTCGAGATGAAGCTCGTTGATATTCTCGAACTTCATGTCCTTGAACTCAGGCAGATCTGCATCGGCGACCTGAAAATTCTCGATCGCAAAATCAGCTTCGTTGGCGGTAACGGTCGCAGTGTCGTTCAGCATCTTATCAACGGCTCCTTTGATAGCTTCGATGTAAAGGGCGAGAATAGAGATATCTCAGAATAACTAATTGTAATCGATGTGATAGATTGGTTGAATAAGTATTGTAAGTTATTATCACCAGATCGCTTAATATTGTTAGTTTGTAGCGGGATATTGCCTTATGATCGACGAAATCGACCGCAAGCTACTTGTAGAACTTCAGACGGACGCTCGCACGAGCTATGCCGAATTGGGCCGCCGGGTCGGGCTCACGACGCCGGCCGTTATCGAACGCGTCCGCAAGCTCGAGGACGCCGGAATAATCATGGGCTATCGCGCGCAGATCGACACGACAAAGGTCGGGCTGCCGATCACGGCATTCGTCCGCATGAGCATCACCGGCGTCGATTACAGCCACATCATCGAGGTCGCACAGGAATCGAATGAAGTGCTCGAATGCCACCGAGGTACTGGCGGTGATAGCTTTATAATGAAGGTAGCCGTCGCGTCGGTCGAACACCTGCAGGAGGTCATCGACCGCCTAACTCCCTACGGCATCACGACAACGACGATCGTTCTTTCGTCTCCGGTGAGGCGTCGCATCATAGAGTTCTGATGCAGCCCTTTGTATCCGAGGGCCAAGATGGTCTAGACTCGACAGAAAGCTCTGTAAGATCGCAATAGATAAGCCTGCTCGATGACTGCGCAGATACAGTTCTGCTCAAATGGAGGAAGTTTTTGCCAAATGAGAAATAATCTGATCATGATCATCACGCTGATGATCCTTACCGTATCGATCTCGGCCCAGGACGCTGAGATCATATTCTCCAAGTCGCTAAAGGAATCTGATAAAGCGACCGAGTTCACATCGGGCGATTACATCTATGCCCATTTGAAGTTCAATAAGCCGTTTGCTCAGGTGCTGAACGTCGGAACGACGTATGTCAGCTTCACGTCGGAGCTTTACGCCGGCAGCCGTTTGCTCGCTGAGGAGTTCTCGGCCGGCCACGATCCTGACAAGGTCAGATCCGCCAAGGAAACGACTTATCTGATCCCTATAGTTTCAAATCCCGATGTTGATCTATTCAATTTGGGTTCAAAGAAATTTGCATTTGAGATGCCGCTGGGATTGTCAAAACTTACGCCGGGAACGCATCAGATCGAACTGAGGGTAAAATCCGGCTCGTACAAGGACGGTTCGTCGTACTTAGCAACAGGTAGGTTCAATCTAACGATCGGGCCCGACGGACAAGCCTGGTATCAAAAGAATGAAAAGGATGCGCGGAACGCCCAGATCCGAAAAGGCAGTTCCGCACGAGTAACGAGCTACACTGAAACAACCGGGATCATTACGCTCGTCAACAACTGCGGCAGGAGTGTTTGGCTGCGGTACGCCCTGGGCTCTGACAAATCCGAATACCGGCTGGGTGCCGGCCAGACCATGAGATACAACACCGACAATGGTTATCTCGAAGAATGGAACTTTGGCACTAAGAAATGGAACACTATAACAACGATGTTCAAAACCGATGCCAATGGGCGAGCCAACATCTGCAACAAATAGCGGTGTCGCGTCCGCACTAGATGACGGCGATCCGTGAACGATAAGGGTCGCCGTCGCCACCAGTTGGGAAGCAGATGGTTGTGGTTTGATGGACTTACTTCAGCCTCTCAAGTTTCCCCTTTCGTTTAATGACGTTCTTATAATCCCACTGGATCTCTTGTGATCTTTTGAGCCAGCGTTTCAGGTCTTTCGTGTTGATCTGGTTGGCGGAGGTATAAGTCACCGAGGCGTCATTGAATTTGCCGGTACCGGGCTTGAGGTCAGGTTCGTCAAAACTCGCCCCGCTCCAGAACATCAGCCTGATGCCGCTCTTCAGCCTGCTGTAGCCGACTATCGGATTGCCGTCCAGGAACCAAACCGGATGCCGGTGCCAGATCTTGTTCTCGGCATTTGTCAACCCGCGTGATATCTCAGCCGCGAGCAGGTCGCAGATCTCTTTATCGGAGGTTGTTTGTGCGGCGTTATAAGCTTGGATCTCTTTGCTTATCATTTCATTGGCTCCATGCTAACTGGCTCCTGAGTCTGATTATCGAGCGTTCCAGCCCCAAGGTCTCGAATACAGACAACATCGATGGGCCGACGGCGACGCCGGTGAGCAGAGTGCGGGCGCCGTTCATAATGACGCCGAGCTTTGTGCCTTTTTCTTCGGTAAAGGCTCTAACGACCAGTTCGATGTTGGTTTCGTTGAAAGGCTTGTCGCCGAATTCCGCTTCAAATCGTTCGGCGAGTTCGGGTAGCCAAACTCGGAGATCTGGAAATTTGCTGAGGTTCTTTTCGATCGCCGCCGAGTCGAAGTCGTAGTCCTCGCTGAAATACGCACGGCCCTGCGACGAGAAATCCTTGAGCGTGAAAAAGCGGGCCCGTATCAGATCGACGGTTCGCTCATACCACGCTCGGTCGTCTTCCTCGTATTCTTCGCGCCAGAGCTTTGCGGCCTTGAGCTCGGCCTTTACGTGGGGCAATAACTCATCGAGCGGCATCGTGCGGATGTATTCGGCGTTCATCCACTGGGCCTTATCGTCAGTCCATTTACGCGGATCATCGGGGCTGAAATTGAAAATAGCGTTCGAGCGATGGATGCCCGAGAGCGAGAATTTCGCCACGAGTTCGTCTAGCGAATATATCTCCTGTTCTTCGCCGGCGGACCAGCCGAGTAGCGCGAGATAATTACGAAACGCCTCAGCCAAAAATCCCGCATCGCGGTACGTCGTCATCGAGACGACCTCGCCGTGTTTTCGCTTTGAGAGCTTGCCCTTGTTCGGCGCCATGATCAGCGGTAGGTGGGCGAAGACCGGCGGCGTGACGCCCAAAGCCTCATAAATCAGGATCTGCTTGTGCGTATTCGTGAGATGGTCCTGCCCGCGGATGACGTGCGTGATCGCCATCTCGATGTCGTCGCAAACGACGGCGAGGTTATACAGCGGATGCCCGTCAGACCTCAGCAGGACAAGGTCTTCGATCTCGGAGTAATCCCGTTCCTGGAGGCCGTAAACCTGATCTTCGAACGACGTCTTTCCTGACTCTGCGACTCTGAGACGGATAGCAAAAGGCTCGCCCGCCGCAGCACGCGCATCCGATTCGTCACGCGGCAGATCCCGAAAAGGATTGTCGCGCATGTTCTTATCCGCACCTTGTTCGCGAGCCCTTTCTTTGATCGCATCTTTTATATTTGCATCTGAAGGAGCTTCTTTGGGAGTAAAGTCACGATACGCTTTGCCCTCGGTGAGCAGTTTTCGGGCCGTCTCGCGGTGTTTTTCCGCGTTGTCGGACTGAAATACGATCTCCTCATCAGGAGCGAACCCGAGCCACTCGAGCCCGTCAAGGATCGACCGCGTGGATTCTTCAGTCGAGCGAGCAAGGTCCGTGTCTTCGATACGAAGCAAGAATTTGCTGTCAGGATCCGTAAGGCCCGCATGGCGAGCGAAGAGATAATTAAAAAGAGCGGTCCTTGCCGAACCGATATGAAGATAGCCAGTTGGCGATGGAGCAAATCGAACTCGTGTGGTCATAAGGGACAATTCTCAAGTATAGGCCATCAGAACGCAAAGCCGGTTTCAGGACTTGTTGAGTGCGGCAGTAAGCTCCTGGATCTGTTTCGAAAGGCGATCGACCTTTCGCATCACCTCGCGTTTGAACCTAGCGTCACGGATCTCTTCTTTGCCATCGACGAGAAACGTACCGTTCGGGTCGAGCACAAGCTTTTCGATTTCGTTGGCATTTTCGAGCCCGTTCTGGTGGGCGATGATGTCAAGGTCGTGATCGGTGATGAGTTCGCGCCGCAGCTCGCTCTCATTTCGTTCACCATCGGCGATCAGCGTGGCGGGCGAACCTTCCGTCAACATTTCAACGGTACGTGAGGACCATTTCCATTTGGCGACGAGGAAATTGATCGCGAGCAGCGACGCGGCACCGATGAGACCGCCTATTAGCGAATTATCGGGGCCGATCATAGCATTCTGTACCGTATTCGAGAGTGAAAGGATCACCACCAGATCGAATGGATTCAGCTGCGCTAGCTCGCGCTTGCCAAAGAATCGAAGCATTACTATTAGAACGACATATACGATAATTGGCCGTAGGATCTTCTCCGCAAGCGAGACCGTATCATCAAGTGTGAACATCCGGCCCCAAGTGGCCGTGTCCGTGAGAATCACGCAAATGGTTTCAAACATTTGTTCCAATGCCTCCGCCGGAGAGTATATTTCGCGACGCAGAATAGAAAAAGGCTGCCTCGGCACAAAATCCGAGGCAGCCCGATCTTTGTAATGGCGGAGACGACAGGATTCGAACCTGTGAAGGGCTTTTAACCCTTAACGATTTAGCAAACCGCCGCTTTCAGCCGCTCAGCCACGTCTCCGTGCGGCAACAACGCACCTACCGATTCTAGCGGACGGGCAAACTTTGTCAAGGTGAAACGCATCTCAGGAACGTATAAACCGGCCTCTCAAGTGCTTGACACCCTTGCTAAATGCTCTCAAAATACGAGAGTTGGTCGGAAAGTCGTCAGAAATGCGATCCGCATATAGATTATTGCTTCGTAGAACGTCGGTGGCCACGGTGCTGGCCTCGGTATTGTGCGCAGTTATATTCGGCGTCGGCGACACCGCGTACGCTGGTACGGCAGCCAAAGGATCAGCTGCAGCCGGATCACTCGGGATGGGCTCCATCCGAGGCGTTGTCAGGGACCAGGCCGGCGGGCCTATACCCCGGGCAATGGTCGCTCTTTTTCGCGTCGGCACTACCGAACTGATCAAGCAGGCCGTAACATCGGCTGACGGCAGCTTTCTCATACGCATCATACCCGGCCGCTATACATTGCTTGCCGTTGCTGAAGGCTTCAATCCGATATCGCTCAGAAGCATTGAGGTTGGCCGTTCGTCAGACCTGAATTACGGATTTGACCTGCAGCGGGCCGGAAGCGGAAATACCTTGCCCGAAAAGCGAATAGACCGCAATAGCGCCAAATGGCGGATCCGGGCTGCTGCGATCCAACGGTCGATATACCAAAATCAGGAAGGCAACGTCCCGGTCGAGTCGGCTCCGGAGCAAGTGGCCGCAAAGCAGGCAACTGTCCGCCCGACAGGTGCGGTCGAGACCTATTTTGCATCGACGTCCCGCGGCGGCTATGTCGGCACCAACTTTGCCGTCTCGACGCAGGTCGCTAGATCGGCCGAACTTATATTCTCGGGCCAGATCGGACGCGGAGCGGCCGCGCCGCAGCGTTTCCAGGTGGACGCTCGTCTGAAGGCCGGATCGAGACACGACATTCGTCTATCGGCTTCGGCGGCGAAGATACGGCGTTCGAGGCCGGGCAGCGGGCCGAATTCTTTGGAACAATTCACTGTTCAAGCGGCCGACGAGTGGAAGGTCCGAGAGGGCCTGGTGCTTCTCTACGGCATAGATTACTCGACGCTCGGCGGCGGCGACAGCTCGATAACGCCGCGTTTGGGAATTCAGTTCGATATCGATCCGAGAACGCGTTTGAGGGCCGGCTACTCGACGCAGTCAGAAGAGAAAAGCTGGGCCAACGCAATAGAACTAGAGGGAACGAGTGTCGGATTCGCCGAGCCGGTCGCGGTCGAAGACCTTCCGGTAGTTCGCGGCAAGTCCGCTCCCAATCGGTCGTCGCGGATCGAGATGGGTATCGAACGAATCCTCGATGGCCGTTCGTCGGTCGAATCGACCGTATTTTTTGACACGACACCAGGCCGAGGCGTCGGGCTGACGGCTATCCCTTTCGAATTCATTGCCGGTGATGCCGCTGAAGAGACGACCGCTGTCCAGCAAGGCGGCGCGGCGGGCGCCCGGATCGTGTACTTCAGACGAATAAACAGCGTGTTGAGCGCGTCCGGCGGATATTCGGCGGGTACGGGCCAGCGCCTCTCGCAGAAGGCCATATCGGATCCTTCAACCATTTTTGAGCAGGGCATATTTCAGACGTTCTACGGCGAAGTGACCGCGGACCTCGAAAGCGGGACGCGTGTCAGAACCATCTTTAGATTCTCGCCCGATGCGACCGTGTTCGCGATCGACCCCTTCAAAGGGCGTCTCGCGATATACGATCCGGGCCTCAGCATTCTTGTTACGCAGCGGCTGCCGCGGTTCGGTCTGCCGATCCGGGCACAGGCTATTTTGGACGGGCGAAATCTACTGGACGCCGTCGGCGGCGTCAGTTCGTCGGACGGCCGCTTGATCATCGAGGGCCATCGCAGAATGCTGCGGGGCGGAATAATGGTCAGATTTTAAGCCGCCGGATGTTTTTCCGTTCGGCCGATACCTCGGATCTTCCCCTTGAGGCCCTCAGTTCGCTTCGGACTTGGGGCGATTTTTGTGTTCAAAATTTCGGATTGTCGAGCAAATATTCGTATCCGGAAATTCAGGCCGTAGCCTGGCGGCCACATCGCAAACGGTTATAAATAGGCTGCTTATGCCGATAACTCAGAGGTTGAGACGATAATAGCAGATGGAACGTATCTTGCGTCCTTAGTTCGGTTAGCAGAGCGGTCGGTGTATCGGACTCCCGAGAATGAAATCTAAGGTCCTGACAAGCTGGAGTTTATTGTGGCTGATCGCTACCGTCCTGGTGGTTGCGGTCGCTGCATTGAGCCTTGTTCAGAGGGCCTCGCACACTTTGCCGCCTACGGACGGCGTGGCCTGGGTCGTCAAAAGTGACGGGCTCTACGCTGAGCAGGTCCTGCCCGGATTTGCCGCCTATCGTGCGGGCGTCTCGCGAGGCGACCGCCTCATCGCCATTTCACTCGAAGGTGAGTCGCCGGACGAGGTTCGCGACCCCGCGAGCGTGCAGATGTTTCTCGAAGCCGCCGGGATCGGCGGTACGTTGACCTATCATATCCAGAAGACCAGCTATTCTTTCTTAGACAACTACTACGTAGCTGACCTGCGCAATATAGATTCGCTTCCGCGTTGGACGCCTTCGGTGATCTTTTTGCTGGTAGTCGGGCTGGTGTGGCTTACGGTCGGTATCTTCGTTTTATTCAAGCAGGGGAGCATTGCTCCGTTCGTGCTTCATTTTGCGACGCTCTGCGTCGTCGCTTTCGCGTTCCATACTTACAAACCGATCGGTATAGGGCAGGACCTGGATCTCGCGGTAGGGCTACTGAATACGATAGCGTTGGCGTTTTTTGCACCGCTGTTCCTGCATTTCTGTATCCGCTATCCGGTCCGCACGGCTGTATTTGACGAAAAGCGCTGGCGGACCTACGCGCTCTACGCACCGGCGGCGATCATGAGCATAGCGGCCGTATCGGTGACGCTGCTCCAAGCCCTTTTCCCGACGGCGGGTTTTGCCGACGGCCTGGCCGCAGCCGTGGACGCGATCTCGTTCTATACGCTGCTTGACAGGATAGTTCTTTATCATTTCATCGCGGGAGTATCGGCTGGTGCCGGATTCCTGATCTGGCGGTTCTTCAAGAACAGGCAGCCGATGGTGCGTCAGCGGCTAAAGTGGGCGATGTGGGGGACGATCGCCGCCGTCACGCCGATCATTCTGATCGAGGCCGCCATCCGGTTCGGCGTAGATCTCCCGAAGGATGATGTTTTCACCGCTGCCTTACGGACGCTGCCGCTTGCCCTGATCCCGCTTAGCTTTGGACATTCGGTCGTCAGATACCGGCTGATGGACGTTGACGTCGTCGTTCGCCGGGCTCTCGTTTACGCTTTGACGACTATCGCTATTGCGATGATGATCGGCGTCGTCGCCCTCGGCCTTGTATTCCTGGCTGTTGGGAATAACCTTTCAACGACCGAGATCACGCTCCGGGCGCTGATCGCCGTAATTGCGATGGCGGCGATCGTTCTGCTCAGCGAACCGCTGAAGAAATTCCTACAGGAACGCGCCGACAGGTTCTTTTACGGAGAGCGTTACGACATGCGCGAAGGGCTGCTCGATTTCGGCAAGACGCTCTCGGCCGCGACCGCACTCGAACCGCTGCTCGACGCTTTGATCGACCGGCTAAAGCAGGTTTTGAACGTCGAGAAGGTTGCCGTTTTCATAGAGGACGAGAGCAGCCCGGCCGGTTATCGGCTTGGGCGTTCTGCGGGACTCACGAGCGAATTTCAGATCCCTGTGGATTTCAAGGCCACTGTTCGCCAGAAATCGGCGGCTAAAGGCGTGGTCCGGGCTGACGAGATCGAGCCGGGTGAAGACGTGACCGAGCCGCGGACGATGCCCGCACCGAGCGAACTGCACTATTTTGTTCCCTGCGTTGCTCGCGGAAAGATGGTTGCGATACTTGGTTTGGGGCGCGCGGGCGACGGCTCGCTGCTGACGTCCGAGGATCTCGAGATCCTCAAAACGATCTCGGGCTATATCGCCGTCGCTATCGAGAATAGCCGGCTCTATGAGCAGCAGCAGCGTCACGCCGAAGAGATGGCCCTGCTCAAAGAATTCAATGAATCGATAGTCGAATCTGTAAATGTCGGGCTGCTCGCGGTGGACGAGGACGGACGCATAATCCGGTGCAACACGACGTTTGAGTCAATGCTAGGACTCGATCGGGAAGAAGCCGTCGGGCGGATGGTCGAGAATGTTTTTGACGCGTCCTTCGCCTCGAGCATAGGCAATCTGCTGGGCAAGAACCGGTGGCATCTGACCGAGATCAGGAACGCGTATAAGGTCCACACCTTTGACGCAGTGGGAAACTCACTGATACTCAATGTCGCGATCGCTCCGCTACGTTCCGTTTCAAATACGCAGACGGGAGCCATCATCGTCTTGGAGAACGTGACCTCACGCGTCAAGCTCGAAGAGACCTTGCAGCAGAGCGAAAAACTGTCGAGCATAGGCCTGCTGGCCGCCGGGGTTGCTCACGAGGTCAACACGCCGCTCACGGGCGTCTCGAGCTACACGCAGATGCTTTTGGGAATGGTGCCCGAGACCGACCCCAAGCACGAACTGCTCAGGAAGATGCACAGACAGACCGAACGAGCTTCAAACATAGTCGGTAATCTTCTTAATTTCTCACGCATGGGCAGCTCGACCGATTTTGGCGAAGTGGACCTCAACAAGCTTCTCAATGACACGTTGCAGCTGCTCGAACCGCAGCTCCGCAAATCGAACGTGACCGTCGAGAAAAAATACGCCGAGGAATTGCCGGCCGTTCATGGCAACGCGGGCAAGCTCCAGCAGGTATTTACCAATCTGGTGTTGAACGCACGCGATGCAATGGCCGCAGGCGGCAACATCACGCTTGTGACCGCTTCGGACGGCAACGGCAAGGTGATCGTCGAGGTTGCCGACACGGGTGACGGTATCCCTGAGGAGAATTTGTCAAAGATATTTGACCCGTTCTTTACGACCAAGGGCGTAGGTAACGGCACGGGCCTCGGACTTGCGGTGTCGTACGGCATCGTTCAGGAACATGGCGGCTCGATCGAAGCAAAGAGCAAATACGGCGTCGGCTCGACCTTTAGGCTGATGCTTCCTACTGCATCGTCGGCCTTAAAGCGAGCGGTCAGCTAGACGTCCGGTCCCGGCTGTAGATACTCCAAAAATATATCGCGGTTATCAACGCAGCGAACATTATCGCAGATGCTGTCCAGAACGTCCGGAAAAGCGTCGAAGTATCGACCTGGTCGAATGCATTCTTGAGGAGCAGGCCGCATAGAAGCGGCCCGATGACGCGAGCGAGGCTTGCGGCAGCCTGAAGCATACCGAGCGACCGCCCTTGCTCAGCCTCGCCGGACATTTTGGAAGCAAGGCTCGTGAGCGATGGCGACGCGATCGAGTTGCCTACGGCGAAACCCGCGATGCCCAACAGAAGAGCGGCGAGGCCGCCCGTGGTCTTATTGATATACGGCACCGCGAATAGGCTCGCGACCAATAGAACACTGCCTGCGATCGCCAGCCGCTGCTCGCCGAATCGAGGCGCGAGCCTCCCGAACACGATGCCTTGTATGCCCGCCGCGAGGAACCCGACGTATGTGAGCAGCCAACCCGTCTGAGCGGCGTCGTAGCCAAAGCTCACCATCGTGTAATACGCGAACCCGGTCGTCATGATCGAGAACGCCGTGACAAGAAGAAAATATTCGACGGTAATGACGACGAACCGGCGATCGCCAAAGGCCGAAGCAAGAGCGGCGAACCTGCCGATGTGCTCGGGCGGGCGGCCGTTCTTCTTTATCGATTCGGGCAGGATGAAATAGAGCAGCGTCGCGTTCAGCAGGCTCAAACCGGCCGCGACATAGAACGGAACGTGAATATCGATCGGGCTAAGGACACCGGCCAATGCCGGCCCCAGGATGAACCCGAGCCCGAACGCCATGCCGAACAGTCCCATTCCGCGTGCTCTATTCTCACGCGTCGTCACATCGGCGATATATGCCTGAGCGGTGGATAGATTGCCGCCCATGATGCCCGCTAGGATCCGTCCGGCATAGACGATCCACAACGCATTGGCAAATCCCAGCATCAGGTAGCCGACGCCTGCACCGAGTATCGTCCAGAACAATATCGGCCTCCTGCCGAACCGGTCCGACAGGCTGCCCCACAACGGAGCAAATATGAATTGCATCAACGAATACGACGATACAAGTATGCCGACATCTAGCGGTGTCGCGTTAAAGCGTTCGGCGTAGAAAGGAAGCAGTGGGATAACGATACCGAAGCCGACCAGGTCAATGAAGATCGTCAGAAAGATGATCATCAGCGGCCTGGTCAGGAATTTGTCTCCCTCGCGGCCGGTTTCGTTTGCATCTGATGGGTCGGTCGTCATTATCATTCGGCCACAGCGGCCTGCGGCCGCTATCGGGCATTTGTAGTAAACTAGCTGCGAAGATAGTAATAAGTCGGATGCAGCGAATGCAAAATACAAAACAGAAGTTTTTTGCCCTCGTGCTGTTTGCGGGGGCTTTCATCACATCTGCTATGGCTAGAGACGTCAGCGCGCAAACCAAACGCCCGGCAAAAGGCAAACCGCAGCCGGCCGCAACCAAACCCGAACCGCCCACGGTCTCATATACGGTCTCGATGCCGCGTCCTGCGACCCATTTGCTTGAGGTCGAAATGCGTATCGATTGGAAGCAGATGCCGGCGGAACTCGACCTCAAGATGCCGGTCTGGACGCCGGGCAGCTACCTCATCCGCGAGTATGCTCGGCACGTACAGAACTTTGCGGCAGGCGACGGTTCGGCCGATCAGCTAAAATGGTCAAAGGCGAACAAGAACACCTGGCGGATCATCACCAAGGGCAAGCAGTCGGTCACGGTCACCTACAAGGTATATGCGAACGAATTGACTGTCCGAACCAACGAACTCAACGACGAACACGCATTCTGGAACAATTCTGCGCTCCTGCTGTTTATCAAAGATCAGCTCGCGATCCCTGCTGAGGTGACGGTAAAGCCCTTTGGCAATTGGCGTATCGCGACCGGCCTCAAACCGGTCGATGGCCGCAATGATACTTTTCGGGCCGAGAACTTTGATGTCCTCTACGATTCACCGTTCGAGATCAGCGATTTCAAGGAGATCTCGTTCGAGGTCGCGGGCAAGCAGCACCGGATGATATTTACCGGCGAAGGCAACTACGACCTTCGTAAATGTGCCGCCGACACGGCGAAGATCGTGGAGGAGACGTTCAAGATCTTTGGCGAGCTGCCGTATGACGACTACCTGTTCATCGTCAACCTGCGAGGCGGAGGAGGGCTCGAACACGCTAATTCGACGGCGCTCCAGTTCAATCGCTTTGGGTTCAAACCCGAAAGCAGGTACAAGAGCTTTCTCGGGCTCGTAGCCCACGAATTCTTCCATGCCTTTAACGTAAAGAGGATAAGGCCGGATGCTCTCGGGCCGTTCGATTACGAGAATGAGAACTATACGACGCTCCTTTGGGCGGCCGAAGGCGGGACTGAGTATTACTCGAACATATTGATGCTGCGTGCGGGCCTGCTGACGGTCAACGAGTTCCTGAGCGGCCGCGCCGACGTGATAAGCAAGCTGCAGGATATGCCCGGACGCGTCGAGACGAGTCTCGAAGCAGCTAGCTTTGATGCTTGGATCAAGTACTATCGCCAAGATGAGAACGCGGTCAATAACCAGATCTCGTATTACGACAAAGGCGAGGTCGTAATGATGATGCTCGATATCTCGATCCGAACCGCATCAAAAGGCGAGCGTTCGCTAGATGATGTTATGCGTTCGCTCTACAATGACTTTTACAAAAAGGGCCGGAACTACTCGCCTTCGGATATACAGCGAGCAGCGGAATCGGCTGCGGGCATATCGCTGGCGGATTTCTTTGAACGCTACATTCGAGGCACGGACGAGGTCGATTGGGAAGGCATCGCGTCGGGCATAGGCCTGACGCTCAAACGGACAGGCCGAGCGGGCCGGGCCTATCTGGGAGCTGAACTTGCAGAGGAAGCAGGCAGGCTCATCGTCCGACAGATCCCGGCCGGCTCACCCGCGTGGGAGTACGGCCTGAATACCGGTGATCAGATACTGGCGATAGACGGATTCAGAACAGGGCGCGATCAGCTCCAGGCGTATATCGGCGAACGTCGTCCCGGAGATACGGTGAAGCTCACGGTCTTCAGATTCGACCGGCTCCGCGAGATCGTATTGACGCTGGGCGATGACCCGAGGCGGACCTTCACTTTCAAGCCGGTCACCGAGCCGAACGATCTGCAACGCCAACTCTATAAAGCCTACTTGAATGCTGAACTTTAGACCCATCAAAAGGTTGCTGTTTATCACGGCGGCAGCGGCCGCCGCGTTGGCCGCAGGCTGCAGCAACAGCGGCGGCGGCGGAGGAGGAAAGTCACCTTCGACGCCTGTCGCTTGGCGCGATGTCCCCGCCGTCCGGCTGAGCTATCGTTACGAAGCGGATGTGCCGCCACCGCAGATCGAGCCGCGCACGGCCGAAGATCGCAACTCGGCCGTCTCAGCTGATTTTGACAATGGCCGGACGCTGGAAATTCTCGACAGGACAATAACGTCGCCGAACAAGAAAGCTGTCCTGGCCGTGTATCATCGCGCAGGTGACAAGGAATCCGAGTTTCGGCTGGATATGTACACTCCCGACGGCAAGCTGCTCCGAAAGGTCAGCTCGGATGCGATGGCCATTCATTTTCCGGATACGATCACGTGGTCCCCGGACTCTTCGGCCGTGGCTTTCGTTGCGATGACGCGTGCGGGGATCCCGGACGGAGGCATAGTGCCCGCAGCCGGTGCCGCTCCTCCCGATGCTGCCGACGGCACGGATGCTGCGCCGCAAGCGGCCCCGACGCCGGCTGCTCCGACCGGTATCCTGACGTTTCGAAGCGAGCAGATCTACATAGCGAACGCCGACGGACAGGGTGTAAAGCCGCTGACACAGAATGAAGGGTTGATATATTTTCACTATGTCTGGTCGCCGGACAGCTCAATGCTGGCCGCGCTCGCGATGACCGTTCGGGAGTGGGACCTGTATGACGGCATCGCCGCGACAAAAGGCGAATTCTGGTATCCCGCCGGCCGGCTCAGGGTCGTCGAAAAGAATGGCCGCGAAAGGCGGCTCGACGACAATGTCACGGTAGTACGTCCGGTCTTCTCGCCCGATTCGACAAAGGTCGCGATCGCATTTGATACGCAGGTCAGGATCTATGATGTGGTAGGAACGGCCCCGACGCAGGCATCCGCACCGTTGCGCAACCAGCTGCTATTGTCGTCGCAGGCATACGATAATGAAAAGAAACGCGAGCTCGAGTCCGGTTCGTCGAACGCTGATACCGGCTCGTCTCCGTCGCCGACGCCCGCACCGGCGGCCGCAACGCTGCCCGATGAGCGTACGCTTGTTTCGTTCAATCCGATCGTGGAGGTCGCCTGGCAGCAGGATGACCTGATCTACTTGATGACCGCTTACGTCAAGAGAATGAAGAACGACGCGGACAGCGTGACCAGCTATGCGAGGTGGCACAGATTGGTGCTGACGCCGCAGGCCTCAGGCCCCGAGAAACAGAACTGATATGAGATACGCAACGATCGAAGATATCTACACGGCGAACGAGCGGTTCCGAGGGAAACTCCTGGCGTCGATCAGCGGGATCAGTGCGGACGAGGCAGCCGCACGGCCTTCGGAAGGTGGATGGTGCGTCGCTGAGATCGTCGAGCACCTTGCTGCCGTCGAAGAAGGTATGGGCCGTATCGCGGCAAAGCTGCTTCGCGAAGCTGAGGCTTCGACGGCTGACAACGGGTCCGATGAACCTTGGGTCAGGGAGGAACTCGTCGAAACGTTCATACGATCGGCTGACGTCAAGGTCGAAGCGCCGGAGAGAGTGAGGCCCTCAGGCGAGATGTCCATCCCAGATTCACTCGCTAAAATGGATGAGAACAAAGCGTTCATCGACGCGCTTCGCGAGCAGCTCGCGGCCAGAGGAAGGTCGGCGGCCACATTTCCGCATCCGTTCTTCGGCGCATTGTCGGCGGCCGAATGGCTCGCCCTGAAAGGACTCCACGAAGCTCGTCACACCCGACAGATCGCGTCGGTCCTGGCCGAGCTACGCAAATAGAAATGCCCGGCGAACAGGAGGGCACCTCCGCCGGGCGTTAGCGTCTGAGCGTCGGGAACATTGCTAAGGTTATTGACGCCCAAACCATTGTTTCGATGAAGATTCGACGCGTCAGGTTGGCGATCATCTCGTCTCAGTTCAAGATCTTTCAGCGTTCTCGACTGCCAGGTTCTCCGAACTTATCCGTTCCCGCGAACGTATTCTTGGAACGCAACCATCTTGTGCGATGCCTGCATCGAATTTAGCAAGTAACAAGAGAGGTTTCGGAATCATAATGAGATCTAAGACGGTATATCAGCTTTCAGCTCGACAGGTCCTGTTCCTGGGCATCGCATCGGCCCTCGTTGCCGTCGGTGTGTCGGCCCTGGCGTTCAATTTCGGTTCAAGATTCCTGGGCACGGGTGAGAATGCCGTGGTCTCCTTTGCCGAATCGGCCCCCGGCGGTATCTCCGACCCTTCGACAGTATCCGACGAGCAGAACAACATCGAGGTTTATAGGACGTTGAGCCCGGGCGTCGCCTTTATAAACACGACGTCCTATACACAGAACTTTTGGGGCGACGTCGAAGAAGGCAGGGGCAACGGCTCGGGGTCGGTGATCGACACGAGTGGGAATATTCTGACGAATTACCACGTGATCGAGGGCGCGCAGAAACTGACGGTTAGTTTCGGTGGCGAAAAGACGTACACTGCATCGGTCGTTGGCGGTGACCCGGACACTGATCTTGCGGTCATACGGCTCGATGAGCCACCGCCGGGCCTGACGGTGATCCCGCTTGGGGATTCGGACAAGTTGGTGGTCGGGCAGAAAGTGCTCGCCATCGGCAATCCGTTCGGGCTCGACCGCACGCTCACGACCGGAGTGATCTCGGGCCTACAGCGACCTATTAGAGCTCGGAACGGGCGTCCGATAGACGCTGCGATCCAGACCGATGCTTCTATCAATCCGGGCAATTCGGGCGGCCCGCTGCTTGATAAATTGGGCCGGATGATCGGCATCAATTCGCAAATACTTTCTCCTGCAGGCGGATCGGTCGGTGTCGGGTTTGCGATCCCTGTCAATACAGCAAGGCGAGTGGTGCCGCAGTTGATACAGTTCGGCGAAGTGCGTAGGCCGCGCCTCGGCGCGTCGCTTCCGTCCGTAGCGGAACTGAGGCAGCGAGGCTACAGGATACCGGTCGAGTCGGGCTTGCTTGTATATCAGACACAGCCGGGCGGATCGGCCGAGGCGGCAAAGCTGCGCGGCGTCGGAGCAAACGGGGCCATCGGCGACATTCTGCTGTCGGGTGACGGCCAGAAACTAAACGACCTCGACGATCTGTATAGGCTGCTCGACAAGAAACAGATCGGCGAGACGGTGAACTTCGAGGTTTACCGCGACGGCAGGACCGTGACCGTACCGGTCAAGCTGCTTGCGTCACCTCCGGTACGCCGGACGCCAAATAAATTCTGATCGAACGGCCAGATCAATGGACGGCGGACGAACTGATTCGTCCGCCGTTCGTACATATGCAGCACTCGGATCACTTTTATAATGAAGGCTTCGGCTGGGTCTGCAGACAGTGTGCGGCAGGGGCTGGAAAAGCGTCCGAGGGACGTCCGGCCCGGGTGTTTCGCGAAGGCGAGGCCGAATCGAAACAACCGCAGCTCGAGACGCGCCACCTCGCGCGTTGGGCCGATCCGGCCCATTCGACGCTGACCTGCCCGGACTGCGGGATCACCGAACTCATAGAAAAGAGCTGAATAGCGGCGTCGATGGTCGGCCGCACGGCGCGGGTGTTAGACTGTCGAAGATGCTCTCCAACGAATTAGAAACGGCAAAACGACTCGCACTCGAGGCCGGGGACGCGATCCTCAGGCACTATGGGACCGATCTTGTGGTCGAAGAAAAACTTGGCGTAGATGCCGAATATGAACCCGTAACCGTTGCCGACCGCGAAGCAAGCCGCATGATAGTCGACGAGCTTGCCCGTTCATTCCCCGACGATGCGGTTCTGTCAGAGGAGGAGCCCGACGATCTACGGCGTCTGGGATCGCCGCGGACCTGGATGATCGATCCGATAGATGGAACGGCGGGATTCGTGAAAAAGGACGGCGATTTTTCCATACAGATCGGTCTGACGACGAATGGCCGGCCTACGCTCGGCGTCGTCTATCAGCCGTTCCACAATATTCTCCATTTTGCGGTCAGCGGCTTCGGTGCGTTTGCGATCGAGGGCGGCGGAGCAGTCGCGAGGCTTGGCGTTTCTGCGGTGTCTCAGTTCGCGGATATGACAATGGCGATGACACGCAATCACCCTACGGCGAGGATCCGCCGCGTGATCGAGCACTTCGGATTTACGAGGATCGAGAAACGCGGCTCGGTCGGCCTCAAGACCGGATTGATCGCCTCAGGGAGCTGCGACATTTACATCCATCCGAGCCCTCGCACCAAACTCTGGGACACGTGCGCACCGCAAGTGATACTCGAGGAGGCGGGGGGCCGGCTGACGGATATATTTGGAGATGAGATCAGATATGACGGCCGCGGGCTGCAGAACCTGAACGGCATCCTGGCATCGAATGCTGCGTCGCACGATGCGGCGGTCGAGCATCTTCGGCCGCTTTTGGCTGAATTCGGACGCGTGAAGGCAGCTTGAAGCTGAGTGTCGCCAGGCCCGGGTCAATCGGTGGACGAAGCAGGCTGAACGGTTCGGCTGCCTGCAGCACGCAATCTGCGGGCACGATTCCACGTTGAAATGCCTTCTCGGGTAAGACTAACTATCGGACGCCGGTTCTGAAACAGCAACTTGAGCCAGGCCCACTTGCTCATCTGAGGAAAGTAGATCCCGCGAAAGAATAACCTCGCCACAAGATGGCTGATCCGGACCTGTATAGGCGCTTCTCGGATCGACTCGATAGCTTGACGATTTCGCTCAGGGCTGTACGATCTCGACCACGCCTCAAAGGTCTCTTCCTTTGCCTGATCTATCGTCATCTTTAGCGGATCATGTGCCATCACGAACGGCGCAAAATCGAGCCAATGTTTTTTGCGGCGAAGCCGTCCTGCCTTCTCGAGCCTTTCGTAAAGCGGCGTCGCAGGAAAAGGTGTCAACTGGCCGAATACCGGCAGACCGGGAGCCCACTTTTCGATCTCGCCGACGGTCCGCGACGCCACGCCGGGCGTATCATTGTCCATTCCGAAAATGAATGACGTGATCGCGTAGATGTTTCGCTTCCTGAGTCCGTCGAGAACGGCCTGGTAGTTCTCGGGACGCGAGAAATTCTTATTAACGTCGGCCATATTTGCCGGATCGATCGATTCCATGCCGATAAAGATCCAGCGGCCGCCCGATTCGGCGATTAGATCCACAAGTTCTTCGTCCGCCAGAAGATTAGAGCTGATCTGGGCGACCCAAGGCAGGATCGCGTCTGCGGCTATGATGTCGCGAAGCAAGGCCTTGAGGCGTTTCTTATTGATCGCGAGGTTGTCGTCGATAAAGAATACTGCGATCTGGCCGCGTTCTTTTTTTGCACGGGCCTTGAGCCGCAGCAGTTCCTCGACGACGCTTTCGTTAGATCGAAATCGTATTGAGTCGCCAAAGAATCCAGTCACCGTGCAGAACTCGCAGCCGTAAGGGCAGCCCCTGCCCGTCTCGATCGGAACGACAAAGAACTTTCCCCAGCCCTCGCCCATTCGCGACATAGCACCGCGCAGGAATCTGGGTACAAGCGAAAACTGGTCGAGGTCAAGCGTCTCCCACGGAATGTGCGGATAATCGCGCAGCCCAGGTTTGATATCGTTGCCTTTCTCGTCAAGTTTTGGCTGATATATCTCTTTTAGTGTGTTATTCGCGGCGTCGCGGACTATATCAGCCCAATAATCGTCTGCTTCGCCGAGCGCGACGGAGTCGGCGTGACGCGGCCCGCCGTCCTTACCCAACGCCTCGTCGGGACACTCCGTTACGTGCGGCCCGCCCATGACGACCTTAAAACCTGCTTCGCGTAATGCATCGGCCACAAGGTATGCACGGGCGACCATTCGCGTCATGGCGCCGATCCCGACCAGGCCGATCTCATTCTCGCGGCAGAACTCGACGAGCTCCGGGCGCGACATGGCTTTGGCATTACCGTCAATGAGGATAACTTCGTGTTCCGGCGGCGTCAGCGACTGGAGCAGAAACATCCAAAGGTGCGGCATAAAGTTCCGCGTGATCCCATTGTCGGGGTTGTAGAGTAAGATCTTCATCCGTACGTGACGTTGAGCAAAAGTCGAGCACAAGGGTGAGCGTCCGTACGATCGAACCTTGTATGCGGCGATTGGTCGGGGCTGCGAGGATTATGGCATTATTCCCGCCGAAATACTATTTCAAAATCACCGAACGGACCACGCGGAGGAACATTCCCTCCGGCAAGAGTCGCCGCAGCGTGATCAGCCCCTTGGTATTCACTCGATATCGCATTCTCCGTGAGCCGTCGGTGACAGACCGGTAGATCGCCTCGGCTACCGCCGATCCGTCAGGAGCATCCTCGCCGGCTTTTTTCATGCCGGGCATTGCCCGAGCCTCAAGGGCGTCATAGGCGGTCAGGCCTTCGCGTTTGGTAAGGTCCTGCGATCTCGAGTAAAAATCGGTCTTGATCGGGCCGGGTTCGATGATCTTTACGCGGATATTGAACTCATCGAGCTCGTACTGCAGCGATTCGGAGAATCCCTCTACGGCCCATTTTGTCGCGTGATATAGGCTGTATAGCGGGAAGGTGACGCGTCCGCCGACGCTCGAAATGTTGACCAGATACCCACGGCGTTGCTCACGGAAATAGGGCAGTATCTCGCGGCAGACATTCATTAACCCGAACACATTCGTAGCGAACTGCCGCTCGATCTGCTCCGGCGTCGCGGCTTCGAAAGCACCGATCAGACCGTAGCCGGCATTGTTGACCACGGCATCGATCCTGCCAAAGCGGTCAAGCGTGTCGGCGATCGCGCGACGGATACTTTCGGGATCGGTCACATCCAGGCGAAAACATTCGATATCGGCGATACGTTCGAGGTCCGACGCCTTGTCGAGCGAACGCATGGTCGCGGCGACGCGCCAATTCTTGGCCTGAAAGTATTTTGCCGTCTCGAGTCCGATACCAGTCGAAGCTCCGGTTATAAAGATCACTTTTTCCATAGGTTCTATTAGGTCGAAGTTACCATATTCGCCGCTGTGCTAGAATCGGATCATGCGGTTCCTCCATATTGCTGACGTGCATCTTGGATGCACGAGGTATCAGCTTCCAGAGAGTCAGAAGGATTTCTTTGATGCGTGGATCGACGTGCTCGACCGATACGCGGTCGACGAAAAGGTCGATTTTGTGATAATGTGCGGCGATTTCTTTCACAAGCGAACGGTGCCGCCGGAGACGATGGACTATGCGGTCGAAGGTCTGACCCGGATGCGCGACGCCGGTATCCCGGTGATCACGATCGAGGGCAATCACGATCAACGACATTCCGATAGTGAGTTCAGCTGGCTGCGGTCGCTGGCCAAATGGGGCCTTGTCATTCTGCTCGAACCGACACGAATTGACGGCAAGCTCACCTATGAACCCTGGGACGAGCGTCGCCGCCGCGGCGGATTTGTCGATATAGGGAAAGCGCGGATCTTTGGCTCTGATTGGTTCGGAGCGTCAACGAACTGGGCCGTGCCGATGCTGACAGGATCGATCCAGGCTAACCGCCGCGATGGCGCATTTCATATACTGATGCTGCACACGGACGTCGAAGGCCACCAGATGCATCCCATACCTGCGCTCACGGTAGAGGCTCTAAAGGAGCTGCGAACCGCGGTCGATTACGTAGGACTCGGGCATACTCATAAGCGATATGAGATCGACAATTGGGCATTCAATCCCGGCTCGATCGAGATAACCAATATCAGCGAATACCGGGAGACGCGTGGTGCGTTCATAGTGGATGTCGGCAAAGACAACACCGTTTCGGCTCGACACGTGGACGACTATCTCTACAGGCCTTTTCAGCAGCTTGCGTTCAACGTCGCGGGTTATGCTGATACCAAGAAAATAACCGAAAGCGTGCTTGACCTCGTTCGTTCGGATGCGCGGCGGGCTGAGGCGGACAAGCCGAAGCCGATAATCGAGATCACCCTGCGTGGACAGCTCGGGTTCCCAAACTCGCTGCTCGAGATCCAGGCCATCCGCGACTCGGCTCGCGAGATCACCGATGCGCTGCATGTGAGGGTCAAAAATCACACTCTACCTGTTGATATGGATGACGCCTCAGAAATACCGGACGACGGCGGACGCGAACGTTTGGAACGCGGCGTGGTCAATGGATTGGTCGCCCGCGACGAACGCTACAGAGCGCGAGCCGAAGAGATCGCAGACGCCGTGATCGGCGCCAAACGTATGGCACTCGGAGACGAACCTCCGGCGAAGATCGCGGATTTTATTTCACAAAAAGCATGTTCGACCAAATAGAGCAAGGAGCTACGCGTACGCTTCCGATCTTTCCGCTGCCGCTTGTGCTGATGCCGGGCGAGGCCTTGCCGCTTCATATCTTCGAGGACCGATATCGCCTGATGCTGGTCGATATCGCCGAGACGGATGACAGGTTCGGGATCTCGTTTCTTGACATGTCGGAGACCGATGATGACAGGCCCGAGCCGGGTTCGGTAGGCTGTATCGCGGAGGTGCGGGAGTCGGCCATGCTCGACGACGGCCGGTCTAACATTTCCACCTTTGGCATCGAACGTTACCGGATAGTCAGATATCTCGATGACGGAAAGCCTTATAACGTCGCCGAAGTAGAACCGATCTATGACGTGGACGAGCCCGACGGCGAGACGATCGAGCTTGCCGCATCCGCCTACGAACTGTTTAGCCGTGTGGTCAAAGCCGCTCTAAAATTGAGCGGCAAGGAGGGCCCGCTTCCCGACCTGCCCAAGTCGGAACCCGAGATGCTGTCGTTCCTGATCGTTGCCGCCTTTAATTTCGAGAACGATCTAAAGTACCGGATGCTGGCCTCTACCTCGACAAAGGAACGCCTGACAGAGATATGCGAGACACTGGCGAGATCGGTGAGCCAGATCGAAGAGAATGCCGACCTGCATTCTGCCGCGAAGTCCAACGGACACAGCAAGAAAAAAATTGGACTCTAGCGAGCCAAAGCGTCGCGAAAGAAATCGATCAAACGCTGATGATAAGCCGCTGATTGCTCCAGCGAAACGTTGAGTATGTTCATACCCGATGGGCTGAGGTCCAGCTTGGTCTCGACGCTGGTCGAAGGGGGGAAACACTTAGATACCTGGAGCGTCGAGTCACGATAGACCGGTGCATCAAGTCCGCCGAGCAGTAGCACCCGGCGGTCGGCGAGCGTTTTAGCGGTCGAACAGGAACTCTCGCGCCGATAGCATCCGTCATAGAAATACAGATAAGTTCCCAAGCCCGCCAGTCTGCCCGTGACAGCACTCAGGAAAGGGTATCGCCGTTCTACGAGTTGGGCCAGCAGTTCATTGGAGTCTGCCGGTACTGAGTCAAGAACGAGAGCCTTGACCGACGGATCTTTTGCCGCGACGGCAAGCGCGGTCAGGCTGCCGGCCTCGATACCGTATATGCCAATGTCCTTGCCGACGAGAGCGACCTGAGTAGGTGTGCGGAGGCCGCGCAGGAATTCGATCGCGTTCAGGATATCCTCCGATTCGCAGCCGCCGAATGAACAATTGCGCCCGCCTGCAGATTCGCCGTGTCCGCGAAAGTCCGGCATCAGGATGGTAAAGTTAGTGGCCTCGTTTATCTTTACCCCGATATCAAGCAAATGCGAACGGTCGGCCCCGTAGCGGTGCAGCAGTACGACGGCAGGTGCGTTCTCCAGTCCTTTGAGCAGCCAAGCTGACGATGCGGATCCGTCGCGATTTGTCCATGTCTCTTCGCTGATCTGTGCGGCGCGTGCGCTCAGACGGCCGTACTGTTCGGGTTTGATCAGATATCGCGTCGGCTCCGGATGCGCGATGCTGTACGCGAGCCATACCGACGAGCCGGCCAAAGTCCCTACGATCAATACCACAAGCGGAATGATAAGACGCGAGAAACTCTTGAAGAATCTTGAAGGGCGAGCCATAACTTAACCAATGTGAAGAAAAGGGGAACGACCCGGCTTGAAGAAATTTAGATCGAGCCGGAGCCAGACGGCAAAGGCTTTCAGATAAGACAATTGCGATGATAACATAAACCGGCCGTTTCCGAGGTGTTTTTTTCATGATCTTACGATGCCTTTTTGTAGTTCTGACGTTATCTTTAGTGCTGCCGACCCTCGGGCAGTCTCTGCCGCCGGTGCCGCCGACGGACATCATGCCGCTCGCTTCGGTCAGGGAAGGTATGAAAGGGATCGCAAGGACTGTTTTTCGCGGCACGGAGCCAGAAGAATTTGGCGTCGAGGTGCTCGGGATCATACCGAACGCCGTCGGGCCGGGAGCCGATATGATTGTCGGCAAGCTCAGCGGTGCCAACGCCGAGAGGACGTTCGTATTCGCCGGTATGTCGGGTTCTCCGGTCTATGTCGACGGCAAGCTGGTGGGTGCGATCGCGTACAGTTTCCCGTTCGCCAAAGAGCCGATGTGCGGCATCACGCCTATTGAGCAAATGATCTCAATGGTAGAAAGCGTGCCCGATCGCCGTCCGTCGGTTTCGTTCTCGTTCAGAACTTCAGAACTCCAGGCTGCTGATTGGCGACAGATCGCTAGAAGGCCGGCGGGCATCGATCCCGAAGGTTCGATCGTGGGAGCAGGCCGGGAAGCGAACATTTCAGCGGGACAGAGATTCACGCCGATCGCGACGCCGATGGCATTCTCGGGTGTTTCCGAATCGGTCGTCCGATACTTTGCCCGCGATCTGGCGTCAACAGGTGCTTTCGCAGTATCGGCGGCCGGGAGCTCTTCGGCGACGGCTGCGAGGCCGATCGACGAACGAACGCTCGTGGGCGGCACGTCGGTCGTTGCACATCTCTCGCGGGGTGACATCGGCATCCAGGCGGCCGGCACGGTCACATTGAGGAGCGGCAGCCGGATCTATGCGTTCGGACATCCGTATTTCGGGCTTGGTTCGGCCGATCTGCCTATGGCGGAATCGCACGTGATCACCGTTGTTCCGAACGTCAATAACTCGTTCAAACTAGCTGTCGCGGACGGCCTGGTCGGGTCGATCACACAGGATCGAGCGACCGGCGTTTACGGCGAACTTGGCCGGAGCCCTCGTACAATTCCAGTTTCAGCCAAGATCAAGACAAGCCGCGGAGCGGAACGTTCGGTACGATTCGATATGGCGATCGACGAATTCCTTTCGCCGCTGATCCTTAACGTCGGGCTGCTCAACGCCCTGACGGCCAACGAAAGGTCGCTCGGCGATATGACCGTGGACATCAGGACAAAGATCTATGTCAAAGGCGAAAGGCCGGTCATCATTGAACGCCGTACGACCGGTTCTTCCGGAGCCGCACTTGCCGCCGCCGCACCCGCCGTGCCGCTTGCACTGCTGATGAAAAGCGGATTTGAAGGGCTCGAGATCACAAAGATCGAAACCGAGATGATCGCGGACGAAGGCAGCCTAGGTGCTGCACTCGAGAGGATCTCGGTGGACAGATCGCAGGTTCGGGCCGGTGAAACGGTCAACGTGATAGCGACGCTCAGGTCGGACGACGGCCGCGTTTCGACGATGTCTGTGCCCGTCAGGATCCCCGAAGGTATTGCGGCAGGATCGCTGACGCTTCAGATCGCCGACGGCAGCGTCGTCCAGCAAGCCTCGGCGGCGCAGAACCTGACCGCCTCGAACACCGCCGAACTGATAGGCATCCTTAACGATACTCGACGCGCCGACCGGCTGTACGCTCTGCTGACGCGGACCTCAGCCGGAGCGGTCATCGGCTCCAAGGAGCTTCCCGATCTTCCGCCGTCCGCACTTGCGACGATAAACAGCGATCGCGCCGCGGGCGGTTCCAAAGCGTTGACCACGACCGTTATCGCCGAGTCACTGCTCCCGGGCGGCGAGAGGATCTTGAGCGGCAGCCAGACAGTGACGATCGAGGTTGTCCGTTAGTCGCCCGACATCCAGGCCTCGCCATCGGCATAGACCTCTTTTTTCCAGATCGGAACAGTGCGTTTGAGCTCCTTTATGATCCACTCGCATGCTGCGAATGCGGCACGCCGATGCGGAGCCGCGACCGAGATGACGACGCTCGTCTCTCCGATCTTAAGCCTGCCTAGGCGGTGGACGATGCAAACGGCGGAGATGTCATACTCGGCCCGTGCCCTATCCGCCAATTTTCGCATTTCCTTGAGAGCCATCGCCTCGTATGCTTCATAGATCAGGTAACTAGTTTCGCGGGCGGTTCCGTCCGGCTGACGAGTGAATCGCCGTGCGTAGCCGTCGAGGGTGACGGTCGCTCCGCACTCCGGCGGTATGATCCGCCGAGCGACGGACGCAATGTCGATCGGCTCGAAGGTCAGTTGGAATAACTCTATGGACGGGTTCATCGCAATCGGTCAATGTCGGGCGTTCAGCCGACATTTAGCCTCCCGAGACCGGACAGAACACCGCGACCGTGTCACCTGCGGAGATCGGCGTCTCAGCCGGCACGTACTCCTCATTCAATGCGGCGAGCAGTCGCATACCGGCGAGCCCTTGGTGACACTCGATCAGATGGTCGATGAATTGAACGACCGAGATGCCGTCGATCGTCTCGACAGCCGTCTCCCGTATTCCCGCGGCATCAGCTGCGGCCCCGAATAAAAGCAGGTTGACCTTGATCATGCGGTCTGCGTTCAAAAGATCGTGCCGATCTCGCGGCCTACCGGATCGCTCCCTCGATAGGGCTTGAAGCCGAGGCATAGAGACGTTTCGGCATACGGCCGGCAAGATGTCCCAATCGTCCGGCCTCGACCGCGAGCCGCATCGCGGACGCCATCCCGGCCGCATCGCGGGCCTCGGCTATCGCTGTGTTCATCAATATAGCGTCGGCTCCCAACTCCATTGCTATCGCCGCATCAGACGGAACTCCCACGCCTGCATCGACGATTATCACCGCGTCAGGCAGCTGTTCGCGCATTATCCGCAGGTTCGACGGATTCTGAACTCCCATTCCCGACCCGATCGGTGCTGCTAGTGGCATCACAGCCGGGCATCCGGCATCGAGCAGCTTCTTTGCCATTATGAGATCGTCGGTAAAGTATGGGAGCACCACAAAACCTTCTTTCACGAGCAGCTTGGCGGCCTCGAGCGTTTGTTCGTTGTCCGGCAGCAGCGTCACCGGATCGCCGATGACCTCGAGCTTGATCCATTCGGTACCTAACGCCTCACGGGCAAGACGCGCCGTGCGGATCGCGTGGTCCGCGTCGTAACAACCGGCCGTATTGGGCAGGATACGCATCGACGGATCGATATGATCAAGGAACGAGCCGCCCGAGCCGTCGAGCGGCACACGATTGACCGCAACGGTCACCATCTCGGCGCCCGACGCCCTGTGGGCGGCTTTCATCTCGTCGTGCGAACGATATTTCCCCGTGCCGATTATTAGGCGGGAATTGAAGGTGGCTCCTGCAAGCAAAAAGGGATCAGACATGATTAGCTCGATTCTTACGCAAAGCCGCCGATAACGCAAAGATCAGCCTCCGCCGACGAAATGAACGACCTCCAGGCGGTCTCCGTCGCCGATCTCTGTCGTTTCCCATTCGGTGCGTTTAATGACGTTCCCGTTGACCTCGACGGCTATCAGTCGGAGCGGCAAGGCAAGGCTGTCCAGGAGTTCGCTCAGCCGGATCGTGCCGGTGAGTTCGCGCTCCTCTCCATTCACGGCGATCTGGGCCATGAGAACATTTTAATTGTCGAAGGTCGGGAATGCGAGTTCGGATCAGCCCGGTGAGACCAGTCTGCGTGCTTCTACTTCTTCGCCGTCGGCTATCGCCCTGACCAGCAGAGCGGCACGGCCGGCGTTGAATCGGGGAACCTGCATGTGGATCTGGGCCATTCCGTTGGAGTCGGACCGGGCATGAAATATAACGGGCCGGAACGCCGATCCGAGTATCTTGACCATGATCTGTGCACCCGGCACGACCTTTTGATCAGACCCGCGGCAGACCATGAGATTAAGAGAGATATGGTCGCCGCCCTTGAATCTGGTTTCGCCGATCAGCACCAATTTGAGCTTGGTGTCACGCGGGCGTTCGCGGCCGGCAAGTTCGGTGACGACCTCGACCGCATCAAGAGGAAGCAGGTCGATGTCGTCGAGCACGATCACCTCTTCGATGATCGGAGCATCGGCAAAAGGATCGTCGGTCTCAGGCAGTTCTATCGGCGGAGCTTCAGGGGCCAAAGTGCGATGGTCGCCAACCGGGACGCCGACCGGAGCGAGCGTTTCGGCGACGACCGCGGTGCTCTCAGCGACAGGGATCGCTGCCGCGACCGAGGGCTGTACGGCCGGCCTGCCCGACATTTTCTTTAATTCGTCTAAACGGCCTGCTCTTAACGCAGCACAGATAAGCTTGTGTTGGCGTGCTACGCGCTCGGCGAGGGCCTTTTCGTCAAATTGGCCGGCGGTGAGATCGTCGTAGGTCGTCCGTTTGCTCGCCAGGATCGTCCCGCGGTCATAGACCAGCGATACGATCATGTGCGTGGACAGACCCTTATCCTCCGTCTGAACATGATAGACGGTGCCGTTATGCTCGACGTCTGTATTGAATCCTGCGATCACAGAGGTTGCTGATGCGGCCGTGGTGAGGAAAAGTGAGGACGAAACTGCAAAATTCCCCCGACCTACTAAGTTATCACACCGTCAAAATGACGGTCAACGAGTATTTGTCCTCGGCCTGCCGGGGACGGCTTCTGGTCTGACGGCGACTGCCTTGACACTATATCAGGCTTAAACTACGATTAACTTTGAGCCGAAAACATCGACGTTTTACTTATCTTCGCAACCCCTGCGACGCTCGAAATTCGGCTGTGTGCAACTCAGTCTTTGTGAGGTAGAAATGACGGAATTCAACGTCATGGATTATGCTCCGATCGGGATCATGTTCCTGGTCGCGGCCGGATTCGGGATAAGCCAGCTGCTGGTGACTCAGCTCATCGGGCCGCGCAAACGCACGGCGACCAAGCTGATGCCGTATGAATGCGGCAAAGATCCGGTCGGCGGGGCCCGCGACAGGTTCTCGATCAAATTTTATACGGTCGCTGTGGTGTTCCTGCTCTTCGATATCGAGGTGCTGTTCATCATCCCGTTCGCGGTCGCGTTCAAATCGCTGATCGCGGCTGAGGCGTCAACGGGCATTTACTACGGCACAGTAGCCTTGATCGAGATATTGATCTTTATCGCTACGTTCATCGTGGGCTATATATACGTCTGGAAGAAAGGCACATTCGATTGGGGACTGCAGGCCAGGGCCGAGGCCCGAGCCGAAGCAAAACTGATGGCCAGGCAGCGCCGCGAAAGAGAGGCCGAATTGAAGCTGGCCGCATAGCGTTATGGGACTTGAGAATACATTATTCGAATCGCTGCCCGATGTCGTGACCGTCAAGCTCGACGCCGTGGTCAATTGGGCCAGGAAATCCAGTCTCTGGCCGGCGACCTTTGGGCTGGCCTGCTGCGCCATCGAAATGATGAACTCGGTCTCGGCTCGGAACGACCTTTCCAGATTCGGAGCGGAGACCTTCAGAGCGAGCCCGCGACAAGCAGACGTGATGATCGTCTCGGGCCGCGTGTCGCGAAAGATGGCGCCGGTGCTCAGAAGGATCTACGACCAAATGCCTGAGCCCAAATGGGTCATCTCAATGGGAGCGTGTGCCACATCCGGGGGTGTATTCGACAATTACGCGATCGTGCAGGGTGTTGACAAGGTCGTTCCGGTCGATATCTATGTGCCCGGATGTCCGCCGCGGCCCGAGATGCTCGTCCACGCGATCACGATGCTGCAGGACAAGATAATGAAAGAGTCGGTCAAGGATCGACGCGATACTTTCGAGGCCGAGTCGCGCGAATCGATCGTGCCCGGCACTCTGCCTGTGACCGAGGGCACTGCTCTCGAGAACGAAGTGGCCGAGGATGTGAGTGCGGGCGAAGCAAACCGCCCATACACGGTGCCGTCGAAACACGAACGACGACGATCATCATAAATCTATGACCGATGAACTCCACACATTCGTGGAAAAGCTGAAGGAGCAAAATAGCTCGTGGGTAGCGGACGTGGCCGATGCCCTGGGTGAAGTGACCGTGACCGTGCCGCGCGAGCATATCGTGGATGCGTGCCGGTTTCTCAGAAGCGATCAGCAGTTCGACTTGCTGGCCGATCTGTGTGGTGCTGACCGCGGGCCTGAGGAAGACCCGAGATTCGAGGTCAATTACCACCTGTTCTCGACCGTCCACCATCGGCGGCTGCGTCTTAAGGTAATGCTGACAGAAGACGATCCGCACGTGGCTACCGTCACACAGGTCTGGAGAACGGCCGATTGGCACGAACGAGAGACCTATGACCTGCTTGGCATTATTTTCGACGGTCATCCGGACCTTCGGCGCATCTTGCTGCCATCGGATTTTGACGGACACGCATTGAGGAAAGATTATCCGCTGCGGGGCTTTGAGCCCTACAGCCTGAATTGATATGGCAACTGCCGTTGAAAACATTGGCGCGAACGAGATCCTCGACAGTGCTCTCGAGTCACAGATGACGCTATCGATGGGGCCGCAGCACCCATCGACGCACGGCGTTTTGCGGCTCGACCTGCGGCTGGATGGCGAGATGGTGCTTAAGGCCATTCCGGACATTGGCTATCTCCACACAGGAATGGAGAAGCTGTTCGAGTACAAGAAGTACCAGCAGGGAATAGTCATCACGGACCGTATGGATTACCTCAATCCGTTGGGGAACAATCTGGCTTATGTGATGGCGGCCGAGAAGCTGCTCGGGCTCGAGATTCCCGAACGCGCACAGATAATCCGCGTCTTGATGTGCGAGCTCCAGCGTATAGCGTCCCACATGGTCTGGTTTGGCACGTCCTGCCTAGATATGGGAGCGATGACGCCGTTCTGGTTCACCTTCAAGGAACGCGAGAAGATACTCAACCTGATCGAAGCGGCATCGGGCGGGCGAATGACGCCGAGCTATTTCCGCATCGGCGGCGTGATGATGGACCTGCCTGCGGGATTTGAGAATCGCGTTCGGCAGTTTTTGGATAATTTTCACGACGCTCTAAATACCTTCGATACACTAATTACAGGCAACACCATCTGGCACAGCCGGACAAAAGGGATCGGTATCATCTCGCGCGAGGACGCGATCGATTGGGGGCTGACCGGCCCAAGCCTGCGCGGCAGCGGCGTGGACCTCGATCTGCGGCGCGACAACCCGTACACGGGTTACGAGACCTATGATTTCGAAGTGCCGGTCGAGCAGGACGGCGACGTGTGGTCTCGATTCAAGGTGCGGATGCGTGAGCTTGTAGAATCGCACAAGATCGTTCGCCAGGCCCTGGAACGGCTCAAGCCGGGGCCCGTCAAAGCCGATGCTCCGAAGGTCGTGCTGCCGGATCGCGACGATATGCGTAAACATATGGACGCGCTGATCCACCACTTCCTGATCGTCGCCGAGGGATTCAATGTCCCGCCCGGCGAGGTTTACCACGCGATCGAAGCTTCGAAAGGCGAGCTGGGCGTGTATATGAAGTCCAACGGCGGCCCGAAACCGGAACGGGTCCACTTCCGCGGTCCGAGTTTTGTGAACCTCTCAGCTTTGCCCGTAATGGCCGAGGGCGAAATGATCGCCGATGTGGTCGCGATCATAGGAAGTTTGGATATCGTGCTGGGGGAGATCGATCGCTGAAAACAGAGTTTAGAATGATGAATGCAGAATGAATTCGACCGGCCCCGTCCCGACAATTCAGCATTCTGAATTTCGAATTCATCATTTGATTTATGGCAGGAGCAACAGCTACAAGCTATACCGATAAGGTCCTTGTCACGGACGAGGTTGCAGAGTTTTCGGACGCAGTTGTCGCGGAGATGCGGTCCCATCTGGATAAATATCCTGCGGAGCGATCGAGGTCGGCGTTGATACCGCTGCTGTTCGTTATCCAGCGTGAACGCGGGTGGATCGATAATCCGGGAGTGAATTTCCTGGCAAAGTTCCTGGACCTCGAGGTCACGGACGTGTGGGAGACGGCGACGTTCTACTCCATGTTCAACCTCAGGCCCGTCGGCCGCCATCACATACAGATCTGCAAGACTCTCTCGTGCAAGATCATGGGCGAGCCTGAAATCACTGAGCATATCTGTTCGAAACTTGGGATCCATCCCGGCGAAACCACGGAGGACGGCAAATTCACCGTCTCGCTAGTGGAGTGTCTCGGCTCATGCGGCACGGCGCCGATGATGCAGATCGGATTCGATTATCACGAAGATCTGACCGTTGAAAAGGTCGATAAGATCCTGGAGGCGTGCAAGTAGCATGGAGATCAAAGCAATAGGCTGCGAGCCGCTTCAACTCAAGATGATGCACGTCAAAGACGGGCATACGCTGAAAGTTTACAAAGATCACGGCGGCTACGCGGCGCTTGAAAAGGCGCTCAAGATGGCGCCCGGCGACGTGATCGAAGAGGTCAAGACAAGCGCTCTTCGGGGCCGCGGCGGAGCAGGCTTTCCAACGGGCATGAAGTGGTCTTTCGTCCCGAAGGACAGCCCCAAACCGAAATACGTCGTCTGCAACGCGGACGAATCGGAGCCGGGCACCTTCAAGGACCGCTACCTGATGGAACGCGATCCGCACGCCCTGATCGAAGGCATGGCCATCGCCGGCCACGCGCTTGGGTCAAAGACCGGCTACATATACACTCGCGGCGAATACAAGTATCTGATCGACATCATGGATGTCGCGATAGCCGAGGCCCGCGAAGCCGGATTGCTTGGTAAAAACATACTCGGCTCCGGACACGATTTCGATATTCATACTCACACGGGGGCCGGAGCGTATATCTGCGGCGAAGAGACCGCATTACTGTCGAGCTTGGAAGGTTTCCGCGGACATCCGCGGATGAAGCCGCCTTTCCCTGCGGTCGAAGGGCTCTATGCATGCCCGACGGTCGTGAACAATGTCGAGACACTGACGGCGGTGCCGCAGATCATCAACATGGGCGGCCTCGCTTGGCGCGACCTCGGGACAGAAAAATCGGGCGGCACAAAGCTCTGGTCGGTGAGCGGTCATGTGAAAAAGCCGGGCGTCTATGAGCTCCCGATGGGCTACAAGGACCTCGAGAAGTTCATTCTCGAAGATTGCGGCGGAATGCTGCGTGACGATAAGAAATTAAAGGCGTGCATACCGGGCGGTTCGAGCGTTTACATCATGAACGCGGAACAGATAGTCGGCAAAGGCGTCACTATGGACTATGAGGGCCTGGTCGCCGGCGGCTCATCGGTGGGTTCGGGCGGGTTCATCGTGATGGATGAGACCGTCGATATCATGGAATCGACAAAGAACCTGACCGAGTTCTACAAGCACGAATCGTGCGGCTGGTGTACGCCTTGCCGCGAAGGCACAGATTGGCTCGTAAAGATATTCAACCGCATCTCGATCGGCGAAGGCCGCCCCGAGGACGCGCAATTGATGCTGGATATCTGCGACAACATAGAGGGAAAGAGCTTCTGTCCGCTGGGCGATGCCGCGGCGTGGCCGATACAGTCCGCCATCAAGCAGTTCCCGGGCGATTTCAAGAAATGGCTTGCCGGTAAGGCCAACGGCGTCGTCGAGGCAAACGTTTGATATTTGAATATGATCCTGAGGCCGTTCAGATGGTTATCTGTGCTTGCGGCTGCGGCCATTGCGGCCGTGGCGGCTGCGGCACAGGACCGTCCGCCGGTGATCGTGATCCCGGGGCTTACTGGCTCGGAGCTGATAAATCAGAAGACCGGCGAGGTGGTCTGGTTCAAAGCACCGCGTTCCAAGGACGACGACCTTAGGCTGCCTATAACGCTCGACCCTCGCAAGGCTGGCGACAACCTTGTCGCGGGGGACATTCTTCGTAAGGTCAAGTTCGGCATATTCCCGAGCGTCGACGTGTACGGCGGCCTTATCGAGGCGTTCAAGAGCAAGGCCGGCTACCACGAAGAGTCATGGGACGAGCCGACGGAGTCGGGAGCGGAAGCGTCGATCTACATTTACGCGTATGATTGGCGGCTCGACAATGTCGAGAACGCGCGAAGGCTGATACGAAAGGTCGAGGCGGTCAAGGCTCGGTTGAAGCGTCCCGATCTGAGATTCACTATAGTAGCTCATTCGATGGGCGGCATCATCGCACGATATGCGGCGATGTACGGCGACGCCGATCTGCCGACAGGCGGCCGGCGGCCGCAGCCGACTTGGGCCGGGTCAAAGCATTTTGCACGTATCTTTTTGCTCGGCACGCCGAGCGAAGGCTCGCCCGGGGCCTTGAGTTCTTTGATAAACGGATTTGCGATCGGCGGCGTGAACATCAATCTGCCGTGGGTCCAGAACCTTTCGCGATTTGATGTGTTCACGATACCGTCCGCGTACCAGTTGATGCCGGCTCCCGGTTCGGTTCGGATGTTGGATTCCGGGCTCGATCCGATGAACGTCGATCTCTATGACGTCAGGACCTGGACCCGATACGGCTGGAATACGATCCAGGACAAACGTTTCGCACGCGAGTTCACGCCGGCTGAGGTCAGAGAGGCGCCGGCCTTCCTAAAGTTGATGCTGGACCGAGCCAGACGGCTGCACGAGGCTCTGGCAGCCGGCGGCAGCGGATCAGGTTATGAGTTCGACCTGGTAGGTTCGGACTGCAAACCGTCGCTCGATACGATCGTGCTGTATCGCGATGCCAAAAAGAACTCGTGGCGAACCATATTCAAGCCGACTGCGTTGACGCGCCCGGGCGGCGCCAAGATCACGTCGGATGAATTGAAGGAATTGATACTCGCGGACGGCGACGGTGTCGTCACGCGACGATCGCTGGAAGCCCGCGGGAGCGATGACGCCGCACCGCAGATCCGTGTGCGTACGGCAAAGTTCCTGTGTGAGGAACATACGAAACTTGCCGCGAACGCTGAGATCCAGGACCATCTGATAAACAGTATCTTGGGCGTTACGGGTAATTAGATACATTAGAAGGTGAATAGTTATGGGAAAAGGGGATAAACGATCACGCCGCGGAAAGATCTTCGCCGGCAGTTTTGGGAAGACAAGGCCGAAGAAAAAGGCGGCCGGTGCGCCGAAACCCGACGGTTCAAAGGCGAAAAAAGGCGATAAATAGAGCGGCGGGCTATCTGTTAAAGAGTTGCACATTTAATGTCTGAAACTATCAAAGTAACTATCAACGAGAATGAGTTCGACGTCGAACCCGGCGCGCGGCTCATTGATGTCTGTCGCGATAAAGGCTTTGGCGTACCGTCCTTTTGTTACTACAAGGATCTGGAGCTGCAGGCCTCGTGCCGGATGTGTCTTGTGAGAATAGAGAAGATGCCGAAACTCCAGGCGTCCTGCACTATCACCTGCACTGACGGCATGGTCGTAACGACCAACAGCGAAGAGGTCGAGAAGGCTCAGCGTGCCATGGGCGAATTCCTGCTGACCAATCACCCGCTCGACTGCCCGGTCTGCGACCGCGGCGGCGAGTGCGAACTGCAGGAAGTGATATTTGACTGGGGCGACGTCGAACAGAGATTCTCAGAGAAGAAGAACGTCGAGCCCGAAAAGTATCTTTCGCCGATAGTCGCTAACGATCCCCAGCGGTGCATACTCTGCAAACGCTGCACGCGCGTCTGTGATGAATGGATGGGCGAGGACGCCATCGAAGCGGGGAACCGCGGCGTCAATACCGTGATCGGGACCTACGGCGGCTGGCTCAATTGTTCGCAGTGCGGCAACTGCATCGAGGTGTGCCCGACCGGCACGCTGCTCGATGGCGTCTATCGTCACGAAACGCGTCCGTGGGAGTTGGATCAGACGGTTTCGACCGACGTTTACGGATCGGACGGTATGCAGATCTCGATCGGCTCCCGCGGCGGGCGTGTCCACCGCATCGTAGCTCGTGATCGATACGTCAATGGGCTGAACGGCGAGTTCCTGGACGTAAAGGCGCGGTTCGCTCACGAGTTCATCGATCATCCGGATCGGATAAAGACACCGTTGATCCGATACTCGAAAGGCGGCAAACTTATCCCGGCTACATGGGACGCAGCCGTGCGATTCGCTGCCGAGAAATTCAAAGAAGCAGGCAGCGTCGGCGTCATCGCGAGCCCGAGATTGACCAACGAAGCGGTCTTCACGCTTAGGAGATTTGCCGAGAACGCCGGATCGGGAACCTACGCGGTTGCCGACGAGGACCTCTCGCCGGTGTTCGAGAGTCTCAGTGTGCCGCTTGCGACGCACGACGAGATCAGATACGCATCGACGATCGTGCTCGTAGGCGGCGAACCCGAAGAAGAACAGACCTTTACAGCTAAACAGATCCGGCAGGCGGTCCGAAACAGCGGGGCAAAGTTCATCTGCGTCAATGACCGGCCGATAAATCTTTCTAGAGCCGCTACGCAATTCATACATGTGAGCCCCGGCACGACCGACGCATTTGCCTTGGCGTTGGCCGACAATGGCTCGATCTCGCTGGCCGCTGAAAAAATGGGCGTTCCGGCCGCCGATGTGGAGTCTGCGATATCGACCATCAAAGCATCTTTGGGCGATGTAGTGCTCTGTATCGGCGGAGACCTGTCGGCCGAGGCTCAAGCCGCACTTGCCGCGTGCGCATCTACGATCAGCGGCGGCCGGGCGCTGATCCATCCGTTGCCGAGGCACAATAATTCGGTTGGAGCATACGACATGACCGCCGGTCGCGGAACTGTCGCGTCGGCCGCAGGCGGCTCGAAAGCCCTGCTGATTGGCGGCAGCCTGCAGGTTACAGGTGAGCTCTCGGGTGTCGGTTTCGTCGCGGTACAGGAGATGTTCCTGAACGATACGACCGAGCGTGCCGACGTTGTGTTCCCGGCTGCGAGTTTTGCGGAAGTGGATGGAACATATACAAATAACGCCGGCAACGTCCAGAGGGTACGCAAAGCCATCGAACCGCTGCATCAATCGAAACCCGATTGGATGATCACGGCTCTGATAGCCCGCGAGATGGGGGTCGAGCTGCTCGATGATTGGTCATCGTCGGCGATCTTCAGACAGATCGCGGCCGAAGTGCCCGCCTATACCGGCCTGCGATATCCGGCGATGAAGGACGAATCGGCTCCGGCTCGTGCGGCCCACGGAACGACCGACGTCCGTCGGGATCTGGGCCCGCTCCGGGAGGCAGTCGAAAAAATGGAGCCCGGAGAAAAACATACCGAAGTGCCGAAGGTCGGGCACAAGCTGCATCGCCTCACGACGATGACGAGCAAGACGGCCCAGTTCCACTTGCTTGCGAATGGCAATCCGAAACCGGCCAATCTTCTGGTCTCGCCGCTGATGCAGTTCGAACCGAATGGAGAGCCAAAATCGGATGCGGCCGAAGCGGCAGCGGTAGGCGCGGCCGATAGGAGTGCTCCCGGCAAATAGTTCTATATGGAAATGGAAGCAGTCATAAGAACCGCGTTCCCTTTTGTGGTGTTTCTCATCGCCGCGTTGGTCGCATTTCAAGGCGTGCTGATGATCGTCGCCTATACGGTGCTCGCGGAGAGGAAAGTGCTCGGCTGGATGCAGGGCCGGATCGGGCCTAATCGCGTCGGGCCGTGGGGCCTGCTACAGCCGTTCGCCGACCTGCTGAAATTCATATTCAAGGAAGACATCGCACCGGACAAATCCACAAAGTTCGTGTATTTCCTGGCGCCGATGGTGGCATTGACCTGTGCTCTGATGCCGATGGTGGTGTATCCGTTCGGCCCGGCGATCACGTCGATAGACTGGAGCTTTCTGCCCTTAGGGCTCGGCGATGGCATAACACAGCTTCCTTTGACCATAGCTCAGATCGATGTGGGCGTTCTGTTCGTGCTAGCGATCACTTCGGTCGGCGTTTACGGTATAGCTCTGGCGGGCTGGTCGTCCAATAGCAAATACAGCCTGATGGGCGGGCTCCGCTCGAGTGCGCAGATGATCTCGTATGAGCTTGCGATGGGAGCTTCGGTGATCGGCGTTGTGATACTGGCCGGTACGCTGGATCTCAATGGCATAATTGCGGCACAGACGCGTTCGCCTTTCAAGTGGTTCATTATTCCGCAGTTCATCGGGTTTGTCGTGTTCCTGATCTCGGCATTTGCTGAGACCAATCGGGTCCCTTTCGATCTGCCCGAGGCCGAGACCGAGCTTGTCGCGGGTTTTCACACTGAGTACTCAGCTCTGAAATTCGCGTTGTTCTTCATGGCGGAATACGTGAATATGTTCACCGTTTCGGTGATGTGCGTGGTGCTCTTTCTCGGCGGATGGTATGTCCCGGGCCTCGGCCACATTTTTGAGGTCGGTTCGGTCCCATACGCACTTGCGAGCCATGCGATCTTTATCGGCAAGATATGCGCGTTCTTGTTCCTTTATATTTGGGTCAGGGCCACGCTGCCGCGTTTTCGGTTCGACCAGCTGATGAATTTCGGGTGGAAATTCCTGCTTCCGGTCGCGTTGGGCAACGTGATACTGACGATCGTGATCGTGTATCTGCTGAACAGATGACCGCTCCTTAAGGTGCGGTTTGATGGGCGTTCATCGCCCGTCGCTAGTAGCAAAAGATGTTATCTTCAGCCCTATTTTTCTTATTCGCCGGGTTCGCGATCGTGTGTGCCATATCGATGGTGTACCATCGAAACCCGCTCTACAGCGCCATATCGCTAGTCGGCGTCTTTATCTCGCTTGCGTGCATATATCTGTCGCTGGCGGCTCCGTTCATGGCGGTGGTCCAGATACTGGTGTATGCCGGAGCGATCATGGTACTGGTCGTGTTCGTGATCATGCTGTTGAATTTGGATGACGACGCGGCACCGAACAGGCTAGGTTATCTATACGCGCTCGGCGGCGGCCTCGGTGTGGTCCTGCTGGCGCAGACGCTGTTCGTTTTCTACTCGGTGTCAAGAACTCCGACCCACGATATTGACCCGAGCCTCACACCCGGAGCGACCATATCGATCGGGCAGGCGATGTACACGCAGTATCTGCTGCCGGTCGAAATAGTAGGCGTGATGCTGATGATGGCGATCATCGGTTCGGTGATACTCGCTCGCAGGCTCGATCCAAAACGGCTCGAACTTGTAGTGGAGGACGAACTCGAACGACGCCACGAGAAGGAAGCGATGGAAGAACCGCGGATCTCTTTTTGAACTATGGAACCGAATCTGGCGAGCTATCTCGCATTGTCAGGCATATTGTTCTCGATCGGCTGCGTCGGCGTTATTTTCAAACGCAACGCGATCGGGATGTTCATGTGCATAGAACTGATGCTCAATTCCGTAAATCTGACGTTCGTTGCGTTCTCGCGTTATTACGGCGACACCACCGGCCAGCTTTTCGTGTTCATGGTGATGGCGGTAGCGGCGTGCGAAGCGGCGGTAGGGCTCGGCATCATAATCGCGTTCTTCCGCAACAAGGTCTCGGTCGATGTCGATGACGCGAGCCTGATGAAAAACTAGTTGCAGCTAATGACTGAGAACAATCTTTTAAGTCTGATAATTTTTGCCCCGCTGGCTGGGGCCGTCGTCAATTGGCTGATCGGCGGCAGGCTAAAGAACGAGATGTTCAGCGGCCTGGTGGCGTGCGGCACGATCGCCATATCTACCGTCGTCGCATTCATGATCGCGTTCGGTATCGGGACCGGGCACGAGGGTGCTCTTGTAGCCGAAAAGCCGGTCCTCGACCACATTTGGACGTGGATACAAGTAGGCGGGTTCCGGGCCGATTTTGGGCTTGGGATGGATCGTCTGTCGGGCATCTATGCGTGTTTCATTACGTTCGTAGGGCTTCTGATCCACATATTTGCAACGGGATACATGCATGGCGACAAAGGCTTTTACCGCTTTTTCGCATATCTGAACCTGTTCATGTTCTCAATGCTGACGCTCGTGCTGGCGGACAATTTCCTGCTGATGTTCGTCGGTTGGGAAGGTGTCGGGCTCTGCTCGTACCTGTTGATCGGCTACTACCTCAAAAAGGACGAAGCACGCAAAGCCGCCAAGAAAGCCTTTGTCATGAATCGCATAGGCGACTGGGGCGTTCTGATCGGTGTTTTTTTGATCTTCACGATCACGGGATCGATCTCGTTCTACGACAAAGCGGTGGACGGCGCACAGGTGCAGAGTGTTTTCACATGGATCCAGGCCAACATTGCATCGCCGGAACCGTTCGGCTGGGCTGCAGTATTTGCCGGCGGAATGACGTCGGCCGCACTGCTCTTGTTCATCGGCGCAACAGGTAAATCCGCTCAGATACCTCTGTTCACCTGGCTGCCGGATGCGATGGCGGGCCCGACGCCGGTATCTGCACTTATCCACGCCGCTACGATGGTAACGGCGGGCGTCTATATGGTCGTCCGCTGCAATTCGATCTATCAGAACGCACCGACGGCGATGTTCGTGGTCGCCGTGATCGGTTGTGCGACGGCGATATTTGCGGCGACGATCGGCCTGGCTCAGAACGATATCAAGAAAGTGCTTGCCTACTCGACGGTCTCGCAGCTCGGGTACATGTTCCTGGCGTGCGGCGTAGGTGCTTTTATTGCGGCGATATTTCACGTAATGACGCATGCTTTCTTTAAGGCTCTGCTCTTTCTCGGCTCCGGTTCCGTGATCCACGGGATGCACCACGAGCAGGACATGCGGCGGATGGGAAACCTGCGCAAGTACATGCCGGTCACATTCATCACGATGGGGCTCGGGTGGCTCGCGATATGTGGTATCCCGATCTGGGCAGGTTTCTTTTCTAAGGACGAGATACTTTACAGGACCTTTGCCGCAGCCGGATTGCCCGAGGGATGGAATTACGTGCTGTGGGGCGTGGGCCTGCTTACGGCGGTGCTTACGGCGGTCTACATGACCCGTTTGATGGTGATGACCTTCTTCGGGGAAGAACGGTTCGGCGAGGGTGATGCCGATCACGGAGCCGGGCACGGCGATGACGCACATGGCGCGGCTCACGCTGACGGCGACGGTGATGGAGACGACGATGACGAGCACCATGCTTTGCCGCACGGATTCAAACCTCACGAATCGCCCTGGGTGATGACAATGCCGCTAGTGATCCTGGCGATCCTATCCACGGTCGGCGGATTGGTGGGAGTGCCGTATGCGTTGAGCTCGCTTGTCGGCAAAGGCGACATCAACGTCTTTGAACACACTCTCGAGCCGGTGATCGCAAAGGTCGGTGCGGGAGCTCACGCCGAGAAAGCTCCGTCGGCAGGCCACGATGAACCAAAGGCCGATCAACACGGTTCGGTACCGGCAACCGCAGCGGCGGAAAAGGGTGCGGGCCACGCCGCAGAAAGCGAACCGGCGGCGCATCATTCGCCTGAGGAGATAGCTACCGAACGCCTTTTGGCAGGGTTGTCGGTGCTTTTGGCTTTGAGCGGGATAGGTATCGGCGTTGCGATCTTCGGTCGAGACCCGCTCAAGAAACTGCCAAAGATACTCGAAGACAAATGGCGGATCGACGAGTTGTACAATGGCTCCATAGTAGATCCCATCACTGAGATATCTCGCGAACGCCTATGGAAAGGTTTCGATCTCGGGTTCATTGACGGCATGGTCAACGGGATAGGTGCGTTCGTGATGCAGTTCGGCAATGCGATCCGCGGCCTGCAGGTCGGCTTCGTGCGGAGCTATGCGGCGCTGATCCTGGTCGGTGCTCTGGCAGTGCTCGGGTATTTCATTTATTTCGGATTCAAGCTATTGAGTTAAATGACACGTTTTACCAGATCTATTACGATCGCGATCCTGTGTGCGGTCTTCGCTATCTCAGCGGCGGCCCAGGGGCAGATCGCCTCGGGCGAATACGGCAGCTTGGTGCTGGGTGTGGACCTTAAAGGCCGGCTCACCGGCTATTTTTTCGAAGCGACCGGAGTCGAGGACAACGGAAAGCCGCGATTCACGTGCTCGTTCCTGCTGCAGGGCAACCGAGGCGGCGGCGACGCTTACGACGTGATCACATGGCATCCAAATAGTCCTGCGGAGGTGATATCGGGCCGGCTCGTGCCTGTTGGCGAAGGTATCGAACTCAAACTGGATGAGAGCCACGGAGGCTGCGGCAACGTGGCACCTGATCTTTCATCGGACGATGGGCAGAGCTTCGAATTGACAAAGGCGGGCACGTGGACCGCAGTCGCGATGGTGCGTGCGCCAAAGGCATTCTTTCATACCGAGGCCGATGCACGAGCGCGCGGCAAAGCATTCATAGTTCGCGGCGACATGGTCGTCATTTTGCGCAAAGCCGGCGGGTGGGCGGATATCGCGTTCACCAATTCAACCGGGCGTGAGACGCGTGGATGGATAAAACTGGACGATCTCTATCCGGATGAGCCGTTCTAACGGCCTCTGATCGAAATGGAATTTTTACAGAATAACCTTCTGACAATATTGATCCTGCTCCCGGTCGCGGGTGCGGTGCTCACGCTTGCGCACCAGATGTTCTGGAAGCAGGAGGGGCAGCTCAAATGGCTCACGCTTGGCTTCACGACGCTGACATTCGTTGTTTCGCTGCTGCTTTTTGGCTCGAACACGGCCGGGGCTTCGGGCTACAGCTTTGAACAGAACGTGCCGTGGATCCGTGCGATCAATACGAACTATCATGTCGGGGTTGACGGCCTGAGTTTCTGGCTTGTGATCCTGACGACGTTCATAATGCCGATCGCCGTGCTCTCGACCTGGCACGCGGTGGAGAAAAAGCAGACGGCGTTCTATGTTTTCCTCCTGCTGCTCGAATCGGCGATGTTGGGCGTATTCGTGTCGCTCGACCTGTTGGTCTTTTATCTGTTCTTCGAGGCGTCTCTGATACCGATGTTCTTCCTGATCGGGGTCTGGGGAGGCGAAAACCGCATCTATGCAGCGGTAAAGTTCTTTATATTCACCGCATTGGGCAGCTTGCTGATGCTGGTGGCGATCATCTCGCTCTTTTACATTTACGCGGACCAAACCGGGCTCGGAGGCACATTCGACCTGGTGGCGATCCTCGACGCGATGCGCAGCGGCAATCTGTCGATAACGCCCCAGGCCGGGACGCTGCTGTTCCTGGCATTCGCGCTTGCTTTCTCGATCAAGGTGCCGCTGTTCCCGTTCCATACGTGGCTCCCCGACGCTCACACCGAAGCGCCGACAGCGGGCTCGGTGATACTTGCCGCAGTGCTGCTCAAGATGGGCACGTACGGCTTGATGAGGTTCAATTTCTCGCTTTTTCCGGAACAGAGTCGCGAGTTCGCCTGGCTTTTTATCACGCTGGCGATCATCGGCATCATCTACGGAGCTTTGGTCGCGATGGTACAGCCGGACGTGAAACGACTCGTTGCTTACTCGTCGGTCGCTCACATGGGATTTGTCATCCTCGGTATGTTCTCGTTCACCGAGATGGGCATGCAGGGTGCCGTATATCAGATGCTCAATCACGGCATCTCGACCGGTGCATTGTTCCTGCTTGTCGGGTTCATCTACGAGCGTCGCCATACGCGGCAGATCACTGATTTCGGCGGGCTCGCGAATGTGATGCCGATCTATGCCACGATCTTTGTGATCACGACGATGTCCTCGATCGGGCTGCCGTTCCTCAACGGATTCGTCGGTGAGTTCATGATCATGCTCGGTATGTTCCAGTCTCAGGCTCTCGCGGTCACGTCGGCTGTGAACTGGAACTATATCGCCGCGATGCTGGCGGGGACCGGTGTGATATTCGCCGCGGTCTATTTGCTGTGGATGGTTCAGCGGGTATTTTTCGGCAAGGTCACGAATGAAAAGAATCGAGCGTTAGCCGACCTGAGCTGGCGCGAGATCGGGATCATGGTTCCGCTGCTTGTGCTTATGGTCTATATGGGCGTGTATCCGAAGCCGTTCCTTAAGCGAATGGACGAGCCTGTGCGGGCACTTCAGCAGCGAGTAATGCACCCGGCGGGCGGTACGATCGCCGAAGCGGATCATAGATAAAGGATCGTTCGATCCCCGTTCGCTCGGGGAAAGTGTTGCATTGATGAATACGTTTCTACTTACAGACCTGGTTTCGCCCGATGCGAATCTTTCGATCATCGCCCCCGAGCTTGTAGTAGCGGCCGCTGGCGTGATCGTGATGATCGTGGACAGTTTCCTGCCGGGAAGGCGTTCGCTAACCGGAGCCATCTCGCTTGCCGGACTGCTGCTGGCGGGCGTCATGCTGGTATCAGTATGGAGCACCGGGCCGGCGATGGCCTGGAACGGAATGATAGTTCATGACGGCCTCCGCGTCGGATTCTCGCTTGTCTTTATCTTCGTTTCGCTGATGACGGTCCTGATATCGACTATCTGGGTCGAACGCGAGCATGTGCCCGCGGGCGAATATCATGCTTTGCTCCTGTTTGCGACGTTCGGCATGATGATGATGTCCGCAGGCAATGATCTGGTGGTCATATTCCTCGGGCTTGAGACGCTCTCGATCGCTACCTACGTGATGGCCGGATTGCGAAAGGCCGACCTCCGATCCAACGAGTCGGCGATGAAATACTTCATCCTCGGATCATTCGCATCGGCATTCCTGCTCTACGGAATGGCGCTCGTTTACGGTGCGACCGGCTCGACCGCGATCCACGTCATCGCCGATAGGGTCGCGACCCCAAATTTCCCCGCGCTCCTGCTCGTTGGCGGAGCGATGATGATCATTGGATTCGGTTTCAAGGTAGCTCTTGCACCGTTCCATGTTTGGACGCCTGATGTCTATGAGGGTGCGCCGACCCCGATCACCGGCTTTATGGCCGCGGGACCCAAAGCCGCTGCATTAGCTGCATTCATTCGCATATTCGTTCTCGGATTTCCGCTGGCGTCGGCGGGGTATCAAGCGGCAGGTTACTTGCACGAGGCATGGATATCCTCACTCTCGGTGCTCGCTATCATTACGATCATTGTGGGCAACACTGCCGCCATCATGCAGTCGAACGTCAAGCGGATGCTGGCATTCTCTTCTATCGCGCACGCCGGATATGCGACGGTGGGTTTCATAGGCGCCGGGCTGGCGAAGACCCCGTCTGGGCGCGATGAGGCTATCGCGTCCGTGGCGTTCTATATGCTCACCTATGCCGTTACGAACATGGGCGCCTTCGCGATCGTAACGCTGCTTGCGGAAAAGAACGACCGTCGAACCGAGTTCGAGGACTATAACGGTATCGGATTTAAATCGCCGATTTTGTCCTTCTCGCTGTCGCTCTTTATGCTGAGCCTTCTGGGGCTTCCGCTTACGGCCGGATTCATCGGCAAGGTGCTTGTATTCCGCCCGGCTATAGAGGCCGGCAACAGGCTTGCAACCGCCCTCGTTGTGGTCGCGGTGGTCGGGTCGGCTGTCTCAGCGTATTATTACCTCCGATTGATAGTCGTGATGTTCTTCCGCGAGCGGCTGACGGACTGGCGAGCTCCGGCCGTTCCTGCGGCACTCGCTGCGGTCCTGGTCATCACCGTAGCAGGCGTGCTCTATCTAGGCTTATTCAGCGACGGCCTCATTCAGCGATTCGCGGGAGCTCGTTCGGCCGCGGTCGCTTTCGTCGAGAAATGAGGTAACGCCATAAATGGATCTGATCGCGTCGATCAGGGAAGATGCGGCAGATGCGTGGCTGCCGGCCGTTTACAGAGAACGTGTTCGCACACAGCGGACGCGTTCTTTCGATCTCGACGTTCCCGAACGCGAGAACTTGGCTGAAATACTCCACACGCTTCTCGGAATAGAGTTAAAGGTCGGCCGGCGACGATTCGCCTGCCCTGATCTTTCCACGGCCCGATACCTTTTGATCTTTGCCTCCCTCGGGTGCAGAAGGTTCGCGGTGCCGTACGACATCACAAAGATATCCGCAGCCGCCGACGATCTATGGTCCGCGTGGCAGCGGTCGCTGTTATTGCTCGGATCGAGGACGAGCCAGATGACCGACCGATCTCAGAAGCTGTATCGGGCCCGGCTTGTAAAGGCGATCAGGGCAGAAGTGAAAGAGATAGGCCCGGGCGAGCCTATGCCGTCATTCGACCGCGAGACACGGCAGCGGAAAAGGCCGTGAACCGTTCCGCTGTGGAGCCGCGCCGCTGGTCGGCGAGCAAAAGCCTTTACGGCTGAAAGATTGATGATATAATCACCTGATGCGCCCGACGGAGGTCTCCTGAGGGTGCACGCCAGACCGAATATGTACGATGCCGTAGCCAAAGCTAGCGAAAAAGAGAAGCTGCCGTTCCCATTCGGCAACAACACTTTTTGCAAGTATGAGCCTATCGAAAAGAAGATCGATCACATTCGCGTCTTGATCGTGAATGATCTGCTGCGTTACGAATCGGACCTGTCCGACCTGGCGCTCAGAGAATGGGACGGCAACCTGAAGTCGAAGCTGGAATTCGAACGAAAGGTCGGCGGGCTCGCCTGCAACAATATTGCTCAAAACGTCAAGCGGCTGGTTAAGAGCCCCAAGGTGATGACCGTTCATCTGTCAGAGATCAAGGACGCAGCACGTCAATTCGCTCCGGACGCGATAGTGATGAGCGGCACATACGCCGATTTTGACTACTATAATCCGCTGCATATCGATAGTTTTCGGACCTTTATCAAAGGAACCAGGATACCGATACTGGCGATATGCGGTGCGCATCAGCTTGTATCGATCGCTTTCGACGGGACGCTGAGAACGCTCGACGATCTGGATCTGAAAGTTAAGCGATCGGGCCGCGTGGTCGAATATCAGTATCGATTCGTAAAGATCGTAGATAAATCGGATCCAATCTTTGACGGCATCGACGACCAGGCCTCCGGCGTTTGGCAGGACTATACCAAGGACGACGACATTCTGCGTGTCTGGCAGAATCACGGCGTTCAGGTCATGGGCGTCCCGGACGGTTTCCGTCTGCTTGCGACCTCGTACCTGTGCAAGAATCAGATGATGGTCAAGGACTCAGACGGCCAACTGATCTATACGGTCCAGTTCCATTTGGAGAAATCGTTCGAGGACTGGTCCAAGAATCCGACTCGCTGGGAACATCCGAACGAAAGCCGTGACGGTCGAATCCTCTTCGAGAATTTCTTGAGCTTGGCTCTCGCACATGGGAAGATGGATTGATCACGCCTCGTTAGCGGCCGGCAGGCAACCTGACAGCTCCCGGTTCATCTAATCTCTTAATCGCAATGAAAATACTTAGCCTGTTCATCCCGATAGTTGCGGCGATCTCTGTGTGCTCGACCGCTTTGTTGGCCCAAGCGAGAACTGACGCCTACGGCGTGCCATTTATCGAGGTCACGGGCAAGGCTGAGATCGCGGTCGAGCCGGATCTCGCGACGATCTCGGTCGATTTCACCAAACTCGACAAGGATCTGAATGCGGCACGCAAGGCCAATGAGGAGGGTGTGGCCGCAATGCTGCGCATCGCCGCGAAATATGCGTTACCGTCGGGCGATGTCCGTACGAACAACATCTCGGTATCGATGAAATACCTATCCATCCGCGACCGGCAAAAGCCCGTCTACGACGAGGACGGCGACGAGGTGGGCGTTAGGGAATTTCAGGGCTACGAAGTCTCAAGATCAGTTACGATCAAACTGAAAAGGCTCGAGATATTTGAAGAACTCTTCAACGATATCTTGGCTACCAAACCGACCAGGATAGACGATGTAAAATTTGAGACGTCGCGGCTTATCGAACTGCGTGCGAATGCTCGCGAGATGGCTATGAAAGCCGCCCTCGATAAGGCCAGATCGATGACAAGCGCTATAGGTCAGACAGTAGGCAAGGCTATCAAAATAACGGAAGGAACCTCGTCGGACAGATACTTTGCGAACTCGAACGGGATGGCCAACGCGACAAACGTCGCGTCGTCCTCTCCCATTACGTCGGTTGTTACATCGTCAAAATTCGGCACGTTCTCGGTCGGTTCGATCTCCGTCGAGGCGAGCGTCACCGTTGTGTTCGAACTAAATTAGTCAAAACACTCGACGGGTACATTTTCGAGCGTGTTGGCCATCAGCATATCGACGACCGCGTTGAAATCACCGCCCGACTCCTCAAAGACACGCAATTGTTCGTCGGCCGACGTGCCGCGATCGAGCATGCGGTAAATGTGGTTGATCTCGTCTCGAGAGCCGAGCGGATCGACCACCTCGTCGACGAACTCCAGCAGTTCGTGTATCAGGTCCTTGACCGGCACTTCTTTTTGCTTGCCGAGATCGAGAAGCATACCGTCGAGCCCGTAGCGGATAGCCCGCCATTTGTTCTCGAGTATCAGCCGGCGATGGTAAATCCGGAAGCCCAGATTCTTGTCGATCAGCAGGTGCAGTTTGGCAACGATGGCCTGGAACAGTGCGGCGACCGCGATCGTGTCGTCTACGCGGGTCGGTATATCACAGACACGAAACTCAAGCGTCGGGAACTTGTAGTGCGGCCGGACGTCCCACCAGATCTTCGATCCGTCCTGGATGCAATGCATCTTGATGAGCAGATCCACATAGGCTTGGTACTGCGGATAAGACTCGAAATGGTCCGGTATCTCGGTTCTCGGAAACTTCTTGAACACTTCCGAGCGATACGATTTGAGCCCCGTGTTGTGCCCAAGCCAGAACGGCGAGGATGTAGTCATCGCCAGTATGTGCGGCAGGAAGTAACGGGCCGCATTCATGATCTGGATGCGCCGCTCGAGATCAGGCACACCAACGTGGACGTGAACACCGAAAATAAGCAGCGAGCGGGCCACCATCTGGAGCTCATCGACCAGAAGTTTGTATCGGTCGCCGTCGTAGATCTCCTGCTCTGACCATTTCGAGAACGGATGCGTGGAAGCGGCGACGATCGCCATGCCTTTGTTGCGCGCGAGCGACGAGATGATGCATCGCAGCTTGGTGATGTCCTCGCGAGCCTCTTGTATATTCGCGCAGACACCGGTCCCTACCTCGATCATCGATTGGATCATCTCGGGCTTTATCTTTTCGCCGAGAAGAAGCTTGCCTTCCTCCAATATCTCGGAGACGTGCGATTTTAGTTCGCGTGTCTCGGGATCGACGATCTGAAACTCCTCTTCAATGCCAAGCGTGAATTGATCGAACATATTTGGTCGGCTCCTCTTCCCGGTCATCTCGTCGCCGGCTTTCAGATATTGCCTATCTCGCCGGTCAGCAGCTCAAGGTCTGAGTCGGATACATCTTTGAATCTCACTCCGACGCCGTGTCCCGGATCGGCATAGACCACGACACCGTCGATCCGCAGCGTCGTTCCGCGGATGCTGAGAGACATCGACACAGGGGTCCCGATATCGAGCGTCTCGCTCGTCGTCATATACAATCCGCCAACACCTATATCGCGAGTGTTGGCAATGCCTGTGCCGTCGCCGCCCTCATAACGGACATCAACGATCAGCTTTTTGCGGTCGGAACTGCGCCGGTCGTGCGAGGCTGCAGCTTCACTCTGGACGTTCTCAATCGACATCGCTTAGGTCTTCCGGTTGTTGGACTTTTGGGTTTACTGGGTCATATAAATACGACCTTCGACGATTCTAGCCGATTCGCGACGCTAATCCTAGCGATTTTCGGCATCCCGCCGTCGGTTCGCAGCCCGGCTCGTCTCATCGCTCGCCAGCTCGACGAATGCCCGTGCCGCGTGCGAGAGAGTCGCCGACCGCCTATAGATCATATTCAGCCGCCGTTCGAGCTTGAGGTCCTTGACCCGTACCGCCGCCAATCGGCCGAGCTCGACCTCGGATTCGACGGTGAGCCTCGGCAGCAACGCGATGCCGGCGCCCGCGGCTACCATTCGCTTGATGGCTTCGAGCGACGGCAGCTCGATCGCGATATTCAGCATGGTCCCATTCTCATCAAATGCCTCGATCACCTTTTGCCGATAGGGCGACGGTGCATTATGCGCAATGAACGACTCCGTCGCCAGCTCCCGTATCGCGACTGAACGCCGGCCCGCGAGCGGATGCGACGGCGGTACGACGAGGGCGAGTTCATCACGCCGAAGCGGTACCGAGACGAGCGTCGGGTCATTCGGCTGGAAAGACACGACGCCAAGCTCGACCTCGCGAGCCGTGATCTGCTTCGGGATCCGGCTCGCGACGCCTCGCTGAACCTCGATCTTGATCTCGGGATGCTTGTTTCGGAATCGTTCAATGAGCGGGATCAGGCTGAATACGGTATGTTCATTGGCGCTGAACGTCACGCGTCCCGAGCTCAGCCCGCGGATCTCACGGATCGAGTTCACGGCGGCGGCCCGCATACCTAGTATGGCCGTCGCGTGTTCGAGCAAGACCTCGCCGGCGTAGGTCAGCGTTCCGTCCTTAGACGTGCGATCGAATAAGACCTCGCCTACGGAACGCTCGAGTCTGCTTACGGCCTGGCTGATCGCAGGCTGCGTACGGCCGAGCACCTCCGCCGCCCTCGAGAAGCTTCTCTCGCGAGCCACGGTTACCAATACCTCAAGCTGGTTGATATCCACAATGAAAATATTATGACAATAGATTATGAAAAAGGATAGTAACATAACGTGACGTTATGTAAAGCAGGCGGCATCGTTTCATTGCGGGCACACCATTTGATCGGAGTTCGCGAGGACTGTTAGCGTCAAATGCACCTAATAGGATAAAATACCGTGTTTTCGCCGATCGGCGGACAATCGATCTATGGGTTTCTCGACCATCGCGATCCATGCAGGCAACGACCCGGACCCGACGACGGGAGCGGTAAGCGTTCCGATCTATCAGACGTCTACTTATGCCCAGGACGGGCTCGGGCGTCATAAGGGCTACGAATACGCTCGAACTCAGAATCCGACCCGTGCGGCGCTCGAGACGAACATCGCCGCGCTCGAAGGCGCCCGGTTCGGATTTGCATTTGCGTCTGGTATGTCGGCTATCGACGCAGTCCTAAAACTCGTAACGGCAGGCGAACATGTGATCCTCGGCGATAATACGTACGGCGGCACATTTAGGTTGTTCAGCCGGGTACTCGCTGATTACGGTGTCCAGTTCGACCTGTCTGACACGTCCGACACGGCTTCGCTGGAGCAGGCATTTCGGCCGAATACAAAAATGGTCTTCGTTGAAACGCCGACAAACCCGGTGATGACCGTGACCGATCTTGCCGCCGTATCCGACATTGCCCATGCGAGAGGGGCGCGAGTCGTCTGCGACAATACGTTCATGTCGCCGTATTTTCAGCGGCCGATCGAGCACGGCGTCGATATCGTGGTCCATTCGACCACAAAGTACTTGAACGGACATTCCGACAGCGTCGGCGGATTTGTTGCTCTCAACGATGAAGCAGACGCAGAAAGGATAGGTTTCATACAGAACAGCGTCGGAGCGATACTGTCGCCGTTTGACTCATTTTTGGTATTGCGGGGAACAAAGACACTCGCCGTCCGGATGGAGGCACATGATCGTAACGGCCGCGTCGTAGCCAATTTTCTTGCCGAACATCCGAGGATCGAAAAGGTCTATTATCCCGGGCTTGCTTCGCATCCGCAGCACGAACTTGCAAAACGTCAGCAGACGGGTTTCGGCGGAATGGTGTCGTTTGAGACCGGTTCGCTGGATAACGCAAAAAAGGTCCTCGAGAACGTCAAATTGTGTATACTTGGCGAAAGTCTCGGTGGCGTAGAGAGCCTTATTTCACATCCTGCGTCGATGACGCACGCCTCGGTGCCTGCCGAAAAGCGGGCCGCACTTGGCATTACCGACGGCCTCGTCCGGATCTCGGTCGGTATCGAGGATGTCGAGGATATTATCGCCGACCTCGATCAGGCATTAAGCTGAATATGGTGACTGTAGAGATTCACGCGACGTCTCACATCGGGCGCGTTCGAAAAGGGAATGAGGACAATTACCTCGTGCTCGACATTGTCGGCAGCCGACGATGGACGGGGTCCCAGGACGACGGCGAGTTCGTGATCGAGTCGCAGAAATTCGACCTGGACGGCAGCGGCCTCGTATTGGCCGTGTCGGACGGTATGGGCGGAGCTCTCGCGGGGGAGGTCGCAAGCACGATGGCCGTCGAGACCGTAAGCGAAATGGTGCTCGCACCTGATGCCGAATCAACCTTGACGCCTGAGGAAAGCGACAATTATCTCATCAGCCGACTCTACGAAGCGACCGTTTTTGCTAACCAGCGAATCCACGAACAGGGACGTTCGGACGCCCAATTTCAGGGAATGGGAGCGACATTTACCGGACTTGGCATCACGCCGAGGGCCGCGGACCTGATACAGGTCGGTGACAGCCGAGCCTACCTGATCCGTAACGGCCACATATATCAGGTGACCAAGGACCAATCGCTGGTTCAGCAGTTGATAGATACGCAGCAGATCTCAGCAGAAGAGGCGGAGTCTCACACGCTCAAGAACGTGATCCTTCAGGCACTCGGAGCACAGAACGAGATCTACCCCGTATCGGCCCGCATAGAGCCGCACCGCGGCGATGTATTCCTGCTTTGCAGCGACGGCTTGTCTAATAAAGTGCCTGCGGCCGAACTCCAACGCATCATACTCGACAACTATGAAGATCTGGCGGCTGCCTGCGTCGAACTCATCACACTGGCGAATGAGAACGGCGGCGAGGATAACATCACCGTAATTGTCGCTAAATTCTCCGGGGAGGATCTGCCGGTGGCGGACGGCGAGGACGTTCGGCTCGAAATGCTCGATCTCGGCGGCATACACGACACGGCCGAACAGGACACCGCCGAGCTGCCCTAATCGTTATCGCGGCCGCGCCAATCGGCCGCGTCATCTTCGGCCTTTCGTACGTAGATCGACGATCCACGAACCTCTACTACTTCTACCTTTTCGCCTTCGATCAGCTTTGTTTCGCCGTCTATCGGAAAGGCCTTCCATTCCGAACCATAGACCTTGACCGCTCCCTCGTCGAGAGCTCCTCGGCTTGCGGCTGTGACCGTGCCCGTCATGCCCGGAAGTGCCTCGGCACCGGTCCTCAGGCGATCACGTTCGCCGTGCGCGAAATATCTTGCAAATATGGTTCGCGACATCACGGTCAGCCCTATCGAGACCGCGGCGAACAAAAGGAACTGAAGCCCGAGCCCTCCGCCTGCGAATCCGGCTATCGCGGCCGCGGCCGCTCCCAGTCCGAACCAGAAAAGCACGAATCCGAGTGTAAAGATCTCAGCGATCAAGAGGCCAACGGCCAACACGACCCAGAATATCCAAAGATACTGTTCCATATAACGGAATGCCGAAACGACACCAATCCTCTACCGATCTGCCGGCCCGAGTGAATGATAACACACAGAGTCGGCGCAGTTTGGCGCTAAAAAAGGGCGGAGCAATTAGCTCCGCCCGGTTGTTCAATGATAGTGCGGCGGAACTATTTGACGGTTCCGACCACGACGAACATGATAAGCAGAGCAAAGAGCACGAGTGATTCGATAAGTGCCAGCGCAATGATCATGATGGTCTGAACATTGCTGGTCGCTCCGGGATTGCGTGCGACGCCTTCGGCGGCACGCGAACCAACGAGGCCCTGTGCGATGCCTGCGAGCCCTGCGGCCAGCCCGAAACCGATACCCGCACCGATAGCCTTGGCGGCATTCACGGTCGATTCGTTGTCTGCCGCACCGCCTTGAGCGAGCGCCGGGAGCGCCATCAATGCGAGTGCAAGCGTAGCAAAGAAGATATATTTAACTTTATTCATTTTCAGTCTCCTATTCTATTGGTCTTTGTGACGCTTGGGGCCGCGCTCTTACCTCGGCCGTCGGGGTATTATTTCGCCTCGCTTCCGGTATGCCTCGATTTCTACTCACGTTGGAGTCGAGTCTCCTGATGCGTGCGGGCCATACTGCTATCAAGTCAGGCCAATGGGACAAACGTCCCCAATCGTCACTATCTGTCAAACAAGGCTCAGGCCGCATTGCCTTCGCCCGCTTCGCGGCCGCCGGGGGCCGAGAATTCATTTACGCATGAGCCGCCGCCGGTGCGTGGTCAGCGTGTTCCTCGTCGTGATGTTCATCGTGCGGATGGCTTACCTCGCCGATATAGATCATCGACAGCAAGGTGAAAACGAATGCCTGAACCGCAGCAACAAATACTCCGAGCAGCGTGAGCAGGAGCGGCACCACAAAGTGTGTGATCGGCGGATACAGGTTCGTGATCTGCACGAATACCTGTTCGTCCGAATACATATTCGCAAAAAGACGAACTCCGAGAGTCAAAGGCCGAATGCCGTTACTGATAAGCTCGATCACGAATATAAGCATTGTGATGAGGAACATATAGCCGGGCAGTTTAGGCCCCGCAAAATGCTTGAGATGTCCAAAAAGGCCGTTCTCGCTGATGCCGATGTAGTTGTAGTAAACGAACGACGTGATACCGAGGGCAAATGTCACGTTGACCGACGCCGTCGGTGACATGAACATCGGGAATTGGCCCATCAGGTTCGAGATCAGGATCAGGAACGCAAAAGTGGCCACGACCGGGAAATACTTGAACCCATGCGGACCGATTATCGACGAGACCATGTCGCGGAGCGCCAAATACGCGGCTTCGAGCGTCAACTGGCCGTTCGACGGGTCATCTTCTGAGAGCTTGCCTTTGAGCAGATTGATGGCAACCACGGTAAGGATACAGGCGATCGCAAACATGATCGTGTACCACGGGACCGCGTTCTCCGGGGTATAGGCTACTCCCCACACCTGCTCGGGCGTCGTGCCGAAATATCCGAAGAGTTTTACCCAGATCGGCCTGGTGTAGGCCATCTGAAAGTGATACACCGGCTCGCCGATGTAATGGTTTATGAACTCCACGATCAGCGGCTCGTGATGTCCGCCCTCTGATGATAAGAACATTCCTTAAGTCCTTCCCGTTAGATCACTTTTGAAAATCCGCACCAGCCCATCGGCAACGACCGCAAGGGCGAACGACGCAATGCCGGCCACGGTCCAGACGATAGGCATCGCTCCGGTCACCGCAATGAACGCCAGGAACGCCCCGATGACCACGTATCGGCCAATGTATTTGACCGCGAGCAACGCCGTGGACGAACCACCGGACGCGAAAAGGGTGCGGATCGAGCTCTCAAGCCAAAAGAAATTGACGAAAGCCACCGCACCGCCGACCATCGACGCCATAATGGATCGCTGCGGCCCAAACGCCGCTGCGGCCAATACCTCGACGGCTATTATGCCGCCCATCAGCAAGAGCAGCCGCTGCCTCGGGTGATCGGCATCGCCGGGGTCGTCCGTTGTCAAAAGATCGCGTTCTTCGCCCATTGCGAAACGAGTATATTACGATGTTTAGGTATAAAAACTCAAAGCCGCGCAAGACCTTAGTCGTTCTCGTTCTCGCGGGATGACATCAGAGGCCGCGTCTGGGGACCTTTTTCTTCGTTTCCGAGGATCTGTGCCGAGATGCGAAAGACCTGGAAGAAGCCAAGAGCACCTCCGAAAAGGATGCCGCCGACCAGTGCCCACGGTGCAGAACCCAGAAGCAGGTCCGCTATCCATCCGACAAAGCCGCCGAAAACCGTTGAGACAACGAACGCCACTCCGATCGATAACGCGAGGCCCGAACGACGAGCCGTTTCTTCCGCGGTCGGTGGCGTGAACGGGAGTATATCGTATGCTTCCCGGGCGCTCTCGTCGCCGTCACTTGGGCCTTCGCCGTCGTGATCTTTCTCCCATTCGCTTGTCGGATCGGTGCTCATCCGGGTTTTGGTTCAATCGCGTATGATGACAGTTTCGCGAGCCGATTTCAATAAATACTTGATACCGCGCCATTGTACTTTGTGGGAAAATAGGGCCGCCAGACAATTGTAGAGATATATCGGCGGGGTCGCGGCAAATAACACAGCCTGTATCACGACCTGTCGCCTAAGTTCGCGATCGAATTGGGGCATAGCCGATCGGATCGCGGCGAGTCTGAGCGTCGATTTGCCGACGCTGCAGGCACCCACTGATATCAACGTGATAAGGCTCACGATGAACGCGACACCACTGCTTGCGGCCATAAGCACGATCGCCGCGGCCATAACCCCGCAGAACAGAGCAGAGCCAAAGAACGACAGCAGCCAAAGCTGCGGTGCATAGACTCGCGTGATCTTCATCTGCCGCGTCGTGAACTCTAACATCTCGCCGACGGTGCACGGCCCGAGCGACGCCGACATAGCCTGGGGCACAAAAACTATCGGCAGGCCGGCGGCATTCATTTCTCTGGTCACGACAAAGTCGTCCGACAACGCTCCCTTCCAGGCTCCTAGTATGTCGAGCCTATCGAATATCTCGCGGCTGATAGCCATCGAACCGCCCCAGCAGAAGTTAGCTCCGGTATCAGGGCCCAAAGCCGAAGCTATCGAGGCATTCCAGGCGGATCTGAGTTCGGTGCCCGGGCTCGGCCGGTCCGACAGGAACCACCGATACCCTGTGGCGGCTCCAATGCCGGGTTCAGACGTCGGAGCGGCCAGGTAGCGAAGCCAGTCCGACGCGGGACGAACGTCTGAATCCACGAATACAAAGACCTCCGAATCTGCGTCAGCGTGGATGACCGCTTCCCTGAGGTTCTCGATCTTTTGAGACGAATGTTCCGCTTTTGGCGCGGTTATGAACTTGACCGGCACTCGGGCACCTGCGGCTGCGCTTCGGGCAACGAGATCCGAGTCGCCGCTGTCCGGATCGGTCACGAATATCACTTCGTAATTTACGTGATCCTGGCCAAGCAGCGCCGAAAAGTTCGATCCCAGGCCGTCTTCGGCTCCACGATGCGGCGCAAATACCGTTACACGGCGTCTGTCGTCCGGAGCAGCACGGCCAAGCTCGGCACGAAAAAAACGCAGGTAATCGACGCCGCCCTTGAGCGACCTGATGCTGAAAAAGATCAGCACGGCAGCAAAGAAATAGAATACGTAGATCATCCTCGGCGATCATCGAGCGCCCAGCAACGAATGATAGCTGAAACCGTCGAATAAGGCTCGGATCACGGTTTGCTGCCGATGGGTGCAATAATCTCCGGTTTTCGGTAATATAAGGAACCCTTAACGATAGGCGGCTCTGAGCGGCGCTCGATCGTTACTATTTACGATGGATAAATTTCTGGTTCGAGGCGGTCGTCCGCTGCATGGAAAGATCGAGATCAGCGGAGCGAAGAACTCGGCTCTGCCATGCCTGGCGGCGACCTTGCTCTCCGAAGAAACGGTCACGCTACACAACGTCCCCTATGTCAAGGATCTTATAACTCAGCGGCGTTTGCTCGAGGATCTCGGGGCTACGGTACTGACCCCCGAGCTGCGGACCCACAAGGTCAATGCTCGCGGCGTCCAGGTGTTCGAGGCTCCATACGAACTTGTCAAAACGATGCGTGCGAGCGTGCTGGCTTTAGGGCCGCTGCTTGCGAGGTTTGGCCAGGCAAAGGTGAGCCTGCCGGGCGGCTGTGCGATCGGGACGCGCCCGATCGATCTCCACCTGCGGGCTTTTGAGCAGTTGGGCGCGGTCGTATCGCTCGAGAGCGGTGACGTGGTGGCCCGTGCTCCCAAGGGCCGGCTGACCGGCGCCGAGGTAGAGTTCGAGAAGGTCACCGTCACGGGCACCGAGAACGTGATGATGGCGGCCTCGCTTGCCGACGGCCGCACGACGATCAGGAACGCGGCCTGTGAGCCGGAGATCGACGACCTCGCCGAGCTATTGAACAAAATGGGAGCCCGGATCCGCGGAGCCGGAACGACCGAGATCACGATCGATGGTGTCGAGACCCTTGGAGGAGCTGAACACACGATCATTCCGGATCGTATCGAGACGGGTACGTTTCTCGTTGCCGCCGCGATAACGGGCGGCGAGATCGAGGTCAAAGGCTGCGGGCCCGAACATCTCGGAGCTGTCATCGCAAAGCTCCGTGAGGCAGGCGTCGAGATAGACGAGCTGAATCAGAGCACTCTGTTGGTTCGCAGGTCGTCAGCGGGGCTCAAGGCCTGTGATGTCGTCACTGAGCCTCATCCTCTTTTCCCGACCGACATGCAGGCGCAATATATGGCGCTGATGACGCAGGCCGAGGGCACATCGACGATCGTCGAGACGATCTTTGAGAATCGATTCATGCACGCGTCCGAGCTTGTAAGGCTCGGAGCCGATATCCAGATACACGGCAACACGGCTGTCGTCACCGGCCCTTCGCGATTGATGGGAGCCAAGATCCAGGCATCGGACCTCCGCGCGTCAGCTTCGCTGGTGCTGGCAGCACTGTGCGCCGAGGGCGAGACGCTTATCGACCGCGTCTATCATATCGACCGCGGCTACGAGACCATCGTCCGAAAGCTGCGTTCGCTCGGTGCAGATATCGAGCGGATCACCGAAAGCCCTGCCTGAGGCCGGCGAATATTAACAAACGGCAATGTTTTTGGTTTAATTGTCTGAGATGCACGTTTCGGATTGTATCTTCTGCAAGGTCGTCTCCGGCGAGATACCGGCTTCGGTGGTCGCGTCAGACGACGAGTGCGTGGCGTTCGACGACATATCTCCGCAGGCGCCCGTACATATACTGATAGTGCCGCGGGAGCATATCGATTCGATGGATAAAGCGACCGGCTCGCACGGGCCGCTTATCGGCAATCTGATGCTCAAGGCGGCCGAGATCGCGCGTCAGCGCGGATTCGCAGATGACGGTTACCGGATCGTGGTAAATACGAACGGGGACGGCGGCCAGACCGTATTTCACATCCACGTGCATCTGCTGGCGGGCAGGCCTTTCGTCTTCCCGCCGGGCTGATCGTGTGTTCCTATCGCAAATGACTATGAGAGCTTTCGGCGCATTGATGTTCGCACTTGCGGCTATCTGTTTTACGGCTTGCGGCCGAGCACCGGCCGACACGGCAAACTCCAACGTGGAACGATCCGCCGCTGTCTCGCCCTTTGCTTCGCTGACCGATGCGGCCGCTGCAATGGCCGAGGGCGACCGACTCTTTGACGAGAATAATACGGAGCTTGCGATCGAAGCATACAAGCGGGCCGTCGAGATCGATCCGGAATTGGCAGAGGCGTACTTCAAACTCGGTATCGCGTACGGATTGCTGGAAAAGGAAAAGATGCAGGCCGGCGGAGCCGAGATACTCCCGGGCGAAGTGACAAAGGAGCAGGATGCCAAAAAGCCGGACTCCGTAAAAATGTTTGAAAAGGCGGTTGCCTCCTACAAGAAACAGCTCGCCGCTAACGCGGACAATGCCGCTGCATACTTCAATCTCGGCCGAGCGTATAACAAGCTCAACAAGGACGAGGAAGCAGAGGATGCGCTCGAGAGGGCCTCAAAGCTGGAGCCAAAGAACATCGAGTATCTGACCGAACTCGGAGCTATCCGCATCAAGCTTGCCAAATACCGCGAGGCGATGGCGGCGCTTAAGAAAGCGTTGGAGATCGATCCGGACAACCCGGAGGCGACCGACCTATACGAGACGGCCGAAGCCGGGGCAAAACGTGTCGAATTCTCAGGGCCGAAGATCGATGCCAACAAGGCACCGGGGGCGAACACGGCGGCCAACACGGCGGACGCGAACATCGCTTCGAACACGGCTGCTCCTGCCAACAAGCCCGTTGAGAGGCCGACGCCGCCGCCTCCGTCGTCGCGGCCCAATCAGCCGCCACCGGCCCAGCCTGCGGCACCAAAGTCGAAAAAAGGCGACATAGCCCCGCTGCCTCAGCGGCCTAAACCCGTTAATTAGAGTGTTTCGTACTAACACACTGAATCGCGGCGAGTGTGTCAACTTGACATACGGCGACTGCGAGGAGCACATTAGTGCAAGTGCGAAGGGAGCAAGCATCGAACGAACCTCCGACGGGCGCCCAGCTATCGCCCGCTCAGCTCTCACGAATGTACGAGGCCCGCGACGGTATCATTGACCGGCTCGCCCGTGACCTGCCGACGAATATCGACCTTGAACGATTCCTCGACGTTGTCGTGTCCGAACTCGGGCGGATGATCCAGGCCGATCGATGCGACCTGCTGCGTCTGGGCGAAGGCGATGAGCTCAGAATAAGCCACGAGTGGCGACGCGACCGAACAGTCCCGCGAAGCATCGGGACGACCATACCTTTTGACGCCGCAAAGCTGGCAGAGCGATTTGATATCACGCGGCCTATCCGTATCAACGATACGGCAAAGACCAAGGATCCGACGCTAAAATTCTTTACTCGCGCACTCGGTACGCGGTCGCTGCTGGTGATACCGATCATGCAGGGCACGCGGGTGCTCGGGCTGCTCGGGCTGCATGACACGCGCGGAGCGCGAGTGTGGCTCGACGATGAGGTCGCTTTCCTCGAATCGGTCGCTCGACAGCTTGCTATCGGGTATCAATATACGAGCCTCTTTGTCGCACAGGAGAAAGAGACCCGCCGGACGAACGCTTTGCTCGAGATCGCAAATCTTCTCAATTCGAGATCTAACTTTAACGAGGTATCCGAGCACGTTCTCGAGCGTGCGGTCGGGCTCGTGGGTGCCGATTACTGTGCGCTCGGAGTGCTCGACCAATCCGGCAAACGCATAGCATTGTCGTCTTTCAAGGCCGCCGAAGGGATCAAGATCTCGAAGCTGCTGCAGATGATCGAGCAGCACAACAAATCGCTGGATGTCGAATCCTTCAGAGCCATCGCCGACCTGCTCCGCGACGGCAAAACGCTCCAGTTATCGGATTCTGAACTGCCGTTCGCGATCCGCATCTTCTTTAATACACAGCTCGGCGGCAAAGCGGCACTGGTGGCTCCGGTGCGCGTCGCGGGCAAGCCATTCGGGCTTTTGGGTTTCGTATGGAGCACTCACAGTGCGTTTGCCGGCCATGATGTCGCTCTGGTCGAGGGAATAGCCGACCAGATCGGCACCGCGCTCGAACGCGACCAATTGTCGGCCGAGGTGATGCGGCTCAAGAGCGAACTGCATCAGCGCCACAGCGAGATCGTCGGCCAGGCTCCCGCACTGAGGCGTTCGATAGAGCTGGCGCTCAGCGTTGCTGATACCGACACGACGGTCCTGATCACCGGAGAATCGGGAACCGGCAAGGAACTCATAGCGAACTTAATTCACCTCAATTCGGGCAGGGAAGGCAAGCCTTTCGTCAAGATAAACTGCGGAGCGATACCGGAAACGCTTCTCGAATCAGAGCTGTTCGGCCACGAAAAAGGCGCGTTTACCGACGCTCGCGACCGACGCATCGGTCGATTCGAAGAAGCTAACGGAGGCACGCTCTTTCTCGATGAGATCGGCGAAATGTCGCTGCAGGCACAGGTCAAGCTGCTGCGCGTACTAGAGAACGGCGAGTTCACGCGCGTCGGCGGAAAGGAAGTGATCAAAACGTCAGTACGTGTGATCGCCGCGACCAACGCCGAACTCGAACGCGCCGTCGAGGAAGGCACTTTCCGCAAAGATCTGTTCTACCGTCTGTCGGTCTTTCCGATCGCTTTACCGCCCCTGCGCGAGCGTATCGAGGACATACATCTGTTGGTATATCATTTCCTCGATCAGCAGAATACGCGAACCGGAAAGCCGGTAACGGGGATCTCAAAAGCCGCGATGCGGATACTTGCCGGCTACAACTGGCCGGGCAACGTCCGCGAGTTGGAGAACGCCGTCGAACGCGCGGTCATACTTGCCGCGGGCCGTCGGATCGAGGTCGAGGATCTGCCGGAGGCGATGCGTCGGCTGTCGGGCGATCCTCAATCATACTCGCGTCACGAGCGTTCGGAAGCCGCGGCGGAAGGACGCACCCATGGCATCGAGATAGAGATGCCTGCCGCTCTCGACGAGGTGGAGCGCAAAGTGATACGCGCGACGCTTGAATATACCGGCGGCGACAAATCGCGTGCGGCCCGCCTGCTGAATATAGGCCGCAAGACGCTGTATCGAAAGATCGAGGAGATCGACGGAGGACCGGCACGATGAGCGGGAACACAAAGGAATGGATCGTGGTGATCTCTGCGATCGGCGGCCTCGTCTTCGCCGCGGTGGCCGAAGTGCTGTGGCTTGCGCGTGCAAAATGGACTGGTGCCGGCAGCTCGATAGCGTTCGTGCTCATAAGCAACGCGATCGCGATAGTTTTGGGCGGCCTGGTATCGTTCGCCGTGTTTGGCACGATGCTGGCGATGGCCTGGAGCGGGGCTCTGTCCGACATCCCCGGAGGCAACTGGACACTCGCGCTTCTGCTCGCGTTCTGCTTCACGTTCCCGCCTGTGCTGCTGATGTTGGTAAAAAGGGTATTGCTTGGGCTGATGAAGATACGAACGGGCCGTCAGGCATGGCTTTTTGCTTTTGTCGCCGCGATCGGGACATTCGCCGTGTCGATACTGCCCGCAGTATCGTTGGCCTACGTGATATAGCCTGACGACCGATGCGATTTCTGACCGCACGCTGGCAAGACCTTATAATGGCCAACTACGAGGTCGGCCCGGAGCTGCTGGCGTCTCGTGTCCCTGCGGGAACTGAGCTCGATACGTTCGAAGGCAAGTGCTTTGTTAGCCTTGTCGGTTTTATGTTCCTTGATACCAGAGTGCTCGGCGTACGCGTTCCATTCCATGTCAACTTTGAAGAGGTCAACCTGCGTTTCTATATCAAGCGTGAACTGCCGGACGAGACGCGTCGGGCTGTTTGTTTTGTAAAAGAGATCGTGCCGCGTACGGCGATAGCGACGGTCGCCCGCGTGCTCTATGGCGAGCCTTATGAACGCTGGCGGATGAACAACGAACGCTCTGACACGGCAGTGCAGTATGAATGGTCTCGCGGAAACGTACGCAACAGTCTCGGTGTCGAGATCGGACAGACGTCGGGCATCCCGCCGGCCGGGTCGCATGGCGAGTTCATCATCGAGCACTACTGGGGCTACACGGCCCGAGGTGCGGGCCGGACCGACGAATACAAGGTCGAGCATCCGAAATGGGAGCTCCGCTCGGTCACTGACTCGACGATCGATATAGACATCGAACGCACATACGGGCCGGAATTCGCTTTTCTGCAGAGGTCGGCACCGCATTCGGTCCTATTTGCAAAGGGCTCTGAGATATCGGTGTTTAAAGGAGCGACCATAAAGATATGATCATAGGTATTGTCGCTATTTCACAAGATCACGCCATCGGCCGCGATGGTAAGCTGCCGTGGCATTACTCGGCCGACCTGCAGTTCTTTAAACGGACGACAGTCGGTAATGCCGTATTGATGGGCGCTAACACGTGGCGCTCGCTCCGCGGCCCGCTGCCGGGCCGGCTTAACATCGTTATGACCCGAACCGGCGGTGTCGAACCGGGCGACGGCGTAGTGCGGCTTTCGACGACACGAGAGGCGGTCGAGCTTTCGCATTATCTCTCCGGCGACCTCTTCGTGATCGGCGGAGCGGCCACATACGCTTCTTTCGCAGACGTGATCGACAAATGGATCGTCACCGAGATACCGATAACTGTCGCGGACGCTGATACCTATATGCCGTCTGATTTTCTCGCCGGATTTGAGACCGTCGAAACGGTCGAACTCGAAGACGGCCTCGTCGTAAAAGTTCTGCGCAGACGGCAAGATTGATGTATGATGTTTGCCAAAACATCGACAACGGAGGCGAACCTTATGATGGGCGGACGAAGCTGGGACGATTGGATCGACGAATACTCCGAGGCGCATCAGCACCCGGTCAACAAGATGACCCACACTTTCGGCATTCCGATGATCGTGCTGTCGATATTGATGGTGCCGTTCTGTTTTTTTGTTAGCTACTTGTGGATAGCTGCGGCCGGGCTTTTTGTGATCGGCTGGATACTTCAGTTCATCGGACATTATTTTGAGGGCAAGCCGCCCGAGTTCATGAAGGATTACCGGTTCCTGTTCGTAGGCACTCGGTGGTGGTTCAAAAAGATCTTCGGTTGACACTTTTCCGGCGGCTGCAGCCGGCGCAAAAACTATCATTGGCTAAAGCGAGCATTCTCTCTGTCGACATAGGCACGTCGAGCGTTCGCGCGTGCGTGTTCGACGCGACGGGACGAATGCTGCCGCGCACGCTCGTCAAAGCTGAGCACTCGCCGAGCATCCCGGCTGCGGGAGCTTCGGAATTCGACTCAGTGGAGTTGATGCAGCGGACCCTCGATGTGATCGACCGTGTCGCCGCTGTAACAGGCGATCCCGTGGAGGCCGTCGCAATGAGCGCTTTCTGGCACGGTATCGTCGGTGTTGACGAACGCGGACGCGCGACGACGCCGGTGCTGACGTGGGCCGATCGGCGGAGCCGCGAGTTCACGCCGCTGATAAAGGAACGACTAGATGAGACTGCGTCGCATCGCCGCACGGGAGCCCATTTCCATTCCAGCTTCTGGCCGGCGAAACTCATGTGGTTTCGCGAGCGTCAGCCTTTGATCTGGCGCAAGACGGCACGCTGGTGCTCGTTCCCGGACCTGATCGCCGAACGGCTTTTCGGCGAATGCGTTACAAGCATCTCGATGGCGTCGGCGACCGGCATCTTTGATCAGCGGAGGTGCCTACCGGATGCCGAGATGCTGCGGTTCCTAAAACTCCGGAAAGGCTCGCTGGCCCGGATCGCGGCCGATGGCGAGACATTCAGGTTGACGCGAAGATACGCTCGCCGCTGGCCGACGCTGGCTAAGGCCGATTGGTTCGCGGCGGTAGGCGACGGGGCCGCGGACCACATAGGCTCCTGCGGGCCGATGCCCGGCACCGCGAGCCTGATGATAGGCACGTCGGCGGCGATGAGGTCCATTCCCGACGGCGGCGTGCCCGGTCGGCACCCGCGAGGTTTGTGGTGCTATCGCATCGACGGCAAAAGGGCGATAGTCGGCGGCGCGCTATCCGACGGAGGGAACCTGCACCACTTGATCCGCGAACGCTTTGGCCTGGCAAAGAACTGCGACGCTCTGGTCGCCGCTCGCGAACCTGACGACGGCCTTACGGTCATACCGTTCTTTTTCGGCGAGCGCTCCACGGGCTACAACGAGGAAGCACGCGGAGCGATGATCGGACTGACGTCCGAGCACGACGGCATTGACGTACTTAGAGCCGCCATGGAAGGCGTCGCTTTTCGATTGGCGGACATACAAGAGCGTATGAACCGCATTTGCAGGATCGATCGCGTGATCGCGTCCGGCGGTGCTCTTCTGGCATCCAGAGCCTGGCAGCAGATCGCAGCCGATGCATTGGGCCGCAGGCTGGAGGTAAGCGACGTCAAGGAAGCCTCACTCAGGGGAGCCGCTTTGCTTGCGCTCGAAACTACTGGCAAAATGTAATTTACCGTCCGGACTAACTCAGCCTTTCGAACATTTGAAAAAGATGACTTCACGCTCGCTCCTCGACCAGCTTTCGATCAACACCATACGCACGTTGTCGCTCGATGCCATTCAAAAGGCGAATTCGGGCCATCCGGGACTGCCACTCGGCATGGCTCCCGCGGCGTATGTGCTGTGGACCAAGTTTCTAAGGCACGACCCGAAACGACCGAAGTGGCTCGGGCGTGACCGTTTTCTATTAAGCGGCGGACACGGCTCGATGCTGTTGTATTCGCTGCTGCATCTGACCGGATACGACCTCCCGATGAGCGAGATCAAAAGGTTTCGGCAGATCGGATCCAAAACGCCCGGCCATCCGGAGAATATACTCACGCCCGGTGTCGAGGTGACGACGGGACCGCTGGGACAAGGTTTTGCCAACGGCGTCGGGATGGGACTGGCAAGCAAACATCTGGCGGCGCGTTTTAACAAACCGGGCTTCAAGGTCATCGACGACTACATTTACTGCATCTGCTCGGACGGCGACCTGATGGAAGGCGTCAGCTACGAGGCAGCATCGCTCGCCGGGCACCTCAAGCTCGGCAACCTCATTTATCTATACGACGACAACCGCATTACGATCGACGGATCGACCGACCTTGCGTTCACTGAGGACGTTACAAAACGATTCGAGGCCTGCGGATGGCACGTAAGCGACGTCGCTGATGGCAACGACCTCAAGGCTATCGAGGCAGCTATCAAGGCGGCGCAGAAGATCAAAGACAAGCCTTCGCTGATCAGGGTGCATACGATCATAGGATTCGGTATGCCGAAGCAAGGTACGTCAAAGGCGCACTCTGACGCTCCCGGCGAAGAGGCGGTGAAAGAGACAAAGCGAAACCTCGGCTGGCCGGAGAACAAGCATTTCTATGTGCCGAAAGAGGTTGCGGCGCACATGCGGCAAGCCGTAAAGAATGGTGCCAAGCTCAGCCGCGACTGGGATAACCTCGTCGCACGATACGAAAGGACGCACCCCGAGCTTGGAGCTGAATTCGCGAAGATCCGCAACGGTCTAGGAAACGATTGGGAGCGATCGCTGCCCGCCTTTGACGGTGTCGATGCAAAAGCGACGCGGGCGTACAGCGGCGACGTCATCAACGCTATCGCCGGAGCGGTCCCGCATTTGGTCGGCGGTTCGGGCGATCTCACACCGTCGAACAACACCTACATCAAAGCGTCTGATGATATACAGGCAGGTAGATTCCAGAACCGCAACGTCCATTACGGCATACGTGAACACGCGATGGGTTCGGTGATGAACGGCATGGCCCTCTACGGCGGAGTGATCCCGTTCGGCGGCACGTTTCAGACCTTTTCGGATTATATGCGGCCGGCGATACGGCTCGCGGCGCTGTCGCATATACAGGTGATCTATGTATTCACGCATGATTCAATTGGGCTGGGAGAGGACGGGCCGACACATCAATCGGTAGAGCATCTGGCCGCGTTGCGGGCCATTCCTCATCTCGCTGTCATACGTCCCTGCGATGCGCACGAGGTACGTGAAGCCTGGCGTGCGGCACTCAAGCGCACCGGTGCGCCGACGGCATTTGCTCTGTCGCGGCAAAAGGTCACGATCATTGACCGCAAAAAATACGCCTCGGCGAGCGGACTGCACAAAGGCGCATACATCCTCGCCGAAGCCGAGACCAAGGCTGGCAAACAGGCGACGCCCAAGCTCATCTTGATCGCCACCGGTAGCGAGGTCGGCCTCGCATTGGAAACTCGCGAGAAGCTCAACGCCGAAGGCACACCTACGCGAGTCGTTTCGATGCCATGCTGGGAATTCTTTGACGCTCAGCCGCAGAAGTATCGCGACGAGGTTCTGCCGCCGAAAGTTACCGCGCGGCTAGCCGTTGAGGCCGGCGTCTCGCAAGGCTGGCATAAATACGTCGGGGATCGCGGCTCTGTCGTCGCGGTCGATAGATTCGGCACCTCGGCTCCTGCTGAGGACGTCTTCAGGGAATATGGCTTCACGGCCGACAATGTTCTGCGTGCGGCAAAGAGTCTGCTTGCTTGAGGCCCTGAACCGAACTACTCTCTCGGCGTGATAAAATAGACACAGTTGCCATGGAACGACGTCTCTTGATCATTGCTTTGTTGGCCATCTGTGCAGTAATGCTACCGGCGGAAACGTTTGCACAGCGCAAGGCCGGTTATAGTTATCCGGCTCAGGCCAGGTTCATCCCAAAAGAACTCGGCCGGGTATATCTCGGCATGACGCTTCGCGAATTTGCAAAGCAGATCGAGCTCAAAGCGGCCGAGATCGAGGACGATCGGTTCGAAGCATTGGCGATCAGGGTCCCGATCGACAAAGGCAACGTGGCCGAGATTGTCGTAATGGTCCAGGATTATGACATTGCGCTTCGCGAGGCCGGGCTGCGGGTAGATACCGTAAAGCGAAAGATCGGCGACGGCGAAGAATACGAGGCTGAGGTCAAACGCCCGATCATCGAGAAGATCCCTGCAAAAGCTTTTGTATACGCGATCTACGTCAATTTCAAACCGGAATTCGACCTTAAAAGCTACGTTGTGAGGACGTATGGACCCGGCAAGGCCCGTTCAGCGGTTGATCCGTATCATTTCAGCGATATAGAGTGGACGAAACGCACGTCGGACGGGCTGCTGTGGCTGATCCGCTCGCTCCACGAAGGTGATCGCCGCACGCTCCAACTGCTCGGTAGGATCAAGGGCACCGAGTGGGGCATCGAATGACGACGAAGGCCCGGGATCATTCCGGGCTGCCGCATTCCGAATCTTCCCAGCTGGTCAGTTTGGAAACGCCTTTTGGATCGACAAAGACGACCGCCGTCACCATACTTTCTGATTCGGCCCCGTCCTCTCCGTCCGGAGAGCTTACCCTGAGGCAAAGCTTGTAATTTGAACCCGCCACGACCTGACGTTCGGCCCGCTCGATCGATATCAGCGAGACCTCGATCTCAGTACTCGCCGAACGCGACGAAACGGCGAAATTCGCCGCAGCTACGGCGCCTGCGTCCGCGACGTCGATAGCTTTGTAGCCGCCCACTCGCTGTGCCTCGGCCTCGCCGGCCGCAAGCATAACGATCAACGCGACGGCCGACAACGCCGCCAAAGAAACGGATCTATTCATATCACCTAAGTATTTGCAGGTCACACCACCCGGTATATCTCACGGCGGCCGCTCTCGACCATCTCAAGATATCCGGACATTGCTGCCTTTACATCTTCGCGCGAGCCTCGCTCATGCATCACGCGGCCGAATTCGGCCAGGTCCTCGACCTCGACCTCGACGACGACGGTCCAGAAATCTGCGACCTCGTCGATCATTATCCGCGGCTCGATGCCCGTGTCTCGCATCAGTTCGTGAGCTGCGCGAAATTTATCGGCGACCGCACCGGCCTTGCCCGGCCGGCATCGGAATACGTTTCGGATGACGAACATATGACACCTCCGTCGTCCCTGCTTGTCAGATAAGGGTGATTGTCGCCCTATCGGGTGACGGTGTCAATCGAACGTCTCTCTCATTTGGTATATTATCTAGCTGATGAGCGTTTACGATAGCCTCGATGACCAACAGCAGTTTGCTTGCCGCGTGATCGCGGATCATGCGCGTTCGACCGCGTTTGCCATTGCCGACGGCATCTTGCCAGGCAACGAAGGCCGCAACTACGTGCTGCGCAAGATAATGCGCCGTGCCATATATCACGGCCGCGAACACTTGGGCCTCACCGATCCGTTCTTTTACAAGGTCTGCGACGAGGTCGTCTCGCGTTTCAACGGTGCGTTTCCCGAACTCGAGACCCAGCGTGAATTCATCGGCAAGATGGTGCGGCTCGAGGAAGAGCGGTTTGGAGCAACTGTGACCGTCGGACTCGGCAAACTGGCTGAGCTCGGCATTACAGGCGACACACATGCGGACGACGCTTTGTTCCTGTCGATCGGCAAACTTTACGACACATTCGGAACGCCTCGCGATCTGATCCGCGTGTTCTTAGAGGAGAAAGGCATCGTCCTCGACGAAGACGATTTCAACTCACGTTTTGATGCGGCTCTGCAATCGCTGCAGCAGCAATCCGACATCGGCAAAACGTCTCGCAAAAGCGAGGTCTCGCCGGTGTATGCCGAGATACTGGACAAGGTCGCGGCGAACGAATTCCTCGGCTACGACGTGACGCAGGTCGATGGAGCAAAGGTCGTCGCTATACTCGACGGCGACGCGCAGGTCGATAAGTTGGGCGAAGGCCGGCAAGGCAGCGTCGTGCTCGACCGCACGCCGTTCTATGCCGAATCGGGCGGACAGGTCGGCGATACCGGCAAGCTGGTCACGTCGAAGGGCACCGCAGCGGTTGCAGATACATACTCACCGGTCGCGGGATTGATCATCCACAAGGTGACGGTCGAAAAAGGCGAGATCAAAGTCGGCGACGAAGTGACGGCGATCGTCGATGCTGAGAAGCGCGACGCAACGCGGCGAAATCACACCGCGACGCATCTGGTCCACGCGGCCTTAAAAGAGGTCCTGGGAACACACGTCAAACAGGCAGGTTCGGTCGTTGCGCCAAATTATCTGCGGTTCGATTTTGCACATTATCAGCCGATGACGTCGGCCGAGATCGCCGAGGTCGAAGATCTGGTAAACCGCTATATCCTTGAGAATGAACCGGTTACGACGAATATGATGGCGCTCGAGGACGCAATGCGTTCCGGTGCGGTAGCAATGTTTGGCGAGAAATACGGCTCCGAGGTTCGCGTGCTTTCGGTGGGTGACGGCACGTTCTCGCGTGAGCTCTGCGGCGGCACCCACGTCAGTGCAACCGGCGATATCGGATCATTCAAGATCATCTCTGACGAAGCGATCGCGTCGGGCGTGAGACGGATCAGGGCTGTCACGGGCTTTGACTCTTTCAGGCGATTTCGTGAAGACGAAAAACTGATCGACGCGTCGCTCGCGGCGCTCAATACGCAACGCGACAATCTGCCTAACGCCATTGCGAGACTCCAAGAGGAGCTGAAGCGGACTCGCAAGGAGATGGACGATCTCAAGCTAAAAGCAGCAATGGGCGGCGGCTCGGCGACGAATGGCGATGCGGACGACGTCAGAGACATCGCTGGCGTGCGCGTGCTGGCAAAGATCGTCGAGGGCCTCGACGCAGGCGCGACCCGGCAGCTTTCGGACACGCTGCTTGCTCGCCTTAAGAGCGGCATCGTTATCATCGGCCGCAAAGACGACGGCAAGGCCGGCCTGATCGTCCGCGTGTCTGACGATCTGACCGCCAAGGTCAAGGCAGGAAATATAATCCGCGAGATCGCTCCTATCGTCGGCGGAAAAGGCGGCGGTAAACCCGATATGGCCGAGGGCGGCGGCACCGACCCCGAAAAACTCAGCGAGGCGATCGACGCGGCATATGGAGTGATCGAGCGAGCGGCAGCCTGACAAAATGGCACAGACAATGAGAGCCGAAACAAACGAGATCGTCTCGATCAACCCGGCCACCGGCGAAGAGATCGGGCGCGTAGCAAATACCTCGGCTGACGATGTGCGTTCGGCCGTAGATCGGTCGCGCGATGCTTTTTTGAAATGGCGTGACACATCATTTGCGACGCGAAAGCAACTCGTGATGGCGGCCCGCGAAGTGATCCTCGCCGAGATGGACGATATCGCCGGGCTCATCTCGCGCGAATCAGGCAAACCGGTCGCCGAGGCCCTTTCGATGGAGATCGCTCCGGTCCTCGACCTGATGCAGCATTTCGCTCGCAACACGGAACGGCTGCTCAAACCGCGCATGATCGGCATCGGGCTCTACGGTTTGCTCGGACGCTCGTCGAAGGTCATCTATCATCCGTTCGGGGTCGTCGGCATAATTCCGGCCTGGAATTATCCGTTCTCCATTCCGCTCGGAGAGGCAGCAATGGCATTGATGGCCGGTAACACCGTGGTCATCAAACCGTCGGAACTTACTCCATTTATTGGACTTAAGATCGGCGAAATATTTCAGAAAGCGGGATTTCCGGAGAACGCTGTTCAGGTCGTGACCGGCGACGGCACGACAGGTGCGGCGCTCGTCGAGGCACCGCCGGACAAGATCATGTTCACGGGCTCTGTCGCGACCGGTAAGAGGATCGCAGAGGCCGCAGCCGGGAACCTGACCTCGTGCGTCCTGGAGCTCGGCGGCAAGGATCCGATGATCGTTTTCGATGACGCCAACCTGGACCTCGCCGCAGCCGCGGCCGTTTGGGGCGCGTTCTGCAATGCGGGCCAGTCGTGCTCGTCGGTCGAACGGCTCTATGTCCAACGCGGTGCAGCCGACAAATTGACCGAAAAGATCATCGAACGCACGAAACGGCTCAAGGTCGGCGTTGGCAGCGACCCGGAAGTTTCGGTTGCTGCAATGTCGTCCGAGCGTCAGTTGAAAACGGTCTTTGAACACGTCGAAGCGTTCAAAGATGCCGGGGCTAAGGTCGAGACCGGCGGAGAAGTGATCGTACCGGGCTTTACCGAACCGACCGACCAGATCGAGACGGCAAGCGGATTCTTTTTCGCTCCGACGGTCATCACCGGTGCGACGAATCAGATGCTGCCGATGCGCGAGGAAACGTTTGGCCCAACGCTGCCGATCTGCGTCTTTGATACAGAAGACGAGGCGATCACCCTGGCGAACGACAGCGAGTTCGGACTGACGGCCAGTGTTTGGACCCGCGACAGGTCACGCGCTCGCCGCGTCGCCGAAAAGATCGAGGCCGGCTCGGTCTGTATCAACGAAGTGCTCTACACTCACGGTATAAGCCAGACGCCGTGGGGCGGGTTCAAGAACTCGGGACGCGGCCGCACACACGGCCTCGAGGGCCTGATGGAACTCGTTCAGCCGCAGCACATCCACACGAATGGGCTCGCAATCCTGCCCGACGCATGGTGGATGCCCTATACTCCCGCCGCGACCGCGACATTTCGCCGATTCGCGACGGATTTCGCCAGCGGCTCTATCGTAAAGACGGCGTCCATGCTGCCGCAGCTAGTGAAACGCATCATCGAACTGCTGAAAAAGTAGGCCCGCATCCGGTACGGAGAGCCAGCCGAATTGATCAGTCGGATCTAATACTATTTGACGACGCGCGACGTCGAGGGGCGTTGTACGCTATTGCTTTGGAGAGACAGATCATATGAACGATACGATCAGATTGCTCGGGATATCAGGCAGTTTAAGAAAAGGCTCGTGGAACACATCGGCACTTCGCGCCGCTCAGGAGCTCTGTCCTGACGGATGTGAGCTCGAGATATGCGATATATCGCAACTGCCACTTTTTGATCAGGACCTCGAACGGGAACCTCCGCAGGCCATTGTGGAGTTCAAACGAAAAGTGCGCGAAGCTGACGCGATCGTCTTTGCGACACCCGAGTACAACTACTCGATACCCGGCGTGCTCAAGAACGCGATCGACTGTGCGTCGCGGCCGTACGGCGACAGCGCCTGGGAGGGCAAACCGGCTGCGATCATGGGCGTTTCCGGCGGCAATATCGCTACGGCCCGAGCCCAATACGATCTTCGCAAAGTGATGGTTTTCCTCGATATGCACCCGATAAACAAACCGGAGGTCATGATCGGCGGGGCAGCCGCAAAATTTGACGCCGACGGTCGGCTAACTGACGAACCGACACGGGATTTCATACGCAAGATGCTCGAGGCTCTTGTCGTTTGGACACGTAAACTGCAGGGTTGAGATCAACGAGAGCGTCCGAGGCGAACCCAGCCGTTCGCCGCGATCGGCAAGATAAGCAGCTGCGCTATGGCGGCCGCAGCTCCCGGTAGCAAAGCCGCTGCGAGATATTCGCCGATGGGCGTGCCGTTCGTGCCGGTTCCGATCGCGAACGCGACATACACGATTCGGCCCGCGACCAAAGCGGCCGCCGTCGCCAGAAACGCGTTGAGCTTGAACCTTTCACGAAGCAGGCCGGCCGCCAAACCGTACATCGCAAGCTCAGCCGTCATTGCGGGCAGGATGAACACGGGCGGCATACCTGAGACCGCAAAGCTGACCAGCGGAGCGGCGGCTCCGACCAGCAGCCCGGATCGCCAGCCGTAAACGAGCCCGGCCAGGATGACGGGCCAGTGCATTGGCAAAAATACACGAACCGGCACACCGGCCGCATGGGCCGCCGCAGGCATCACGAATGCCGCAACGCCGACGAGCAGGACCTGCAATAGGACTGCCGACGCGCCAAACGCGGGCAGGGTGGTATCAACCGTACGGCTTAAGTGATTTGCCATCTTTTTATTAGAGTTCGGCTGCGGCCCGGACCGGATCGGGTTGCTGCGGCTCGTCGGCTTCGTCAGACTGGCCGGGTCTGTAAGTCTTTATCCACAACAGGTGGATCGTGATCGCAATCGCGATAGCCGCCAATAGCAAAGTGACCCATAGTTTACCGTTGATCATCCAAATACTGAACCCGATGGACGCCCACAGTATAGCTATCGACGTAGCCTTTTGCCTGACGGAGATGCCCTGGCCTGATTTATAGGTCTTGATATACGAGCCGAGCCATCGATTGTTGAGGAGCCAAGTGTGGAATCGGTCGGAGCTTTTCGAATAGCAATATGCGGCCATAAGAAGAAAGACCGTCGTTGGCATTAGCGGCAAAAAGATGCCAAGTACGCCAAGCCCGACGCATACCGTTCCGGTAAATATCAATACTGCTTTTCTGATATCCATTTTCCCGAATTTACAATAATAGCAAAGCCGATGTTCAGCGAACAACGCTCGCGGTCACGCGAACTCCGCTATCACCGGAGCGTGATCGCTGGGTTTCTCGAGTCCGCGCGGGTATCTGTCGATCTCACATGATCGAGCTCTTTTCGCGAGCGACGCGGATGTCCATATGTAATCGATCCTTAGGCCCTGATCCCGCTGCCATGCTCCTTCGCGGTAGTTCCACCAGGAGAATTCGCGTGAATCGGGATGAAGCGAACGAAAAAGGTCGTTGAATCCCCACTGCTTTACGTAATGCATTGCGGCCCGTTCGGTCTTGGTGAAATGAAGCTTGCCTTCCCATTGCGCGACGCTCCAAACGTCGATCTCATCCATTGCTACGTTGAAATCGCCGCACAACAGCACATCGGCGTCCTTTGAGCAGCTCTCCTCGAAGTAACGCCTGAGACGCTGGAGCCAATCCAGCTTGAATTGGAATTTGTCGGTGCCGAGCTCCGTGCCGTTGGGGATATAGGTATTGACGACCCGCACGCCGCCTATCGTTGCTGCTATCAGACGTTTAGGCGCTTCGTCATCGTCATCGGGAAACCCTTTTTCGACATCGTCGATAGGAAATTTTGAGAGTATGGCTACACCGTTGTACGACTTCTGTCCGAAAAAAGCAGCTTCGTATCCGAGTTCGTTGATGACAGTAAGCGGGAAATTCTCGTCAACGCACTTTGTCTCCTGCAGGCAGATGACGTCCGGTTCGGCCGATCGGGCCCACTCCACGAGGTGCGGAATGCGGACATTGATCGAGTTAACGTTCCAAGTAGCGATCTTCATAGCGAGATATCTTACAGCATTCAATGGCCGGGGCGGCAAGCCGTCGCCCGGAGCCAAAACCGCAAGCGGACCGAGCCGTCCGATATACGCCGCTAGCGAGCCGGCCGGGCATCCGCTGCGGCGGGCCTCCTTGACCCTAAAATTAGGCGCGTGATACCCTTATATCTTTTGAGAAAAAGGCGCCCGAATGGCCCTTTTCACCGTTAGATCGGAACTATCGAGACTATGCATACATTTGCACTCGCGGGCGGCATACAACTATTTCCGGATGGGACGCTTTTTGTCCACATCGCGTTCATTTTGATAATGATCTGGGCGTTGAACCGGTCGTTGTACAAACCGCTGGCGCGCATCATGGAATCGCGAGAAAAGAACAAAGGCGGGCGCTCATCCGAGGCGGTGGAGATACTTGCTAAGGTCAAGGAAAAGGAAGCGGCTGTCGAATCGGAGTTGTTGGAGGCTCGTGACGAAGGCTACAAGCTGACCGAAGCGTCACACGCTGCTACGGTTGCGGAACGCGAACGGCGTCTCGCCGAGGCAAAAGCAGAGGTGGCCGCTCGGCTGACGTCCGACCGCGAGGCCCTTGCCAAAGAAGCTGCAGAAGCTCGCAAGGCCGTGTCGGCTGAAGCCGACAAGTTTGCCGACCGCATCGCGGGTACGATCATCGGTGCATAATATTCAATTGTCTATATGATTTCGCTATTCGCCCAGGTCTTAATATTATTCGCCGGCGGCGGCCACGGCTCTTCGGGCGGCTTTACACAGTTCTATAACGATTACCTCAATATTCCCGGCTTTGAAGCTTGGAAATTCTTCAATCTTTTCGTGTTCGTCGGCCTGCTGGTCTATTTGCTGAAACGGCCGCTCGGCGATGCGTTCAAGGCACGTCGCGAGACGATCCGCGCGGAGCTGATCAAGGCCGAAGAAGAGAAGCAGGCCGCGATGGCACGGCTCGTCGAGGCCGAGGCAAAAGTGGCGCAGCTGGAGAATGAGAAACAGCGGATAATCGCCGAGGCTAAAGCCGAATCCGAGGCCGAACAAGCTCGTGTGGCGGACCAGACCTCAGCCGATATCGACCGGCTCCGACAACAGGCCGATTCTGACCTCGCACGCATCGCGGCGCAGACCCGAGCGGAGCTGCGGCGTTTCTCAGCCGAGGAGAGTGTTCGTCTCGCCGAAGAAAAACTTCGCGGGCGTATCGATGCCGGTACGGATGTCCGCCTGGTGAAGGCCAGCATCGACGAGATCGGAGGGCTTAACTGATTATGAGCAATGAGATGATAGCCCGACGTTACGCTTCTGCCCTGGCTGATGTCGCGACCGCGGGCGGCAATTCGGACGAGGTCGCCGCCGAGGTTCATGCATTCGCGGCAATGGTCCGGTCCAGTGACGAACTTCGGAAAGCATTCGTCAGTCCGGCGATCGGGCACGGCAGCAAAGAGAAGCTCCTGGACGAGCTGATCGCGCGGTCGAAACCTTCGAAGACGACCGCAAATTTTCTCCGCGTTCTTCTCCGCAACGGCCGCCTCGGCGACCTTGCCGAGATCGATGGGAGGTTTGCGGCCGAATTGGAGGAGCGTGGCGGCATCGTGGCCGCTGAGGTCGTCTCGGCACGCGAACTGGACACAGATGAACGATCGCTGTTCGAGAACGATCTGAACAGGCTGACCGGCAAGAAGGTGCGTGTCGAGTTCAAGGTCGATGCGGGATTGATCGGTGGGGCTGTGACCCGAGTCGGATCGACGGTATTCGATGGGTCGGTCCGGACCAAACTTGATAATTTAAGAGAACAATTGATGAACGGATAAGCGGCATCTCGGCATACGCCGATCCCGCACGGGCGGAAACCGCAACGAACGATTTATATGGAATCAATCAAAGCTAACGAGATCAACGAGATCATTCGTGCACAGATCGAGAATTTTGACGCTTCGATGACCGTGGCCGAGGTGGGCACCGTCATCAAGGTAGGCGACGGTATCGCTGAGGTCTTCGGGCTGGAGAAGGTCATGGCCGGCGAACTGCTCGAGTTTCCTCATGGCGTTCGCGGACTCGCGCTCAACCTCGAAGAAGACAAGGTCGGATGCGTGCTTTTCGGCGATTTTCAGAAGATCAAAGAGGGCGACGAAGCCAAACGCACAAAGCGCATCATGAGCGTGCCGGTGGGCGACGCTCTGATCGGCCGAGTTGTTGACGCACTCGGCAATCCGATCGACGACGCAGGCGAGATCATCACGGATTCGTTCTATCCGGTCGAGCGTATCGCTCCCGGCATCATCGACCGTCAGCCGGTGAAGGAACCGCTCCAGACCGGCCTCAAGGCGATCGACTCGATGGTCCCGATCGGCCGCGGACAACGCGAACTTATCATCGGCGACCGACAGACAGGTAAAACGGCCGTCGCGATCGACACGATCATCAATCAAAAAGGTAAGGACGTCATCTGCGTCTATGTCGCCATCGGCCAGAAAGCATCTACTGTTGCTCAGGTGCGGCAGAAGCTAGAGGAATACGGAGCGATGGACTATACGATCATCGTGAACGCCTCGGCATCCGACCCTGCGGCGATGCAGTTCCTGGCTCCATATTCAGGCTGTGCGATGGGCGAATATTTCCGTGACAATGGCCGCCACGCCCTGACGATCTACGACGATCTTTCGAAGCAGGCCGCAGCGTATCGCGAGATCTCGCTCTTGCTCCGCCGTCCGCCGGGCCGCGAAGCATATCCCGGCGACGTGTTCTATCTCCACTCACGTCTGCTCGAGCGTGCGGCTAAAATGTCAGACGCACGCGGCGGCGGTTCATTGACCTCGCTGCCGATCATCGAAACGCAGGCCGGAGACATCTCGGCCTACATCCCGACCAACGTGATCTCGATCACCGACGGCCAGATCTTCCTAGAGTCAGACCTGTTCAACTCGGGCGTCCGCCCCGCTATCAACGTGGGCAACTCGGTCTCGCGTGTGGGCGGTTCGGCACAGATCAAGGCGATGAAGCAGGTCGCGGGTACGCTCCGTATCGACCTTGCCCAGTTCCGCGAGTTGGCTGCGTTCGCTCAGTTCGGCTCGGACCTCGACAAATCGACCCAGGCTCAGCTCGAACGCGGGCGCCGCCTGACCGAGATCCTCAAGCAGCCTCAGTACGTGCCGATGGACGTTCTCGAACAGGTCCTTATCATCTGGACCGTCTCGAACGGCTTCGCGGACGATGTCGAAGTCGCAGACCTAAAGCGTTTTGAAGAAGAACTCACGAAGTTCATGGAAGAGGCAAATCCTGGGATCCTGAATACGCTTCGCGAGAAAAAGAGCATCGACGACGCACTCAAGGCTGAGATGAAAGAAGCCGTCGAAGATTTCAAGGTGACGCGTTGGAAAACGGCTGCTATGGCAGCGGCTTAGTTAGTAACTCGTAGGACGCATACAAGTTATGCGTCCTATCTTAGATAGATAAAATGGCAAGTCTTCTAGACATGCGCCGACGCATCAAGTCGGTCAAGAACACACAGCAGATAACCAAAGCGATGAAAATGGTCGCCGCGGCGAAGCTGAAACGCGCGCAGGATCGGGTAACGGCTTCGCGGCCTTACGCGGGCAAAATGAGTGATGTGCTTGGCGGCCTAAGCTCAAAGGTGACCGATTTTTCGCATCCGCTCCTCGACGAACGCGGCGATGATAAATACCTGATCGTTCTGATCAGCGCCGACAAGGGGCTCGCCGGTGCGTTCAACGCAAACGTGATCAAGGCGACCCAGGCTTTTATACGCGAGAACGAAAGCAAGTCGGCCTCGATGATAGCTGTCGGACGTAAGGGCCGCGATTTTTTCAAACGTCGCGAGATCGAGATGACGGACGAATATATCGGGCTGACGGGAAGCGGCCAGGTAAGTCACTCCGATGCTGTCGATATCGCTAATAAGGTGATCGAGCGGTTCACCTCCGACACGACGATCGATAAGGTGTTCGTCGTATTTACCGAGTTCAAGACGGTGCTGTCGCAGAAGCCCGTGATCCAACAACTGCTTCCGATCGTCAAAGCCGGTGACGGCGACGAGGATGGCACGAGTGCCAATGCGGAATATATCTACGAACAGCCGCCTGCCGAGATATTTGGACGGCTGCTGCCGAAACAGGTCGAGACGCAGATCTATCGCGGTATGCTCGAATCCGTGGCTTCGGAGCAAGGCTCGCGTATGACCGCAATGGATTCTGCTTCGAAAAATGCCGGTGAGCTGATCGATACCCTCACGCTCAATATGAACCGCATCCGCCAGGCTGCGATCACAAAAGAGATCATCGAGGTCGTCTCCGGCGCCGCCGCAGCCTGATCCCGCTGGGGCCCCGAACGCCCGGACCCGGGCTCGGCATTACGATGCCGGGCCTTTTTCAGTGTTGGACAAGCCTTCACAGGTTCGTGTATCATCGCCTTGCTTTTCCGATCACAAATCAATCTTGACCCTTGGAGGTAACAAATGGCTGGAATTCTGTTGATGGTGGGCTATGCCCTTATGTTAATTGGCTGGATCTGGATGATAGTCACTGCGATCCAAACCGGGAAGGACACGGCAGACAAGGCGATCTGGGGACTCGTCACATTTTTCTGCGGCATAATCGGCGGCCTCATTTTCTTCTTTGTTAAGAAAGAAGGACGAAATCCGCTGCTCCTGCAGGTAGCGGGTTGGATCCTCGCTGTACTGGCGACTGTCATAGGCGGCGGCCAGGCAAGCTTCAACATAGGTGGCTAGACCGCAAATGGCCGGTTCAGAATGGCGCGAATGGGTGATACCGTTCGCGCCATTCGCGTTGTGGCTCGCGGTCATAATGTTTTTGTCTAGCGGGAGCGGTTCGGCCGAAGAGACCTCCCGTTTTATCACGCCGATCCTTAAGTATTTCTTTCCTCATGCAACAAGCGACGACATACTCGCATATCATCTGTTGATCAGGAAGTGCGCTCATTTCACAGAGTATGCGGTCCTTGCGGCGTTCGCATATCGAGCGTTCCTGCGGGTACCTTCCGATCTGGCCGCGCGATTCGCTCCGCTGCTCTCTGTGATCGCCGCCGCCGCGACAGCTTCCATTGACGAGCTTCATCAGGTATTTGAGCCGTCCAGGACAGGCTCGGCGACCGATGTGCTTATCGATATCTCAGGCGCCGTGTTCGCTTCGGTCGTGATCACGATCGTGCGCAGATACCGGCGGCCTGCTGTCCCGGAGGGGCCGTCCATTAGCGAAACCGACTGAAAAGCGTGCTTTAGGCGCAACTTTGTGTGCTATCCTATCGTTACCCTTACTACCCAATTACGGAGCAACAAAAATGAGCATTTTTGACAAGGTGAAGGAAGCGGCCATGAACCAGTTCATCGAGGTCATCGAATGGCTGGACAACACCGGCGACACCATGGTGTACCGGTTCCCGGTCGCGGGACAAGAGATAAAGAACGGCGCTCAGCTGATCGTTCGCGAATCGCAGGCCGCCGTTTTCGTTTACGAAGGCCAGGTCGCGGATGTGTTCACGCCGGGCAAATACACGATCGATGGCGGTAATACGCCGATCCTCTCTAAGCTCGGCGCGTGGAAATTCGGGTTCAATTCACCCTTCAAATCCGAGGTCTATTTCGTTAATACCAAACAGTTCACTGATATGAAATGGGGCACGTCCAACCCCGTGATGCTCCGTGACGCGGATTTCGGCATTGTTAGGCTGAGAGCTTTCGGCGGATACAGCCTGACCATCAAGGATCCGTCCGAGTTCATTAAACAGATTGCCGGTACGAATGCACAGTTCTCGACCGACGATATCGAAGGGCAGCTCAAACGAGCCATAGTTACCGAATTCTCCGACGCTTTGGGCGAGCTGAAGATACCCGCTCTCGACCTTGCGTCGCAGTACAAAGAGATCGGCGAACAGATACGCGGTCAGATCAATGGCGATTTCGGCAGCTGGGGCCTCGAGGTCACCAAGTTCTTTGTCGAGAACGTCAGCCTTCCGCCCGAGGTCGAGGCCGCGATGGACAAGCGGGCGCAAATGGGAGCGCTCGGAGACGCTCAGCGGTACATGCAGTTCCAGGCGGCGGACGCTCTTCGCGACGCAGCACAGAACGAAGGCGGCGGTGCTGGCCTGGGCGCCGGGCTCGGGGCCGGATTTGCGGTCGGCGGACAAATGGCGAACGTATTTGGCCAGCAAGCCGCCGGGTCGGCAGGCGGAGGACAAGCGGCGGCGACAGTTCCGTGTCCGGCTTGCGGCAAAGCGAATGCGGCGGGAGCCAAATTTTGCGCCGAATGCGGCGGCAAAATGGAGATCGCCCAGGTCCCTTGCGTCAAATGCGGTGCTCAGCTACGCGAAGGCGCAAAGTTCTGCTCGGAATGCGGTTCGTCACAAGAGAAGCAAAAATGCACCGGTTGCCAGGCCGAGCTTGCCCCGGGTGCGAAGTTCTGCCCGGAATGCGGCACAAAGACAGAGTAGCCGCAGTTTGGATCTAACATTAAAAAGGCAGGCAGCCGGCGTGATACGCCTCGGATGCCTGCCTTTGATATTCTCACGGACGCTGCCGGTTACTTTGTCTTGGCGCCTTTTGACGACGTGTCGCCCTCGATCCTCAGGTAGTAAACGTCCGTTTTCTTTGTCTTATCATCGGTCATCGCCATGATGATCAGCCCGGCCGACCGATCGCCCACCTTTTTCTGAAATACGCAGATCGTGCCATCTACGCCTTTTTCTTTTCCATCGATGCAGGGAGCGTTCTTTCCTTTTTCCCAATTGCCCGCCGATGCCATCTTGTCCGCCGAATAGAACGCCTGGACGTCAGCGACCGTCTTATTGCCGGAGTACCAGGTCCAGTCGATGTCGCCCGTGCTTCGGTCCTCGCCGTCCTTGTTCATCAGTCCGAGATTGCCGATTATCGTCCGCAGGATCAGCTTTGTCCCGATCGGCATGTCCTCTTCGGTACGCGTCAGGCCGTCCATTGCCGGTACGTCCGGCCAAAGCTGGGCGACCGGCTTCATGTCGGCGCCGCCGGTAAATCGATCGACCAGGCTGCACGACATAACGGCCAACAGCATAACGGCAACCAAAGCAGATGTCATGTAACGTCTCATATCCATGCCTCCAAAGCTGTATAATCAGCGATAATGCAGGTAGAATCGTATCGGAGAGTTCGAGCAAACGCAATGGCTGTAAGTCCTGAACTAATTGAGATTCTTCGCTGCCCAAAATGTCATTCGGAGCTTGAGATCAACGACGAACAGACCAAACTCAGATGTCTGAACGCTGCATGCTCCCTTGTCTATCCGATCCGCGATGACATCCCCGTGATGCTGGTCGAAGAAGCTACGATAGAGAATTGATGGCCCCATCCATCGATTGGAGCAGCGTCCGTCGGGTGCTCGTGGTGCGGCTGCGGTCCATCGGCGACACAGTGCTGGCGACTCCGACGCTTGAGGCACTTCGCCGATCCCTGCCGGATTCCGAGATAGATATCCTGCTCGAGCAACACATAGCCCCGGTCCTCGACGGATACAAGGGCGTAAATGTCGTCGTGGTCGGCGATGGCAACGCCGCTAAACTCAAGGCCGCCAGATACTTACGCTCACGCCGCTACGACGTCGCTATCAATCTGCATGGAGGAACGACGAGCTCGATCTTTGTCAGGGCAAGCGGGGCCCGGCATCGGATCGGATATTCGCACTATAGGTATCCGCGTGTTTACACCGAGTTGTACGCTTCGGCGGCCGATATGTGGGGAACCGCCGATATACATTCCGCCGAACAGCAGCTTGCCCTCGTCGGGCTCGCGGGCATCGCGGTCGATGACCGGCCCGGAAGCCAGCTAGTTGTTACGGAGGCGGCTGCCGACGAGATCGACGGCCGGATCGTGTCGCTGCCCCATGAGCGCTTTGCGATGATGCATCCGGCGGCAGGCTATTTTACGAAAGAATGGCCGCTCGACGGATTTGCACGCGTGTCGGAATTTCTGGCGTCGAACGGTTTTTCCGTCGTGGCCGTGGCGTCCGAGTCCGAGTCCGCCGTTCTAAACGAGTTGAAACTTCGATCGCAGGCTCCGGTTGTCACGTTCGACGATCTGAGGTTGCCGGAGATCACCGCTCTCGCCTCCCGAGCCCGTTTATTCATTGGGAACGACAGCGGTATCGCCCACATCGCCGCCGCCGTCGGGACGCCTTCAGTCGTGATATTTGGCTCGTCGAACCGAACGCATTGGCGGCCATGGACGGATGCGCCGAATGAGGTCGTATTCGCTCCGTACGAATGTCAGCCCTGTCCGGGCTACGAATGCAAGGTATTCAGCGACGCCCCATGCATCCGGAGCATAACTCCGCATGCCGTCAACTCGGCCGTGGAGCGGGTCCTTTCCGCCTCCAAAGGTTGACACTAAATAGCGCAAACACTAGTATTTATAGTTTCGACTATTGTCGGAGAAGTGTGCCTTTATGTTCGAGTCGTTGTCCGACAAACTCAAGCTGACGCTGCGAAATCTGCGTGGTCAGGGCCGATTGACGCCCGAACACGTGGACGCGGCACTGCGCGAGATCCGGATGGCTCTGCTCGAGGCGGACGTCAACTATAAGGTCGCAAAGGAATTTGTCGATTCGGTCCGCGTCAAGGCCGAGGGCGAGGAGGTTTGGAACGGACTAAAGCCTCACGAACAGGTCGTAAAGATCGTCTATGACGAACTCGCGACGCTGATGGGCGGCACGTCGTCACGGCTTGTTTTTACTAAGCAAACTCCGAACGTTGTGATGATCGTCGGGCTGCAGGGTTCGGGTAAAACGACCTCGACCGGCAAGATCTCGCGTTGGCTCCGCGACAATCAGGAACGCAAGCCGCTGCTCGTCTCGGTGGACGTCTATCGCCCCGCGGCACGAGCTCAGCTAAAGGTCGTCGGCGACGCCGTCGGCATCCCGGTCTTTGAATCCGCCGCGACCGATGACCCGATGACGCTCGTCCGCGGTGCGACTAAATACGCACAGGAAACGGGCTTTGACACGCTGATGATCGACACGGCCGGGCGTCTGCACATAGACGACGAGCTGATGGTCGAGCTGGAACAGATCAAGGCAGAGACAAAACCCATTGAGGTGCTCTTTGTCGCTGACGCAATGACCGGCCAGGACGCCGTGAATTCAGCACGAGAGTTTCACGAACGCGTCGGCATAACCGGCGTCGTCCTCACCAAAATGGACGGAGACGCCCGCGGCGGCGCGGCTCTGTCGATCAAGCAGGTGATCGGCCAGCCGGTGAAATTTGTTGGAGTCGGCGAAAAATACGACGCGATCGAGCCATTCTATCCCGATCGCATCGCTCAGAGAATTTTGGGCATGGGCGACGTCCTTTCCCTGATCGAGGAAGTTCAGGGCAAGATCGACGAACAAGAGGCCCAGGAGCAGCTGCGAAAAATGACGAGCAATCAGTTCACGCTCGAGGATTTTCGCAACCAGCTCGGACAGTTCAAAAAGCTTGGTTCTATGTCCAAGCTTATGAAAATGCTGCCGGAACAGATGACCGGCGGTGTGCAGCTCTCCGATGAACAATCGGAACTGGTCGATCACCAGTTGAAACGAACGGAAGCAATAATCGATTCAATGACCAGGGCCGAGCGCGAGCGGCACACAATTATCGATGCCAGCCGCAAGACGCGTATCGCCGGCGGATCAGGCTCGACGATCGCCGAAGTCAATCAATTGCTCAGGCAATACGAACAAATGCGGAAAATGATCGTCCAAATGAATAGGGGCGGATTATTCTCTGGCCTTGCGCGTAAGGCGGCGGGCGGACTCGCTTCTGGTTTGGGCGGGATGCTCGGGGGTGGCTCTTTTGGAATGCTGGGCACCGGCCCGGCTATAGATCATGGCGACGACGGGTCGGGCGACCAGCCGTCAAGAGGAATAAGGAAAAAGAAACGACACAAGAAACGACGTTGAACCGTCGGCCGAGGCCGAACTCAACCTCTCGATCAGAACACTATGCTAGCTATAAGCCTAATGAGAATGGGCGCTAAGAAGAAACCCTTCTACCGCGTCGTAGTCAAAGAAAAACGGTCAAAACGTGACGGCAAATACATCGAGAATCTCGGTACGTATGATCCGATGCAGGATCCTGCTTCGGTCACGCTCAACCATGAACGGATCCAGTATTGGATAGGGGTCGGGGCTCAGCCGACCGACACCGTTGCGAGCCTGATCAAGCACAATCCCGTAATGACCGAAGAACAAAAGGCGGAAAGGGCCGCAGCTCTGGCCGCCAAGAAGGAAGCCGCCGCCAAGGAACGGGAAGCGAAGCTGAAGGCTGAGTTGGAAGCTGCCGAAAAAGCCGCTGCCGAAAAGGCAGAAGCTGAAGCAAAAGCCGCCGCTGAGGCTGCAGCCGCCGAAGCCGCAGCCGCCGAAGCTGCCGCCGCTGAGTCTGCTGAAGCGGGATCTTCTGAATCGGCAGAGGCCGATGCCCCGGTCGACGACGCATCTCCTGCCGAGGAAGCCGCGCCTGCTGAGGAAGCCGCTGCTTCAGATGAGGCCGCAGCCGAAGAACCGGCTGCTGAATAGCTCGGTGACCGAGAACCATCGAAGCCTTTAAGCCTATGAAGCAAGCCGTAGAAAGGATGATCGGAGCGCTTGTCGGTGAACCGGAACTGGTCGAGATCTCGGAGCACTCGGACGGAAAGAACGTCCGAATCGAGGTCAGGGTTGCCGATAGCGACATGGGCCGTGTCATCGGACGCGAAGGACGTACCGTAAAGGCGATCCGGAGCATTCTATTCGCTGCCGGACAGAAACATGGCCAAAGGTTCCACCTTGACCTCATAGAGGACTAAGTGTCGCTCATCGCGGTCGCCAGGATAGTTAAGCCTAGGGCTCTGAAGGGCGAGATGGTCGCCGATATCCTGACCGACTTTCCGGAACGGTTCGCAGAACTCGCACACGTCACGGCAGTGATGCCTGACGGTTCCGAAAAAGAGTTGACGTTAGAAGGCCATTGGTTCCAGTCCGGGCGTGTTGTGCTCAAGATCGAGGGTGTCGATTCGGTCGAAGAGGCTGAGGGGCTGCGTAATACGGACATTTGTATTGACGAGTCCGAGGCCGTGCAGCTTGATGACGACGAGTATTACGATTGGCAACTCGAGGGCTGCGAGATAGTAGGAGGCGACAACCGAACGATCGGACGAGTTCGCGAAGTGATGCGAACCGGTGGAACCGAGATATTGGTCGTCGATGGAGAAAAGGAGTATCTGATCCCTTTTGCCGCCTCGATATGCGTCGAGGTGGACATTGAAAAGAAGACGATCCGGATCGATCCGCCCGAGGGGCTGCTCGATCTTTGATCTTTGAATTGAGGGGCCCGCTGCGGCCGTTGCGATGAAGATCGACGTCCTGACCATCTTTCCCGAGTATTTTGATTCCGTGTTTTCTTTCGGGATCATTCGGCGGGCTAAGCTCGCCGGGCTGGTTGAGATCGATGTCCGCGACATTAGGTCCTATGCCCGCGACAAGCACAAAATGGTCGATGATCGTCCATTTGGCGGCGGGGACGGTATGGTGCTCAAACCAGAGCCCATATTCGCAGCGGTCGAAGACCTGGTCGGAACATCCGAACGGGCCGGTTACCCTGAAGGTACTCGCGTGGTCCTGCTTTCGCCGCAAGGCAGGCCGCTCACGCACGATGCCGCCGAGGCGTTGGCTCGTCAAGCAGATCATCTCGTGATGATATGCGGGCGATACGAGGGCGTGGACGAACGCGTGAACGAAGCTCTCGTAACAGACGAGATCTCGGTCGGTGATTACGTGCTCTCGGGTGGCGAACCGGCTGCCGCGGTTGTAATCGATGCTGTCGTCAGACTTGTGCCGGGAGCATTGGGCAGCGAGACCTCAGCCGAGAATGATTCATTCTCCGATGGGCTTTTGGATTGTCCGCACTATACGCGGCCGGCAGATTTCAGGGGAATGAAGGTCCCCGAAGTACTATTGAACGGCAATCATGCCGAGATAGAAAAATGGCGCCGGCAAAAGGCGTTGGAGAAAACGAGATCGGTCCGAGAGGACCTTTTGACAGGAGAGAATGGTGACATGTGAGTTCCGTCCGACGGAGCTGACCTCTGGCCGAATAAGAAAATGAATAGACTTGATATTGTCGAAAAGACACAGCTAAAAGAGAACATTCCTGCATTTCAGCCGGGCGATACCCTCAAGGTTCACGTCCGCATCAAAGAGGGTAATAAAGAACGCCTTCAGGCGTTCGAGGGTGTTTGCATCGCCCGTAAACACGGCGGCGCGCGCGAGACCGTTACGGTCCGCAAGGTGAGCTTCGGCGTCGGTGTCGAACGCATCTTTCCGCTCCACGCTACCGTTATCGATCACATCGACGTGGTCCGCCGCGGCAAGGTGCGCCGAGCCAAGCTCTACTACCTGCGCGAGCTCCGCGGAAAGGCCGCCCGTATCAAGGAACGCGATACGCGCAATAAAGCCCAGTCGGCTAAATAGGTCATATAACCAAATGGAGATCGGGCGTCGGGAATTTGTCGCTGCTGCTGGTGCGGCGATTCCCTTCGTCCTTTTTTCATACGGCAACAGCTTCGGGGGAACGGCGATGTTCGGACTGATCGGCAAGATTATGGCGGTTGAAGGAAAGCGAGATGAACTTGTCACGATCCTGCTGGAAGGCGTATCGGGAATGCCCGGTTGTCTGAGCTATATTGTTGCCAAAGACCCGACAGATGGTAATGCTATCTGGATCACCGAGGTGTGGGATAGCAAAGAGAGCCATGCGGCCTCGCTCAATTTGCCCGTTGTAAAGGAAGCGATCAAAAAAGGAAGGCCATTGATCGCCGGCTTTAGCGACAGCCATACGACCGAACCGGTTGGTGGGCACGGCCTCTCTAAAAAATGACCCCTCAAACTGTATAATTCACCATCGTGAACGATTTTGAACTCAGAGCCGATCGAACCGTCTGGACGATCGGCTTTGATCTTGAGAATCAAGCAAGGAGCGAAGGCTATCGGCTTATCGCCGGTGTGGACGAGGTCGGCCGGGGCTGTATCGCCGGTCCAGTGGTTGCGGCCGCGTGCATCCTCGACCCTGACAGGCCATTGCCCGCGGGTTTGGACGACTCAAAAAAACTCAAAGCGTCGAAACGAGAAACGATATCCGCTGAGCTTCGCGAGACCGCTCTCGCATATTCGATCGGTTCGGTCGAGGCGGACGAGATCGACCGGATAAATATACTGGAAGCAACTAAGCGGGCAATGCTGATCGCGATCAGCCGTCTGGATCCCGCCCCTGATCATCTGCTGATAGATGCCCTGACACTTAAGGGATCCTTGCTTCCGCAGCGAGCGATCATAAAGGGCGATTCCATCTCGGCGTCGATCGCGGCCGCCTCGGTCATCGCAAAGACATTTCGCGACGAGCTGATGCGCGGATACGATGCCGAATTTCCCGAGTACGGATTTGCGGGGCACAAGGGGTACGGCTCAGCGATGCACTATGCGGCGATCCGCAAACACGGCCCCTGCCGGCTCCACCGATTGTCCTTCAGAGGCGTCGTAGATTAGGTTCCCGAGCGGCTCCGAGGAGATCTGTAATCCGACGATCTCGACCAGCAACAATCGCCTGACCTCAACAGGCTGGCAATACGACGACGGTCCTTAGATGGGCTGATGAAGTTAGCTATCTAGGAGTGCGTGCGGGGAGTGCGTGCGGGTCGGGGAGATGTCGGGTTTCCATCTAACTGGAATATTCCTGGAAACCCTCCCCATATCCACATACCTGGGGCTGGAAGGGGTGGACACGTTCCGGTGCAACCAGGCGTTACACCACGTTAGGAAGTTATGAGTCAAACTATAAAAGGTACAATTGTTGTCCGTCGTCCGGATAAGAATTTTGATTTGGAAAAACGCGAGTACATGCGTCATGAACCACCTTTTTTGCAGGATACTACTACGCCGGAATTGATCGGATTCGTTGGTTTGATATTGAGGAAAATTACTATCGGGGATTATTGCCGCCTCACATCAAGCGGCATTGGTCTCAGCTACTCAATGATAACAGCGATTTTGATGGGTTAGTAGTTTGCCAATCGCTTCATGTCGCAGAGGAACTGCTGGCATACAGCAGTGGTGATGAAATACTTAACGAATTGATCGCTATAGCCTCTGACGAATTAAATCTGAAGGGAAGCTCAGATGTTGGCGATGAAACTGTCGACTGGATTGGTTACGAGCCGTTCCTTCCAGGATATTGGTCGTTATTGTGTGAGGGCTTATTTTCGGTGCCATTGCATGCGCTTAAATTAGATTTTATGCTGAATGAGTATGGAATGTTTTCAACCCCGTCTGAGGCGCGTAATTATTCTCGTTTTTACTTTGAGCAATCTATAAAAGGAACCTTCGAAGAACTACCAACTAGTATCGACAATGTCATAATTGTTCGAGTCGGGAGACCACGTACGATTCCTGTTTTTTCCGGAGCTCGTATCGAAGTTGTGAAATAGGGTAAATAAAAAAGTAGCATATCCTTGTTTTTGATCAAAAAAACAAAACGGTCGATGAGGACCGAAGGTGGATACGCTATGCGAGTAGGATAAAAGGAAAACGGGATATTTGAAAATTTAGAAACGGCAAGCGGCGGATATTCGTTGGAGGACGTGGTGAGGTCGGCGGCGCAGAGGATGATCGAAGGGGCGTTGGAGGCGGAGGTGACTTAGGTCCTTGGGCGCCTTCCGGGTCAGAAAAGCGAAGGTGCGGAAGGTTTCAGGGGCTACCGGAACGGGTATCATCGGGAGCGGCGTGTGACGACGGCGGTTGGAGCATTGACGGTGAGACAGCCGCGTTTGTCGGACGTGCCGGAAGAGGCAGGACTGTACCGTTCGCAGTCGATCAAGCCGAACTGGCGGATGCAATTTTACGCGTGCAACAGGATCCTTTATCCAACTTGCTGGAGATCTATCACCTGCCGGGACAGGAATAAGGCTGATTAATCAATCGCGAAATGTGTTCATTCGCGAAGTCATTAGCGAGACAACGGAAACCGGTGCGACGAACCTTATTCGTAACAGTGCAGATGATGTTGCTGGCGCTGTCGTCGATCCTAAGAGAACCGGACACGTTTTTCGTAACAATGATGGACATGTGAATCCCTCAACTACTTCGTCTCAAAATCGTTACAACGACTTATTTCGGAGTGTCGCGGACTCGCCAAACAACTTTCGCCCTGATTTATCTAGTCGCCCAGACAAGGCTGCCGCGAATATCAACGTCTTTACCCAAAACTTCAAACGCGGCCAAGTCTGGGTTGAGGTCCGGAATGGCAAGATACAGAACGCTGGAGTAAATAGAACGCCAAAATGAGAGAAACGGAGAAAATGATAAAAGCAGCCGATTTTGAGGCTCGACGATTGCCAATAGAAGCCGCTAAGGCATACGAAGAAATACTCAAAAGCAGCGAAGCGACTCTAGATTGTTATCTGAATCTCGCAGTTCTTTATTTCGCCAGCAACGATTATGGCTTTGAAGTCAGTCACGGACTCTCGCCCCAATTTGTAGCATTTGCTTTTCAGCGAATGTTTGAAGTCTTAGACGAGGCCGAGTCTAGGTTTGGACAGGTATCAGATATTTTGTTTTGGCGAAAGTACTTCAAATTCATCATCTTCGGGGAAGAATTAAGTATAGAAGAAGTCAAACAGATGGCAAGATACTCGAAAAGCTTAGTTCCTTACTTTCATCTATGCGTAGTCGACGCCGAAGAGGTCGATCGTGACGCAGTTCGGCGATTATTTGAGATTGTAAGAAATGGCGACACTGAACTTAAACGATATGTAAAAGGAATTCTCGAAAGCAGACTAGACTGAAGTTTTCAATTATAAATTTAGTAATGGATGTTGGTCGTTACTAGAGTCGCAAACGACGCTTTGAATCGGGTGACGCAGCGGGGTTATTCGGATTCGACGCCGGCGGTGAGTTATTTTTATGACAATTTGACGAATGCAAAAGGCAGGCTTACAAAAGTGGCATCCAGCGTATCGACAACCGAATACACGTCGTTCGACATCTTAGGTCGTGTGACGGGGCATAAGCAGACGACCGATGGGCAGGAGTATGCGACGGGGTATGTGTACAACCTGTCGGGTGCGCTTGTCGAACAGACGTATCCGAGCGGGCGTGTCGTGAAGAACGTAATAGACAACAACGGCGATCTTGAGATCGTGCAGTCCAAGAAAAACGCGGCCGCCGGTTACTGGAACTACGCGAAGAATTTTACTTACACAGCCGCCGGTGCGGTTACGTCAATGCAATTGGGCAACGGCCGTTGGGAATCGACCGAGTTCAACTCACGCCTTCAGCCGACGCAGATCGCTTTGGGAGCGACGCCAAACGCTACGAATCTTCTCAAACTC
>JAHBSM010000006.1 GCA_019639115.1 Acidobacteriota bacterium | reverse complement strand
ACCGTTCGACGGACGGAATACCGCAAGATCCGTCTTGTTGTCGCCGTCGAAATCCTCCGGAGTCAATATATCACTCGATAAACCGAACTGATACGCCGCAAACCCTTGGGCCGACCTCGACAGATACCATACTCCGTTAGACGGCCTATACACCGACGGATCTGTCTTGCCATCCCCGTCGAAATCGAACATTGGCCGTCCAGGCAGCGGAGTAAGCGGATTGAAATAATAGATCTCCGATTCAACAACAGACCTTCGGTCCGAGAAATCGCCGAAATATCCTCGGGCCCTTATGTAGCCGGACGGCGTTCCGGCAGGCATCGCCAGATTCCAGGTGTAGTAAGGGAATGCGGATGCCGTTCCGTTGCCGAGAGTTGTGTAGTTGATGCCGTCGGTCGAATGTTCGAACACGACCCGATAGACCTCAGGGGCGACGCCATCCCGATACCAGCTTACAGTTGCCGAATTGGCGGTCAAAATATAGATCGGAGGGCTCGTGTTCCGAGATATTGCCGCAAATTGCGCCCGGGCTTGTCCACCGATTGTTGTGAAGTATCCACCGATCAAGATACGCCCGTCTTCGCGTATCAACATCGTCAGCGGAATATTATTTGGAGCAAGATCCTGGAACAGCGAATTGACCGAGCCGGTCGGATTGAGCATTGCGATGCCTTTGTGAGCAAAACTGCCGACATTATCAAATCGCCCCAGAATGAATATGTAATCGTTTGTGTCCTGTTGAATTACCAGGACCGTACCGTCGATCGGATCAGCCGTGAAAGTCGTATCATTTGAACCGTCAGAGTTGAGCCGGGCGAGATTTGCTCGGCCATTTCCGCTTACGCCGGTGAAACTCCCGCCGATAAGGATCTTTCCCGCCCGGTCGAACTTTATGTCATAGACCTCGCGGACGATGCCGTTCAGCGTTGGATTGAATCCCGTATCGAGCGTACCGTCAGCGTTCAAACGCGCAAGTCCCGGCCTGGATTGCCCATTGATTGTCTCAAAGCCACCTCCGATCAGTACCTTGCCGTCTGATTGCAGCGCCATCACATTGACCGAGAAGTCAATATTGGGCGGGACGAAGGTCGTGTCGAGAGCTCCGGTCGCATTTAGTCTGGCGATCCTGGTCCGCGACGTGCCGTTCACAGTTGTGAATTGGCCTGAGACAAGTATCTTGCTGTCGGGCTGGACGGCAATAGAGTCGACGTACGCAGACGATGTTCCGAAAGATATCACCGGCGCGAAGCTGCCGTCGATGACACCGCTCGTGCTGAACCTCGCTAACTTGCCCTGTGAAGTTCCGCCGGCCGCCGTGAAATCACCTCCGACCAAATATCTGCCATCTGGCTGAACGGCCAACGCACTCGCCCAACCTCCTGTGATCTGCGGATTGGCGAACGACGTGTCGTTGGCCCCGGTCCAGCCGACTCTAGCCAAACCCTGCCGAGCGGCTCCGCCTACTGAAGTGAAGCCGCCTGCAATGAGGGTCATACCATTCGGCAATGCGAGCATCTCGGCCGGCGGTGAACCCGCGAAGGTCGTAACCATATCCGTCTCTAGGCGGCCGTCGGGATAAAGCCTTGCGGCTCGATTGTAGGAAGGGAAACCGTTTACCGATGTAAAGTCGCCGCCGATGAAGATCCGTCCGTCCTGATATAGCGTCGCGTCGTAAACTTGGGCGTTCGTCGATCCTGCGAAGCCGGTATCGGGAGTTCCGTTCCGGTTCAGCCGAGCGGTGTAGGTTCGTGATACGCCGTTGAGCGTCGTAAAACTGCCGCAGAGAATTATCTTATCGTTCGGCTGTACAACGACCTTTAGCACAGCGGCGTCGAGATCGGGCGAGAAAGTAGTATCTACATCGCCATTTGCCTTGAGCCTGACGATCCGGTTTCGAACGATAGTTGAGCCGCCGTAAAGAGTAAAATTACCGCCAACGATTATTTTGCCGTCCGCTTGGACCGCAGAGGTATAGGCCGTGCCGCCGGCCCCTGGATACGCCGGATTGACATTGAAGTTCGCGTCGTTCGAGCCGTCAATGTTAAGTCGCGCGAAGCTCCAGCGTGCTTGGCCATTGACGTTCTGGAATTGTCCGGCGATGAGTATCTTTCCATCTTTCTGGATCGTAATGCCAAAGACCGAGTTGTCGATGACCGGTGCGAACCCTGAGTCGAGTGTGCCGTCCGTATTGAATCGGGCGAGCCGCGTCCGTGTCTGTCCGCCGACCGTTACAAAGCTGCCGCCTATAAGGATCTTGCCGTCCGCCTGTTCCGCGATAGTCGCAGCCCCAGAGACCGCCGCAGTGAACGTTCCATCATTGGTTCCGTCATAGTTGAGTCGAGCTATCCCGCCTGACGCGCCGCCGCCAATGTTCGAGAAGCTCCCAACGACAACGAGTTTGGCGCCGCTGAATCCGATCGCTTGAACGCCCGCGTTCGGGTTTGGATTGTAAGCAGTGTCGAGAGACCCATCCTGATTGAGCCGAGCGATGCGCGACCTCGCGGTTCCGTTCACGGTCGAGATGGTCGGCCCGGCGACATAGAGCTTGTCGAAGGAGGCCTTTACCTGTGTCACGAGCGCGTTTACATCTGTGCGGAATCCGTCGGTGGTCGTCTGTGCCGCGGCATTGCTGACAAAGAACTGTACAATTATCAATATCGGAATGATTCTCATGGATAGGTATTTCATCTGCGGGTCTCCCGTTGCCTTGAATTGAAGGAACTCGAACTACTACGCGAAAATTCTCCTAAGTTCAGATCACCTGACATTCGACCTGCTGACGAATTGCCCCGAGATGGGCCGTCAGATCGGTTGAACTTAAGAAAAGCGAACGCCCAATTGTTCAAATATGTGACCGGCCGAGGTGACGGCGGCGTTGCAGGACCGGTTAAGAGCAAACCATTGCGTGTCCAATTGGGTTCGTCCCGGACGGAAGTTGGCCTTTCGTCCGGGACGGTGCTGACGCCAACACTTCTATTGCCCAAGCAATCTGAAGGTGTAGGAGAAATCTGCATAATCGATGCGGCCAAAGGCGCGGACCCTGATCCCGAATCTAAGTTTCATTTCCTTCTTGAACAGGTCATTGATCACGTTGTTCGGCAGTCCGATTGCTCGAAAATAAGCTCGCGAGAATCCGCGTCCTGCAACAGATGCGTAGGAATCGGTCATGTTCGCAAAGTCGCCCGTTGACGAGAATTGGCTGAGCACCCTTGAACCGGGAAGAGAGGTCGTGAAGCTGCCGTTCATTGGCAGTCCGGTCGTCGGATTGATCGCCTGCGGGCTGTTCAGTGCCGTGCTGACAATTGTGACGCGAGGGATATATAGATAGCCGTATTGGCCTGGAATTCCGCTAGAAGCATCCCATGTGATGCGGTTGTTCAGCATCGGATATATGACATTGCTGACGGTGTTCTTGGGGATAGTGATCTCCCACATATTGTCGTAAAACTCGCTCGTCGCCATCGACGAGGTCGGATAATCGTGAACGACGCATTTATCGTCCGCAGCAAGGGTCAGATCCAGCTCGGACTGAAGAACCGCCGGGTCGCAGCTTCGGTAGATGTAAACCGTCCCTGCATACAGGCTGCCGATGAATTGGGCATTTTGTCCGAACGAATCGGTATCATTGAACGGAGAAGGCGTCGTGGCGGCCTGCGCAGCCGATTCGAACCACTTAGCCTCGGTCTCGGCATTCCGAAACTCGCTGCGAATGATATCCGAGAATTCTCGGGCCTCTTTTGCAACAACGGCTCGCTGGCCGAATGCAGACACGGCACAAACCGCCGTTAGAATTGTGAAAAGCAGTGTTTTTCTCATTTATTCCTCCTGAGACTATTGCTGATAGGCCACGAGCGGCCGAATGAACTTCATCACTCGAAAACGCGGTATCCGTGATAAAATTGGCTCAAATATTCTTATGGCAAGCGAAGTCACACTCCTACTTAACGAGCTTGCAGGAAGTGAGCAGGGAAAGGGACGCGAGGCTCTCGATAGACTTCTCCCGCTTGTTTATGACGAATTGCGACGGCTCGCCGGAAGTTTCCTCGATCGCGAATATGCCAATTCGATCCAGACGACCGAACTTGTGCATGAGGCTTATTTCAAGCTAACTGACCAGAGAAATGTAGATTGGCAAAACCGCGGACAGTTCTTTGCCATTGCGGCACAGGCTATGCGACGGATCCTGATAGACGCGGCCAGGTCACGTCGATCGCTCAAACGCAACGCAGAAAAGGTCCCGATCGACGATGTGCCGTCGATCTCAGTTGAAGTAGATAAACATCTTCTCGACCTGGATGCGGCGCTGACCGAACTTGCGACGTTCGACCCCGATCAAAGTAAGATCGTCGAGCTGCGTTATTTTGGTGGATTGACCATCGAAGAGACCGCAAAGGTGCTGGATATCTCGCCGGCAACAGTAAAGCGTGAATGGTCGATAGCTCGAGCCTGGCTCTACGAACGGGTTCGGGCCAAATGAGCCGATCGACGAATGATTCTCGCGTAGTGTGCTGAGTGAATGGAACCTGCGATCTGGAATCAGATAAAAGACGCCTACACACAAGCCAAAGCGATCCCTTTGGCGGAACTCGATCACTTCATACGTGAATTGCCTCCGGAGATCGAAGCCGACGTTCGGGCCCTGCTTGCCGCGGACCGTGACGCGGGTGCGTTCATCGAGCAGCCGTATTTGATCGAGAGCGGCCGGTTCGTGCCTGACGTAAATGATGATCTGACGGGCCGCGAGATCGGCGAATACCGATTGATCGAAAAGATCGGCAGCGGCGGCATGGGCACGGTTTATCTTGCCGAGCACGAAGGCGAGGGATTCTCGAAACGCGTAGCCCTCAAGTTCATAAAACGCGGCATGGACACGTCCGCGGTCCTTAAACGGTTCATACTCGAGCGGCAGATCCTTGCAAATCTCGAACATCCGAACATTGCTCGTATGCTCGACGGCGGTTCAACGGGAGACGGCCTGCCGTATTTCGTCATGGAGTACGTTGAGGGAGAGCCCATAACTCGGTATTGCGACAGACACGGGCTTGATGCCCGAGGCCGCATCGAGCTATTCATAGATGTCTGCTCCGCTGTCTCGTATGCACATCAAAAGCTCGTCGTTCATCGAGACCTAAAACCGTCGAATATCCTCGTCACTGACAACGCTGAACCGAAGCTCCTTGATTTTGGCATCGGAAAGCTCTTGTCGCCGGATCGACTGTCGGACTCGGAGACGGTCACAGCAACACAATTCAGAGTCTTGACGCCGGAATATGCGTCGCCTGAACAGATCCGCGGCGAGCCGACCACGACTGCGACCGATGTTTTCAGCCTCGGTGTTGTTCTCTATGAATTGCTGACCGGTGTGAGGCCGTTTCGGAATGTCAGCAGGTCGGCATCATACCCAATCACTGGCGAGGAGCCGAAAAAGCCCTCGCTCGCGGTTTTGTTCGATCATCAGGCGACTTCGGACGCCAAGGCCACTGCCCGTGGAGATAACCGCCTTACCGGCGGCGAAAGTGCATCACCGGCAACGCAACGAAGCCTCCCCGATCCGCGAACCTTGCGCGGCGACCTCGACAATATTGTTTTGAAGGCTTTGCGGAACGAACCGGAACGTCGATATCGATCTGTTCAGGAACTCATAGAGGACCTCGATAGGTATCTCACCGGGATGCCAGTCAAAGCGACCGCGGATACGATGACGTATCGAGTCGGTAAGTTCGTCAAAAGGCATCGTGCGGGCCTTGCAGCGACCGCGTTTGCCGGGTTTTTGCTTACTGGAACAACCTCAGTCGCCGTCTGGCAGGCGGTCAAGGCAGACCGGGAGCGGGCGACGGCCGATGCACGATCGGCAGATATCAGGCGGCTGGCGAACTCGCTTGTATTTGACGTGCATGATTCGATACGCGATCTCCCGGGTTCGACCCCTGCTCGCCGAGAGATCGTTGCACGTGCTCTCGAGTATCTCGACAAACTCGCTAAGGAGGGCCCAAAAGAAATGTCTCTGCAGTTGGAACTTGCGACCGGACTCGAGAGGGTTGGCGACGTCCAAGGCAATCCGCTCGGACCGAATCTCGGCGAGACCGATGCGGCCATTACGAGCTATGCAAAGGCCCTAGATATTCGCGAATCGATCTTCGACGAGCTATCCGACGACGAACGGTACAAGACCGCACTTCTCCACAGCAAGCTGTTTCGAACATTTCAGATCGGCGGAAAATGGGCAGAGGCAGAGCAGCATTGTACTCGCGCAACGTCGATATTAGACGGCTTGACGAGTTCAGATCGGTCGAATCCGCTGTACAGCGTCACGGCCGCTCGATTCCATCTGGAACTGGGCGACATGCGACAGACACGCGAGCCCGCCGATTTTGACTCAGCCGTTGCTAATTACGAGGCCGCTATCTCATTGTGCCGGTCGATCGTCTCGACCGAGGAGGCAGACACAAAGGGCCGAGACGGGATGAGCCTGAATGACAAGATCCACGACGTGCTTCAAATGGTCTATAGGCGCCTCGGCGAGCGGTATGAATCTCAGAACGACAATGCGAGGGCGTTGGCGGCATTCAGGGACGCTCTGACCGAGAGTGAAGCCCTTCTCTCCTCGATCGGTCCGCAAAAGGCGCAGGTGGAGTTGGTCTTCGCTATCGCATTAGCAAATGTCGGACGTCTCGAAGCAGTGACCGGGTCCGGGGCCAAGGGGTTGGCAAACGTGAATAGGTCGATCGAGATATTGAGAAAAGCGGCTTCCGGCGATTCGAAAAATTATCTGGCGGCAAGCCAACTCGGTCTTGCATATTGGAACTCAGGCACCGTCCACTCCATAATCGATGAACCAAGTGCGGCGATGGCCGACTTTCAAAGAGCGCTGAATATCCAAACAGCACTTAAAAAGGGGAACGAGAACGACCCCTACAACCTCGCGAACCTGGCTGACACCTATGCCTCGATAGCAGGTGTTCACGAAAAAGCGAAAAGGCTTTCGGAATCGCGTAGCGCCTATCAGAAAAGCTTTGATCTGTGGAATAGTATGAAAGACGCAGGAACGTTGCCCGGATACTACGCGCACAAACCGCGGCAGCTACAGGACTCGATCCAGCGGGTTGCGGGTATCTGAGATCCCGCGACCGGATAGCCTGCCGATCATCAGTTCGACCGCGACAGTATTACCAGATCGGGTTTCATCGCTTCGATCGAGACTTGACGGGCTACCTCTTCTGCGACCTTGCGGAACGCAAATGCCTGCGGCGATTCAGGAAAAGCAGCGACGACTGGCGTGCCCCTGTCCCCGCCTTCGCGTACCTCCATTCCGAGAGGAACCTCACCGAGTAAGTTGAGTCCGTATTCATCACAGAGTTTTTGTCCTCCGCCTTTGCCGAAGATCTCGTATTTGTTTCCGGTATCGGGTGCGATGAAATACGACATATTCTCGATCACGCCCAGAACGGGCACGTTGACCGTTTCGAACATCTTGACCGCACGGCGAACGTCTGATAGCGACACTTCCTGCGGCGTTGTCACTAGAACGGCGCCTTGAACCGGCACAAGCTGAGCGAGCGATAGCTGCACATCGCCTGTTCCGGGCGGCATATCGACGATCAGATAATCGAGTTCGCCCCAATTTACGTCGGTCAGAAACTGGCGAACGACGCCGTGCAACATCGGGCCGCGCAGGATCATGGGTTTATCTGGCGGCACTAGGACAGCCATCGAGATCATCTTTATGCCGTGAGCTTCGATAGGTCTCAATTTGCCGTCCTCTACCTCCGGCTGGTCGTAGCCCGTGCCGAGCATCAGCGGAACATTGGGCCCGTAAACGTCAGCGTCCATGATGCCGACCTTTGCTCCGTCGAGAGCAAGGGCGACAGCAAGATTGACCGCTACGGTCGATTTGCCGACGCCGCCTTTGCCGCTGGATACCGCGATGATGTTCTTCACTCCCGCAATCGCGACGTTGTTTGCGACGCCGCGTCCCTGCGGCACCTCGGCATCCATCGTGACATTGACGTTGGTCACGCCGTCGAGCTCAGCAACGATCGCGCGAGCCTGCGATTCCATCTCTTCTTTCACTGGGCAAGCCGGCGTGGTAAGCACGATACGAAACGAAACGTCGCCTCCATTGATCTGCACGTCTCGGACAAAGCCAAGCGTAACGATATCCTTGCGAAGATCGGGGTCAATGATCGCGGTTAGAGAATCAAGAATTTTCTGTTCTGAAAGTTGGCTCATTATGTAAAAACCTAGTCAGCGTAATAAAGTGAATTCGTATTGTAACAAAATTGGTTGCAGACAAATGAACAAAGAATTCCAAAAAGACTATCGACACATCCACGCAGGTGGCGCAGGCTTTTTCGAAACGCGCCGAGGGCTGATCGCAGTGTCGGGCGGCGAGGCAGTTCAGTTCCTCGACGGGTTGATAACTAACGATGTCAAAACACTTGCCGACGGGGGACAGATGCTCGCAGCGTTTCCGAATGCACAGGGCCGGCTGCTTGCTGTGATCCGCGTTCAGCGTCGCGGGGACCAATTTCTCATCGAAACAGAAGAAGCCACGAGGGAAGCGGTATTTCAGAATCTGTTTCGGTTCACATATGCTGGTGATTTTTTTGTCGAAGACCTATCGGATAACTACCGGTATTTTGAGATCTTCGGGCCAGGTTCGCTTGGGTCGGGAGGCGGCCTGACGTTCGAGGGCAGATCAACGGGATATTTCGTACCGCATGATAAGCCGATGCCGGAAGGTCCTATCCAGATATCTGACGAGCTGTATGAAACGCTGCGCATCGAGAGCGGCGTTCCGAAATTCGGCGTCGATATGGACGAGTCGACCATTGTGCCGGAACTCGGCATTGACGGCTTGATCTCCTACAACAAAGGCTGTTACATCGGGCAGGAGATAATCGCCCGCATCCACTTCCGCGGCCATGTCGCAAAACAATTGACCGGACTGGTGTCAGACGGCACCATCGAGCCGGGTGATGCATTGAAATCACCGGAAGGTAAACCCGCGGGCCGGATAACGTCGGTAACGTACTCGCCAAAGCTGGAGAGGGCTATCGCCCTGGCATATGTTCGTAATGAGTTTTTGCAAAAAGGAACGGTTCTGGTAACCGGAAACGCCTCAGTCGAGGTAACAGATCTGCCGTTCGACGTTTAGATAAGACCAACGCGAGGTCAGCATTTTATTATGGAACAACCCGACATCGATCTGCCCAACGCTAAGCTTGCATACACTATCATTGAGTCGCTGCTTGACGGCCACGAAGCTCTGAGTGACCTGCTGGTCGTGATGTCGCATGCACTCGACGAAGACACGCTGAAAGCACTTACGTTGACAAGTGAATGGGAAAGGTACCTGGCATCGAAACGTAGTCTGGAATCCACTCGTGTGCAAATAGAGGCATTCACGGCGGTGCTAAAAGATATCGATCCAGCCGACTAGGCAGACGTTCAGTTGTTGAATCGAAACAGTAATTTAAGCTTTCATATGTACGATCTGATCATCATTGGCGCAGGCCCGGCCGGAATTAGTGCTGCGTACGAAGCAAAAAAGGCAGGCCTTGATTATGTCGTCATCGAAAAAGGCCTGATCGGCAACACGATATACAACTATCCTGTCGGGTTGACCGTATTCTCGACTGTGAACGAACTCGAGATCGAGAGCGGCGGATTGCATCCCGCGCGCGAAAAACCGACTCGCGAAGAATTGCTTTCCTATTACGTGAGGTTCGTTTTGGAAAATGATCTGCACGTCAGAACGGAAGAGACGGTGCGGTCTATAACCTGTATCACCCCGAATCTAAATGAGGGCGAATCTTCGCATATAGTTCCTTTGCAGGCGAGCAATATCCCGGGACATTTGTACGAGGTTGAGACCGATCGCGACAGATACTTATCCAAGAACGTTCTTTTTGCCACGGGAGCGATGGATCATCCGCGCCACCTGAACGTTCCGGGCGAGGATCTGCCGCATGTTTTCGACCATTTTCGCGAGACGTACCCGTGGGTCAAAAAGCGTGCCTTGGTCGTAGGAGGCGGCAACTCAGCCGGCGAGGCGGCATTGTTCCTCGCGCAGGAAGGGGCTGAGACAACGCTCGCTATTTTTCGCGACGATTGGGAGAATACCGACCCGAAACAGGGCTGTATAAAATATTGGGTCAAGGAGCCGCTTGAGAACGAGGTTCGCGAACAGTGTCTGTCGTTATTCTTTCTGGGAAAGGTCAAAGAGATCAGAGTTGGCGAGACCGAACTCGAGAGCGAATCCGGAGAGAGTGTTACGCTGCCTTGTGACGTTGTCTTTGTCCTAATAGGCTCCGACGCGGATCTGACAATGCTAAAAAGCTTGGGTGTCGCCACTGAACATGGGAAATATGGTGAGGTGCCGGTGTATGACCCTGAGACGTTCGAGACCAACGTCCCAGGCATCTACGTCGCCGGGCATTTCACGCATCAGCGTCATATCAAAGGAGCGATCGACGCAGGCAAGGCCGTAGTGCCCGCGATCGCGGCCCAGGTCCACCACGCCGTCCAATAAAAACGAACGCGGGCTGTTATGGCCCGCGTTCGGTCTCGCTGACAAAAGTTGACGCGGCTTATTTGTCTTTCGCGTCCCTGCGAACCATAACTTTGACATCCTTGAACGAATTCGCGATGTCCGCAGGATTTATGTCATAGCTTGAAACTGTAAAGGTCTCGTCCGCTTTTCCGCCGGTGGTCTGCGACCAACGGAACGGCAGGTTGATGCCTCCCACATTACGAAAATCACCAAACCGGACCTCGATCTCAGTCATCTGCGGCGCTGCGGCATCGGCCCGTTGCATTATGATCGTATCAGACTTGGGGGCCGCAACCTGATCATCCGCGGTGCGGAATGCGACGACCGTAGGTGCCGCAAAGCCCTTGTAAGCGATCATGACCGGAAGGCCGGAATCGGCGGCCAGGTGAAGGCGATACTCAGACCCCCCGAACGCCGCATTTACCACTTCACACGCAATACCGTCCACCGTGGCCGAACCGCCGTACGTGTAAGATACATTCATTCCGTCCGGCGCTGTCATTAGCAGCGAAAGCGTGGTGCGCAGCAGTTCATTCTGCCCGGCTCCGCCACCGGCTGCAAAATGTGCGTCGCGATCCATTACGATCCGTCTGCCTTCCACTGAACCGGCCGGGCCTACCTGCGAGTCGGCACCGCCGCCCACCGTATCCACCCTGACCACCATTTTGCGGACCTGGCCGTTTTCCTCAACGGTTCCGGAAGTGCTGGTGGCCTGGCCTTGAGGTGTTTCTCTGAGTTCTTCGTCTTTATCTTTGACGATTATCCGAGTGACGCCGCTGCCGTTCGGCGGAAGGGGCGGCATCAGGCCCGTCACCATTACGCCCATTTGCTTAACGACGGGGCCTGATAAGCCTTCCGGCCCATTACCCAGCTTGATGGTTCGCACCATCTTGTCAGGCAGCATAAGGGCTATTTCAGATTCGCCGTTCTCGATCCGTGACTGTCCGTTGAACTCGAACGTCTTTGTCATCGAACCCTTGATACGCATGCTCTTGACACCGGCGATCGCGTCAGAACCGCCGATGGCACGCCGAGCTTTTTCGATTAGGGCCAGAGCCTTCTCGTCCGACGGGAGCGAGGCAGTAGCCTTCTCGACAAGCGCTCCCAGGCTGAGGGAGATGATCGAAGCCGTTAGTACAAGTGAAATGAATTTTCGCACGATTGATGATCCTCCAAATATGAATTCCTACATGACGGTGGTGATCGTTCGACTAGATTATCGCAAAACGATATCGCCTATCGAGTTTGATACTAACGTAACGCCGGACGCGAGTGGTTAAGACAACGCAAAGAATTTGTTAAGGATGTAAAATCACACGAAATGATATAGACAGCGATGTTGGACGCGTGGACAATTGCATTTGCATTCCCGTGTGACGGGGCTTATGACCAGACGATTCTCAGCGATACTATTATGCACACTCCTTGCGGCACTGTTCGCCGGCCTTGGCGTATTGCTTTACACCACTCAGGCCACTATCCGCGACAACGATCGAGAACGCACCGAGAAACGGGTTCGGGATTCGCTTGAGAGGATGGGGAGTGATTTAGATCGTGTTGTCCAAAATGCCTATTTCAATTTTCATCTAGACCCTGAAGTTCTCCGAGACCCGACGGAACAAGCTCTGGCAAGCCGTTACGAGATATGGCGGCAGCGGAGCGATTATCCTGACCTTATCGAAGGTTTTGTTTATGTCGAGAGGCGTCCTGGAGGCGTCGTTGTCGCATCGAAGGTCGGCGATGGCCGCCTCGTGCGAGATGACGGGTTCGCCTCCGCGGCCGGCATCGATCCGAGCCGCAATGAAAAGATCTCATTCGGCGATCAAAGAGTGGTACTTCGCCTGCCGATCTATTCGCCGATCCGTTCCGCTCTGCCGATACCGGTTGGAGATGAGAAGCGCGAGTCGATGCCTCGAATCCCGGCTCCCGATCAAGCCGGTGACCTATTCGTAGTACTCGACCGGAACGTAATCGTTGACAGGGTATTGCCGGATCTGGCGGCAAAGAACTTCGGTGATGATCCATTTGTGTTGAGTGCCGAGATCGGCGAAGGGAACGTCATTTGGGGGACCCGGCTGTCCTCGGCCGATGCGGAACGCGGCATCCTGGCCCTGGTGCCGGATAATCTGATGTTCTTTACAAATAAGGATTTGGTCGCGTCGGGTAGCGGCAGTTCATCTACGGTCGTGCTCAATTCAAAGGTCGAGACACGTACGTTCGAGCAGAGCGGCCGAGTGAGTGAAGGTCCTGTGCCTAACGGCTCGCAGATGACGATCCAGGTGCAGAAGAGTGAAGGCACGGGTGCCCGCGTTTTCGCCTCCCGTGTCTCTGATGAACCCGCACCGGCAAGGATCATGGCGACCCATCGCCTCGGGTCGATCGAGTACGCTGTCGATGCCGCAATGCGGCGAAGCTTGACGATCGCGTATTCAATGCTGGCGTTGGTCGGTATCGCTCTATTTGCGATCCTTTATTCCGCATACAAGGCAAGGTCTCTGGCCCGACGTCAGCTTGAGTTCATCTCGAGCGTCTCTCATGAATTTCGAACGCCGCTGGCCGTTATCTACTCGGCGGCCGAGAACATTGCCGACGGCATTCCGCTTGAGCGGGCGGGGCTCACCAAATACGGCGAGATCATCAAAGCCGAAGGCCGCAAGCTGAGTTCGATGGTCGAAGAGATCCTGGAATTCGCGGGCGCCCGCTCCGGCGGGTTGAAACTCCGGCGTGAGCCGACAGATGTCGCGTGGCTCGTGGATGCCGGCGTAAATGATGCTCGTTCGGTGCTCGAAGAAAAAGCCGCAGAGCCTGAGATCGAGATCCGGCCCGGGCTCCGGCCCATTACGGTGGATCGGTCGGCTATGATCCGCGCGATCCAAAATCTAGTTGCGAACGCAGCGAAGTATGGCGGAGACCGTCCATCGATACGCATCGTCGTCGATCAGGGACCGTCATCCACAACGATCGAAGTGCATGACCGGGGCATCGGTATCGCCGGGAGCGACCTGCGGCGCATATTTGAACCGTTCTACCGTTCGCGATCAGTGGTGGACGCGCAGATCAGAGGGAACGGACTCGGGCTATCAGTCGTAAAACAGATCGCAGAAGCACACAACGGCTCTATCCGAGTTGACAGCGAGCCGGGAAAGGGCAGCCGATTCGTCCTGGAGATACCCAACGATGAGGCCTGATATGAGAATACTCCTTGTCGAGGACGAGAGCGGCCTGGTCATGACCCTGACTGATCGGCTGCGGACAGAAGGCTACGATGTCGTGACCGCTACAGACGGCGACGAAGGGCTTTCGATCGCACTTGAAGGGAATTTGAGTGCCATCATTCTGGATGTGATGCTGCCGAAAAAGAATGGCTTCGATGTGGCTCGCGACCTCCGCCAGCAAGGCGTTGAAACTCCGATCCTAATGCTGACGGCAAAGGGCGAGATCATCGACAAAGTGCTCGGGCTAAAACTTGGGGCCGATGATTATATGACCAAACCGTTCGAGATGGCAGAATTGCTCGCCCGACTCGAGGCATTGATCAGGAGGTCCTCGACGCAGGATCAGAATACCGTCAACGGCGTGTTCCGATTCGGCGAGATCGACGTTGACCTGCAGCGTGCCGAGGTGCGAAAACGAGGCGAAGCGATCGAGCTTTCTGCAATGGAATTTCGGCTGCTTCAGTTCTTTTTGAACAATCGGGGCGTTGTCCACAGCCGAGACGACCTGCTCGATGCCGTTTGGGGATACGATTCGATGCCTACGACGAGAACAGTCGATGTTCATATCGCATGGCTCCGACAGAAGCTCGAAGAGAACCCGAAGCGGCCGAAGCACATCCAGACCGTCCACGGTATGGGTTACAAATTCATCACGTAGCCGGCAAAAATGTGGCGGGCGCAGGGCAACGACGCGGATCAGAGAGCAGTTCTAAAAGCGAATGGGACCACAAATCCCGCGATTGCCGCAAAGTGCAAGATGCTCCCGGCAAGTACGAATATGTGCCAGATCGCGTGGTGATGCCTGAGTGATCTCCAACCGAAAAACACAAGGCCGGCAGTGTATGAGATGCCTCCGGCTACGACCAGGCCCGTCGCGATCGCTCCGAGGGCGTTGTACAGCGGCGTGATCGCGATCAACCCGAGCCAGCCCATCACAACGTACGTCACGATGCCTGCCGCATTAAAACGACTACGGAAGCACACCTTTAGAAATATACCGAAACCCGCGATCGCCCACACCGAGGCCAAAAGTGCCATACTAAAATTATCGCGCAGCACGATCACAAGGAACGGGGTGTAGCTGCCCGCGATCAGAAGATATATGCAGCAATGATCTACCAGCTGCAGGAAGTGCTTTCGTGTGGCTGACGACGTGCCGTGATACATCGTCGATGCCGCGTAAAGGATCACTAGCGAAGTACCATATACGATGCTCCCGATCGTGAAAGCGGTCTCGCCGCGTATGATCGAGAAAGCCGTTAGTACCGCCAGTCCAACCAAGCTAAGCAGAAGCCCAAAACCATGCGTCAGCGTGTTGGCCACTTCGTCAACCGGTAATGAACTAAAATGAGATCGCAGGCCGCGGGTCATGATGATATGGGTAATGATATCAGATATTGCCCTTTCGCAGGTCCGGATCTAGATCTCGGTATCGTTAGCCTGACGCAGCCGCCGAGCGACACCGGATCGGTACGCGGCATCTTCTACCCTGGAGGCTACAGCCTCGGCTACTCTGCGATCGAACACAGAAGGAATAATGTAGTCAGGATGCAGTTCCTCAGGAAGTATCGTTTCAGCTATCGCATGCGCGGCGGCGAGCTTCATCGATTCATTTATCCTTGAAGCTCGGCAATTAAGAGCACCGCGAAATATGCCCGGAAAACACAGTACATTGTTGATCTGGTTCGGGTAATCGCTTCGGCCCGTAGCCATCACCGCAACGTGGCCCTCAGCATCCTCAGGCATTATTTCCGGTACCGGATTTGCCATTGCAAACACGATAGGGTCCGGCGCCATGGATCGCAGATCATCCACAGTAATGATGCCCGGAGCCGAAAGTCCGAAGAAAACGTCGGCCCCAGCTATGACATCGTGGACCGTACCGGTCTCGCCATCCGGATTAGTGTTGCGTGCGTACCAATCCTTGACCCAGTTCATGTTCTCCCTTCGCCCGCTATAGATCGCTCCGGTCGTGTCGCAGCCAATTATATTCCGGACGCCTGCAGCCATGACTATCTTTGAGCAGGCGACGCCGGCGGCACCGATGCCGTTGACGACGACCTTGATCTCATCCATTTTTTTGCCAACTATCTTTAGTGCGTTGATCAGAGCGGAAAGGACGACGACCGCGGTCCCGTGCTGGTCGTCATGAAAGACAGGGATATCCAACTCCTCCTTTAGCCGTTCTTCGATCTCAAAGCATCGCGGTGCTGAGATGTCCTCCAGGTTGATGCCGCCGAATGCAACGCTTATGTTCTTGATCGTCTGGACAATGTCGTGCGGGTCTTTCGTGTTAAGGCAGATCGGGAAGGCGTCAACGCCGCCAAACTCCTTGAAAAGCTGGCACTTACCCTCCATTACCGGCATCGCCGCCGCCGGCCCTATATCGCCCAGTCCGAGAACCGCTGTCCCATCCGAGACCACCGCGACCGTGTTCTTTTTTATCGTGAGATTAAAGCTCTTTTCGGGGTCCTTATGGATCGCGTCGCAAATGCGGGCGACGCCAGGTGTGTACGCCATCGATAGATCGGAACGGGTCTTCAGCGGGATCTTTGAGACCATTTCGATCTTGCCACCTAAGTGCATCAGGAAGGTTCGGTCGCTGACGTTAACTACCTCGACACCGTCTATTAGCTCTACAGCATCGATGATCTGGCGGTCATGAGTCTCGCTCGCAGCATTTACCGTGATGTCGCGCACGAGATGATCCTTGCCAACGCTGACAATATCGATCCCCTCGATATCGCCGCCGGCCTTTCCGATCGCCGTGGTTATCTCACCGAGTTTGCCGGGCTTATTATGGATGCGAACACGAAGTGTGAGGCTGTAACTCGCGTTCGGCGTAAGTGGACTAGACATATCAAAAAGAGAAGTATGACCAAAATTGCGAATGCTGGCAAATCACGCTCAGCCCAGTGGTTCGGTCTGCGCCTTTGATATAATTATGTTGGAGGTCACCGATCTAATATAAGCAACGTCCAAGGATCCACCCGAGGTTTAAAGCCTAGCCAATTGAAACGCATCGAGAAGATCGCGACCCGACGCGTTTCTCCCGATCAGATAATATCGCCCGAGCTCGCACGGCAGATGGCCGAGATCTCAGATGAGACGGGTCGTCAGATCGGCGTCCTGATCAATCGAAAGGGACAGGTCGAATACGTAATGGTCGGCACTGCAAAGCAGATCCAAATGCCGGATTTCGGCCGCGCCCGCGTTTCGACCGACAGATTTCGCGGGCTACGCTGCGTGCATACAGAGCTCGTCGGCGAATCTTTGTCCCATGACGACCTGACCGACCTCGCTTTGCTGAGACTCGATCTGATGGCTGTAGTTCAAGTGGATCGAAAGAGCGGCCTGCCGGGGCTTGTTCACGCCGCACATTTGTTGCCGGATCGACGCGAAACACCGGACGGCATTGCGGCAACAAATGGCACGACTGACGACGCGAGTGAACTCGGCGTACGTGATGAGCGAGAGGATTTTGCCTTTCTCGAGCCCAGGATCCCAACGCACCTGGACACCGATTTTGTCGAACTGATCGAATCCCTGGAAGAGGAGATGGCGCGTGTTCGGCTGTCTGCCCGTAAACGGCAGGCCGGCAGGGAGCGGGCGATATTGGTCAACGTTACCACGGGCGACGCCGACGACGCAGCCGAATCGCTTGCGGAGCTCTATGAACTTGCGGAATCGGCCGGCGTGGTCGTAATGGATCGGATAATCCAGCGCCGCCAGCAGATCGATCCCAGGACCGTACTCGGAAAAGGAAAGCTCGACGAGCTTCTGATCCGCTCGATGAGGCTCGGAGCGGATATGTTGATCTTTGATGCGGAGCTTTCACCGACCCAGGCGCGGATAATTGCGGACGCGACCGAATTAAAGGTCATCGACAGGCCGCAGTTGATACTTGATATATTTGCCCAGCGAGCACAGAGCCGTGAAGGTAAACTCCAGGTCGAGCTCGCTCAGATGAAATATCTGCTGCCGAGGCTCGTGATGGGCTCCAATGCGGCATTCTCTCGACTTGCCGGCGGGATCGGCGGCCGCGGCCCGGGCGAAACAAAGCTCGAGACAGATCGGCGTCGGGTTCGCGACCGGATCGCTCAGCTAGAGCGGCAGGTGGACGATATCGGACGTCAAAGGAGCGAACGGAGAAAAAGCAGAGTTCAGAAACATTTGCCGATAATCTCGCTCGTAGGCTACACCAACGCGGGTAAATCCACCCTGCTCAACGCTTTGACCAATTCGGGTGTTTACGCTGAAAAACAAATGTTCGCTACTCTCGACCCGACCTCTCGCCGGCTGCGGCTGCCGTACGATCAGGCGGTGATAATCAACGATACGGTCGGGTTCATTCGCGACCTACCGGATTCGCTTGTATCGGCGTTCAGAGCGACCTTGGAGGAGATATCCGACAGCGACCTGCTGATACATGTAGTGGACGTTTCGAATCCGCGGGCGGGCAACCAGATAGGTTCGGTCAACAAAATTTTGGGCGAGTTGGGTCTCAACCGGATACGTCAATTGGTCGCTTTGAACAAATCAGACCTCGCGGGCCGCGATCAGATCGAACTCGCCCGGCGAGAAGTAAGGCTTGACATCGGAGCTGAATGCGTGCCAATTTCAGCTGTCCGACGTGAAACACTACTGCCGCTGGCCGAGAGCATCGGCCTCGTTCTGGCGCATCAGGACGAGAATGTGTCGGAGACGGCCTCGGCAGGGAAGTCCGGCTAAAATGAGCAAAAGGATCCGAGATCTGCGTTCGCCCGGGACAGCGTTGAAGAAGTCTTTCTTCGATGCCGTATCCAAGCCGTTCGCACGCCTATCGCCGGGAGTCAGATCCTGGATCGGGTTCAGCCTGCTTTGCATTGCCACTACGTTGTGTGTCCACAATCCGCTTTGGCGTTCCGGAGCAGAGCAGAAGGTCGAAGCCGGTGATGTCGCGAGTGAGAGTATCACATCGCCTGCGGACATCTACTTCGTTGACGAGAACGGCACGGAAGCGCTGAGAGAACAGGCAAGGCGATCCGTAAAGCCGATCTTCAGATACGAATCCAATAAGGCTGAGCAGGCAGTACAGAGATTTGTTTCTTCCTGGGAAAAACTCCAGAGGGCGACCGACGGCGGAAAGAACTCTAACGCGGGCGAGAGCCGTGGTGCCGCCAATTGGACGGGAGCCGATGGAGCCGACGTGTCCAAGGTCCTCGCCAACAGAAGCTTTAGCCGAAATGAGATCGACGCGGTCAGGACAGCAATTCGGGAAGCTTCGGACGGCTACATCTATGACGATTCGGAACGTCAATATTTCCAACGCGAAGTAGCGGTCTTTGATCGTTCGCGTCCGAATCAATCGACTGTTGTTACCTTGCCCGAAAGTTCGTGGACCCCGCTTTCGGCCGCCCGCGAGAAGTTTCAGGCGAGGCTCCGATCGATCCGCACGCTCTCGCAAAAGGAACTTGAGGCAATGTATTCGGCTGGCTCCTTGCTGATCGAGCCTAGCGTGTCGTACGACAGCGTCGCGACGGAAATGGCTCAGCAGAACGCCGCAGAGAAGGTCGAGCCGATAACCGTCTCGCTCCGTCGCGGCGAAAAGATCGTCGAAGCTGGTTGGCAGATAAAACCAGAGATGGTCCCAAAGATAGCCGCTGTCAACAACTATTCGTCCTCTACGCGTCAACTTAACCGGTTCTTTGGGCTGCTGGCATTTATAACCGCACTTTATTGGGTCGCGTGGAAATTTATCCAGCATCGCGGTGTGCTCCCGAGGCTGGCGTTGTCTGCGGATCAGACATTTGCATTGCTCGGATTCATAGTATTGAGCCAGACCGTGATCATGGCAGTGCTGTTCAGGCTGGTCGAGTTCACCGCGCTTCAAAATATACGGCCGCCGATGAACGACCCGGCCGTGTGGTCGCTTGCTATCCCGTTCGCTGCCGGCAGCTTGCTGATGACGCTCCTGGCAGATCGGCCGACCGCCCTCTTCACTGGATTTCTGCTTGCGATCATTGGCGGTTTTATGGCCCCCAAGGGGCTTGAATTTGCGGTATTTGCCGCGCTGACCTCAAGCGTATCGGTCTATGGAATCGGCCGATACAGAAGCAGACAAACTGTGACGCTTGCGGGCGGGTTGATCGGCATCGCCGGGGCCCTGCTCGGGCTGGCAATGATGGCTTTTTCGCAGCAGCCGATAGTATTGAATTCGGTCCTGCTCTCGGTCGCGTGCGGCCTCGCCGGCGGATTGATCACAGCTGCATTGACCGGCGTGCTTCTGCCTATTTGCGAGACGTTGTTCGGCATTCTCACGGATGTGAAACTCCTCGAGTTGTCGAATGCGGACCTGCCGGTGCTCGGGCAGTTGGCTCTGCGAGCTCCCGGGACGAATCAGCATTCGCACGCTGTCGGGCAGCTTGCAGAGGAAGCCTGCAGAGTGGTCGGAGCAAACGGTTTGCTTGCCCGAATCGGGGCGCTTTATCACGATATCGGAAAGACCGCGGCCCCAGAACACTTTGTCGAAAATCAGTTGAACAAGAATCCGCATGATCGTCTCAAGCCGTCGCAGAGCGCAAAGATCATAATTGCTCACGTTACCTACGGCGTGAAACTCGCCCGCGAGATGGGATTGCCGCAGAGGATAATTGATTTCATCCCGCAACATCACGGAACTCGTACGCTGCACTATTTCTTGAAAAAAGCGCAGTCGGAAGCTCGGCCTGATGAGATCGTTTCGGAACGGGATTTTCGCTATCCGGGACCCAAGCCGCAATTCAAAGAAGCCGCGATAATGATGATCGCAGATTCGTGCGAGGCCGCCGCTCGTTCATTGGCCGATCCCACGCCTGAGAATATTCGATTCATTGTCACCAAGATCATCGACGCGATCCTGACGGATGACCAGCTAGATGAATGCGACCTGACCCTGCGTGAGCTTACCAAGATCCGTGAAGCTATGATCCGGTCACTCGTAGCCATCTATCACTCGAGGGTCGATTACCCGGGTTACGTCCCTCCGACTTCGGGGCAATTCCGTATCGCCGGCGAGATGCTTACGCCGGTACCGGCGGGCAACAAATATGACGATCCCGCCGACATCCCGGTCTCGCCAGGCGGCGAGATCGAAGACGAAGCGATCGACCGAACCACCGACCCAACCGACGGATCCGAATATAAAAGTAAAAAAGCGCCTTGACAGCAGCCGTCAGATAGCAGAGCTGAGTTTGTCGTAGGTCTCGGCGAGCGTTTCCGGCAAGGTTCGGGTCTGGCCTATCGCAGTCATAAAATTTACGTCGCCGACCCAGCGCGGCAACACGTGCATATGATAATGGTCAGCGACGCCGGCACCTGCGGAACGCCCGAGGTTCATGCCAATGTTAAGGCCGTCCGGACGATAGGTCTTGCGGATAGCCACCTCGGACCGCCTGACGAGATCCATCATTTCATCCGTCTCCGGCTTCTCAGCTTCGGAAGGCGATGCGAGATGCCGGTACGGGACGACCATCAAGTGACCCGTGGTGTAGGGGTAAATGTTCAGCACAATGAAATTGTGCTCTGCCCGGTGAACGATGAAATTGTCGCGATCCGATAGAGAGTTAGCAAGCAGGGAACAGAATACGCAGCCGTCAGCGGGTTTCTCGGACGCTATGTAGTTGTAACGCCAAGGGCTCCAGAGAACGTCCACGGCAGGCTCCCGGGGCTATTCGCCTTTGTTGATGAGATCCTTCAATTCCTTGCCGGGTTTGAAATAGGCAACTCGTTTGGCGGGTATCTCGACCGCGGCTCCAGTCTTGGGATTACGGCCCTTGCGCGAATTTCGTTCGCGTACGCGAAAACTTCCAAACCCCCGAAGTTCGATCTTCTCGCCCCGATTAAGGCTGCCCGTTATACTGTCGAAAATGATCTCGACGAGCTGTTCGGCATCCTTCTTGGTCATATCGGCCTCGCGGGCGACCCTTTCAACAAGATCAGCTTTTGTCATTTCAGGACCATGGCTCCAACAATAGGATCAGTACTTCGTAGAAGGTCAAAAAACTAGTTCTCAGCTTTGGCTTCGGGCTCAGCGGCCGTCTCATCCGAAGCACCGGCTTCCTCTTCCGCCGCCTCTGTCGGCGGTTCGTCGGCTGACTCATCGCCTGAAACATCTTCGGCCGCCTCAGGATCCGATCCGGCCGGTTCGTCTGACAACGTCTCAGCTTCGGGTGCCGGTTCCTCAGTCGTTTCCGACGTTTCGGCGTCCGAGTCCACTGTTTCGGCGGTAGCTTCCGCGGATGCTTCAGTTGCCTCAGCCGCCGGTTCTTCGGTTGAGACAGCTTCAGCCTCAGGTTCCGCGTCGGCCTTTGGTTTTGCTTCAGCGGCGGGTTCCGCATCTGCCGTCGGCTCCGAAGCGGAACCGATCTTGATGTTAGCAAGTTCGGCAAGGCTCGCCATGCCGCCCTTCGCCTCGCTCGAGAAGCTGCGAGTGTCAACGATCGGCTCGTCATCCTTGCCTACCGCACGATGCGAGAGGCCGATCTTCTGCTCGGTAGTATCGATCCGCAGGATCTTGAAATCCATTTCCTGCCCGATAGATGCGACAGATTCAGGGCTGTCAACACGCTCCTCAGAGAGCTCGGAGACATGACAGAGCCCTTCGAGGCCCTCAGCGAGTTCGACAAAAAGGCCAAAATTGGTGAACCGAGTGACCTTGCCCCTGACCGTATCACCGGGACGGTGTGTAGTGGTAAATGTCTCCCAGGCGCTCGGCGTGAGATCTTTCATCGACAGCGAGAGCCGCTGGCCGCGCTTGTCGATATTGGTAACAATGGCCTCGACCTCTTGATCTTTCTTGAGTACGTCCTTCGGATGCTTGATCTTCTTGGCCCAGGTGATGTCCGACACATGAACAAGCCCGTCAATACCTTCTTCGATCTCGACGAATGCGCCGAAGTCGGTCAGATTACGGACCTTGCCCTGGACGCGTGTGCCCACTGGATATCGAAGGTCGATGAAATCCCAGGGATTCTCCTGGAACTGCTTCATTCCAAGGCTTATGCGTTTCTCGACAGTGTCGATACCGAGCACCTGAACGTCCACCTCATCGCCTCGATTGAAGAGCTTCTTCGGCGATTGCGAACGGCGCGACCAGGAGATCTCGGACACGTGCACCAGGCCTTCGACGCCGGGTTCCAGCTCGACAAAAACGCCATATTCGGTTACTGACGAGACTTTGCCTTTAAGTTTGGCGTTGACCGGATAAACGTCGATCACCGTTGACCACGGGTCGGGCTGCAGCTGTTTGAAGCCGAGTGAGATCTTTTCCTTTTCGCGGTCAAGCTTGAGAACTTTGACCTGAATGTGGTCGCCCGGTTTGAACATCTCTCCCGGATGCTGGAGCCGTCCCCACGACATATCAGTGACGTGCAGCAAGCCGTCAATGCCGCCGATGTCAACAAAAGCACCGTAGTCCGTCAGGTTCTTGACCGTCCCGTCAACAATATAGCCAACGTCGATCTTTGCGAGCGTCTCACCCTTTTGGGCGTTCACTACCTCGTCGGTAATGGCCTTTCGCGAGAGAACTACGTTGTTCCTGCGGCGGCTGAATTTGATGATCTTCGCTTCTATCTGCTGGCCGATGTAGGGATCAAGATTGGCAACAGGGCGGGAATCCACCTGAGATCCCGGCAGAAAAGCTTCTACTCCATTCAGGTCAACCTTCAGGCCGCCTTTGGTCTTCTCGACGATGGAGCCTATAACGGGGATCCCGTCATTAAAGGCTTTTTCGAGATCGGCCCATGAGCGTCGGGACAATGCGTCAGAACGAGAGAGCTGCGGAGCTCCGTCACCGTTGTGCATGCTCTTGAGCACGACTTGGACCTCGTCGCCGACCGAGATCGTCAGTTGGCCGTCCTCGCCGGTGAACTCCTCGAGCGGCACGAACCCTTCGGATTTGTAACCGAAATCGATCATCACACCGCGGTCATTGATACCGATGACCTTGCCATCGACCAATTCGCCCGGGTGGAAATCCTTCTGCTCCTGCTCAAAATCCGCAAGGATCTTGGCAAAATCCACGTCACCGGAAGCGGTCTCGTCCACTGCATCCGCAACAGGCGCCGGGTCGGCCATCACGGGCGACTGTTCAGCCGGTGCGGCGGTGGTCTCGTTGTTCGATGCTGGGGTCTGTTCTGCGGCCGTCGTCGATCCAGCGGTCGTCTCGGCGGTCTCCTTTGTTGCCTCGTTGCTCATGTACAAAATTAACTTCGTCCTTTTGAAAGATGCCAGCCGCACGGCAGGCATTTGTTCTACCAAGCCGAAGCAAAACCGCTCCAGGTGGCTTCTCCCTAAATATTCGGGGGCTGCCGTGTCGCCGTGACGAGTGTTTTCTCGAGATCAGAACGACCCAAGAGGGGCATTGAGAAACTGCGGACGACTTGGTAAAACTAAAATCTACACTTCACAGAGCCGAAATGTCAAGGTCTTGGTTCTGAAAAGTATTGAAAAATATATGTTTTAGCGAATTATTCGCGCACGATGAGGTCGCCGATCCGGCCGACACCGCCGGAACGTTCCATTTCCTCTTTTGCAATGCTTGAAGTATTGTGCACGCCTGCGAGACGAAGCCTGAACTCGTCGGGATTCGTCGTGCCATGCAGAGCCTCGTCGAGTGTGATAAGGCCCGATTGATAGAGGTAGAACAGCGACTGGTCGAAGGTCTGCATCCCGTACTGCGACGTCCCGGCCGCTATTGCGTCGCGAATGCTCGCGGTCTTGTCCTCCGAGAGGATGAAATCGCGTATCAGCGGCGTCGAAACAAGTACTTCGACCGCCGGGATCCTGCTGTTTCCCTTGGCGGACTTCATCAGACGTTGAGAGACGACGGCACGGAGCAGCCCGGCGAGTTGGATGCGGACAGACCTTTGTTGATATGGCGGAAATGCGGTGATGACGCGGGTCAGCGTCTCGGCCGCGTCGAGAGTGTGTAGTGTCGAGAGGACAAGGTGGCCCGTTTCTGCAGCGACCAGGGCTGTCTCAATGGTCTCAAGGTCCCGCATTTCGCCTACAAGGATCACATCGGGGTCCTGCCTTAGCGAGCCGCGAAGAGCCTCGGCGAAACTACGCGTATCGACATCAACTTCGCGTTGGGTGATAAAGGACGACCGGTCCTTGTGCAGGAATTCGATAGGGTCCTCGATCGTTACGATATGACAATTTCGATTCTGATTTATGTGATCGACGACGGCTGCGAGCGTAGTTGATTTGCCTGAGCCTGTCGTGCCGGTGACGAGAATAAGGCCGCGTTTTTCGGTAGAGATATCGGACAGGATCGGCGGAAGTCCAAGTTCCGCAAAATTCCTTATCCGATCCGAAATGACCCGTGCAACGATCCCGATCGAATTCCGCTGTTGGAAGATATTTACCCGAAATCGCCCCAGGCCGGTCACGCCGTAACCAATATCGACTTCGAACGCTTCCTTGAAATGCTGCTTCTGCCGGTTGGACATCATCGAGAACGCCATCTCTAGCGTCTCTTCCTGTGTCAATTTCGGCACGCCGGCAAGCGGTTTCAATTCGCCGGTAACGCGGATCACCGGGGACGCTCCGGCCCGCAGATGCAGATCTGAGGCACCAAAGCTCACCGCCATCTTGAGCAGATCATCTATCCTGGTCGTCATTTGATGAGGTCTTGGGCGATCCCGCTCGGCTGTCGCGGGCATCCTCCGGCTTGTGCCGCTAAAATAGGCAGAAAACCCTATTTGTCTTGAGTTTACAGCCACCGATCGCAGCCGGTCAATGTTTTTTTCGCCCGGCCTTGTGCGATCGGACCGCGGCCCGGTTGATCTGTACCAAACGATTCGCTCGACCGGGGCCAGTGTTCGACACGACCGTATCTAAGTCGTAGAATTGGGTAACTTGATGTCCACCAATATCTCCATTTCCAATGTCAGTCCACGCCGATCGATACCGGGCGGCGAACTTCTGATAGAAACAACGGGACTCCATGCCGACGACTCGCTGCAAGCTGAGTTTCTGATCGATGAACAGAATTGTTTCGCAACGGCCGTCTCGACGAAGCGGGCCGTGATCACCGTTCCCGAACTCGAAGAAGGCGGGCGTTCGCATCTGGCTCTCAGCATCAACGGCGTCAGAAGCAACACGCTGCCGATCGTAGTCGGCCGCAAATTGCTTGACGGGCTCCACATGGTCGCCAATCCGGCGGTCGATCCGTTCGATGGTTCGCTGATGGTAACGATATCGGGCTCGCGTGGGCAGCAGTTAAGCGAGACGCTTTTCCGGATCGAGACGGACGGGACGGTTTATCCGTTCCCGGAAGCTGTGATGAATCCGACCGGCATCGCCTTCGACCGAAACGGCAGAATGTTCGTTTCGGCCCGGGCAACCGGCGAGATACTCTGTTTTTCAGAGAATGGAACCTATACTGTCCACGCATCGAACCTGGGAATTCCTACGGGTATCGCATTCGGCAGGGATGACCACCTGTACGTCGGAGACAGGACGGGAACTATTCACCGTGTCTCACCCGATGGTGAAGTGACCAACTTTGCCACACTCGAACCATCGGTTGCGGCGTATCACCTGGCCATCGGCCCGGAGGGCCGTCTATACGTGACCACGCCCGGCTTTGGCGGTCGCGACCTGATCTACCGGATCGATCCCGACGGTTCGGTCCTAGAGTTTGTCAGAGGCCTAGGCAGGCCGCAAGGGCTCGCTTTCGGCGGCGACGGCCTGCTCTATGTCGCCGCAAGCTGCGGCGGCCGGCGAGGAGTCGTTTCGGTCACATCAACCGGCGAAGCGGAACTTGCCGTTGCCGGCGATGGGATCATCGGATTATGCTTTGCTCCTACCGGCAGTTTGATCGTCGCCACTTCCGACGCGGTCTATTCCGTTGACCGTTAGCGCGTTGGGCCAGACGCACATCGTACCCTATAACAAGTTGACGCCTCGAAACGATCGAGCGTCTCGGGTACTACGGTTTCGCCGTCTTGAGGGAAGCGATCCGCTTCTCTAGCGCCGCAACATCTGCGGCATTTACGCCATCGAGTTTGCCGCGTTCGACCGCCGTCTCGAATACAGCGATCGCATCGGCGGTTCGATCGAGTCCGATCAGAATATGGCCCTTTCGCGTAAGTGCGGCAAACGACGGCTTGGCTGCGATCTGCTGGTCCACGAGCTTTAGGGCTGCGGTGAACCAAACAGCAGCCTGTTCCGCCTGCTTATTTGCCTTTGCATAATTTGCCGCGTTGATCAGTGGCACTGGATCCGATGCGTCTGCTGCGGCTACATACGATCTAAGCCGCTGCATCGTGGAGCCGACCACATCCTTGACCTCAACGGTGAAAGGAACCTTCACCTTCTCCCATTGCAAAAACAGAGTCGCGGATCGATCGCCGACTTTCTCAAAGCCGTAGGTCAATAGCTCCGCGCTCTCTGAGACCGATTGCGGTTTTGTTTTTACCCTCAGTGCATCCTTTGCTTTGTCGTACGAGAAGCTGCCCCATTGGCCGTCGTCCTTATTGAATATCAGGATCCACTCGTCCTTGCCGGGAATGGCGTGGAAGCTGTACTTGCCAGCCGGAAGCAACTCGCCATTTATCAGCACGTCGTCCGCCGCAGAGAAAAGAGTTGCCTCATTAGCCCCAGCCCGCCAAACGTGCCCAAACGGCACAAGCGGCGCACCCTCAGGCCGCGTATTCTGATTGTCGAGTGTTGCCTCGCCCTCGGCAGGCTGCGGCCAATCGCCCCAAACCTTGCGATCGCGTACGGCAGGCCTGCTGTAGATGACAGATATTTCGGTCGTCCCAACGGTCTGCGACACCGAAGCTTTCTGGCTAGCCCTCGGTACAGGCGGGCGAACCTGCGAGAATGTAAGGCTCGCAGCAAAGATCGTGATAATTGCTGACAACAATAAAAAATTTATCGATCTCATAATTGTTTTCCTTATTGGCTAATGCGTCTGTTACTAAGCCGATTCACCTATTGAGGCCCGGGGCGGAACCGCGGCTCAAAACGTATCTATTCCTTTCAAAATACGCAGTCTCGCCGTCGATCTTTACCTCTTTTATCACAGAGAAGCTCTCACGGGTCAAGGTATATGTATAACGAAATAGCGCCGGCCGATCATTGTCAGATCCTCGCTTAGTCGTCACGAAGCGAAGCCCGCCCGGGATCTTGAAGCGTTCCGAAACGCGTTCGCCGGCAAAGTCTTTTCCGTCAACGGACAGCACGGATACAGCTGAGCGATCCGCTTTTGGTTCATCCGGATATGAGAAAAAGAACTTCCAGGAACGCTTGGATAGCTTTCGAACCGTGATCTCGCACCTGATCGAAGTGCTCTCGCCGCTCGAGTAATCACGGTAGGTGAGTTCGCCCGACCACTTTCCACCTTCGAAAAGCCGCAGGTCCCCGGGCTTCAGTGATTGCGCGTCGGCAGCCGACGATAGTGATATAACGAACAAAAAGAGCAGAGCGAAGGCTGTATATCTCATAGAACAGCCTTCGCTAAAGCCATGCGCTCAGATGCAAGGTTCACGTCCGCTCGGATCATTCGTCATCGTCGTGTGCCCTGACCCTTCCTGCGGCGACCGCTTCATCGATGACCTTTTGCGCCAAATTGCCGGGCAGCGGGTCGTAATGCGAGAACTGCATATGATACGAACCGCGAGCTTGGGTGACGCTGTTCAATTTCGATTGGTAATCCAGCATCTCGCTTAGCGGGACCTTGGCCTTGATGACCTGTTGCTTGCCCCTCATTTCCATACCTGCGACACGGCCGCGGCGGCTATTTAGGTCGCCCATGATATCGCCTGAGACCTCCTGCGGCGTAAATACCTCGACCTCCATGATCGGTTCAAGCAAAACAGGTTTCGCTTTCTCCATCGCCGCTCTGAAGGCCTTGCGGCCGGCAGCTTTGAACGAATGCTCGTCGGAATCGACAGTGTGATAGCTTCCGTCTATCAACGTTACGCGAAAATCGACCAGCGGATAACCTGCAACGGCTCCGTTCGCAGCCGCTTCGAGAATGCCTTTCTCGACCGCCGGCCTGAAATTCTGCGGTATAGAGCCTCCAAAGATCTTATCCACCCATTCGAATCCCGAACCTCGTTCTAGCGGTTCAAAGATGCATTTGCAATCGCCGAATTGTCCGCGTCCGCCCGACTGTTTCTTGTGACGGCCCTGGACCTCGGCTGCCATTGAGATCGTCTCCTTGTACGGGACCTTGGGCGGATGGAGCGTGACCTCGACATGGTATCGATCTCTCAATTTATCGACGACGGTTTCGATATGCAGCTGGCCCGAACCGGAAAGTATGAATTCCTTGGTCTGCGCGTCGCGGTCAAAATGCAGCGACGGGTCCTCTTCAAGTATCTTGTGCAGGGCGGTCGAGATCTTGTCTTCGTCGGCACGCGATTTCGGCTCGATGGCAAATGCGATGGCCGCTTCGGGGTATTCCACTTTGGGGAAGACTATCGGAGAAGCTTTGTCACAGAGCGTGTCGCCGGTCTGAGTATCCTTAAGCTTTACGCAGGCGATGATGTCGCCGGTCTGCGCCTCGTTTACCTTATCGAGTGTTTTGCCTGATATTACGTGCAAAGCCCCGAGCCGTTCGGCCGAATCGCGGGATGAATTGAGAACAGTGGCGTCAGAGGCAACCTTGCCGGAAATGACCTTCATAACGCTGATCCTGCCGGCGAATGGATCGGCGATGGTTCTGAATACATATGCCGAAAATGGTTCGTCATTACTGTATTTCCGGCTGATGCGGTCACCGGTCAGGTCGCTGTCGCCAAATCCGTACTCGGCTTCGTGCGTTGCCGGGTTCGGAGCGAACTCTACTATGTGATCGAGCAGAACTTGAAGCCCAACCAAAGTACTGGCTGAGACCGCGTAAACCGGACATAGCTTACTGCTGGCGATCGCCTTTGACAGATTCGCGTAGATCTCGTCCTCTTCGAGGGTTCCGTTCTCAAAATATTTTTCCATCAGAGCATCGTCGGATTCCGCGACGATCTCGACCAGACGCTCCCGAGTGCGTTCAAAAATATCGCGTCCCTCGTCGGGTATCGGTATCTCAGTCGCCTTGCCTGCGGCGTCGAAGCTGTAGGCTTTTTGGTGTACGACGTCCACGACGCCTTTGAAATTTCCTTCCGCGCCGATAGGCAGCGTAAATGGGACGATCGAGCGCGCAAAACTCGAGGTCGCTGTCTCGAGGGCATGTCCGAAATCAGCGTGCTCCTTATCTATCTTATTGATGACCATGAATCGCGGCAGGATGAATTCATTTGCGTATTGCCACGTTTTTTCTGTTTGTACCTCGATGCCGTGAACGCCGTCGACTACGACGATCGCACAGTCAGCCACTCGCAGAGCAGGCCGGGCATGTGCTACAAATGCTGCGTAACCCGGCGTATCGATAATGTTTATCTTTGCATCCTTATATTCCAGGTGAGTGAAATTGTTGTTTAGCGAGACCTTTCGTTCGATCGAATCGTCATCGTAGTCAGTTACTGCTGTGCCTTCGTCAACCTTTCCCCAGCGTGGCGTCGCACCGGCGACGTATGCAAGCGACGCGGTCAGCTGGGTCTTGCCCGCGTCGCCGTGTCCAATGACCGCGAGATTTCTTAGTTGTTCAGTGGTAAATGATCTCATATTCAAGGGTCTCCTTAAGAAGTAGTAGCCAACCTCTGGTCGGGCGAATGGAGCTGGCGAGAGAGTCCTCAAACGAGGCTCTCGAGGGCCGGCAGGCCCGCGAACTGGACTGTTGGTAAAGTTAAATCTATCTTACACCGTGTGAAAGGGCAAGCATTTTCGGTACAGTCCATTGCACTATCAGGGCGTGAACGGAGCATCGCAAAAACCGGCAAGGCAAACGTCTGATATACTGCGGGCATCAGAACCGAGCGGCATCGTTGGTGCGGAGGGAAATATGAAGGTCAGCAGATCACGATCTCTTTGGTATCTCTCGATACTTTGGTGTTTCAGCCTGCTTTCGGCACCGGTTTGGATAGCAGGTCAAAGCGACCTCATCCCGACCAGTGACCTTACGGGCGGATCGAGTGTATTCGTTTTGAGACGCGGCGGCCTCGCTGCAAAACGGCTTGCTAACGTGGCGGTCAGAGCCGAGCGGAGCCGCGCTCAGCGACAGGATGTGGCCAAGCGTATAAGGTCGCAATACGAGACGATCGCTAAAGCCGAACCGACACGCGTAAGATCAGCGACGGTCACACCCGACAAGTTGCCGACCAACATAAAAACACTCCCCAAGGATAAAGCGGCCGCAATATTTGCCGGTGTCGGCGAATACTACATTGACAACAACGGGCTCGACGAGGCGATCAGCTATTTTCGCGAAGCCTTGATCCTGGATCCCAAGAATTCGCGTGCCTCCGGGGGCTTGAGTGCCGCCGCCGCGAATAAAGGCGAACAGCTTTTGGATCGTGAGAATTTTGCTGCGGCAAAAGCTTACTTCCTCGAATCGATCAAATATGACTCAAAGAACGCTTCGGCATACCTGGGCCTGGCCGAGGTTTTCAACGAGGCTGACCAGCGAAAAGAGGCGATCGCAAATTATGAGAAAGCTCTCGCTCTAAATCCCAAACTGACCGAGGTTCTAAAGCCGCTTGGAATGCTCTATTACGAGAACGGCGAGATCGCAAAGGCTGACGAATTGCTGACCCGAGCATTGGCTATAAGCGGAGAATCAGCCGACGCTCAGCTCCTGCTTGGCTCCATCCGGTTCGCTCAGAACAGAGATCAGGAAGCCTTGACCGCATTCAATGCCGCAAAACGACTCGACCCGAACAACGCCGAGGCGTGGTTCGGCAGCGGTGAGGTCTTGGTTCGGCTCGGGCGACAGAAGGATGCGGTGAATGAGTTCACAAAAGCACTTGCGGTCAAGCCGGGCTACTTTGAAGCCTGGATGGAGCTTGCCTCGGTCCAGTACGATCTGAAGAACTATCAAGCAGCCCTGGACGCCTACAAACAAGCGACCCGGATCAAGAACAACAATGCCGCAGCGGCTGAGGGCGCCGGAGACGCTTACAGGATGTTGGGCGATTACAATGCGGCAGCCGGGGCGTATCAATTCGCTAGCAGTATGCTGGGCCGCGACGGCCAGGAAATGAGCCGAGACGAACAGGCGGAGCTATTCAGCAAACTTGGCTTTGTGATCGGAAGGCAGTGCGAGATCAACCTCAAGCGTGCGGTTGCGTGCCAATGGGAATCGGCCGTAGCGGCACTTACCAAGGCCGTCGAATTGTCTAACGGCAATGCGGCTGACCTTACGAACCTGGGCTGGGCCTACTACAACTGGGCACGAGTCGAGCAGACGCTCAACCGTAATGCCGATACTAAGGACAAGCTGACCAACGCCCGTAATTTCCTTGAGCGTGCTGTCGCGGCAAATCCAAATTATCTCGAAGCGCCTCTGCTGAATCTCGGGATGGTCCGGACCGATCTGGGCGATTTTGCAGGTGCGGCCGAGGCTCTGGCCAGAGTCGTCAAAAAAGAGCCGAAATGGGTCTTTGCCTGGAACGAGCTCGGGATAGCTTACAGAAAACAGAACAACTACAAGGATGCGATCGCTCAGTTCAAGAAAGCTATCGACCTGGACGAGAACTATGCACCTGCGTGGTACAACCTGGCTGAAAGCCAGATCAGGTCCGGGGACATAAAGGAAGCGAAAAAAGCATATCAAAAGCTAAAAAAACTCGGCCGAACGGACATGACCAACGCTTTGGAGTTGATGACAAGCGGTGCGATCACGAAATAGCAGTTCAGAGTGTCTCAATTGAAGGTCGAACACAACGTGTCCCTCGCACCGCTGACCACTTTAGGTGTCGGCGGGCCTGCCCGGCACCTCATCGAAGCATTTCGTGAGGAAGACGTGATCGAAGCTGTAAGGCTTGCCAAAAGGTCCGATCTCCCTGCGTTGATACTCGGAGAGGGCAGCAACATTGTCGTCGGTGATCGAGGATACGACGGGTACGTGATCCGAGTGATGACGAGCGGCATCTCGGAGATCGGATCGGACGCCGAAACGGTGAGCTTGACGGCGGCAGCGGGCGAGAGTTGGGATCGATTCGTGAGCTTGGCGGTCGATCGAGGCCTGGCGGGGATCGAATGCCTCAGCGGGATACCCGGAACCGTCGGCGCGACTCCTATCCAGAACGTCGGAGCCTATGGACAGGAAGTATCACAGACGATAGAGCGGGTAAAGTGTTTTGACACGGAGTTGGACCACGTCGTAGAAATTGACGCTGCCGATTGCGGATTCAGCTATAGGCAGAGCATTTTCAACTCTAGCCGCCATGGCAGGTTCATCGTGCTGTCCGTCACATTCCGTCTGATGCGCAACGGAAGGCCGGTGATCGCCTACAAGGAACTTGCTGAGAGGTTTGGCGGAAAGAGTCCGGGACTTGCTGAGGTCCGAGATGCGGTCATATCGATCAGAGCTGCCAAATCCATGGTCATAGACAAAGAGGATCCTAATTCGCGCAGCGTCGGTTCATTCTTTAAGAATCCCGTCATCAACGAGGCTGAGTTCGACCGGATCCGTTCGATGCGGCCCGATGTTCCGTCGTTCGCTGCCCCAGATGGGATCAAGATCCCGGCGGCTTGGCTGATCGAGAACTCGGGTTTGCACAAAGGCTTCGCTATGGGACGAGCCGGTATCTCTTCGAATCATACTCTTGCATTGATCAATCGCGGCGGGGCCTCGACCGCGGAGATACTCGCTCTCCGAGATCATATTCGAGAGAAAGTAGCGGAAACTTTTGATATCGAGTTGCGTCAAGAGCCTGTAATGGTCGGAGATCAGGCTTAACGGTTCGGCTATGTTCGTCGATGCTGTATAATACGTCGATTGAACATAGCGCCAGATGCCCATTCGAGATGATATCCACAAGATCCTGATCATCGGATCAGGCCCGATCGTCATCGGCCAAGCGTGTGAATTCGATTATTCGGGAACACAAGCGTGCCGAGCACTCAAACAGGACGGCTTCGAGGTCGTTCTCGTCAATTCTAATCCGGCCACGATCATGACCGATCCGGAGATCGCCGATCGGACATACATAGAACCCCTGGACGTCGAGTCCGTAACGGCCATAATCGAAAAGGAAAGGCCGGACGCAATTTTACCTACAGTTGGCGGCCAAACCGGACTGAATCTCTCGGTGGAACTTTTCGAGCGGGGAATACTTGATCGATTCGGCGTCAAGATGATCGGAGCTAACATCGACGCGATCCGTGTCGGTGAGGATCGCGAGCTGTTCAAGCAGGCGATGGACGAGATCGGGATCCCAAGTCCAAAAGGCGGATTTGCGCACACCTGGGAGGAGGCACGATCCATCGTAGATGAGACTGGTTATCCTGCGATCGTCCGACCCTCGTTCACTCTCGGCGGCACTGGCGGAGGCACCGCATATAATCCTGAGGAATTTGAAGAGATAGCAAAGAACGGGCTTGCAGCGTCGCCTGTCAGTCAGATCCTCGTGGAAGAGTCGATCCTAGGTTGGAAGGAGTACGAACTTGAGGTCATGCGGGACCTCAATGACAACGTCGTGATCATCTGTTCGATCGAGAATTTTGACCCGATGGGCGTCCACACGGGTGACTCGATAACGGTTGCCCCGGCACAGACTCTGACGGATGTCGAATATCAGAGCCTCCGTGATATGTCGAAGGCCTGTATCCGCAAGGTAGGTGTCGAGACCGGAGGTTCGAATATTCAGTTCGCAGTCAATCCGGCAAACGGCGAGATACGTATCATTGAGATGAATCCGCGCGTGTCCCGCTCATCGGCCCTCGCGTCGAAGGCAACAGGCTTCCCGATCGCTAAGATCGCCGCAAAACTTGCCGTAGGCTACACGCTCGACGAGATCGCGAATGACATCACAAAGAAGACCCCTGCGTCATTTGAGCCTACCATCGACTATGTCGTTACAAAGATCCCGAAATGGGCGTTCGAGAAATTTCCCGGTGCCGAGGATGTGCTCGGAACTCAGATGAGATCGGTCGGGGAAGTCATGGCGATCGGGCGAACCTTCAAAGAGTCATTATTCAAGGGATTACGTTCGTTAGAGGCTGTTAAACCGCTGCGTTTAGTGGATATACCTGACGCTGAGCTCCAGCGGAAACTCGCCCGTCCGAACTCGCAGCGATTCTCATACATCACCTATGCACTTCAGAATGGCTATTCGATTGATGAGATCCACCGGCTAACAAAGATAGACCGCTGGTTCCTGGACCAGCTATCCCAGGTAATGGAATTCCAGGACGATATCGCTGCCAAACGCCTTGATGATTATTCCGAAGCAGAGATGCGAACCGCAAAGGAGTTCGGGCTGTCCGATCGGCGGCTCTCGTTCATTACATCAGAGCCTGAGGAATCAGTTCGTAAAGTACGGCTATCAAAGAATATAGTGCCGGTCTATAAACGCGTGGACACCTGCGCTGCCGAGTTTGAATCTCACACGCCTTATTTGTATTCGACCTACGAGGATGAATGCGAGGCAGAGCCGACCGACGCAAGAAAGATCATGATCCTCGGGTCAGGGCCCAATCGGATCGGTCAGGGGATCGAGTTCGACTATTGCTGCTGCCACGCAAGCTTTGCGCTCCGCGATGCCGGACGCGAAACAATCATGGTCAACTGCAACCCTGAGACCGTGTCGACGGACTATGACACCTCGGACAGGCTGTATTTCGAGCCGCTTACGTTCGAGGATGTTATGAATATCGTGGATGTCGAACAACCGGAAGGGGTGATAGTTCAATTTGGCGGCCAAACGCCGCTAAATCTTGCCGGAAGGCTTCATGATGCCGGGGTGCCGATCATCGGCACGTCGCCCGATTCGATCGATCTGGCAGAGGACCGAAAACGATTCGGAGACCTGCTTTCCGATCTGAAGATCCCTTGCCCTGAAAATTCAAGTGTTACATCTGCATCAGAGGCTAAAAGCGTTGCGAATAATATAGGTTATCCGATCGTAGTAAGGCCTAGCTTTGTGCTCGGCGGACGTGCGATGGCCATCGTTTACGATGAGGAATCGCTGGACGAATACATGCGAACCGCCGTCGATGCTTCGCCGGAAAAGCCGATCCTAATTGACAAGTTCCTTGAACGTGCGAGCGAGATCGACGTTGACGCGCTTGCCGACGACACGGCCGTCGTTATTGCGGGAATTCAGGAACATATCGAAGAGGCCGGTATACATTCGGGTGACTCGTCGAGTGTTCTGCCGGCTCAAAAGATCGCAGCCGAACATCTCGAAACCATCCGTCACTACACCAATTTGCTTGCACGTGCACTGAAGGTGCGCGGGCTGATGAACATCCAGTTCGCTATCAAGGACGATCGGGTCTATGTACTTGAGGTTAATCCGCGTGCATCTCGGACCGTGCCGTTCGTTGCCAAAGCAACAGGCGTTCCGATAGCAAAGATCGCTTCGCTCGTAATGGCCGGCGAGAAGACCGTAAAGGAGTTCGGGTTCCCGGAGGTCTTGCCCGTACCGTTGATCTTTGTGAAATCTCCCGTCTTTCCGTTCAAAAAGTTCGCGGGTGTAGATCCGGTGCTCGGCCCTGAAATGCATTCAACGGGCGAGGTGATGGGAGTTGGCCGGACCTTTGGCGAGGCCTATGCCAAAGCTATGGAAGGAGCCGGTACGCGGCTGCCGCTGGGCGGCAAGGCGTTCATATCGGTCAACAACAGCGATAAAGGGCAAGCGGTCGTGCTGGCCAGGCGCCTGTCAAATCTTGGATTCGATCTGGTCGCGACCTACGGCACGGCAATGCGGCTTCGGGAGGTCGGCTTGCAATGCGAGGATGTATTCAAGGTAAATGAGGGCCGGCCGAATATCGCCGATTTGATCAGGCAAGGTGATATTGCCCTGATCATCAACACACCTCTGGGCAAGGCCTCACACTATGACGAAAAGGCCATCCGAAAGGCGGCATTGCAATTCAACGTTCCGTGCGTAACGACAATTACAGGGGCTGAGGCCCTGGTGGAAGCTATTGCAAGTCGAAAGGCGGCCGACGGCACTGTCGTGCGAAGCCTGCAGGAGATACATGCCAATATCCGAGGAGCTCAAGCAACTTGACCGGGATCTGACTCATCCATTCCCGCAGCAAGGTAATAAATAACAAGGAGATAAACCCATGAAACGGCTTTCGCCAGCCTTTGCAGCAAAAGTGTGCGCATTGCTTCTAACTCTGTCGTTCCCAGCATTGGGCCAGGCCCCCGACCGTCGAGACGGCAAGCCGGATAATTCTGACTATCAGAAGATGGTCACACGGCTCAAAGCCGGCGAAAAAGATGTGGATATGGTCAGGTTTCGTGCGGCATATCTAGAGTGGGTAAATGATGAATGCAATATCTCAGACGCTCCCGATCGTGAAGCAATGGTCAAAGCTTTCGAAGCAAAGGATCATGCGAAAGCCGTCGAACTTGCCCAGAAAGTGCTCGATTATGAATATGCCAATCGCGGCCTTCACCTTGCTGTTGCCAACTCGTACAAGGAACTAGGCAATACGGAGAAGGCCAAGTTTTCCATGCCGACCTCGGGGCGGCGCTTTGGAAGGCTTTGATGGATTCGGGCGATGGCAAGTCGGCCAAAACCGCCTATCGAGTCCACAGCATTCGCGAGGAGTATATGGTGATGCGTGAACTTGGATACCAGGTTTCACAACAGGCATTGGTTCAGGAAGGAGGCAGAGCATTTGACGTGCTTTCCGGCAAAAATGCCGATGGCAAGGCGGTCTCGGTATATTTCGATATTAACGATTGGTGGATCGGGAGCACTTCGTCGAAACCATGCTCGGTCAAGAAACGACAATAAGAGAGTTCCAACCGGATGCCTCTAGGGCCCAGCGTTGATCACGAACGGGCCCTTTTTTGTTTGTGTATGACCTCACGACCTTGACCAAACAATAGTTATTACAATAACTTAGACAGAAGTTTTCCAGATCGTAAACTATAGAACCATGATCCAATCGCACGACCGCGAGATCATCGGCGGCCATCTGCTGGTGATCGGCGGAGCTGAAGACAAATATAACGAACGCCGAATTTTGAGAAAGTTCCTCGAATTAGCCGGCGGAGATGGTGCCGAGGTCCTTATTGTTCCGGTGGCATCAGATTTTCCTGAATTTGCGGCTGACGTTTATACCCACGCTTTCCGGAACCTTGGCGTTGCCAATCCAAGAGTGTTACGAGCCACGTCGCGGCAGGACGTTGTGAATGCTGATGTAGAGAGGCTTGTTGACGGCGTATCGGGGGTCTTTATGACCGGCGGCGATCAAATGCGGCTTGTCAGCGTACTGGGCGGCACCAAACTCGCCGAAGCTCTTCGCCAAAAGGTGAGGGACACAAAAGTCGTCATGGCCGGAACAAGCGCCGGCGCGGCGGCCATGAGCACGTCAATGATAGTTCGTGGCGAGCCGTCGTCGCATCCGCATAAAGATGCCGTAAAGCTCTCGCCCGGCCTCGGATTTTTGAAGAATATAATTATCGATCAGCACTTCAGCGAACGCGGCAGGATCAGCCGGCTCATAACGGCTGTGTCGTACAATCCTTACAACCTCGGGATCGGAATTGACGAGAACACGGCAATTATTCTAGACGGTAAAGGAAAACTTGAGGTCTATGGCCAGGGTACTGCGACGATCGTCGATGGTTCACAGATCACTTTCAATGAGATAGCAGAAGTACCTGATAAAGCAGCATTTAGCGTTTGCGGTGTGCAGTTTCATGTAATGCGTGATGGTCTGGTCTATGACTACATTGACAGACATCCCGTACAGCCGGCGAATGAATATCTGCTGCCTGATCTAGGATAAAGCTACTCGCCAAGGCGGCGATCTGGCATAGCAGGAACATGCCGTGTCGCCATTGATGTTCTAATAATTCTGATCGAGGATTCTATGAATATCTTAGAGATAAGAACACTTCGAGGGCCAAACTACTGGAGCGGTTATTGGAAGAACCTCATCATAATGCGGCTCGACATCGGTGCCTTCGAAAGAAAGCCAACCAATAAGATCAAGGGCTTCTACGAGCGAATGATCGAGGTGATGCCGTCGCTGGTATCTCACGGGTGCAGCTATGGCGAGGAGGGTGGTTTCCTCAAGCGTGTCCAGGAGGGAACATGGGCGGGGCATGCTATCGAACATTTTGCTCTCGAACTGCAAACGCTTGCCGGGATGGATACGGGATACGGCAGGACCCGCGAAACCGGCGAGAAGGGCATTTACAATGTGGTCTTCAGTTACGTTGAGGAGGAGGTCGGCAGGTTTGCGGCTCGTTCGGCGGTACGCCTTTGGTTGGACCTCGCCGGAAAGCGACCGCTCGAAGAGATACGCGACGAGCTGGCCAAGGACATTCGCCAGATGCGCGAGATCAGAGAGGACGTGCGTTTCGGGCCTTCGACCGGCTCGCTCGTTGATGAAGCCGTGAGCCGAGGCATCCCGTACATTCGACTCAACGACCAATCGCTCGTCCAACTAGGCTATGGTGTGAATCAGAAACGTATTCAGGCAACGACCACCGTAAATACCAATATGATCTCGGTGGATATCGCCGGCGACAAATCCGCGACCAAGAAATTGCTCGGTGACATGGGTGTGCCGGTGCCCAAAGGCTACCGTTTGCGAGAGATCGATGACCTCGAAGATACTTTAGAACGAGTAGGCTATCCTGCTGTGATCAAACCACTTGACGGTAATCATGGTAAAGGTGCGACTGTTGGAATCAAGAATTTGGATGAGGCCAAGATCGCTTGGGACAAGGCGAAAGAATATTCGCGATGGGTGATCGTCGAGCAGCAATTGCTAGGTTCTGATTTTAGAGCATTGGTCGTCAATAATCGTCTGATCGCCGTCGCGGAGAGGGTGCCCGCACACGTCGTTGGCGACGGTAAACACACGATCCAAGAGCTGATAGACATTACTAACTCAGATCCGCGGCGTGGTTACGGGCACGAGAACGTGTTGACGCAGATCGATGTTGACAATCAAACACTTCGTTGTATAGCAAAAGCGGGCTATACGCTCGAATCAAAACTTAAAAAGGGCGAGATTCTGCACCTAAAGACGACGGCAAACATCTCGACAGGCGGCACGGCGATAGATTGCACGGATGAGGTCCATCCACTGAATGTCTTTTTGTTTGAGCGAATTGCTAAGATAATCGGTCTAGATGTTGCTGGCATTGATGTTATCGCTCCCAACGTAAGCGAACCTTTGACCGAGAACGGAGGAGGCATCATCGAGGTCAATGCGGCTCCGGGATTTCGGATGCACCTGGCTCCAAGCGAGGGCATCGGCCGAAACGTGGCCGAACACGTCATTGATATGCTATTTCCGCCGGGGACTCCCTCGAGGATCCCGATCTTTGCGATCACGGGCACAAACGGGAAAACGACCACGACCAGGCTCATTGCTCACATATTAAAGAACAGCGGCCGGACGGTCGGATTCACGACCACCGATGGCACCTATATCGGAAATCAGCAGATCGTTAGGGGCGACAACACGGGCCCGATCTCAGCACAGTTGGTTCTAAAGGATCCGACGGTCGAAGTCGCTGTGCTAGAGACAGCCCGCGGGGGCATAATTCGAAGCGGCCTTGGCTTCGATCATTGCGATATAGGCGTTGTGCTTAATGTTGCGGCGGATCACTTAGGGCTAAAGGACGTGAACACGTTGGAGGATCTCGCGAGAGTCAAATCCGTCGTTCCGCGTGCCGTTTCGAGGCGAGGTTTCGCGGTCTTGAATGCTGAGGATCCCAATGTATATGCGATGAAGGAACTCACGGACGGAACGGTCGTCTGTTTCTCGATGGACGAGAACCATCCGAACATCAAAAGGCGTGCTGAGCGCGGGCGGATCTCCTGCGTTTATGAGAACGGGTACGTAACTATCCTCAAAGGCAAGTGGAAGGTGCGTATCGAAAAAGTGTCCAACATCCCGATAACGTACGGCGGGCGTGCGGAGTTCATGATCCAGAATGTCCTCGCCGCGACGCTTGCGTGTTTTGTTCACGGCGTTTCGATCGAGGATCTCCGGGTCGGGCTGACTACATTCAACGCCGGCACCGCTCAGACACCCGGACGGCTGAACTTCGTCGAGGTCGGCGATGTTACTGTGTTGATGGATTATGCTCACAATCCGGCAGGTTTTGGCGGCTTGACGAACTTTATCAGCAAGCTGCCGAACAAATATCGCACTGTCGTCATGAACGGGACCGGCGACCGCCGCGATGAGGATATCCGGGAGATGGGACGGATCGCCGGGGCCAATTTTGACCGTATCGTTATCCGTCGAGGCCATTATTTGCGAGGCCGCGACGAGAATCAGACGTATGACCTGATCAAAGAGGGCATCGCAAAGAGCAAAAAAGACCCGGCCGTGCGGGTCATCCCGGAAAGCCGTGACGCGATCCATCACGCCATAAAACACGGCCGTAAAGGCGAACTGGTCGTCACGCTTGCCGACCGAGTCGTCGAAGACATCGCCCATGTGCAGGAATATCGGGATATGCTCGCGGAAGGAAAGGTGAAATAGATGACATCTCCCTATCCGGACCGATCGCTTAACAAGATCTACGATCTGCTCTTTTGTGACGATCTGGAACTTTTTCGTTCCCCGGAAGCAACGGGCGATGTATCTGTCTCGCCTTGGAAGGAACTCTTTGACGAACTGACGACTGCCGATGAATTGCGCTCTCTCGTCTTTGCTGAAGGCTCAGAGGCTCGGACGCGTGCCTTAGCCGCGATGAGGCTACGCGAGATCGGGCAGCCGATCACGGACAAGTTACTATTTGGTACGGTCATCGAGGTTGGGATGGAGACCGGACTTGATGCTCTGGCTGCCTACGCTGACGGAACCATCAGATACATAAATCACTCAGGCTCCTTGTGTGCTTGGGATGCAAGAACCGATCGTTCTGACGAACTGGTAGGCGAGTTGCTCGATGCTTCGAGAAGTGTGGTCTCGCAGATCGGACCTTGGGAAGGTCAACGCCTTGGTCCGCCGGCAAACGGAAAAGCCCGTATGACATTTCTGGTTTCCGATGGACTTTACTTCGGTGAAGGTCCATTCGAGGCCCTTGCGCGGGATCCGATCGGCGGCCGCGTAATAGCCGCAGGCTTTCAGATCATGACATTTCTTCTTCAGCATCAGACGGCACGTTCCGAATAAATGGCTGTTTCGATCCCGTCGTTGTTCGCATAACCGCGGTACATTCCTTCGGAGTTGAAGGGCAAGGTGAAGTTGCCGTTTCCGTCAACGGCGATCAGGCCGCCTTCGCCGCCGATCTCAGATAGGTGTTCGATCGTTTCGCGAGCTGCGTCCGCGAGCGGCACGCATTTGTATCTCATTCGAGCCACGACGTCATAGGCTGACACCCCAAGTATGAAGTACTCACCATGGCCGGTACACGAAACTGCGCAAGTGTCGTCTGCGTAAGTTCCGGCACCGATGATGGGCGTATCACCTATGCGGCCAAATCTTTTGTTTGTCATTCCGCCCGTGGAGGTCGCCGCCGCGAGTCCTCCGGCAGCGTCGCATGCCACGGCGCCAACCGTCCCAAAGGGTTTGCCGGCCGTAGGACGAGAGCCGTGATCTAATTGAATGCGGCCTGCAGCCACAGCCTCTTCCAATTGATCCCATCGCTGCTGAGTAAAAAAATAGGCGTCGTCCGCGAGCTCTACGTTCATCTCTTCACCAAACTCGACCGCTCCGTATGACGCGAGCAAGACATGCTCTGTTCGTTCCATAACGAGGCGCGCGAGCTTGATCGGATTCTTGATCCCTCGGATGGCCGCGACGGCGCCTGCCCGAAGCGTCGAGCCATGCATGATAGCCGCGTCCATTTCATTCTTGCCGTCGTGGGTGAATACGGATCCTCGTCCGGCATTGAAGAGCGGGTTGTCTTCCAGCGAACAAACGGCCGATTCGACCGCGTCCAGGGACGAACCGCCTTTCTCGAGGATGTCCCATCCGGCGCGCAAGGCCGCTTCAAGACCGGCGCGATACTCAGACTCGAGCTCCGTCGTCATCTGCGATCTCAAGATCGTGCCCGCGCCGCCGTGAATAGCTAACACTGGTCTAGACATAAGGAGATTTAGCCACGAACTCTACTGACGATACAAATCGTGTGGGCCTGCATTCGGTTCAATCGCGGCCGAGATCCTGGTCTGTGAGCCTTAACGAATTCAAGATCACCGATACCGAACTGAAGGTCATAGCCGCACTCGCGATCATCGGTGATAGGAGCAAGCCGAAGACAGGGAACAGCACTCCGGCTGCGACGGGAATGCCGATGATGTTGTAGGCAAAGGCGAAAAACAGATTCTGGCGAATGTTACTCATCGTCGCCTTGCTCAAGTTTATCGCTTTTAAGATGCCGTCAAGATCGGGCTTTAGCAGCGTAATGTCGGCAGACTCGATAGCGACGTCCGTTCCGCTCGCAAATGCTATGCCGACATCAGCCTGCGCCAACGCCGGAGCGTCGTTCACGCCATCTCCGGCCATCGCCACGCGCTTGCCTTGCGACTGAAGTTCTTTGACCTTCGCGGCTTTGTCCTTGGGCATGACCTCGGCGAAGACCGTGTCTATTCCGAGTTCGTCGGCGACGGATTGCGCAGTTGAACGATTGTCACCGGTCATCATCACAACACGGATGTTTTGCTTGTGCAGCTCGCTTAGGGTGGCCTTAGCCGAAGATCTGATGGCGTCGACGACCTCGATCAGGCCAACGCGTAGGCCGTTGACGGTCAACGCAAGTGCGGATTCACCGTGGAGTCGTCCGATGAATACTGCATCGCCGCCGATCGTCCCTGAAATACCGACTCCGGTCGTCGACCTAAAATCTACGACTTCGAGCGGTTCGAGGTCCCGCCTTTTGGCTTCCGATAGGATCGCCAAAGCAAGCGGATGTACGCTGTGACGCTCGAGCGACGCCGCCAATCTCATCACATCTTCTTCCTTCCATCCTTCGAATGTTCTGACATCGCGTACGACAGGCTTTCCTTCAGTGAGTGTGCCCGTTTTGTCAACAACGATCGCAGTCACTTTTTCAAGGGTCTCGAGCGCCTCGGCTGACTTGATCAAAACGCCGTTCTTTGCTCCGTGGCCGGTGCCGACCATTATGGACATCGGCGTTGCGAGGCCGAGAGCGCACGGGCAAGCGATTATCAAAACAGAAACTGCGGCGACGACCGCCGAGGCAAAGCTGCCGAGCATAAGCCAGACGATAAATGCAATTATTGCAACGATCATCACCGTCGGGACAAAATAAGACGAAACCGAGTCGGCTAGGCGCTGTATCGGTGCACGGCTGCGTTGTGCTTCGCCGACCATCTTTACGATTTGCGCGAGAAGCGTTTCGCTGCCGACTTTTGTCGCTCGCATGGTAAACGAGCGATTGCCGTTGATCGTGCCGCCTATCACTTTGTCGCCGGCGTGTTTTTCGACGGGCATTGACTCGCCCGTGACCATTGATTCATCTATCGATGTCGCGCCTTCGATGATCTCGCCATCGGTCGGGATCTTTTCGTTAGCTTTAACACGCAGTCTTTGCCCAGCGAACACGTCACCGAGGTCAACTATCTCTTCGCTCCCGTCGTCGAACATAACGGTCGCAGTCTCAGGCGTGAGGCGCAGCAGTTCTTTAATGGCGGACGACGTCTGCGAACGGGCACGAAGTTCCAGGACCTGGCCGAGCAAAACCAGCGACGTGATAACCGCAGCAGATTCGAAATAAGCGGGTACGAGCCCTGAATGGGCGTTTATCATTACGGCCGGAAAGGCCTGTGGTGCGAATAGTGCCGCCAAACTCAGTAGATATGCTGCTCCCGTGCCCATCGCAATTAGCGTGAACATATTCGGGCTCAGATTCTTGACCGAGACCCAAGCTCGCTGAAACAACGGCCAGCCGCCCCAGAGTACGACCGGCGTTGCAAAAAGAAACTGCAGCCAAAGGGAAGTTCGCTGCCAGGAATGTACCTGTGATGCCTCCACGAACATCTCGCTCATCGCCAGTACAAAAACCGGAAGCGTCAGAATCGCCGAAATGGTGAAACGCCGCTTCATGTCAATGAATTCGGGATCTGGCGTGTCGTCGAGCGTGATCTCTTTCGGTTCGAGTGCCATACCGCACACCGGACACGAACCAGGGCCGATCTTGATGACGTCCGGATCCATCGGACATGTGTATTCGACGCCGTCGGGATCATCTGCTATTGGCTCGACATTTTGGGCGTTTTGCTCGCGGAGCAGATCCGAATCAGCTGGAGTCGCAAGGTATCGGTTCGGATCGGCTGCGAAAGCTGATTTGCACCCGACGCGGCAAAAATAATACGCCTGTCCGTTATGCAGGTATGTCGCAGCCGCAGATGAGGGCATTACAAGCATTTTGCAAACCGGATCTGTGGCGGGCGACTCTAGCTGCTCGTTCGAGTGGAGTGTGCGGCCGATCTTGACCGGTTCAGAGGACATAAGACCATTTTATCCAAACGCAGGAGAATTTAGGAAAGATACGATGATTGTTCATTTACTACGATTGGTGAGGTTGTAACACAGCCGAAGCCGCCTTAACCGAAAAGGCAAATGCTCTGACGAGCATGCGCAAAGCCAGGAAGCCGTCCAAACGGGGCTTGTCCGGCTGCCGAAGTGAGGAAAAAATGTCGCGATCATTCTTCGCAGTGGCCATAATTGGCACTCTTACCCTATTTACAGTAACTGCTTCGTCTCAATCGTCGGCCATGTTCGCTGACGTTTCTGGAACTGCTACGTCAGGCGGCAGCTCCGCTGACACGGGCAGGCAGCGAGTCGTTGCCGACCGAACCTCGGGAGCCAAAGCATCGGTAGTTGTCAATATACAGATGACCGAACGCGCATTGTTCGACCTAATTAATCAGAAGCGCGTTGAGAACGGACTCAAACCGCTTGTCTGGGCCGACGACCTGCTTTCGATCGCTCGTGGTCATTCGCAGAACATGGTCAATTACGGTTACTTCAGCCATCGCGATGTTGACAATCGACTGGTGAGTGATCGAGCCGACCTAGCGGGACTGCGGAATTGGCGTGCGATCGGCGAGAATATCGCTTTCAGCCGCGGATTTCAGGACCCAATAGTCAAAACGGCGCAGCTTTGGCTTGATTCGCCCTCGCACAGGCGAAATCTACTCGACAGTAATTGGCGAGAGGGAGCCATCGGGCTCGCTGTAGGTAGTGACGGTTCCTATTTTTTCACCCAAGTCTTCATGGTTCGGAAATAACTGCTCATCATCGTTTCTCGCCTCGCCGTCCGGGTTTCGGCTCGGAGGGCGAACTTCTTTCCATGTAGTAACATGATGTTCAGTCGTGGCGTTCGAACTTCCGTCATTTGCAAAGATAAATTGGACCCTTCGCGTGCTGGGCAAGCGGCAAGATGGGTTTCACGAGCTGTGCACCGTATTTCAGACGGTTTCGCTTTGCGATACGCTCGCTTTCGAAGAAGTCGACGAGCTGGAATTGACTTGCGATGATCCTCGTATCTCGACCGACGAGTCAAATCTGATAGTCAAAGCCGTCCGGGCATTGCAGGATGCGATCCCGTCTGTCCGCGGCAGAGGGGCTCGGATCCAACTGACGAAGCGGATCCCATCGCCGGGCGGACTCGGAGGCGGTTCGTCGAATGCGGCCGTCGCGTTGATCGGATTGTGCAGGCTTTGGGAAGTTGATCGCCCAGACGAATTGCCGGAGATCGCGGCTTCGCTCGGGTCCGACGTGCCTTATTTTCTCGTTGGAGGCACCGCATTGGGAACCGGCCGAGGTGACAAGATCGAACCTTTGCCTGATGTCGGGGCGGACAACCTTCTGATCGTCACTCCGGATGTCGCCATCAGCACCGGGTCCATCTTCGGCAGCACTGGCCTGCCAATCTTGACAGAGGACGAGTTAGTTCGTAAACTTACCGTTTGCCGCAATGAAGCTCCTGGCTTCAGTCTGCGGCGGTCAGAATTGAAAAACGATCTCGAGGGCGCCGTTGCGGCGCGTTTTCCGGAGGTCGAGCGGGTAAAAGCCGCGTTGGTCGAACTTGGTGCTTCAGTTGCCGCCATGAGCGGCAGCGGGGCGAGCGTTTTTGCGGTATTTGACAAACAAGAGACACGGCAAGCTGTGATCAAAGCCCTCGGCGGAGAGTCGACCTGGCGAGTGTTTGCCGTATCAACCATCTCACGTGCAGTTTATCGTGAGGCCTTGGGGCTCTGAGGCTAGGTTGTTTCCGTCAGTTTCTTTTTTCGATCATTGGGGCGTCGCCAAGTGGTAAGGCACCGGTCTTTGGATCCGGCATTCGTAGGTTCGAATCCTTCCGCCCCAGCCAAATGGCGATAAATGTATGACGGACGATCTATTGGTAGGATCGTCCGTTTTTATTTTTTGGCGCCGGTGCCACTGGCACTGAGCGCGACCCTGATGATGAGTGTGACCGGCAAGATCAAGGTTTTCTGCGGCAACGCCCACCCGGCGTTGGCGGAGGAGATCTGCGGGCATTTGAATATTGAGCTGGGCAAAGCCAACACGACACGTTTCTCGGACGGGGAGTTCAACTTTCAGATCGGGGAGAACGTGCGGGGCCACGATGTTTTCATCGTTCAGCCGACCTGTCCTCCGACGGATCGGCACGTGATGGAACTGCTGATCATGATCGACGCTTTTGTCAGGGCATCGGCAGAACGTGTTACGGCGGTCATTCCTTATTTCGGCTATGCACGCTCGGACAAAAAGGACAGGCCGAGAGTCCCGATAGCGGCGAAACTTGTATCGAACGTCATCACCAAGGCAGGAGCCGAACGAGTGCTGACGATCGATCTGCACGCATCACAGATCCAGGGATTCTTTGACATCCCGGTCGATCACTTGTACGCCGCCCCGATCGTGGTCGAATATTTCCGGGAGAATCCGATCGATAATTTGATCGTCGTCGCTCCGGATACCGGCGGTGCAGAACGAGCAAGAGCTTACGCTAAACGGCTAGATGCGGGGCTTGCCTTGTGCGATAAGCGCCGGGAGCGGGCCAATGAAGCAGACGTAATGAATATTGTCGGCGATGTCCGCGGAAAGAATTGTCTGATCGTCGATGATATGTGCGATACGGGCGGCACGATCTGCAAGGTCGCTGAAGCGTTGCACAAAGCCGGTGCCAACGAGATCTTTGCGTGTTTTACGCATGGCGTGCTCTCAGGTACGGCGGTAGAGAATATAACCGGCTCGCATCTGAAAAAGGTGATAGTCACAAATACGATACCGACAAGCGAGACGGCAGCCGAATTGGTCGGGACCGGCCGGCTGGAAGTGCTCAGTGTAGCAGGGCTCCTGGCCTCGGCAATAAGGTCGATACACGACGAAACAAGCGTCTCGAAATTATTCATATAAGTCGAACGGGCCGGCCCGTTCAAGGAATCAAAGAAGTTATGGCAGACAAATTAACCGTAAAAGCAACCGTTAGAGAGACTCGCGGTAAGAATGAGAATCGCCGTTTGCGTGCGGAAGGCAAGGTGCCGGTCGTCGTTTACGGCGGCGGCACTGAGAATGTGGCCGCGACCGCCGAATTGAAGGACCTGGCGGCAGTTCTCCGCCTGGATACCGGCGTCAACACAGTTTTCACGCTTGATATCGAGGGAGCCGGAGCCAGTGATGTGATCTTTCAGGATCGGCAGATCGACCCGATAAGAGGACGTCTCATCCACGCTGATCTTCGTCGGTTTGCTAAAGGCGAGAAGATCGAGATGACGGTTCCGGTGCATGTCGTCGGCGACGCGGTCGGGCTGCAGGAAGAAGGTGCGGTACTCTCACAGCAGATGCGCGAGATGAAAGTGCTCTGCGAGCCCGCTGCGGCACCTGATTTCATCGAGATCGATGTTACGAGCCTCGAAGCGGGTTCTTCGCTGCACGTTTCGGACGTCAAGGTGCCGTCCGGGATCGAGATACATGAGAGTCCTGACTCTGTTGTGGTCGCCGTTTCTATTGTTAGGGATGCGCCGCTTGAATCGCAGGTCGAAGAAGGAGCCGAGCCTGAACTGGTCGGCGGGAATGCTGAGAACGCGAGCACGGAGAACGAAGGTTCGGCCGAGTAGCGACGCTCACGGATGGCTGATGAGAACAGAAGCATGTGGTTGGTCGTAGGCCTTGGCAATCCGGGCCCGAAATACGAAAAGACACGCCACAATCTGGGTTTCATGGCCGTTGCGGAACTTGCGGCGAGGTCCGACGCCAGGGTCAGCCGCGAAGAATGCAGGTCTTTGATAGGGAGAGCTCGTATAGGCGGCGAGGCGGCAGAATTGTGCAAGCCTCAGACCTATATGAATCTCAGCGGCGAGGCTGTCAAATGCCTTATCCGTCGCGATGACAGGTCGGTGAGCCGATTGATCGTCATTTCTGACGATCTGGCCCTTCCGGTCGGCTCGATACGGGTCAGGCCAAGGGGCTCGCATGGAGGCCAGAACGGCCTTAGATCGATCATCGAGATGCTTGGCACGGACGAATTCATCCGGGTCAGGATCGGTATCGGGCCGGATCACCCCGTCGCGAATGCGTCGGATTTTGTGCTGGGCGAGTTCACTCGCAACGAAGCGGAATCGATTAGAGAGACGCTAATACGTGCGGCTGACGCTGTCGAGAGAATAGTAACTGACGGTATAGAGGCCGCAATGGCGGCGTTCAATTGATATAGCGGCGAGAAAATGGAGCGGCAGGGCCGGATATGGTTTCGGCCTGACAAAGAAAGCCCGGGATGGAAAGAGGGCAGAGAAGAATATGGCAAATAGAACTTACGAAGTAATGTATATCATCGATCCGGAGACGCCATCCGATCGTATTGAGAAGCTCAACGAAGCAGTTGGCAAGCTCATCGAGAAGGAAGGCGGCGAGGTCGTAAGAATGGATAATGTCGGCCTCAGGGACCTTGCGTACCCGATCCAGAAGAAAGAGACCGGCCATTACGTTCTCTTTGAGATCAACGGCTCTGGTCAGGAGATCGCGGAGCTCGAACGGCGTATGCGCGTCAACGATATGATCATGCGTTACATCACCGTACGCGTTGACGAAGACCGCAAGACAGCGACCAAGCGACGCGAGAAACGTGAGGCGCGTGCGGCTAAACGTGCTTCGTTCCGTCCGACCGCCGAATCGACCGAGGAGGCTGCCGCCGAAGCATAAGCACGGCAGGGATAAATATTATGGCAGAGAAAGAACTTGAGATACTTAACGATCGCGACCTAAACCTCGACGAAGAGGTGATCGGCGATCGTCCACGCAGATATCATCGTCGCCGTCCGCGGCAGGTAGTGCCGGATTATGTCGATTGGAAGGACGTGGACCTGCTGCGTCAATTCATTCCAGAACGCGGCAAGATCATGCCCCGACGCATTTCCGGTATTTCGGCCAAAGATCAGCGCCGTGTCGCAAAAGCGATCAAACGTGCGCGTTCGATGGCGATGCTGCCGTTCGTGGCTGACTAGGTACCGCTCGTCCGGCTCTCGCAAGGCGGCCAAGCCCAAGGATGCGGCTTGCAGGTTGTCGAATTGCCGGGGACACGGCGGATCGATTGGAGATCAATATGGCAAACACTACTATACTTTTGCGCGAGGATATCGACCACCTTGGCGGCCGCGGCGAGATCGTCAAGGTCAAGGCCGGCTACGCGCGTAATTATCTACTGCCGAAAGGGCTGGCCACGCTGGCGACGAAAGGCAATCTGAATCAGATCGAGCAGGAACGTACTGCGCTTCTCAAAAAGGCCGCGATCGAGAAAGCGACCGCCGAGGCACAGCGTGAACAGATGGAGAGCATTTCGCTGACCTTTGAACGCAAGGCCGGCGAACACGGAACGCTGTTCGGCTCGGTTACCTCGATGGATATTGCCGAGGCACTTCAGGCTAAAGGTTACGAGATCGACCGTCGCCGCATCGTGCTCAAGGACGCGATCAAAGAGACGGGCGAATACACTGTCACGGTCAAGCTGCATCGCGAGGTCGCACTTTCAGTGCCTGTCTCAGTGACGGCAGAAGGCGGCGAGATCGAGGAAAAACCCCGAAAAGGCAAGAAAGAAGCTGCTCCCGAGGCTGCTGAAGCTGCTGCTGAAGAGCCGGCGGCCGAAACGGCTTCAGAAGCCGCGGCAGAGTAACGGCGATTCTCTGATCTTCGGAACAGGACACGCCCGGGGCATCGGCAATTTGCCTGATGTCTCGGGCGTTCCCGCATTAAAAAGCCGTTGTCGCTTTCGGAAATAGATACGCGGATTGAGCTTACGGACTTTCTCATCTCGCGGCTTGGACAAGGCCTCGGGTGAGGCCTACAATACCGTCTCTAAGTCACAACAAAAAGACCAACTGAATTCCAGATGCCGACACCATCTTTCGACAACCGACGCGAACAAATGCTCGAGAGGTCGCTGCCCTCGAGCGAAGAGGCTGAGCGTGTGATACTTGGCCTGATCCTGCTCGACAACGGCAAGATCGCCGCCGCCATCGAGGGCCTTAAGCCCGATGACCTCTACATCCCATTTCATCGACGCGTATTCAGTGCGATGATCAAGCTATTCGAGCGCCAATCGGCGATCACGCCTGTCCTTATACTTGAAGAGATGCGACGGGACGGCGGCACCGACGCCCCGGGCGGCGTCACGACGATCACGAACCTCACATACGGCGTCCCGCATTACGGTGAGATCGACGAATTCGTCAAGGTCGTCAAGGATAAATCCGTCCTGCGTCAGCTCATACGCACTTGCAACTCGATCGTGTCCGAGGCTCTGGAGCAGGAGCTCGAGGCCGATCTGGTACTCGACAATGCGGAGCAATCCATCTTTAGGCTGGCCGAAACGCGGGCCAACGAAGGTTTTGCGACGATCCCGGACATCGCGACTCGGATCATGGCCAGGATCGAGCAGTATCGCGAAAATCCGCGGCGGGGCATCACAGGGCTGACGACAGGCTTTGTCGCACTCGATGATCTTACGTCCGGGTTTCAGCGTAGCGATCTGATCATCGTGGCGGGCCGTCCGTCGATGGGCAAGACCGCGTTCTGTCTCACGCTGGCCCAGAACGCCGCGCTCAAGGCAGGCGCCGTCGTAGCGATCTTCTCGCTTGAGATGTCAAAGGACCAGCTTGTCGCGCGTATGCTCGCTAGCGAGGCTCGGATCGACTCGGCCCGATTTCGCAACGGCCATATATTCCAGAGCGAGCTGCCGCGGCTGTCGGGAGCGATCCAGTCGCTGTCCGAGGCAAAAATATTCATCGACGACACGGCCTCGATCTCGCCGCTCGAGATCCGGGCCAAAGCAAGGCGGCTCTATGCCGAACAAAAGCAGCTCGACCTGATCGTCATCGATTATTTGCAGTTGATGGGCAACGCCGGCCGTTTTGAATCGAGACAACAGGAAGTGTCAAAGATATCGCGCGAGCTCAAGGCGATCGCCCGCGAGCTCGACGTCCCGGTCGTGGCTCTCTCACAGCTTTCGCGTGCTCCGGAATCGCGAAATCCGCCGCGTCCCATGATGTCGGACCTCCGCGAATCGGGTTCGATCGAGCAGGACGCTGATGTAGTAGCTTTCATCTACCGCGACGACTACTATAATCGCGAAGGCGCCGAAGAAGGCGTGGCCGAGATACTCGTAGCCAAGCAGCGCAACGGCCCGACCGGCGACATCCGGCTGGCATTCCTCAAGGAATTCACTCGATTTGAGAACCTGATCTCGCAAAATGACCATGAACGCGTCCACTAGATATCCGATCGGCGAATTCGACATCGCACAGTTCGCGTCGCGGCCGGCCAACATCGCGACGATACGCGAGCTTCCCGGGCGATTGGCTTCGGCCGTCGAGAATTTGGACGACGGACAGCTCGACACGCCGTACCGTGACGGCGGCTGGACGGTTCGGCAAACGGTTCATCACGTCGCCGACAGCCACTCGAATTCGCTGACGCGGTTCAAGCTCGCACTTACCGAAGATGAGCCGCCGACCATCAAACCTTATTACGAGGACCGCTGGGCCGAGCTTGCCGACAGCCTGCTCCCGATCGACGTATCGCTCTCGATGATCGCGGCCATACATACCCGCTGGACGGCGCTGCTCGGATCGATGGCCGACGCGGATTTCGAACGCGAGTTCATTCATCCCGAAACGGGCCGCTGGACGCTCGAAGCCGCGCTCGCTCTTTACGCCTGGCATTCGCTGCATCACACGGCACACATTACTAGGCTTCGTGAACGCATGGGCTGGTAAGGCTCTGCCCACAGGTTTCTCTTATGTCCACTGAGAGCCGTTTAGTTTCACTCGACGTATTCCGCGGTATGACGATCGCGGGGATGGTGCTGGTCAACAATCCCGGCACCTGGTCCGCCATCTACGATCCGCTGGAGCATGCTGAGTGGCACGGGCTGACGCCGACGGATTGGATCTTCCCTTTCTTTCTTTTCATTGTCGGCGTCGCGATCCCGATCGCTCTGGACAAATACCGCGACGGACGATCGAGGGCCGGAGTTTATCGAAAGATCATCACGCGGTCCGTCTCGATCTTTTTGCTCGGGCTTGCGATATCGGTCGTCCCATTCTTTCAGTTCGGGGCCTCGGATGCGCCCGACGCGCTCAAGCTGCTGGTCTGGCTCGCGTTCACCGCGGCACTTTTCTTCCTGCTTTTGCGTAGTTGGAAGTGGTTCGCCGTCACGCTCGGGCTAGGGCTCGCAGGTGTCGCGGCGTTGAATCTGGCGGGTTATACGCTCTACGACTACGATATCGGCACGATGCGGATAATGGGCGTGCTCCAGCGGATCGCCGTCGTATATCTGATCACTGCGGTGCTGTTCCTCAATTTCAATTGGAGACATCTTGTCGGCATCTCCGTCGTTTTGCTGCTCGGTTACTGGCTGATAATGACCGTCATTCCGGTGCCGGGCTGCGAAGTGACGACGATCAACGACAAAGCCTGCAACCTTGCCGCGTATATCGACCGCTCGATCCTGACCGAGAGCCACATCTGGCGTTCGGCAAAGGTCTTTGACCCTGAAGGCCTGCTTTCGACAATTCCCGCGATCGTCACGTGCATCTCCGGCGTGCTCGCTGGCATGTGGCTAAGACGGAGCAGCGACCCCGAGAACTCGATATCCGATATTCGAAGTTCTAACTATGCGGCCGTTTCCGGCCTTTTCTTCTTCGGCGTTGTCCTGCTCGGTGCCGGATATATCTGGTCGAGCTATTTTCCGCTCAATAAGTCGTTGTGGACAAGCTCATATGTGCTTGTGACCGGCGGGCTCGCCTTGCTTGTACTCGGCTGCTGCTATTGGCTGATCGACATCCAGGGTTACAGACGCTGGGCCCGGCCCTTTGTCATCTTTGGCGTCAACGCACTGCCGCTGTTCGTTTTCTCAGGGATAATGGCTCGGATGCTCGGCGCCTATCGCGTCGCGGGCGGCGACGGCAAGCTCATCCCGCTGCAGAAGTGGATATTCGAGACTGCCTTTCTCCCGCTTGCTCAGCCCATCGACGCCTCGCTCGCCTACGCCGTCAGCTTTATCCTGCTCTGGCTCGGGCTGATGTGGCTGCTCTATCGCAAAGAGATATATCTAAAGGTTTAAGGACAGTTATGAGACGGGAAGCCGGCGAACTCTTATTTGGGAACGAGTTACAGAGATCATCGCTCCGGCTTTCAGATCGGCTTCACACTGACTCAAGACATATTGAACCAGCAAGCTAAAATCATCTGCACGCAGTCCCTCAACGCGGATCCGTATCGTCGAGGGGTTTTCAGCTTGTGACAGAGCAAGCAGCGAGTGAAAATCAGCATCGAGCGTAACTACGACACGATCTTCAATTGAGGCTTTTTGTATGATCTCGGCGTCGGCGGCCTCTGCGAGACCGGATTCGCCGGTATGAACTACGTCAAATCCGGCTTCTCGAAGAACGTCTGCCGCCGAGCGTGGCGTTCCCTGGTCGAGCAGCAGTTTCATTTGGTCAAGGCAAGTTCGATCACGCGGTCGTCGAGATTCGCCGCCGCGTATGCGAGAGCCTCGCGAATGTCTTCGTCTTCGAGTTCAGGGAATTCACGTTGCAGGTCGCGGCGGTCAGGATAAGTGGCGACTGCCTCGACCACGCGCCGAACCGTCAGTCGCAACTGCCGAATGCAGGGCTGGCCGTTCATACGTTTGGGATCAATTGTTATTCGCTCGAATATCATGCATAAACTCTGCCCCAAAAGTATCTAGAATGCAATACCAACACGATCGACGAATTTCCACTAGCTTCAGCTAGTGGAACAAAATTGCCAAAACAAAACTCCCGGGCTTTAGCCCAAACGGATCAGGGCGTCGTCCTGATGACGACCACGTCCGAATTCTCGCCGACGGTCGTATCGCCGTCGAGGTATCGGGCTCTGAGAGCGACGAGCCGCGGCAGTTCGTCCGGGCCCTGAGGTATGTTGAGTGTCGCGGGCGAACGCGTGAAGCGGCCCTGATCGACCCACGGGCCTTTGTCGATCGACACCTGAAGAAAGATGCCGCTGAACTGGCCTTTCCTGAATTTGACGAATACCACGTTGTCCGGATCGGTGTCGGCGGTAAGTGCGGGTTTAGCCTCGCCGGGCGAGATGCTGCCCGGTTTTTTGGGAATGATCCCGAGCTGGGCGCCTTCTTCGTCCGAGTATCCCGCCGCCAGCCGTATCCGTTTCACAAGGTTGTCGAGCCGCTCGTAGATGCCCTGATCGACCGGCGAATACGTGGGCAGCGTCGCCAGCACGGGCAGCGACGGTTCGGTGCCGTCCACCGGGCCCTCGGTGATCGTGCGGCGAAACAGCCTGAGGCCCTCGTTGTATGCGTCCACGTCGGGCAAGGCGTTGACCAGCCATTGCATCACCGCGTTGTCGTTCTTGACGGCGGTCACTTCGCCCGCCGAAAATCCCAGAGCCGGCCCGATCGTCTCAAAAGCCGTCGAGAACGTCTGAAACCAGACCGCCCGATCAGCGAAACTGGAAGGGAACCAACTATTTGAAGGTATCATTTGTTTCTTCTCCTCAAGTGATATTTTCGGGCGGGCTGCGGCATATGCGGGGAATGTCCCGGGCATTGATGCCGCAGCCACCCACTCGGAAGGCAGAAACGATGGATCGAATATTGAAGGTCGGGAGAATGAGGACGGCGAGGAGTTTTTAAGTGCAAAACACCGAAGACCGGATCTTAGCCCTTACTCAGAACAGTTTCAATAGGGCGAACCTGCCTTCTGCCGACGCCAAACGCCTTGTTTCCAAGCATCTCAACGTCGTTCCTGTTCTGAGGAACAGCAAAATATCACAAAGGCCGGTTCATATGCAAGTCTTTTCCCATCAAGCCGCGTTCTTGAGCCTCCGACACGCAATAATGAGCCTCCGACACGCAATAATGAGGTTCCATCACGCAATAATGAGCCTCCAAGTCGCAAAAATGAGCCTCCATCACGCAATAATGAGCCTCCGACACGCAAAAATGAGCCTCCATCACGCAATAGGGAGCCTCCGACACGCAATAATGAGCCTCCGACACGCAATAATGAGCCTCCATCACGCAATAATGAGCCTCCGACACGCAATAATGAGGCTCCATCACGCAATAATGAGCCTCCGACACGCAATAATGAGGCTCCATCACGCAATAATGAGGCTCCATCACGCAATAATGAGCCGCCAAACTGCCGTCGTTCGACGCCATTTCCGCGTTTTCCGCCGCCTTTCTGCCTTCCCAACCCCCGCCCAAACATCAAAAAGCCCGTAACGACGGGCTCTTGCGGGAAATTTCGAATTCAGACACACAAGCGCTTGATCAAGAACTTAATCAGGCCAAGCTTGTGAAGCCGTGATCTGATCGCAGATGGTTGTCGCTGAAAATGCTTTGCTATTTCGTTATTCCTGCGCTTCGAAGCTCTGTTCTGATGACGCAATCTGTTTCGTCACCTCGCGAACAGCAGTTTCGACGGGCTTCAAGCTTGGAATCTCTTTCTGGGTTGAGCTGCCGCCGATGTCTTTGATCTTTTCAAGGTGCGTTATTACCCGCGATTCCATCGAACCAAGGGCGGCATTATATGCAGAAACTGCGGAGTTGAGACCTGAACCAATTCGGCTAAAATGTTCCAGCATCGTATTGGTCCTTTTATAGAGTTCGACACCGGCATCACGCATTTCGAGGATACCGTCGGCCAGTCGCACTTGTTGCCACATATAGTTGACCGTCCGAAGCAATCCTAGAAAGGTCGATGGGGTCGCGAATACGATCCCGTTGTTCATTGCCTCATATAGGATCTCAGAATCATGCATTAAAGCGGCACCATAACATGACTCAAACTCAAGGTACATGATCACGAAATCCGGAGCCTGCTCAAATTGGTTCCAGTAGGATTTATCAGAGAGCTGCTCAACGTGGGTTCGTACAGCTAAGGCGTGGTCCTTCAGGTGCTTCTTCTGCTCAGCGGCATCTTCCGTCTCGAATACACGATTGTACGCAGCCATAGGCACCTTGGAGTCAACGATAAGCGTTTTCTCGCCCGGCAGGAAAATAGTCATATCCGGTCGCAACCTACCTGTTTCTGTTGCAACAGATTCTTGTTCGGCGAAATGACACTTATCGAGCATTCCGGCCGCCTCGACAAGTCGGCGAAGAGCTATCTCGCCATATCGACCGCGAACATGAGAAGTGGTCAACGCGTTGACCAATTTTTTCGTGCCGGTATTTAACTGTTCGGTCTCACCTTTCATTACCTCCAGCCAAGCCTCAATGCCCTTATAGGCTCCCTCGCGTTTGATCTCGATGTCTTGTAATTTGGTGTCGAAGTTCTTGAGGCTTTCACCCAGCGGTTTGACCAGCGTTTCGATCGCGACCTTTCGTGCGTCGAGTTCGGTGGCCGATTCTTTGACTTTGGCTTCGAGAGTTTCCTTGGCGGATTCGAGGAACGTGGCGTTGTTTTTTCGAAGAGCCTCGGAGGATAGTGAAGCAAAGGCGTCTCGCAGCTTTATGTCTGCCTCGGCAAGAAACTGTTTCTGTTCCTCTAGTTGTTGAAGGATCGAGTCGTTTCTCGCTTGTAATTCAACGCTTTTCTTCTCGGCGGCGATATGGGCATCGCGGTACGAAGCACGTTCTAGCTCTTTTGATTCGAGTTGGTCGTTAAGTTCGACGATATTTGCCCGGGTTTCGGTAAGTTCAGTTTCGGCTTTAGTCTTCGCCGCTTCGGCTTCGATAAGCTTTTCCTGTTGCCGCTTGATATCGTCATCGCGACGAGAGAGTTCGACGTTCTTTTCGGACAGTTGGCTTTGTAGCTGTGTGGCTTTTGCTTCGGCACCGGCTTTTTCGGCTTCCATGCCCGAGTCTTTCTTTCCGCCGAGCAGATAACCGATGATCGCCCCAATGACTATTCCGGCGATAGCGACGACTGCGATGATAATGAGAGTATTGTTATCCATATTTCCTCACTCAAATTTAGGTTTAGGTAAAGTTTCCACAATGTCCACAGTTTGCACACTGACATTAACTATCGACAGCAAAAGGTCGAGAATGTATCGCGGATTGCCGACTTCGTCGGCCCAGTTGTTTGGGTCGTTTATTATCCCGGACGCCGGGTCTTGTTTGTATTGGTAGCGTTCCATTATCCATTCGATAGCAGATTTGCCGTTGATGACATAATCGTAGGCTTTTGCGGGAATGTTTGAGACGACGATATCGCCGTTGTAACGGATCGCTTCTTTGGTTGTTTTATCGACAAATGTCATCTTGCCGACGCGAAAGTTGTTAATTTCGTCGCCGGTGACTTTTAGATCGGGATAGGCTGAGACTTTCTCGTAGTTGAGGTGCAACTGTGCAAGATCTCGGCCTGCTTTCGAGAATGCGACGAAGTCTTTCAGGTCATCGACGAGCGGAATTCGCGGGAGCATTTTCTTTAGGTCGTTGGCGAAGTTTTGGCGGTATTCGGGGCTGTGGAGAAAGCCGTAAACGTAATAGAAAATATCTTCTTTCCTGATCGCAGTCGCGTATTGTTCCTTTGCACGCTTGGCGATAAAGTCGCTCACACCATCGCGCCGTACAAACTGCGGTTCGCCCGCTGTGTCAAACAAAGTCGGACTATCAGGCCGATTCTCTTCATAGTAATAAAGCGGAAAGCATTGACCGTTGAATTGCAATTGCAGGTCTGGTATCCGATCAGTGATTAAGACCGAAAAATTATTGCTTGCACCAACACCTGAAAGTGAAATTACAAGATTCTCGTGTTTTGTGGTTGGAAATAGCTTCGGAAGCTGATAGACCATGTCATTCAGAGCCTGAGCAAAATAAACGTTTTGCTTAAAGAATGGTCTATATGTTGCTGTATAAATTCTCTCATCATCGAAAAGAATTTCCTTATTCCTTTGCAGGTCTTGCTTCAGGCCGCGATTCCAAGTAATTCTGCGGGAATTGAATTCAACTCCTTCCTCGATAGTAATGTTCTGTATAAGTTGTTTCTTTTCGTGGAACTGAAGTCGTTGCTCATTATAGAAGTCCGCGAGCAAGCTCATGTTCTTAGTGAGTTCAGGCCTCGACGAGTTATAACACCATGCATCCCTAGCAGAACTTAGCCCTCTGCTGTAGAAATTAAGGAAGAATGCATTTTCTTTTTTGTCATTTTTATCGCCAATTGGAATGAATTCTTCAAATGTGGAATCTCTGTGATTAATCCAATCGCCCTGCTCGTTGGGTACAATAATGTCCCATTGCATTGATTCATTCTTGACGGATTCAAATTTCTTTATGATGGAAAGTTTCTCGTCCCGCTTGAGGTAGTCGCCTATGTCGAAGTATTGGATTTCTGCTCTCTTACTAGGTGAAGTTGGATTTTTGACAAGCAAGGTTATCGCGATTGGTGTTCTTGAGCCGGAGCCGAAGACGTTCCCTGCTTCTGCTCGACGAAGTTCTCCGCTTGTTCGTGCATTTCCGCGAAGATTGAAAACATATATCGAAGAAAATTCTTTTTCAAGCGATTTACGAAAGCCATCCATCCCGTTACTTTCCAGCCACGCACCGTTTGAGACAAAAGAAATCACACCGCCGTTTTCGTCTAATCGATCCGTGCTCCAACGAAAAGCTTTGATGTAAGAGTCATACAAAGCCTTGACCGACGTTGCCGAGCTCGTTCTTGCGTAATGCTCTTCAACGAGAGAATCAAGCCGTTTGTATTGAAGGTTCTGGGCATTATCATTAGCCGACTTCTGACCGACGGAATACGGCGGGTTGCCGAAAATGACTTTTAGCGGAGCGCGTTTTTGGCGTTCGACGCGTTCGGAGTTCTGTTTGAAAGTTTCGCCTTTGAGATTCTCTTGTGCGCCGTCTTCGCCCAATTGGAATGTGTCGGTGAGGCAGATGCCTTCGAAGGGGATGTAGTCTGTTTCGGAAGAAAGAACCACCCCGTCAGCCGAAGCGGCTGCCACCCCTCCTTCGTAAGGAGGGGAGCTTTGGAGTGCATCGTGATATGCGTTCTCGATGTTCACGGCGGCGATGTAGTACGCGAGGAGGACGATCTCGTTCGCGAATATCTCGTGTTTGTATTTGTGCGGCAGAGATTCCTTATCAATGAGGCCGCTTTGGATCAGGCGTGTGATAAAGGTTCCCGTTCCGGTGAAAGGGTCGAGGATATGAACGTCACGGTCCTTGAGTTCGCGTCCAAACTCTTTCTTAAGGACGTCATTGACCGAGTGAATGATGAAATCTACAACCTCAACCGGCGTGTAAACGATCCCAAGGCGTTCGACCATTTTCTTGAACGCTTTGGCGAAAAAGTTTTCGTAGAGGCGGACGATGACGCCCTGTTTGGCTTCGGCATTGTCGAGGCCTTTTAGCGTGGTGCGGACGAATTCGTAGAACTTCTGCAGCGTTTCGTCATCGTCGGCCATGCGTTCGCCATGAAGGGCGGCGAGCATGGCGTTCATCGAGACCGAAACCGGATTATTGGCGGCAAACGAGTAATCTTCGAACAAGGCATCAAAGACGGGCCGAGTAATGATGTGCTGCGAAAGCATCTGGACGGCTTCGTCCTCGGTGATCGACGGATTGATGTTTTTGCGAAGCCCGGCGAGGAAATCGTCGAAGGCGGCGCGCTGCTGCGGATTGGTTTCGATGAGTGCGTAAATACGTGCGATCTGGCGCGTCGCGATCTCGGCGACCGTGTTTGCCCATTGTTCCCAATAGAGTCGATTGCCGACCTTTTTGACGAGACGGGCGAAAACGACGGACTGCAACTCTTCGAACTGGAGGCGAAGCTGCTGGACCGCATTGTCGGCCTGTGTCTTTGTGGCGCTCTCGCTTCGATCCACGGGTTCGCCATTGCGAAAGGTGGTTTCGGTCGCGCCGATCATCAGCTTGTTCGGGCGGCGTTTGTTTAGCTCGATCTGATTGATGACGGCATTGAATCGGTCGTCGTGAGCGCGAAGAGCGTTTAGGACGGTCCAGACGACCTTGTAACGTTCGTTATTGTCGAGGGCCTTTTCTGGTTCCTCGGTCGACGGCACGATCACCGGAATGATGATATAGCCGTATTTCTTGCCCGGAGCCAGCCGCATCACGCGACCAACTGATTGCACAACATCAACTTGTGAATTGCGCGCAGCGAGGAACATAACAGCATCGAGCGACGGGACATCGACACCCTCGGACAGGCAGCGTACGTTTGTGAGAACGCGACATTCACCAACAGGCGGCTCCTGTTTCAGCCAATCGAGGCATTCTTCGCGTTTATTTGCCGGAAATGTACCGTCGATGTGTTTTGCCGCAACGCGCAGCATAGTCGCCCGTTTGTCGTCGGGCAATTCTTTCAGGTATATGTCCGTTCCCGCATTGTAGGCGGTCATAGTAGCTTTAGACGCCTTGATAGACGGACAGAAAGCAACGGCTCGCTTCATCACATTCGGATCGGCTGCTTTTGCCTCGCCGTCGTCGCCGATGATCTGCTTAGAAAGGCCGCTGATCGTGCCGACGAGCTTGATAATGTCATCGGCCTTAATTTCTCTAGTTTCATTGGTGATAGCCATTTGTACCGCAGCGGGAACATCTTCTTCGCTCAGGGTTAGTACAAGTACCTTGTAATCGGTGAGCAGTTCTTGATCTACTGCCTCACCAAACCCAATGCGATAAATCTCATCGCCGTAATGAGCGACATCGTCCATCGACCAGACAACGGCATTTGCCTGCGCCGCCCTCGTCAACGAATCTTCGCTGTAAAGCCTCGGCGTAGCGGTCATATAAAGGCGTCGCCTAGCTTTGATGAAGTCGTTGTCGTGGACCCGGGTAAAGGCCGACTCGTCATCACCGTCAAGTTGAACTCCGGTGGTACGATGAGCTTCGTCGCATACTATTAGGTCGAATATGCTGTCCATGCCTTTCTCGGCAAGTGATTTTTGTACCTTAGCGATGACGGAGATCGATTGATAGGTCGAGAAAACGACGGTCATCCCTTTGCGATCCTTCGATCGGGCGAATTGGACCTGTTTTGTTATCGACGCGATGTCCGTCGAGGCCGGAAGTCCGAGATCGAGAACAGAAAAACTATCCACGTCGCGATTATTGAGTTCTTGGGGATTTACCTGCGGATCTGAACAGATGCAGATCGGGTAAACGGGCTCGACGGCGTCACCGGTCCATTCGCGCAAGGTCTGAGCAAGCAATGAGATCGACGGAACAAGAAAGAGGATAAATCCACGTCCGTCGGTTTCCTTTTCCGCGATCCTGAGACTCGTGAAGGTCTTCCCAGTGCCGCAGGCCATTATCAGTTTGCCGCGGTCTTTTGTTTTGAAGTATTCTTGCGATTTTTCGACGGCGAATTTCTGGTGCTGTTTCAGCGTCTTCGGCGACAGCCGAGCATCACGTCCATGAACCTCCTTCTCAAGCTTTTCCCAATCAACCGGAGCTTGTCGCAGGTCGCCAAGATTAAGCCGCTGAACCGACGGAGATTGATTCTTTATCGCGTTCTCAGCGTTCGTTCCCCAGTTGTGCGTGGTAGCGATCCAAAGCCTTTCGGCAAATGAGGTTGTTCGGAAATCTTCGTCTTTAAAAGAACGGCCTGAGGTCGTTATGAACGAATCAACTTGAGATTTGTCCATCTTGGCGTTCTCGGCGTAAAACTTACATTGGATCGCGCAATATTCACCTGCGAACGTAGATGCGACTAGGTCGACGCCTGTGTCGTTGCCACCAAATTGGTTACGGAAAGGGAAATCGCCCCAAAGCCAAACTTCGCTAAACCGATTGGCATATTTCGGGTCGCTGAGTAGATACGCTCTCATTAGGCGTTCAAACTTGTCTCCCTGCGATCGCGTCGTCAGTGATTCATTCCGATATTTATTGATTAATTCGTCGAATGTCATTATTTGGAATTGCTGCCAAGGCACCCGCAAACGACCGAATCGAAGCCTCGCCCGGCGAAAGTGTCCTAGGGTAATAACTTCGATCAGATTATAAAGCGGAACAGAGACCGAAAATTATACACCGAAATTACAGCCGAATGAACGGCAGATCATTCCAAACAAAGTAAAAAGCCGCCCCTAGGCGGCTTTTGGCGTGTCGAAGTGTGTCGCGTCGTGCGTCTCAATTGGCGTTTTACGCTGCGGCGGCGACGACTTTGGCGGCGGCGTCGTTCATAGTTGTGGCCGGGATGATGCCGATGCCAGAGCCGGCGAGAATCTCGCGGCCGGCTTCGACGTTTGTGCCTTCGAGCCGCGCGACTATGGGCACTGAGACGCCGAGGTTCTTTGCCGCGGCGACGACTCCGGAAGCGACCATATCGCAGCGGACGATGCCGCCGAAGATGTTTATCAGCACAGCCTTGACGTTCGGGTCGGCGAGCAGGATCTTGAACGCCTGTTCGACGCGTTCCTGCGAGGCGCCGCCGCCGACGTCAAGGAAGTTCGCCGGTTCGCCGCCCGCGAGCTTGATGATGTCCATCGTCGCCATCGCCAGGCCTGCGCCGTTGACCATGCAGCCGATGTTGCCGTCGAGCTTGATGTAGTTGAGGTCGTATTTCGACGCTTCGATCTCGAGCGGCTCTTCTTCGTTGAGGTCGCGGAGCTCGGCGTAATCCTTGTGCCGGAACATCGCGTTGTCGTCAAAATTGAGCTTGGCATCGAGTGCGATGAGGCGGTTGTCTTTGGTGAGCAGGAACGGATTGATCTCGACGAGCGAAGCGTCCGTTTTCTCGTATGCGTCGTAGAGCTTGAGCATAAAGGACGCGGCCTGATTGACGAGTTCGGCGGGAATGCCGAGGCCGAAGGCAAGTTTGCGTGCTTGAAATCCACGCAGCCCGACCGAAGGATCGATCGTTTCTTTCAAGATCAGCTCGGGCGTTTCTTCGGCGACCTTTTCGATGTCCATGCCGCCGGCGCTCGATGCCATAAAGACATTGCGGCCCGTGACGCGGTCGAGCGTGATGCCGAGATAGAATTCGCGGTCGATGGGCAGTCCCTCTTCGATAAGCAGCGTCTTTACCTCGCGGCCTTCGGGGCCGGTCTGATGCGTGACAAGCATCATGCCGAGCATCTGCGACGCGAGTTCTTTCGCTTCTTCGGGCGAGCGGGCGAGCTTGACGCCGCCGCCTTTGCCGCGGCCTCCGGCGTGTATCTGAGCCTTTACGACGACGACATCGGTACCGAGCTCGCGTGCAGCTGCTTCGGCTTCGTCAGGCGTTACGGCTACGATGCCGCGAGGAGTCGGCACACCGAACTCTCTGAGTATGGCTTTGCCTTGATATTCGTGTATCTTCATAGATCGATTGGTTGAGACAGGGAAGATTTTAGCGGTTCGGGGCCGCAAAAACAAAGGCCGGAGCTGAGCCGGCCTTTGTGATAGTAACGACTGAAAGGCCGAGTGCTACTGCGAGCGTTCGACGAGTTCGACAAGCGTCCGGATGGCGACGCCGGTCGGGCCTTTGGCCTGATGCGGCTTGACACCATCTGCCCATGCGGTGCCCGCAATGTCGAGGTGGGCCCATTTTGCTTTATCGACGAACTCCTCGATGAAGACCGCGCCCATTATCGTGCCGGCTTTGCCTCGCGGGCCGATGTTCTTGATGTCCGCTATATCTGAGCGTATGTCGGCGCTGTATTCTTTACCGAGCGGGAGCTGCCAGTAGCCCTCGCCCGTCTCTTTGCCGCAGGCGATGATCTCGTCAACGAGAGCCTGGTCGTTGCCCATGATGCCTGTATTGTGGCCGCCGAGTGCGATGATGACCGCTCCGGTGAGCGTGGCCATATCGACGATGCGAGTGGCTCCCTGCTTTTCTGCATATGCAACGGCGTCGGCCAGGATCAGGCGGCCTTCGGCGTCGGTATTGAGTATCTCGATGGTCTTGCCGTTCATCGCGGTCACGACGTCGCTTGGGCGTGAAGCCTTGCCGTCAGGCATATTCTCGACCGCTGCGACGACACCTAACACAGGCACGGTCGGTTTGATCAAGGCGATGGCGCGCATCGCTCCGATCACAGTCGCACCGCCGGACATATCGTATTTCATCGCATCCATGCCTTCGCCGGGCTTGAGGCTGATGCCGCCGGTGTCAAACGTGATGCCTTTGCCCACAAGTGCGAGAAGTTCGCCTTTCTTTCCGGTGCTCTTGGCCGGCTCGTAACGGAGCACGATCATCTTGGCTGGCTGCTCGGAGCCTTTGGTGACGCTGAGGAGCGAACCCATGCCGAGCTTTTCCATCTGAGCTTCGGTGAGTATTTCGCATTTGAGGCCGGTCTCTTTGGCCATCGCCTGCGCACGGCGAGCCATCTCCGTCGGCGTCAGGATATTGGGCGGTTCGTTCGCCAGATCGCGTGTGAAGTTCATCGACTCGCCTATCGCCTTGCCGCGAGCGATACCGTTCTTGACGTCGGCGGGCTTTGCTCCGTCGATACAGACGGTCAGCGAATCAACTGATTTGGCGAGCTTGTCCTTTGTCTTGTATTTGTCGAGCTCGAACTGGCTGGTGATGAAACCCTGTGCGGCATATTGTGCGGCAGAAGCGGCAGAGCCCGAAAGCCGCGGCAGAACCGCAATGCTCTTGCTATCGCGTTTACGCAGAAAGCGGGTCGCCGTACCGACGAATGCGGCGACGCCCGGCCCGTTGTAGGCCTTCTCGTCTCCGACGCCAACAAGCAGCAAACGTCCGGCTTTGACAGCTCCTTTAGGCACAAACCGAATAAGGGCGGTCTCGTTCTTTTCGCCGTTGAATCCTTCGGACCGCATCATCGCGGCAATTAGGCCGCCGGTGAGCTTATCGAGTTCCTTTAATCCGGCAGTAGTGGCTTTTTCGTTCTTGAAAACAGCGACAGCGAGCGAATCGACATTCGCTTCGGCAAAATTTGCGGTGATTCCCTGGAGCTTCATCGGCACCTCTGAAAATGACATTTATAAGCGTAGAAAGCGCTTTAATATCTATAACTTATCTCAGCCGTTGTTTCAACTCGGCCCTTGTTTCTTTCTCGACCGTGCGGCGCATCTCGGTCTCACGTTTGTCGTAGAGCTTTTTGCCCCGAGCGACGCCGATCTCGAACTTGATCCGGCCATTTTTCCAATAGATCCTGGTGACAACGAGCGTCATGCCTTTTTGCGTCGTTTCGCGGATCAATTTGTCGATCTCGCGGCGATGCAGCAGCAATTTGCGCGGCCTGATCACATCGTGATTGTTGATGTTGCCGTGCGAATAATGCGAGATGTGGGCGCCGACCAGCCAAACCTCGCCGTCCTTTATCTGGACGAAGGATTCCTTTAGCTGAATGCGGCCCGCCATGATGCTTTTGACCTCGGTGCCGAGCAATGCTGCACCGGCCTCGTACTTATCGAGGATATGGTACTCGTGAAAGGCGAGCCTGTTGTTGACGATCTCTTTCTCGTCGGACATAGGCTAGAAAGTAGAAAGTTGACGGCCAAAAGTCAAAACGGACGCCTTGACACCCGTCGGCCTGCTTCGTAAATTATTAGTGACGCTGGGAGATCGTCTAATGGTAGGACTGCAGTCTCTGGATCTGCCTATCGGGGTTCGAATCCCTGTCTCCCAGCCACTTTTCTCAATGGAAAATTGATCATCGAGTTTGGCTCGCCGGCCGTCGCCCAAATGGACGATCGCCGGGCTTGCGACCCGCTCCGATGCCCGATTTTCCATTTACTTTTTATGGATTGGCACGAGACCGACATTCGCGTCCGCTACGCCGAGACCGACCAGATGGGCATCGCCCATCACTCGAATTACCTCGTTTGGTTCGAGACGGCCAGAGGCGAATTCTGCCGATCGAAGGGATTCACGTACCGCTCGATGGAGCAGGAGGCAGATGCTCTGATGGTCGTGGCCGAATCCTATATCCGCTATAAATCTCCGGCATTTTACGACGATGTGCTCACGATCCGCACGCGCGTACACGAGCTTCGCAGCCGCAGCGTCAGATTTGCGTACGAAGTGGTCCGCCGCTCGGATGAGACGATGATCGCGGCCGGTGAGACTATGCACGTGGTGACCGATTGGGAGAAAAAAGTGAGATCTTGGCCACCTTTCTTTCGCGATCTGCTGGTCGGGACCGACGACGCGCCGCTGCCTGATACGCCTCCGAGCTGAGATAATTTCCGCTTTTGCCCGGCCAACTTGAATACACCGACTCCGCGACCTAAACTGGTCTGGTGCCCGGAATCGCCCGATCCGAGATCTACTTCATCGCAGCGATGATGACGCTGATCCTTGTGGTCTGCGTAGTGGCGGTATATGCGTTCTTTCGCACTTATCGCCGCGAGATGGCCGCAAAACGACGCCGAATGGCCGAGCGAGACGCTGCGGCACAGTCCGCAAATGACCCTGAAAGCGGCGACCCAGAACAGAAGTGAACGATCTATCAAAGATACTTAACACCCTTAACGACAGGCAGGCCGAGGCCGTCAGAACGACAGAGGGCCCGCTGTTGGTGCTCGCCGGGGCCGGCTCGGGCAAGACGCGGGTCATCACGGTTCGCATCGCGTATCTTATTGCAGAAAAGGGAGTTCCGCCGCACAACATACTGGCGGTCACGTTCACGAATAAGGCCGCGGCCGAGATGCGTTCCCGCGTGGAAGAGATACTTCGCGGCGAGAGGCTCCCGTCGGCGCCGCTGATCTCGACCTTTCACAGCCTGTGCGTGCGGATACTTCGGCAGGATATCGAGGCTCTGGACGAGGGATACACGCGGAGCTTTACGATCTACGATACCGACGATTCGCAAAAGGTGATAAAGGCATGCATCAAAGACCTCGGATTTGACGAAAAGTCACTTGCGCCGAGGGCAGTGCGGGCGGCGATCAGCGCGTCCAAGAATCGCGGCGAAGACCATGAGATCTATGCGTCGAAGGTCGAATACGGCGACGACAAGCGGCTAAAGATCGCTCGCATATTCAAGCTCTACGACGAACGACTCGGACGCGCGAACGCGCTGGACTTTGACGATCTTTTGCTAAAGGCGGTCAGACTCCTAAAGGTTTCGTCTGAGGTCCGCGAGAAGTACAACGACCGTTTCCGTTACATACTTGTCGATGAGTATCAGGACACGAATTCTCTCCAGCTTTCGCTAATCCGTTCGCTGACAGAAAAAAGCTCGAATATCTGTGTCGTCGGGGATGACGCACAGAGCATTTACGGATTCAGGCAGGCCGATATACGCAACATACTTAGTTTCGAAGAACATTTTCCGGACGCTAAGGTCATATTGCTTGAGCAGAATTACCGCTCGACCCAGACGATACTCGACGCGGCCGATGCCATAATCTCAAATAACCGGGAACAAAAGAAAAAGAAACTCTGGACCGAGAATCCCGGCGGTGAACGGATCTTTTACTTTCAGGCCATGGATGGCGAGTCCGAGGCCCGCTTTGTCGTGTCCAAGATCTCAGACATCTTATACTCAGATCGAGCTACGCGCGTCGCGGTACTCTATCGGACGAACGCCCAATCGCGGTTATTCGAAGAAGCTTTGCGTCGAAATCGTATCGACTACAACATAGTCGGGGGATTCTCTTTCTACGAACGTGCGGAGATAAAGGATATCGTAGCGTATCTGAAGTTGTCGCTGAATCCTTTCGATGACGTCGCTCTAATGCGCGTGATCAATACGCCGGCACGCGGCATAGGGAAGACCACACTTGACGAACTCCAGCGAGCCGCTAGGGCGGCAGGCGGGCCGCTATGGAGGACCATCGAAGCAGTCGCGACGGGCGAAGGATCGAGCGGAGCGAATGTGACACCGCGTGCACGCGAGGCGCTCCGATCATTCTACGGAACTCTCAAGAAGCTTGTGGAAAAGGCCAATGCTCCAGCGACCGGCGACCATCCGGTCTCTGATCTTGTCACTGCGGCTATCGAAGAGACCGGTTACGCAGGTGCTCTAAGAGCGGAAGGGACGGATGAGGCTCAATCACGGATCGAGAATCTGGAAGAACTCGTGAATGCCGCGGTCGAATACGATCATCAGGAGGGCAACGGGCTGCGCGATTTCATAGATCACGCAGCGCTTACATCTGATACGGACAAGTATGACCGCGACGCGGCGGTCACTTTGATGACCATACACGCCGCCAAAGGCCTCGAGTTTCCGGTCGTTTTCATAGTCGGGCTCGAAGACGGAGTCTTTCCGCACTCCAGGTCACTGTCAGAGCCGAAGGATCTCGAAGAGGAACGTCGGCTCGCATACGTCGCGATCACCCGTGCCGAAAAACGTCTGTATATCTCGCATGCGATGCGTCGCAGAACTTTCGGCGAAGAGTTCGCGTCCGAACCCTCTCAGTTCCTCAATGAGCTTCCGCTTGAGATGATCGAGGACGTCAGTCCGGGGCCATCATGGCTTTCGTATGCAAAGGGCGGGACCGGCGTCGTTCGCGAGAGCATAGTGCGGCCGCCTTTGCCGCCCAAGAAAGCCTATACGGGAAAGACCTATAACAGCGCCGACGCGATCGCCGAATTCTTCAAGGATAGGGGCAAGAATATTGGGCAAAAGGGCGGCTCAGCTCCGAGCGGAACGCCGGAGGCTCATCAGACGCCTTTTGACCGACTTAAGGCCGCGGGGTCGGGCGTCGGGCCCGAAGACCGGCCTTCTCATGCCGCCGAAGGTATCGTTCCGGGGTCCTATGTCATCCACGACCGATACGGCCGCGGCCTAGTTCTCAGACGCGAGGGAAGCGGCGATAGTTCAAAATTGACCGTCAGCTTCCCGGGTTATGGCCAGAAGAAGCTGATCGAGAAATTCGCTGGCCTTCGGACGGAATAGTACCGGCTACGGGCCTCTTTCAGTTTTCAGCTTCCTCAGCAATGAGCTTTTTGGTCCATTCGCTTGCCGGATAAGTTCGTTTCAAAATTGCTATCAAACGGGCCCGAAGTTCCTCATTATTTCCGCATCCGTATTTTGTCCAGCCGTTGGCCCTAGCGACGATATAAAGAGCCTCGGGGAGGCGTTTGTCGGCCGGTGCGAGGCGCTGCCAAGCCAGAACCTTCTCTGCGAGATATTTGGGAGCATCGCCGATGTCTGTGAGTTTCTTGCGTTCAGCTTGTGCTGCCGCAGACTTGGCGGGTGTTATGAAAGGAGGCCGGTTCGGCAGGGGAGCCTTTACTGCTTCGCCCGACGCTTCGTCATAGACCATGTCGTCGGGTGCACACCACCAGTCGTCCATGTCCCACTCTTCCTGCGTATTGTTGCTGCGTTCAAGGCCTTCTTCGATGTAAGGGCTCAAGATCGGATTCTTGAGGACGGCGAACAGAAGCGCCCGGTCACGCAGCACCGGAGTCGCTGCACTGTTCGCGGCCTCGATCAACGGAGCCATATCAGGCCGCATCCTCACTAACTCGGGGCCGAGTTTGATCAGATTCGCACGATCATTAAGCAGATAGGCCCTGACCCAAGCCGCCCGCAAGATCTGATCCGCGAGATACTCGGGCATCTCCTTCGATGCCGCCGCTTCGATCAGCATCGTCGTTGTGAAATGTTGATTGAGTATCGCTATCGTCGAAGCATCAAGCATCTCACGGTCCTGCCAAAGCAGTTCTTCTTTGAATCTTTCCTCGACCTCACGATCGAAAGCCTCGCGTCCGTCTTTGTTGTACTCAGGGTCGTAGTAGGTCTTCTGTTCGGCGATGAAATCCGCGATAGTACCCTCTTGTCCGTCAAAATCGAAGGCGTAAGCTCGCCGGAGCGAATTGCGAATAAATGCATCGAGATCGGCCGATTGACGCAGACGCAATCCAAGGAAAGCGTTCCTGGCGGATATCGTGAGTTGTTCGCCCGAATTCATCGCTTCCTCGACGACCTCCCGCGCGGCGGCGTCCTTTTTCAGATCAAGGAGCAATTTCGCTCGATAATAAGATACGGTGAGAAAGGCCGGCGAACTTCGTCCGACCCTTTCTGCTGCTTCGAGCAGGCGTGTGAGTCCCGGAGACGACGGCTCGGCCTTTGTCAGGGCAGTCATCAGCCAAAGTTCCGAACCAGAATCTGCATACCGTTGCATCGCAAAGTTGTAAGCTGCCGGCCCGGACATTCGATAGACGAATAGCCACTCGGTCATCTCGACCGACCGCAGATGATCGGGGAGCATCGACGGATCCATTTTCTCGTCACCGTAATATCGTCCCGTATAATCCGGCTTTCGAGCGTTGCTAAATCGGCTAGCAAACGCGTATTGGCGATTGTCGCGCACGTTCTGCTTCTGTTCGTCCGTGAGCGGCTTACCGGCTTCGCGTGTTACTGCGGCGATAGCGTCGTCATCGGTGGCATCGGCGGGCAGCTTGACCTCGATCGTGCGTTCGGGCGTATAGAGCCTGATAGTGATCGTATTCGGGTCTTCTAACCGGGAAGCCTCCGGTGTAGGTTCTCCCTTTGGCGTTCCGTTTCGTAGCCGCTCTTCTTCGGCTTTTCGCTTCTCGACGGCATTGAGCACCTCAGCCTCAAATCGATCGAGAAGCCATGTGTAGTCGATCACGTCCTGCCGAAAATTGTCGTTGCCGCCGTAACTCGAGATCTGCCTTCCGAGTTCGACGACGCGTTCGGCCGGCCTAAGACGATATTTGATCAGATTGAGGAGTCCGGCGACCGAGTCGCGAAACTTGCCGCTCCGCGAAGTGAAGCGTGTCAACTGGAGTTCTGCCTCTTCGTAAAATCGGCGGGTCTCCATCTCAGAAGTGCCAAGGCTGGCCTGTCGGATCAATGTCCGGGCCACAAGGTAATCAGCCGTTTCCTGCCAAGGCGAGTCGCTATCCTGTGCGATCGCGCGGAATTTCGCTTTAGCAGCTTCGTAGTTCAATGCGTAGAAATCGGCAGCGGCCTGCTGATAGGCGCGGTCCTTCACGAGCCATTGCGGCGCTCCCGGATCGGTATCGGTTGGCTCAGCACGGCCGGCTGAGCAGTTCTCGAATACCTTGTCTTGTCCCGATATCCACTCCCGAACATTCGGGTCAGATGGTCCGTGGGCCGACAAACGGTCGCTGAGAGTTTCGGCGGCGACCTCGAAGGCATTTTTGGCACAGTTAGGAAAGAAATCGAAGCCGCCATATTCTCGTTCGGTGTAGATCTTTGGCAGCGGTTCTTTTTCATCGACCACGGCCTTTCGCTTAGCTATCCAGTTCCGGACGGCTTCATCCACCGAATCATTTCGAAAATCCTTGCGATGAAACTCAGCGTTCCATGCCTCGATGATGGCCTTCTGTTCGTCCCGCGACAGTCCACTAGAAGCAATATAGCGATACGCGGCGATCAGGACCGGCCGCTGGAATTCCGGCTTGATGATGCCTAGCTTTCCGGCAGCATAATCACGATACGGAACCTCGGGTCGGCTTCCCAAGTCGAATAGCGGCATCACCACCGCCGGCCCGCACGGCCGGACGGATACAAGCAGCACCGATAGGATCAAAAAGATCGGCATCATTTTGGTTACGTGCTTCATAAGGAATTCCTCGCTGGGGACGCGACAAATATAAGCGATTTTGCCCTCGTTTGAAAGATAAGGCCGCGTTGGACGGACAAAAAAGCCCGCCTGCTTGAGATTCGCAGGCGGGCCGGGCAGCTGAACCGATCGTGATCAGACGCTCATTATCTCTTGTTCCTTGTTCTTACCGAGTTCGTCGATCTTTTGGATGTAGGTATTCGTAAGCTTCTGGACCTCGTCGAGACCCCCGCGTTCGTCGTCCTCAGAGATCGCCTTGTCCTTGAGCAATTTCTTGAGCAGGTCGTTGGAATGATGCCGAATGTTACGAACTGCGACGCGATGCTCTTCTGCGATCTCGTGCACTTGTTTTGCGAGCTGCTTTCGCCTCTCTTCATTGAGCGGCGGAACCGGCAGCCTGATCACCTTGCCGTCATTAGAAGGCGTGAGGCCGAGATTGGCGCCGATAATGGCCTTTTCGACAGGCCCGAGCTGTGAGACATCCCAGGGCTGCACGGTGATCATTTGCGGCTCAGGCACGGCGACGGACGCCATCTGGTTGAGCGGCGTAGGCGTGCCGTAATAATCGACCACTACCGAATCAAGCAAGCCAACGGTCGCACGTCCGGTGCGGACATTCGCCAGCTTACGTTTGAAATCCTCTACGACCGAGGCCATCTTGGGGCCGGTCTCTTTGGTCACATCTTGAACGCTCATAATCTCAATTCGTCACGATCGTGCCGATAGACGTGTCTCCGCATACGGCTCTGGCAATGTTTCCCTCAGTCTTCATATTGAAGATCATGATAGGGAGATCATTGTCACGGCAAAGCGAAATGGCGGACGCGTCCATTACGTTGAGCCGCTTCTCCAACACCTCTTGGAAAGTTATCCGCTCGAATTTGACCGCGTCCGATACCTTTACAGGATCAGCGGAATATATGCCGTCAACCTTCGTACCTTTTAGTATGACGTCGGATTGGATCTCCAGCGCGCGAAGAGCGGCAGCCGAGTCTGTCGTGAAATACGGATTGCCGGTACCGGCGGCGAATATCACAACGCGCTTTTTCTCGAGATGCCGAACGGCACGCCGGCGTATGAAAGGCTCGGCAAGCTGCGGGATGTCGATAGCCGACATGACCCGTGTGTACACGTTCTCTTTCTCGAGTGCATCCTGCAAGACGACCGCATTCATCACCGTCGCAAGCATTCCTATGTAATCCGCTGCGGCGCGGTCCATGTTTCCGGCCGATTCCGAGACGCCTCGAAAAATATTGCCGCCGCCGACGACTATTGCGATCTCGACTCCGAGGTCGTGCACCTCTCTGAGCTGTTTAGCGACATCCGCGGCCACGTTAACGTCAATGCCGTAGGCCTGCGAGCCCATCAGGGCCTCGCCGGAAAGCTTCAGAAGGACGCGTTTGAAGATCGGATCCATAAATATGGTGATTGGCCGAAAAAACAAAAGGCGGCCGAAATAACGACCGCCCGAAACGCTATCCGACCATCGATGCGACCTCAGCCGCAAAGTCATCCTGCTTTTTCTCGATGCCTTCGCCCATTTTGAAACGGGCGAAACGGCGGATCGAAATATTTTCCTTGATCGATGCGATCCTCTCGGTAACCAGCTCGCCGACAGTCTTTGCCGGATCTTTTACAAAAGGCTGGTCCACAAGAACGTTGTCCTCATAGAATTTATTCAGACGGCCCTCGATGATCTTGTTGATAACGTCATCAGGCTTTCCGGCATTCTTGGGGTCGTTCTTGAGCTGTTCGAGCAGTATCTCGCGTTCCTTGTCGAGCACATCGGCCGGTACATCAGCACGATTCGTGTAAGAAGGGCTCGTGGCCGCTATATGCATCGCGACGTCTTTGACAAGCTGCTGAAATTCTTCACCGCGAGCGACGAAATCGCTCTCGCAGTTGATCTCGACCAGCACTCCGACCTTGCCTCCCATGTGGATGTACGAACCGACCGCGCCTTCGGCCGTTACGCGGCCTGCCTTCTTGTCGGCGGTCGCGATACCTTTTTTGCGGAGGATCTCCATCGCCGCCGCTTCGTCTCCGTTGGCTTCGACGAGAGCGTTCTTGCAATCGATCATACCCGCACCCGATTTTTCTCTGAGAGATTTTACTGCTGCTGCTGTTATTTCTGACATATGAGTTCTCCGATCGGCCCGACATTGTATTGCCGGGCAATAATATTAAAGTTCCTTGAGATATCGCCGCACCGATCCCGGTAGAAAGGCGTCATTATGCAAAAGCAGCGTAGCCCGACGATATAGATCCGGAAGAGCTACGCTGCAAAATGAAAGTCGTTCGTTCAGCTTGCGCTTGCTTCGCTGCTATCTTCCTCTGAACTTGCAGCCGCGTCATCGGCAGCGGCTGGTTCCGGTGCCGATCCGGCATCTGCCGAAGCCTCCGGTTCCGTCTCGGCTGCTGCGACCGTCTCCGCGTCATCTTCCGACTCTGTACTCTCGGTCTCAGACTCTAGTTCAGCGGCTTCCATCTCAGCCCGTTCATCTTCGCTGAGGTATTCTTTGGGGATCGCTGTCAGCGAACCGATCTCAGCGGCGCTCTCGACGCCGGTGGCTTCCGCTCCGTCACTGTCCGCCTCGACCGCTGCCGTGCCGCCCTCGGTGCCTACCTGGCGTCCCTCAATGATGGCGTCTGCGATCCTAGATGCAAACAAGCGTATGGCGCGAAGCGCATCGTCGTTGCCGGGAATGACGTGGTCGATGCCTTCCGGAGAGCAGTTCGTGTCGACCACCGCAACGATCGGTATATTAAGGCGATTTGCTTCCTTGACCGCGATCTCTTCTTTACGGACGTCAATGATGAAGAGAAGGTCCGGGTGGCCGTGCATATCCTTGATACCGGCCAGGTTACGCATCAGTTTTTCGTGTTCGCGATCCAGTTGGAGCCGCTCTTTCTTAGTGAGCATCTCCATGCGGCCGTCCTCACGCATGAGTTCGATGTCCTTTAGCCGCTGGATCGAACGCTGGACGGTTTGGTAATTGGTCAGCAAGCCGCCGAGCCAACGGTTGTTCACGTAGAACTGTCCGCAGCGTTCGGCCTCTTCTTTGATGGCGTCTTGTGCTTGTCGTTTGGTACCGACAAAAAGGACCTTTTGATTCGGACGCTCTGATAGCGACTCGGTCACGAAATTGAGAGAATCGCGAAAGAGTTTCTGCGTTTTCTGAAGGTCAATGATGTATATGCCGTTGCGTTCTCCGAAGATATATTCCTTCATCTTCGGGTTCCATCGGCGGACCTGGTGGCCAAAGTGAACTCCTGCTTCTAGGAGTTCTTTCATCGTTACTGTTGCCAAAACTTACTCTCCTTGGTTTGTGTACTCGGCGAGATGGTCAATAACCAAGTGATCTCGCCAATGGATTCGTGCACCGTGAACAGTGGAGCGTCAATATAAAGAACGATCCACTATCGACGGTCCACCACTTACTAACGTTTCGAGAACTGGAATCGCTTACGTGCACCCTTCTGGCCGTATTTCTTGCGTTCTTTCTTACGCGGGTCGCGCGTCACCAACCCGGCCTTTTTCAACGTCGAGCGAAGGTCGGCGTTATATTCGATCAAAGCACGTGTGATGCCGTGACGAACCGCGCCGGCTTGTCCGGAAGTTCCGCCGCCGTCAACGTTGACAAGGATGTCGAATTTGTCGCCTGTCTCGGTAAGGCGAAGCGGCTGCTGGATTATCATCTGCAGGGCCTCATTCGGGAAATAGGTGTTGAATTCACGTCGATTGACAGTGATCACGCCCGAACCCGGACGCAGATATACGCGTGCGGTAGAGGTCTTTCGGCGGCCGGTGCCATAATATTGAATATCCATAGATCAATTACGAATGCAGAATTTCGAAGGGCCGGACGTTTGGGGCCGATCTTCGTGATCCTATATTTCTATCGCCTCCGGTCTCTGTGCGGTGTGGCGGTGTTCGGCGTCGGCATAAACTTTGAGTTTTTTAGCCATCGCTCGTCCGAGCTTTGATTTGGGCAACATTCCTTTGACGGCCAGCTCGATCACTCGCTCGGGTTTCTTTTCGAACATTTCCTTAACGGTGAACTCCTTGAGTCCGCCGGGGAACAATGTGTGGTGGCGGTACATCTTCTGATCGTTCTTCGAGCCCGTGAACCGGGCGTGGCGGGCATTGATCACAACGCAATGGTCGCCCATGTCCATAAAAGGCGTCCACGCAGGGTTGTTCTTACCCGACAGGATCCGAGCCACCTCCGTCGCCAAACGCCCGACCGTCTTGTCTTTAGCATCGACGACGTACCACTTACGGCCGTCCGCCAAACCTTTACCGCTAGGAAAATAAGTACTCATAACACGCACACAGATACAAATTTCCGCCAAAAAGCGAACTGATAGAGTATCGAAACGCCGCTGCAACGTCAAGTCCGCTTAGGCTGTCGAGATTCAAGGATCAGATACCTGAAGAAAGCAGCAGTACGCCTATAATCGTCTTCGCATCGCAGATACGTCCGTCGGCGATCATCGATCGGATCTCGGGCAGCGAAAGGCGCTCGACGTCGATCAACTCATCTGCCTCTAGTTTTTGCCCGACATGATCAAGTCCCGTTGCTAAGAACAAGTGCATTTTCTCGGTAACGAATCCGGGTGAGACGTAGAACTCAGTAAGCTTTTCGAGCTTTTCGGCACGAAGGCCGACCTCTTCCTCTAGTTCGCGCCGGGCACAAGTGGCGGGATCCTCCTCGGATTCGAGCGATCCTGCGGGCACTTCGAGCATATATTCGCCTGCTGCGTGCCTGTACTGCCGAACGAGCATAACGGTTCCGTCCTCAAATAGCGGCACGATAACGGCGCTGCCTTTATGGACAACTATCTCGCGTGTGTATTCGATGTGGTTCTCACTTACGGTATCGAGCCGCACGTCAAATATCCGTCCCGTATAGATCGTTTGGGTTGAAAGCGTTTGGGGGGCCATAGACAACAGTTTGCCACACAGCACCGCCGAAGCACAGACGGGCAGAGATGTAGTAGAATCTCGACTTGATGAAACGTATTGGCTTAGGTGTCACTGGAGGCATCGCCGCATATAAGGCGGTCGAAGTAATGCGGCTGCTGCAGAGGTCGGGCTGCGATGTTACGGTGGCGATGACCCGCCACGCGACGGAGTTCGTCCGGCCGCTGACATTTCGAGCGCTGACCGACAAACACGTGATCGTGGACGATTACGACCCGGATAATCCCGATCCGATCGCACATATCAACTTCTCGCAGAACATCGATCTGCTGCTGATCGTCCCGGCCACGGCTAACATTATCGCCAAGTTCGCGAACGGCGTTGCTGACGATTTTCTCTCGTCAACATATTTGGCATGCACGGCTCCGGTGATGATCGCTCCGGCGATGAATACGACCATGTGGGAGCAGCCTGCCATGCGACGGAACGTTGAGCAACTGAGAACTGACGGCGTGCATTTTGTCGAACCCGTTGCCGGCGAACTAGCATGCAAAACCGTCGGCACGGGCAAGCTCGAGGACGTAGAGAATATAGTCGCACAGGCGATGGCACTCATTTCGAATGCCGGCAGTTCGACTCGAATGGACGAGAGCGGCAGTGGCAGCACCGTCGGCCTAAACCCGTCCCAACACTTTTTCAACGAGTCGAACACTAAGCGGGATCTCGAAGGCGAACGGCTGCTGATAACTGTCGGCGGGACTCGCGAGGCGATCGATCCCGTCAGGTTCATTTCAAATCATTCGTCCGGCAAGATGGGATTCGCCGTCGCTGCAGCAGCTCTTGCAAGGGGAGCCGAGGTGACCGTGGTAGCCGGAGCGACGACGGTCGAGCCGCCCGAAGGCGTTCGTGTGATCAGGGCTATGGCGGCTGCCGAGATGCACGAGGCCGTGATGCGGGAGATGCCGAAGTCAACGATATTCGTTGGGGCCGCCGCAGTTGCGGATTACGCCCCGTCGAACGCAGCCGATACGAAGATCAAAAAAGAAGGCCGCGAAACGATGACACTCCAACTTACCAAAACTCCCGACATCCTGGCGGATGTCGCTCGCAACCGGCACGAAGGGCTGATCGTTGTGGGCTTTGCGGCGGAGACGAGCGACGTGATCGAGTACGCCCGCTCAAAAATGGAAAAGAAAGGGCTCGATATCGTCGTCGCTAACGACATAACCCAACGCGGAGCCGGATTCAATTCCGATACGAACATCGCCACAATAATCTCGCGTGACGGAAGCTCGCGGGACCTGTCGCTGCGTCCAAAACAGGAGATGGCCCAGGACATTCTCGATGTCGTGGCCCAATTGCGAGCTCGAACCACCGAAGGAACGTATCGGCCATGAGCGAACACATAAACAAAGCCGGCGATCTAGGCCAGATACGCGAACATCTGCTGTATCTAAAGGAGCTTGGCGTCGGACTGGTGACGGCTCCTGACGATCTGAATGCCGATCGTCCGGCGGTAGATAGGCCGGGAACGAAAAATGAACTGACTCAGGTCAACGCAGATCTGATCGCGACCACCGTCAAGATCCCGCCGCCTGATGCGGCTTCCACCATAGACAAAAGGAGCAGTGCGATCAGCCGCCTCCGATCTCTGCCGAGACTCTCGAAACGAACGGATCCGGCCGTTATGGGCACCGGCGCGGCACCAGATGAAATGATCAAGAAGACCGGATTGACAGGCGATCGTTCGACGATCGAGGCGATAGAAGCCATAAGGAATGAGATCGGGCAGGAGTGCAGCCGATGCAGCCTTTGTTCACTGGGCCGGAGCCAGGTTGTGAACAGCGTCGGCAACACGAACGCGAGGCTGATGTTCGTCGGAGAAGCCCCGGGGGCGGACGAGGACAGGATAGGTGAACCCTTCGTAGGCCGAGCCGGCCAACTGCTGACGGATATTATCGAGAAAGGGTTGGAAATACCGCGAGAGCAGGTCTTCATCGGCAATATAAATCGATGTCGTCCACCGGGTAATCGTGCTCCGGAACCAGACGAAGCGGCGGCGTGCAAACCCTTTCTTTTGAGAGAGATCGAGACGGTCAAGCCAAAGGTCATCGTAGTGCTCGGTGCGACCGCGGCACATAATTTGCTCGATGTGAAAACGCCGATATCAAAGATGCGAGGCCAATTTCACGATTATATGGGCGTAAAGGTGATGCCCACCTTCCATCCCGCATATCTACTCCGTGACCCGAACAAAAAGCGCGAGGTCTGGGAAGACATAAAGTTGGTACGGGCTCTGCTGAACGAACTCGCCGAATAGGACGCTCGGCTTGAATCCGTAAACTCATGGCCGCCGAAAACCTACTAAGTGACGACAAGCGACATTGCTGCACTTGGTGAGGCGACCGTGAGAACGACAGAGATCGATCGCGACGAATTCTATCTGCGCGGCCTGGATGAGTGCCGAGCGATAACCCGACGCTACGGAACGAGTTTTTATTTCGCTACGCAATTTTTTCCCAGAGAGGTCAGGGAGGGAATCTACGCGGTGTATGCCTTTGCAAGGATTCCGGATGAGATCGTCGATGACCCTGATAAGACCGACCGTGAACTGACTATCGCGAAGCTGAACGACTGGCGTTCCAGGTGGCTTCGAGCAATGGACGAAGGCGAGAGCAGCGACGCCGTGCTCAATGCGATCGTCAGAGCCTTCAAGAAATTTGACATCGGCGTGGACCTGGGCGAGGCCTTTCTCAAATCAATGTTCATGGACGAGGAGAAGTTTCGTTATGAGAGCTACGCCGATCTGGAAGAGTATATGTATGGGTCGGCCGGCGTGATCGGACTCATGGTGACCCGAGTGGTCGGCTACTCGTCGGAGGCCGCATTTGACCACGCTATCAAGCTGGGTTATGCGTTCCAGCTTACAAATTTTTTGCGCGATATTCGCGAGGACCACGACGAACTCGGGCGAGTGTACATGCCTCAGGACGAGATGCGTCGATTTCGGATCACCGACACGGATCTGGCGTCTCAGGAACGCAGCGAACGATTTGTCGAGTTCATGCGATTCCAGATCGAACGCAACCGCCGGGTGTATCGCGAAGCCTTGCCCGGTATTCCGATGCTCCATTGGCGTGGCCGTCTGGCCGTGAGGATCTCGTACGTGCTTTACAAAGCGATACTTCGCGAGATAGAGCGTGCGAACTACAATGTGTTTGCAGGCCGAGTGAGGACGAATCTTGGACAAAAGCTTTGGCTTTCGGCTAAAGCTCTGGTCGGCGTGTACGAATGAGTTGTGAGTAAGCTGGTCGTTATAGGCGGCGGGATCGGCGGTCTGGGGGCCGCCGGTCTTTTTGCGCGCAAAGGCTACGACGTAACGCTGGTCGAGAAGAATGCGAACCTCGGCGGGAGGGCGAACATCTTCGAGAGCGACGGCTTCAAGTTCGACATGGGGCCGTCATGGTATCTGGCCCCGGATATCTTTGAGCATTTCTTTCGGTTGATGGGCGAACGCGTTGAAGACCATCTCGATCTTGTAAAACTCTCTCCGTCGTATCGCATCTTTTTCAGGCACGATCCCGACCGCCTCGACATTCACAGCGATATCGAACGCGACGCGGCGGCATTCGACGCGATCGAACCCGGCTCGGGCGAAAAGCTCCGGGCTTATCTTAAACAGTCCGAATACCAATATGGTGTGGCGACCGAACATTTTATGTTCAAGAACTACGACCGCATCTGGGATTTTCTGAACAAACGCGTCGCGACCGAAGGCCAAAAGCTGTCGGTCTTTTCTAAAATGCACAATTTCGTCTCGCGGTTTTTCAAGACGAAAAAGCTGCAGCAGGTGATGGAATACACGATGGTATTCCTCGGAACGTCGCCTTATGAGGCACCGGCGCTCTACAACCTGATGTCGCACATGGATTTCAATCAGGGCGTTTTCTATCCGCAGGGCGGCTTTTACGAACTGATAAAAGCCCTCACCAATATCGCCGAAAAGAACGGGGCGACATTGCTTACTTCCTCACCGGTGAAACGCATTATCGTCGAGAACGGCAATGCTCGCGGCGTCGAACTCGCGAGCGGGGAAGTGATCGAGGCGGACCTCGTGATCTCAAATGCCGATATGGAGCACACGGAATCGCGGCTCCTCGACAACGGCCATCGAACCTTCACTGAGCGATATTGGAGAAAACGTGTGATGGCACCGTCCGCGTTCATCATGTATCTGGGCGTAAGCGAAAAGATGCCCGCGTTGATACATCACAATTTGCTATTCAGTGAAGACTGGCGGCGAAATTTTTCAGAGATCTACGACGATCCGCGGCTGCCGGATGAGCCGTCCTTGTACGTTTGTGCTCCGAGCGTTACCGATCCGTCTGTAGCTCCCAAGGGCAAAGAGAACCTATTCGTCTTAGTGCCGATCGCGAGCGGTTTGGAAATAAACGAAGACGAGAAGGAACGCTACGCCGATCGCGTTTTGGCATTAATGGAAGAGGAAATGGGCCTCACTGGCCTCAGGCAAAAGATCGAATACAAACGCATTTATACGGTCGAGAATTTTGCCGCGGATTACAACGCATATCGTGGTTCTGCACTGGGGCTCGCCCACACGCTGATGCAGACGGCGATATTCAGGCCAAAGAATTTTTCAAAAAAAGTCAAAGGCCTGTATTACGTCGGCGCGGGCACGAATCCGGGGATCGGCACCCAGATATGTTTGATCTCCGCTGAACTCGCCTACAAACGTGTCCACGGCATCACGTCTCCGGGCCCGCTCTCACAGCTTTGAAAGAGCGACGGTCCAGAACAGAACAAAGCCGGCGGCGACGTTGATCAGCGGGAATGTTTTGTAGAGTTTGAAGATTCGACCGTGTTTTGCTGAATAGAACGAGGCCAGCATCAGCAGCACGTAAGCTAGCCCCAGCGTCAGGCTGGCAAATCCGAGATAAGGAGCCGACAGAATTGCCGATATCGTATAGAGGACCAAACATATGGCGATCGTGCCGTATTGGCCGCAAACAGTAGCGATCGTAGAGATGCCGGCCTGCTTGTCAGCCTCGATGTCGGGAATTGCCGAATAAGCGTGCATCGCGGCGGTCCAACAAAGTGCTGCGACGACCAAAGCAGCCGGAGCAAATTCGCCCGCCAATAGGGAATATCCGAAAAAGCCGGGCATTGCATACAACAGATTGAAAGCGGAATCGAGAAATGGCTTAGTTTTCGCACGGATCGGCGGTGCGGAATAGAAGATAGATAAGATCAGAAATGCCGCCAACGCGATAACAGCTGACTGATTAGCATAAAACGCGATCGCGAGAAACGGCAGATTAGTTACCATGATCGCGACCCAAAGTTCTCGGCGGCGGTCGGGAAGAACGAGAGCTTCGTAGTTGACCTTTTTCTCGTTCAGGCGGTCGGTCTCGTAGTCAAAAATATCGTTGACGCCGTATATCAGCAAGTTGGCGGGATAGAGAAAATATATCGCGAGAGCAAGATACGACCAATGCCATAATTCGCTTAGATCAGATGCTGCCGCAACGAGCCCGACGAGATACGGCCCGAGAATATAGAACCAGAATCGCGGACGACTGACCTTTAGCAAAAATGAGATGTCTGGCATTGGATGCAATTATCAATTAGTAATTATTAATTGACAATTCTCGGCAACTGAACCATGTTCGCCAAATATTCTAAGACAGAGCTGGCCATATTCTTCTGCGTCGTGATGTTCCTTGCGGCCGGAGCATTCTTCATGGTCAATGTCGAGTTGCCGTCGTGGTCGCATTGGCTGTCGGGGCTGAATGTGGTTCTGTTCGCACTGCCGGCGATGTGGGCTTCGCGTTGGTGGCTTGGCTGGCGTGATGCGGCCGTTCTGTGGGCGTTGCTCGGGTTCTATGCGCTGGGAATTGAGACGTTGGCGATCTTTACTGGATTCCCGTACGGGCATTTCGGTTATTCGGAATTGCTCGGCGGCAAACTCTTTGGTGTAACTCCGTGGACGGTCTTCCTTGCGTGGTCGCCGCTGATGGCCGGGGCGTGGGCGATCGCGGCGACGATCTTTTCGAACGCCGTCCTGCGTGCCGCCGCAGCCGCCGGGACCACGATGATATTCGATCTAGTTCTCGATCCCGGAGCCGTGCGGCTCGGGTTTTGGCAATACGAAGGCGGCGGCGTATTTTACGGCGTGCCGGTGTCGAATTTTCTCGGCTGGCTCGTCAGCGGCTTGATCGGAGCGGCGTTGATAGAAGCATTTCTTTTGTTAAAAACGCCGTTGCTGCCAGTCCCGGTTCAACTTGCGTCGAGCGCCTTTCTAATGATCGTATTTTGGGCGGCGATAGCTGTTTTCGGCGGGATGTTGTGGCCCGCTGCGGCCGGATTTGCCGTCATTACCGCGATGATGGTTTGGTGGCGGCGGTTTCATTTTCATTTTGACGAACGCATCGTTTACGTCGATGACGATGGTACGCCGATCGGCACCGAAGAGAAGTTAGCGGCCCATCACGGCGATACGCGGCTGCATTCCGCCTTCTCGATCTTCATCTTCAACAGCCGCGGCGAGACCTTGCTCCAGCAGCGTGCTCTGCACAAAAAAACCTGGCCGGGCGTCTGGTCCAATTCGTGCTGCGGTCACGTCAAAATGCATGAAACGGTCGAAGCCGCAGCACGGCGGCGTCTGAAATATGAACTCGGGTTATCCGGCGTCGAGCTCACAATGATGCTTCCCGATTTCAGATATCGAGCGGAACTCGACGGGATCGTAGAGTACGAGATCTGTCCCGTTCTTGTCGGGTGCACCGACAACGAGCCGCGGCCGAATCCCGACGAGGTCGCTGCTGTGCGATGGATCGGCTGGGACACGTTCGTCGCTGAGGTCGCCGACCCGGCGAACGGATACTCTCCGTGGGCAAAGGAAGAGGTTGCTGAGCTTGTCGTGAACGACGCTTTTGCGGCTTTCCGGACAGAACATCTACAGGCTTGAGATGTGATAATCTAAGGCCATAAAGTCTCGAATGAGGTCATCTATGAAAGGAATAGCTGCATTATCTCTCATGGCCGCACTTCTGGTGCTGCCGGTCGCGTCGCCGTCTCAGAAAGGCGGATTTGCCGAGATCAAACAACTCCAATCGCCTCAGAACCCGAAGCTCGGATTCATGATCCACGGCGGAGCAGGAGTGATCCCGAAGGGCTCGCTCTCGCCCGAACGCGAACGCGAATACAAGGCTAAGTTAGAAGAGGCCGTGCTGGCAGGCTACAAACTTCTGCAGGCCGGCAAACCGGGCCTCGATGCCGTCGAAGCTGCGATACGGATACTCGAGGATTCGCCGCTCTTTAACGCTGGCAAGGGCGCCGTTTTCACCAATGACGGAAAGAACGAGCTTGACGCTTCGATCATGAACGGCAAGACACTGGCCGCCGGTGCCGTCGCCGGACTTCGACACGTAAAAAACCCGATCACGCTGGCTCGTGCCGTGATGGAACGCAGCCCGCACGTAATGATGGTTGGCGAAGGCGCCGAAAAATTTGCCAAGGAGCAGAACATCGATCTGGTCGATGAGAAATATTTTTGGACACAGGCCCGCTGGGATGCCCTCCAGCTTGTGATCAAAGAAGAGGAGCAGCAAAAAGCAAAGGCCAATGAGCCGACCAAGCCGTCGGTTGCCGAACTGCCTGCTCGTTCGCTCCCCGAGAATCGGTTCGGGACCGTTGGTGCGGTTGCTCTGGACAAATTCGGCGATCTTGCCGCGGGCACTTCAACCGGCGGAATGACCAACAAACGTTATGGCCGCGTAGGAGACGCTCCGATCATCGGTGCCGGGACCTATGCTAACAACGATTCGTGTGCGGTCTCAGCGACCGGTTGGGGCGAATTCTTTATAAGGCTCGGCGTAGCCCGCGACATCGGAGCTCTGATGGAGTATCGGGCCATGCCTATACAGGCGGCAGCCGACCTTGTTATCAAGCAAAAGCTCCAGAAACTTGGCGGCGACGGTGGGATCATAGCGATCGATAAGTTTGGCAATATGGCGATCTCGTTCAATTCCGACGGAATGTATCGTGCCTACATTGGACCCGACGGCAAGCCTGTCGTTGAGATATACGCCCAGTGATGACGACCGCTGAGATCATTGCGATCGGTTCGGAGCTGTTGACGCCATTCAAGACCGACACCAACAGCCTTTGGCTGACGGAAAAACTGAACGATATTGGCATCGAGGTGATGCTCAAGACCATTGTCGGCGACGACGGCGGACGGCTCGAGGAGACGGTCCGTGATGCGTTCAAGCGGTCCGATATCGTGATAACGACCGGCGGGCTTGGGCCTACGTCGGACGATATCACTCGTGAATTCACGGCGAAGGCGATAGGGCGCGCTCTTGTTTACCACGACGAGATCGAAACGCTGCTCCGGGAGCGCTTTCGTGGCTGGGGCCGCGAGATGCCGGAGATCAACAAGCGGCAGGCTTATGTGATCGATGGTGCCGAGGTGCTGCCGAATCCTCACGGATCGGCCGTCGGGATGCTGTTCGAAGATAGCGGCAAGATGCTCGTCGTGCTCCCCGGTCCGCCTCGCGAGAATCAGCCGATGTTCGAGCATCATGTGCTGCCGCGGCTGAAAGCGACCGCGAGCGAAGTGTACTCGGCGCGCCGTGTGCTGAAGGTCTCAGGCATGGGTGAATCGGCTGTTGACGAGATCGCAGCTCCGATATACTCCCGTTACAGCGATATCGCCACATCGATCCTGTTCAACAAAAGTGAGGTCGAGATACACCTTGCCGCGAGGTCTGAGACGGCGGAGGCTGCGGCTATACGTGCTGCCGAACTCGCGGACGAGCTTGCTGCGGCTTTAGGCAAAGCGGTCTTCTCGACCGATGGTGAATCCATGGAGATGGTCGTAGGCCGGCTGCTTACAGAGCGCGGCGAGACGGTCTCGACCGCCGAAAGCTGCACCGGTGGGCTCGTTGCCAGGCGGCTGACCGAGGTGCCCGGTTCGAGTCGGTATTTCGTCGAAGGTGCCGTAACTTATGCTAACGAAGCGAAGATACGGACTCTCGGAGTACCTGCCGAAGTGATAGGAACGCACGGTGCTGTCAGCGCAGAATGTGCCGAAGCAATGGCGGCCGGAATGCGTGAACGCGCCCGAACCGACCACGCCGTTTCGATCACAGGCGTAGCCGGACCCGATGGCGGAAGTGAAGAAAAGCCGGTTGGGACCGTCTTTATCGGCTACTCAGGACCGGCAGGAACGCGATCGATCGGATTGAAGCTCCCGGGTGACCGTTACCTTATCCGGTGGCGTACAAGCCAGGCCGCACTCGATTATCTCCGGCGGCAGATGATCAAATAGTTAAACCAAAGACATCTATCCTATTGTACGAGTTGATTTTTGCCGCGATCGGGACGAAAATCATCTTTTGATCCTCATTTGGCCACAGAGTCGAACTTTTGCAACTTTGACGGGAATGATTCGTGGTATCAACCGGCGAGTTCTACAGCGGCCCCCGGGACGCATACCGACCAAAACAAACATATGAGATTCTCAAGATCGTTCAGCGTACTTATCAGCCTGATGATGATAGCGTCGATGCTTTCACCCGCTTTTGCTTTGGGTCTCGGTGACGGAAAGAAGCATTTCAAACGCGGGATGAAACATGAGGTTGCGGAGGAATGGGATAAAGCCAGCGAGGAATTTGCGCTTGCTGTCAACGAGAATCCAAAGAATCCGGAATACCGGCTGCATCTGCAGCGAGCCACATTCATGGCATCGCAGATGTATATCAAACGAGGGACGCTCGCCGCGAAAGAGAAAGACTACGAGGGCGCTTATAACGCATTTCGAAAGGCTTATGCCTTCGATCCGACCAATGAACTTGCAAAGTCTGAGATGGAGCGGATGGTCAGACTCCAGCAGGAGACGGTCGCCCCCGGCGACAAGAAAGGCGGAGTCGGGCCGGAGCGAGCAAAGTTTCAGCCGGCCGGATTCACATCGAACCAACTGCCGCCGCAGGTGACTCAAAGACTTGAAAAGCTCCGTGACGTTCCGTTTCCGTCGGGTGTCGATCTTCAGTTCATCATTAAGGAACTTGCCCGGGACCTGGACCTGAACGTTCTGTTCGACACGGAATCGAGGCTGGATACGCGCAAGGTCAAGATCGAATTGAAGAACGTGACCTCAGCCCGCGCTCTCGACTATATATTTCTACAGGAAGGACTTTTCTTTCAGAAGGTGGGCCCGAGAACGATACTTGTGGCCGGCAATAACCGTCGCAACAATCTGCAGCAGCTCGTACTGCGGACCTACTATCTGGCGAACGCAAATCCAAAGGACGTGGCAAAGGTCGTTCAAACGGCAATTCCAGCCCAGCCCGGGCGTACGCAGACGATCGTGCTGACTGACGACTCGACAAACAGCATCACGATCCGCGACACGTCGGAGAATATCGCGATCATCGGCCGGTTGATCCAGGCTTTGGACAAGGACCGAGCCGAGGTCGTAATGGACGTCGCAATTTACGAGGTCAACAAGAACGACCTGCTTCAGTTCGGCAATCAGATCGGCACAGCGGGTGACAACGGCACATTGAGGAACCTGGGCGGCGTGGGATTCCCGATCGTTCGCGACGGGCCTACTGCTCCGATCACAACGAAACTGCCGTTCACCGGTGCTGACGCACTCGGCATCGCGCTTGGGCTGCCGGTGAGCAACTTTACTGCACTTCAGAGCAAGTCGAATACGAAACTCATAGCTTCGACCCAGATCCACGCGTTCAACAATGAGGATTCTTCCGCACGAATAGGCCAACGCGTGCCTGTTCGGACCGCTACATTCCAAACCGGCAACAACACTGGTTCCGGGGTCGTTTCGGACGTGATCAATTACGAGCAGGTCGGACTGACTTTGAAATTCAAACCTCTCGTATTTCCGAATCAGGATGTACAGGTCGCGATGGAGATCGAATCCAAGGATGTGGCAGGAGCCTCAACGCTGACCCCTACTTTCACCGAACGCGTGATCAAGGGCACAGCTCGTGTGCAGAACAACAAAACGCTCCTTCTGGCAAGTGTTGCGCAGGGCGTCGAGACGCGCGGCCGCACGGGCCTGCCGCTTGTCGGCCTCATCCCGATCCTCGGACGGCTTTTTACTGCCCCGACCCGCGACAACAGGCAGGTGGATATCGTGATAGCGATCACTCCGCGCGTGATAAGAGCACCGGCAATTTTGCCTGAGGACGAGATCGAGCAGCCGACAGGAAGCCTTGCTACACCGACAAGCGGATTGCTGGAAGCGATGATCATAGACGAGGAGCGCATGGAGATGCTCGCCGCAGCGAGACGAACGCCAACTGACGCCGAGGTCCAACTCCCGGATCGGGAAACGGAGGCTCCGGCCTATGTTCGTACGGACTCCGCTGCGACAGCGTCATCAAGCGGGCCAGTGATCGAGGTCCCGGCAAAGGGAACGCCTGTGCTCAGGCCTATCGACTCTTCGGCTCGTTCGATAACGCTCAATCAGACCGCGGATCGGCCGACATCTCCGTCGGCGTCGGCGAGCGAGGCTACACTGAGGATCGAGGCTCCGAGCGTACTCAAAGCCGGCGAACGCGCAAAGATACCTGTTTATTTCACGGCAGGCGGCGAAATGACCTCGGCCGTTATGGGGCTGAGATATGACGCCGCAAAACTTGTCGTCAGGAGCGTGGCACTGGGCGATGCCTTCGGGCTGAGGGCCAATTCACCGGTCACACCGTTCCTGAATCAGGGAGGAAAGACGAATATTGCGATCGCGGCTCCAGGCGGCATGTCAGCCGAGATGGAAGAAGTGCTTGTATATATCGAGGTCGAAGCGCTGGTCGAAGGCCGGCCCGAGATCGCGTTCGACCGCGACCTTTTGAATATGATGACGGCCGATGGACGCAACTTCTCGATCATTGTCAGCCGTTAGGCTCGTAGCTAAACTATGACCAAAGATACGACCCATCCGAGGCCCGATGCGGGATACAGCCTGCTCGAGATGATCGCCACGATGAGCATTTTGGCGGTGCTTGTGATGGGTTCTATCCCGTTGGTAGAGAATTCGGTCAAACGGGATCGCGAGGTGCGGCTAAGGGAGTCGCTCAGGATGATCCGGATGGCGATCGATGAGTTCAAGCGCGACAGCTATGGAGCGTGTCCGCAGGGTTCGGTCGTAAGCGGAAATCCGGCTGCTGTCGCACAGGGCGGCAACATACCGTCGGATCCCAGGAGCCGTGCCGTGATCGACGACTGTAAGATCTTCGAAACTGATAATCTGGACCGATATCCGCCAACGCTTGATATCCTGGTCGAAGGCGTCAAGGTCAAACCCCGAGGGCTCAATATCACAGGCGGCAGCGGCATCGGTGAGGGAACTAAGCAAGCGTCTGAGATCAATGATGCCAAGGAGTTGAAGAAGGTCTATCTCCGCGAGATACCTATCGACCCGATGACCGGTAAAAAGGATTGGCGTCTGCGTTCGTCGTATCAAGACATGAATTCTGATAATTGGGACGACATCAATGTGTTCGATGTCAGATCGGCTTCGGACGGCACGGCGCTAAACGGCGAGAAGTACAAGGATTGGTGAACATCACGGCAAAGATAGTCAAATGCAATCGCAACACCGGCGGATTCTCGCTGTTGGAGCTGATGATCGCGATGTTCATATTGATCATCCTGATCTCTGTCGCGGTACCCGTTTATCAACGCAGTGTACAGCACGCACGCGAGACCGTGCTCAAAGAAAATCTCTGGCAGATGCGGCGAGCGATAGATCAATATCACGCCGACAAAGGCAAGCTTCCGGCATCGATCGAGGCTCTTGTCGAGGCCAAGTATATTCGTGAGAAGCCCGTCGATCCTTTGACCGAGAGAACGGACTGGGAGGAAGTGCAGGGCCAGGACACCGCCGATCCTGACGGCAATTCCGGGCTGATCGATGTCCGGAGCCTAGCTGACGGCGAAGACTCGGACGGCGTCGAATACAAGAAGTACTGAGGATGTTTGAATTTTTGACCAGCCCTAATTATCCTGCGGCCGCCGTTGGCATTGAAAACGACGAGGTGGCCGCGGTCTCGCTTGACCGAAAGAATGGGACGTATTCTATTCGACAAGCGGCGGCCGTTCCCTTGGCCGCAGGTGTGTTGGAACCCAAGTTTCTGGAACGCAACTTATTGGATGCGGACGAGTTCGCACGGGCACTAGGTGAAGCCGTCACGATGGCCGGCCTTCTGGGCCAAAAACGCTGGTCCGCGGCCTTGCCCGGCAGCTCTGCCCGCACGACGATACTCACTCTCGACGCAGAGCCGGCCTCAAAGAAAGAAGCCGAGGAGATCCTCGATTGGAAAGCCGAACAGGCTTTCGGCGCTCCGGCCGCTGAAATGAGGATCGCCCGACGGCGGATCGCTGCTGACCGCGAAGGGCGTTCGAGATTCTTTGTGACCGGGGTCCGGCTTGAGGTCATCGACGAATACGAGACGGTGTTCGAGCGATTTGGATGGAAAACCGGATTGATACTCCCGCGGCCTGTCAGCGAAGCGAACTGGCTAGTAAGGTCTACAAGCCTCGGAGATTCGCTGCTTCTGAGCGGCCAAGCGGATGGATTCACGGCACTTCTGCTCCACCGCGGCGAACCTGCGGTCGTCAGATCGGTGACGTGTCCGGCGAACGAGGCGGGCGATGAGATCTATCGCCTCTTGATGTTCTATCATGATCGTTTCGGCGGAGTTCTCGACCGGATCTTGGTGATCGGCGACGACCTCGAGAAAGCCGGTATTTCCGAGATCGCCGGCGAGGCGTTCGGACAGCCCGTCAGCCTGATGCGGCCGTCTGATGTCGGCTTGAGCCTCGAGGGAACCGGTATGTCTTTCGCGACTATCGCGGCTCCGGCGGGACTTGCGGCATTGTCCTAGACCGAGGTTGAAACCTAACGCGACGTGATCGCGTAGAAACAGAGTGTTGATGGCTGAGACTGCAAACATATCGGCAACTGCGGCGCCTACGTCTGACGCTGCTCTGATCGAGCTTGCCGCGGCGGGGCACAGCGAGAGCTTTGAGGTGCTTGTCAGCCGGTATCAGCGGCCTATAACGGGATACATATACAGAATGCTGGGTGACCAGGATGCTTCGCTCGACGTCGCTCAAGAAGTATTCATTAAGGTCTATAATTCTCTCGACAAATATTGCGCCGACTACAAATTTTCGACGTGGCTCTATCGTATAGCTCACAACGCCGCGATAGACCATATGCGTCGAAATTCAGTTGCCATCTTCAGTTTAGAGACCGAGAACTCTGACGGTACCTATCAGGTCCAGTTCGAAAGCGGCCTTAACAGCCCCGAACGCGAACGCGAACTCAGTGAATGGCGTACCGAGATCGAGACGGTCGTCAATTGCCTGCCGGCGGCCTATCGCGAGCTGATACTTCTGAGACATTCACGAGAGTTGAGTTACGACGAGATCGCCACCGTTACAGGGCTTCCGCTCGGGACGGTAAAGAACAGGTTATTCCGTGCACGCGAGATGATGCGTGAAATAATGGTCAAGCGGGGCGTGATAACTTGATGAGCAGCGACGTTCTTTACAGGCCAGACTGCGGCTACTGCGAAATGGATGCGGCGGCTTTCGTCGAAGGCGAATCGGTCGATGCCGGTGCCTTTGAGGAACACCTGCAGGATTGTTCCCGATGCCGCAACTCAGTCGAGGAACAGAAGCGTTTCTTCCTGGCTATCGATGCCAGCCTTCGATCCGAGACGATACCCGAGTTGCCTCCGTCCTTCGCCCGGCAGGTCACTGTAATGGCTGAGAACGATCTTGGCGGACTTCGCCGAAGCGGCGAAAAGCGCATCGCATTTGCAGCGGCGGCGGTCTTATTGTTAGCGGCGGCCGCGCTTTCGGCATCAGGAGCGATGTCCGCGGTCGGCGAAGCATCAGGAAACGCCGAGCGTGCTGTATTTCTTATGTCCGCTGTCTTTCGTTCGCTTTATTCCTTCCTCATCGGATTGTCTGTGGTCGTCCGCTCAGCGGCAGGGATCGCCGGCCAGGACGGTTCGATCATGGCGGCTGTGGCTCTGACAATGACGATCGCCGTGTCAGCCTTGGGACTGCGGTCGAGGTTCAGGAGGACGTGAGCTTGGACAGACCGGCTTTGCTCAAAAGCGCTTTTACCACGGCGTCCCTCATAGGACGCCGTCTTGGTTTTGCCGCAATTTCGGTGGTCGCGGCTGTTGTATTTTTTACGGCCATCGAGGTATCTGCGGCGCCCGAGATCTCCACGTCTGATGACGATACACTTGTCACGGTCGGCAACGCACCGGAACAAGAGGTTTATGTGTTCGGTCGGTCGGTGGTTATCGAACAAAGGGCGAAAGGCGTTCTGGCCGTAGGCGGCGACGTGATCGTAAAAGGCCGCGTAGAAGGCGATGTCGCGACTATCGGCGGCAACGTCCTGCAGGGACACGACGCCTATGTTGGCGGCGACGTGATCGTTTTCGGCGGAAGCTACAAGGCTCTCGACACGTCCCCGCAGCGAGAGAGCGGCAAGGAGACGGTTGTTTTCGGTGTGTTCGAGGACGAATTGCGGAGCCTCGCACAGGATCCTCTCAGAGCAGTTTCGCCTGTTTTTACGGCGGCGTTCTTTGCACAGCGGATCGTTCTTGCGTTGATCTGGTTCGTGATCGGACTAGCGGTAACAACGATAGCTCCGGGTGCGGTAGGGCGTGCCTCAGCCAGGATACAGTTGTCCCCGCTCAAAGTATGTGCCGTAGGCGCAGCGGGTTTCATATTGATATCAGCCGGCATGATAGCGGGCGCGGTAGCTCTGCCTCCCTATTTGAGTGCGAGTGTCGGAGCTCTCGGATTTGTGATCATTTTGCTCGGATATGTTTTTGGCCGCGTTGCGTTACAGATCACGCTTGGACGCTGGATCTGCCGAATGGCAGGCATCTCGAGGCCGGCCGAATCCGTGGTGATGCTAGCTGGCGTTGCGGGATGGACCTTTCTGCTTTCGCTGCCTGTCGTTTGGATGGCAGCGGTGTTCGCGATCTTTGCTTTTGGGATCGGCTCGATACTTTCCGCCAGGCGAGAGAATCGTACCGCCGTCGAAGCCGTAAGCTGAACGCTTGCAGATTTTTACATTATTTTACAAAAGTCAGGGAACCCGCTTGTTAGAATAAACGTCTTAGTGGTGTAGTTCATTAGAGTGCATCGCTTTTCAGTTCGTTGGCGAACACAAAAATTATGGTTCAGAATCTGATAATTTCCTTCGTTTTGCTGATCATCTCGGGATTTGCAACCCTCGTATTTGGCCAGACGCCCGACGCGTTGAAGCCGTCTGTCATATCAGGCGAGGTCGTATCGATCGACGCATCGACACTTGTGATCAAGACCGCTGATGGCAACGTGACCGCATCGCTGACTGACAAGACTGAATTCAAGCGAGTACCGCCGGGGAATCCTTCGCTTAGAAGCGCTGAACCGTCCGCCGCTTCGGATATCGACGAAGGCGACAAAGTGGTCGTGACAGGAGTTCTGAACGCGGACAAACGTTCGCTTCCGGCTCGCGCTGTTTACCTGATGACCAAGTCGGATCTGGCCATGCGAAATCGTAAGGAAGCCGAAGAATGGCGTCTGCGAGGGATCTCGGGACGTGTGACGGCGGTTGATGTAGCTCTGAATAAGATCACGATATCCGTCGCCGGAATGGCGGGCACCACGAGTGTTGACGTCACACCGAAGCCCGGTTCGAAATTCCATCGTTACGCTCCGGATTCGGTCAAATTCTCCGAGGCCTTGCCGAGTTCGATATCGGAGGTCAAAAAGGACGACCTGATACGAGCTAAAGGCGACCGAAGCCCTGACGGGGCCACGTTCCTTGCAGAGGAACTCGTCGCCGGTGCATTTATGACGATCGCGGGCACGGTCAAATCGATCGATGCCGAGAAAAACGAGGTCGTCATCAAAGATCTCAATTCCGGAAGGGACATCACTATCCTGACGGCCGGCGCGATGACATTCAAGCGGTTTCCCGAAGCTGATGCCGAGCGTATGGCCTCGTTCCAGTTCGGAGGAATGGGCGGAGGCGCTCGTCCTCCGGGAGCAGCCCCGCAAGGAGGCCAGGCAGGCGGCGTTCGTCCGGCAGGAGGTCCTCCGCAAGCCGGCGGCCAGCCAACCAACGGTGCTCCGACCGGTTCGCCCCAGCAGGGCGGTTTCGGCGGCATGCGTCCGGGCGGCGGCAATATTGATGACATGCTCGAGAGATTTCCGACAATAACAACTGCAGACCTAAAGGTCGGCGATATGATAGCCGTTTCGAGTTCACGCGGGTCCACGCCGGATCGCGTCCGCGCGATCAAGCTTTTGGCAGGCGTCGAGCCGTTTCTACGCCTCGCACAGATGCAGGCAGCGAGACAGGGCGGCCAAGGCGTCTCCGGCGGATTCTCGATCCCGGGACTTGACGGTATTGGTTTTTAGTAAAAATTCTTTCAATTGTTCATAGCTAAGGGTGAAATTATGAAATTCGTTTATAGATCGGTATTGGCTTTGTGCCTTGCGGCCGGATTGACTGTATCGGCCGCAGCACAGGCGACCGGCAGCATTGCGGGCCAAGTGGTCGATACGCTAGGCGCCGTGGTGGTAGGTGCGACTGTCAAAGCTGTTGACGGCCAAGGCAAAGAGAAGCAGGTCGTCACAAATAACCGAGGTGAATATACAATTGCCGGACTCGCTCCGGGGTCATACTCAGTGTTTGTGGTCGCGGACAAATTTGCTCCGTATGACAATCCGGAGGTCACGGTCGCTGCGGGCCAGAAAAGCGAGCTTGCGATCCAATTGACCGTATCGGGTGTGTCCGAGCAGGTTGACGTATCTAATGACAATCAGGTCAGCAGCGATGCGGACAATAATGCAAGCGCGACCGTCATAAAGGGCAAAGACCTCGATGCTCTTCCGGACGACCCGGACGAACTCGAAGCGGCGTTGCAGGCTCTTGCCGGCCCGTCCGCAGGCCCGAACGGGGGCCAGATCTATATCGACGGATTCACCGGCGGCCGGCTGCCGCCCAAAGATGCGATCCGCGAGATCCGTGTGAACCAGAACCCGTTCTCAGCAGAATTTGATCGCCTCGGATTTGGGCGCATCGAGATCCTGACCAAGCCGGGTTCGGATAAATGGAGAGGCCAGGCCTTCTTTAACTTTAACGACGCGATCTTCAATTCGCGCAATCCTTTTGCGGTCAATCGAGCCCGCAGCCAGACGCGGTTCCTCGGCGGCAACATCTCTGGCCCGATCGTCAAAAAGAAGTCATCTTTCTTTTTGGATGTCAGCAACCGCGATGTGGACAACAACGCGATCGTGAACGCGACGATCCTCGATACGGCATTCAACATCGCGAACCTCAGACAGGAGTATCGCGTCCCGACGCGAAGGCTGTCGATCAGCCCGCGTTTCGATTACGCCCTCAACGACAAGAATACACTGGTCGCAAGATACAGCTTTGACCGGTCCAAGTCCGAGAACGCGGGCATTGGCGATACTTCGTTGATATCGCGCGCATACAATACGACCTCATACGGCCACGAATTTCGCGTAACGGAGACCGCTATCTTGAATGCGAAGACCGTCAATGAGACGCGTGCTTCGTTCGAGTTCAACAAGCGTGAACAGAACGGCGACAACAGTATACCGACGATCAGCCTGCCGGCGGCGTTCATAGGCGGCGGTTCACAGATCGGCACTAGTTTCAACCGATCCAAGATCTTCGACATCAGCAATTTCACTACGACGTCGCTTGGACGGCTTAGCAATCATGCGGTGAAGTTCGGCGGACGGCTACGATACGTCAGCATTGATGACCGTTCAGAGAATAACTATGGCGGGTCGTTCACCTTTGCGGGATTCTTTGGTGCCAGCCCGTACGATCTAAATGGAGACGGCGTGGTGTCGCCGATCGAACAGTACCGCGCGAAGCTGCTTGGGGCCGCGGGGACGCAATTCAACCCGACCCAGTATTCGGTGGCAACGGGGAATCCGCTTATCGGTATTTCGCAGACTGAAGGAAGTCTTTTTATCACGGACGACTGGCGTGTTTCGCCGGCTCTGACGCTTAGCTTCGGGCTCAGATACGAGATACAGAACAACATAAGCGACAAGACCAATTTCGCACCACGATTCGGTTTCGCATGGTCGCCCGGTGCGGGCGGTGCAAAAGCTCCGAAAACGGTGTTCCGCGGCGGAGCTGGATTCTTCTATGACCGTTTCAACGAGAACTTCTCGCTTCAGGCATTGAGGTTCAATGGCCAGAATCAGCTCAATCTGCTCGTTAGTGCCAATGAGACCGATCCGGTTCGTCGTGCGATCGCACTCAACCTGCTTGCACAGCCGATATTCACGGCAAACGGCGTTTCGAACGTGCCGACGGCAGCACAGATCCTGGCTGCGTTGCCGCAGTCGAATACGATCCGCCGCGTGAATTCGGACCTGCACGTGCCTTATACGATGCAGGCTGCATTTGGTGTTGAACGGCAACTGCCGTGGAAGACGACCGCGACGCTTTTCTACATTACGTCGCGGACGGTCAACGTCCTTAGATCCGTCAATGTGAATGCACCGGTCTGCCCGGCACAGGTGAACTGCCTGAGTGCACCGCGTCCCGATCCATCGTCCGGCAATATCTATGAGTATCAGGCAAACGGATATTCGCGACAGAATCAGATGATCGCAAATTTCCGAACGAATCTGAGCAATAAATTCTCGCTGTTCGGCAATTACAGGCTCGGATTCGCCAAGAGCGATTCTGATGGCGGCTTCCCCGCGTACAGCTACGATTTTTCGGGTGAGTACGGTCGAAGCGCCTTCGATATCCGTCACACTTTCTTTGTTGGGGGCAATATCACGCTTCCGTACAAGGTCAGCCTCAATCCGTTCGTGATAATCACATCAGGACGGCCTTTCAATATCACACGCGGCATTGATCCAAACGGGGACGGCCTTTTCACGGAGAGGCCGACGTTCGGTGACCTTAGGGCTCGCTGCAATGAGCTCGGCTTGACTGCGTCCTATTGCGATGTCAGCGGCCGCGACCTGAATGCGATCATACCCCGCAACTGGGGCGAGGGCCCGAGTTCATTCACCGTTAACCTGCGGCTGAGTAAGAACTTCGGATTTGGCAAGAGCGCCAATGCGGCAGCCGGCCAGGGCGGACGGCAGGGAGGCGGCCCTCCTAGCGGCATTATGATGGGAGGACCGGGCGGCGGAGGCGGACGCGGCCCCGGCGGCGGTGGTGGCGGCGGCTTCTTCGGAGGCGGCGACAGCCGTAAGCCCTACAATCTGAACGTTGGGATCAACGTTAACAACTTGTTCAATAACGTCAATCTAGGCACGCCGGTCGGCAGCCTCGCTTCCAGCAGATTTGGCCAATCGACGTCGACAGGCGGCGGGTTCGGAGGCTTTGGCGGTGGTGGAGGCGGCGGCTCGGCCAATCGGCGAGTCGAGCTCCAGGCACGTTTTAGCTGGTAAGTTGTCAAAAGTCGAAACAATTGGAGGACATTCTCGTATTCGAGAATGTCCTCTTTTTGCAACTTCGGACTATGCAAGGTGCATCTACATTCTGACCTGATTCGAAGTAGTACCCGTTGACGAACCTTAATTATGAGAACAAAGTTATTGATCCTAGTTGCGGCGACAGCTTTTTCGGTATCCGCGGTGTCCGCACAGTCTGACCAAGGGCCGAAGGCCCCGAGCTCGACAAAATCGGCGACGGTGTCCGAACCAAAGGATATCGCACAGCTAGCATTCGCGGCACACGGCGGAGATAAACTCAAGGCCTTGAAGACGTTAGTGATCCGCGGTTCGGCGGATATCACTAGTTTTGGCCAAGCGATACCGGCAAGTTTTGTTACGATCATCGCCGGCGAACGGTATTACTTCGAAGTGAATAATCCGTTTCAGCCCCTTAAACAGATCTACGACGGCCGGCAGGTCTTTTCGTCGCTTCAGGGATTTTCGCTGCCGCCGATTACCAGCCTCGGTTTTCCGCTGTTGACTCGGATCGGCGACGAAGGTTATGTGATCTCTGCGGCCGGCGACCCCAAACGTAAACAACGTGGATTTCGTGTATCGACGCCGGATGGTTTCTATACCGATTTTTACATAGATGACAAGACGAACCAGATCAAGTCCTATGAATCCAGCTATTTGGTTGGCGACCGCACCGTGACGACATCCGTTATCGTTGACGAATCACTTAGTGTCGATGGATTGCTCGTGCCCAGGAAGTATTCGCAGCGATTCGACCTTGGAGGCTTGACCGCCTATTCGAACTTCAAGGCTAAGGATATACTTGTAAATTCAGAGGTAAAGGACGACGTGTTTTCGATCCCGCGTTAGACGTCTATCGAGCGGCTGAGGAAAATCGGCTGGATCTCCACCAGTCTATTGTCCGCCTCAGGCCTTCTTCCAGCCCGACGAGGGTCGAGTATCCGATCGTATCTATGGCGAGACGATTGTCTGCCTGAGAATGCTTGACATCGCCTTTCCTTTCTTCGAGATATTCTGCTGTAATGTCGTTACGGCCTGTCACACGGCCTAAGACCTTGAGAAGTTCATTAAGAGAGATCCGTTCGCCATTGGCCACGTTCATGACCTTGCCCGCAGCATCCGGTGCAGAGGCTGCACGGATATTTGCCTCCACCACATTGGCCACATAGGTAAAATCCCGCGACTGTTCGCCGTCACCATATATAACCGGCGTTTTGTCTGAGAGGAATGCATCGATAAATCTCGAGATCACACCGGAGTACATCGACGACGGATCCTGTCGAGGACCAAATACATTGAAGTAGCGCAGGGAAACCGTCTCGAGACCGTAAACCTCAAAAAAACTGCGGCAGTAGTATTCGCCTGTAAGCTTTGCGACCGCGTATGGCGACATCGGATCGGGACGCATTGACTCGACCTTAGGCAAGATAGGCTGGTCGCCGTATGCCGAGCTTGACGCCGCATAGATGAATCGTCTCACACCGGCCTCGCGTGCGGCTACCAACAGGTTAAGCGTTGCGTTGACACACGCATTGTGCGTTTCTAACGGATCAGCGACCGATCGAGGAACGCTAGGCAAAGCAGCTTGATGAAAAACGATGTCCACTCCTTCTACGGCGCGTTTTGCAACGTCAGGATCCGTGAGGTCGCCCTCGATGAACTCAAAATCCCCACTGATCTCGTCAAGATTCTCACGATACCCGGTCGCAAAATTGTCAACGATCCTGACCTTGCCACCGCGGAGCAGCAGCTCGTCGGCAAGGTTCGAGCCAATGAAGCCGGCCCCGCCGGTCACCAGATGATCGATCTTACTGCTCATATATTTACCAACCGAATGATCGTTGTCCGCCGGGATCGTCAGCGCCCGACCCCGATGTAGTCAAAACCAAGCTCTCGCATATCCTGCGGTTCATAGACATTGCGGAGGTCAGCTATCTTTGGCGAGGCAAGCAGAGTTCGTATCCGGTCGAGATCGAGCGCTCTGAACTGGTTCCATTCGGTCACGATGACCATAACGTCCGCTCCCTTCACCGCATCGTATTCGTCTGCCGCATACTCGATGTCGGGGAGCAAATGCCTCGCTTCGTCCATAGCGACGGGGTCGAAAGCTCTCACTCGTGCTCCGCCCTCTTGGAGTTTCTTAATGATGTCAACGGCCGGCGATTCGCGCATGTCGTCGGTCTCGGGCTTGAACGCCAGGCCGAGAACTCCTATCTGCTTGCCGCTCAAGCCGCCCGCGAGCTTTTCGATCTTGGGCACCATCAGGTCACGCTGCACCTCGTTTGCTTCGATCACGGCGTCCACGATCCGTGTCTCTACTCCGAACTGATCGGCCACGGTCGTCAGCGCTCGAGTGTCCTTAGGAAAACAAGAACCGCCGTAGCCGGGGCCCGGATGGAGGAATTTGCGCCCTATCCGATTGTCCATTCCCATACCTCGGGCCACGTCGTGAACATCACAACCGATGGCGTCACATAAATTTGCGATCTCGTTTATGAAGGTGATCTTGGTCGCGAGAAACGCGTTAGCGGCGTATTTGATCAATTCGGCTGCTTCGAGTGAAGTGATCACGATAGGGGTCTCGATCAAGTAGAGCGGCCGGTAAAGCTCTTTCATCACCTCGATGGCACGAGCTTCGTTGGATCCGATGACGACACGGTCGGGCCGCATAAAATCCTCGATCGCGGCGCCTTCGCGGAGGAACTCCGGATTGCTGGCGACGCCGAATTCGATCCCTGCCGGGGCGTTCTCCGCGACAAATTGTTTGAGCCATTTACCGGTCCCGACAGGCACGGTCGATTTCGTTACAATGACCGTATAGCCCGTGAGATTCTCAGCCACATCCTTTGCGGCCTGCCTGTAGTAGCTCATATCCGGGGAACCGTCCTCTTTGGGAGGAGTTCCGACTGCAAGGAATACCACCTCGGCAGACTTGACCGCCTCCGCGATGTTCGTTGTGAAATGCAGGCGTCCGGCTTCGACATTCTTTTCCACAAGATTATCGAGGCCGGGCTCGTATATCGGGATGATACCCTTGTGAAGTTTGTCTATTTTCTCGGCATCAACATCAACGCAGGTGACGTCGATACCGAACTCAGCAAAACAAGCCCCGGAAACAAGGCCCACGTAACCAGTTCCAATTATTGCGATATGCATGACAAATGAATATTTAAGTACGAGTGATCAAATAATAAAGGCGAAACAAACTACCAACTATACAAAAATATGCGGGCCATGTCGAAACATGACCCGCTTTTAGCGAACAGAATTAGAGGAAAACTATCTGGTCGGGCTGACGATGATCGTGCCGCCGCCGAGCGTGGTGTCGTCCTTCTGAGTGCCGAAGAAGATGCCGGCACCGGCAGCACCGGCCGCCACCAGGAGAAGCCACGGCCAGCCTGCGATAGCTACGCCCGGGGCCGAACCGGGACGGAGACACGGCTTGCAGCCGGTCTGTTCTAGGTTGCCCGCCGTTGCTGAACTGCCTGCCGCGACCTGTTTGTCGGCCGTGCCCTCACGCATCGTGACGAGGCCCGCAGTAGTGTCAAGGTGAATGTGCGAGCATTCGACCTCAACGAGGAAATTGTTGTTCTGGCCTGCATCGGCGATCAACGTCGCGTTCTTGGTAGCAACAGTCGTGGCAACGCCTGCCGAGTTTGCAAAGCGAGCTTTGCCGTCGTTGAGTGTAACGACGATGCTGCTGTCCGAAAAAGTGAGCGAGAGGCTGGTGTTAGCCATCATCTCGATGCGGCCTGTTTTGCCAAGGCTGATCGTCGCCGAAGAATCCGCTCCGGTCACGATACTGCTTCCCGAAACAACGGTAGCATTTGAAACGGTCGGTTGACCGTTAACGGTGACCTGGCCTGATACGGTGATCTCGCCGGTCGAACCGACTGGGATCGCGAAGGCGACCATCGAGTACACCGACCAAACGGCCGCTAGCGTAACCGAAGTCGTTATCTTACGAAGACTATTTTTGCCGAACATGTGAGTAAATTTCCTCCTGTAACAATCCTATTCAGAAAATATGTATGCATCCGACGCCCCGCAGCAGCGAAGCGTCGGGAAAATAATTGGCCTTAGCGGACCGGGCTGACGACTGTGCCGCCGCCGCCGAGAGAGATGTCGTTGCCCTGTGATGTGGCCCAGATAATGCCTGCTACGGCACCGCCGGTCACAAGAGCGAAGAGCCACCATGCGGCGCCTTTGTCGCATTCAAGTTTGCCGTCATTGTCAGCATCGATGCACTTGCCGTTCGAGTCGCGATAATCGTCCGGGGCTGCGGCTGATGAGTCGCCTGAGCCGAGGGTCGATTTGCCTGCCGCAGTGGTAACAGCCACCGGAGCAGCCGACCGTAGAACCGTGATCGAGCCGGCCGAGACATCAGCCGAGATATTCTTGGAATCAAAATTGACTGTGACCGACGAATTTGGAGCAAGCTGGATCTCGCCCGCCGTGCCCATATTGATGGTCGCAACGGTGTTCTCGGGAGTAACGATCGTGCTCGATGTAAAGACCGTACGGCCGGAGCGGGCCGATTCGCCGTTTACGGTCACGGCCGCGTCTGCGGTGGAGCCGGAAACTGAAAGTTCGCCAGATGCTTTGACGTCACCCGCCAGAGCCATCATCGAATAAGTCGCAAAAACAGCCACCATAAGGCCGGTGGTAAGTGATCTGCGGATCCAAAGTTTGCTGTTCATAGTTCTCCTATTGTTTCGTCCAGTCAGGAAATTAGAAAAAACCAAACCACTCAATGTTTTACACGAAGACAAGCACGATGTCAATTGATTCGGGCGGTCCCGTGTATGCCATCAGCGATCAAACAAAAATTGCTGTCAGATTCAAACGAGTTGAATTTTGATACTTTCTTATAGCACAGTTCGCCCTAAAGGCAAATACTAAAAACCAAAAACAAGCTATACCATGTGATGCTGCTCGCGGTTTGGGCGGGGACAGTTCAGGGATCTATCTTGCTGACCGGGCCAAAGTCTGATTTAATCTCGGAGAATCGGTTAGTAAGCAGACTATTGCTGGTAAAATGGGAATCTATGACTAAAGCACTGACACTATTTTTGCTCGGAGTTGCGGCGCTGGCTGGTTGCGGCGGCGGGACGAGCAACCCAGGCGGCAACCCAGCTGACAAAGCGGCCGGAAAGAAGATAAAGATCGGCTTCGCAATGGACACGCTTAAGGAAGAGCGTTGGCAGCGGGACAAGGATGCGTTCGAGGCCCACTGCGGCAAGATGAACGTCGAATGCGTCATAACCGTTGCGGACAATAAGGCGGATAAGCAGGCCAATGACGTAGAGAACCTTTTGACACAAGGGATCGATGTGCTGGTCATTGCGCCTCACGATGCTACGCAGGCGGCTTCAATGGTTGACAAGGCAAAGGCTCAGAACGTCCCCGTTATCAGCTATGACCGGCTGATCAATTCGGACAAGATCGATCTGTATATTTCGCATCAGGTTCCGGTCATCGGCCGCAAGATCGCCGAGTACGCTTTAAAGAACAAACCGTCCGGCAAATACGTGATGGTCTATGGCGCATCGACCGATAATAACGCGGTCATTATGAAGAAAGAGCAACTCGAGGTCCTCCAGTCCGCGATAGACAAGAAAGAGATCCAGATAGTCGCTCAGGATTTCATTACGGATTGGAAACCCGAACTTGCGCTTAACTTTGCCGAGAATGCTCTCACCCAGAACAGTGACAAGGTAGATGCATTCGTGGTCTCTAACGACGGGATGGCGGGCGGTGTTGTGTCTGCTCTTGCTAAACGCGGGCTTGCGGGCAAGGTGCTGGTAACCGGACAAGACGCGGCCCTCGATGCACTACAGCGTATAGCTGCCGGCACTCAGACCATGACGGTTTACAAGCCGATCATTCCCCTTGCGAGCGGCGCTGTCGAAGCTGCGATCAAGCTGGCCAAGAAAGAGAAGCTCGATACCACACCGTTCCGTAACGACGCACTAGGAAAAGAGATACCGGCGATCCTGCTAGAAGTGACAACAGTGGATCGGTCGAATCTAATGGATACGGTCATCAAGGACGGCTACGCTAAATACGAGGACGTTTACAAGGACGTGTCCGAAGCCGATCGTCCAAAACGTCCGTGACCGGAATGGGCAGCAATGATGCGGCCGATCTCGTACTGGCGCTTGATCTCGGCGGCACGAATATGCGTGTCGCCGTTGTTTCATCGGGCGGAGACATCCTGGCACGCTCTGAGACGGCGACACCATACGATGCCGGCGCAGAAGAACTTGCGATACTCGTAGCGGCCCTTTGCCGGCAGGCCGCTTCGGATGCCGGTAATGTCAGTCCGATCGGCCTTGGCGCGGCTATACCTGCTACGTTCAGGCCGGATGGGACGGTCGGGAAGCTGCCTAATCTGCCCCGGCTGAGTGGTTCGGACATAAAAGGGCTGCTCGCTCGCGAGACAGGGCTTCGCGTCGAACTAATGAACGACGCGACCGCGGCCGCTGCCGGTGAGCACTGGCTCGGGGCGGCAGCCGGAGCCGAGAACGCGATAATGATCACTCTCGGCACCGGTGTGGGAGGCGGCATAATATTAGGCGGAAAGGTCCATTTCGGTGCCGACGGGACCGCGGGTGAGATCGGACACTTGTGTGTCGAACCGGAAGGCCATCAATGCGGATGCGGGAGCCGAGGGTGCCTGGAACAGTATGCGTCGGGTACCGCAGTTGTCCGACAGGCGAGAGAATCCGGACTGATCGTTTCAACCGCAAAGGATGTGTATGACCTTGCTGATCGTGGCGATCTCGCAGCGGGCCGCTTGTTTCTCGAGATGGGGCGTTATTTGGGTATCGCCATCGGCGGACTGCTTAACGTACTCGATCCTGACGTAGTTGTGATCGGCGGCGGAGTTGCGGCCGCATGGGGCAGATTCTACCCGGCGATGCGTGCGGAGGCCACGGCGAGAGCATTCCCCGAACCCGCTGAACGTGCTAAGATTGTCCGCGCTTCGCTCGGCGACGATCCGGGTGTTTTGGGAGCGGCGAAAATAACATTCGAACGCATTGCAGAAGGACGGCTTTGACCGACAAGTAACGATAAAGCTATGGACGCTTTTCACAAAATGCTCGTGCGGCTGTATGAAGAAACGGGCGGGAAGGAAAATATTGACGTCGATTTTGTAGATCTGACCAAGAAAGAGGGCTACTACCCGAGTATTGACAGCATTGTGAGCCATCTCAAAAGCGAGAGTTGGATCACAGAGTCCCGCCCCAACATCGTCCGGATCACGCACTGGGGCGTCGCCGAGGCAAGGAAGGTCGGAACCGGGCGGCCGGATGCGGCACGGGTGGTAGAGCGCGAATCCAGGAGAATGCTGACCGAGACGCGAGAGACAGCCGTTCTGATCGAAGAGTTCGCCGCCGCTCCGTCTGCGGAGCGATTTACCGCCGTTGAAGAAAAGGTGGCAGAGCTCACGCGACTGACGAAGGCGATCAGAGAAGCTCTATGAACGTGGGCTTGCCATAGCGGGCGGTTCTGTTATATCATCTCAGTTTGCCGCGATGCGTAATTTGTGACGTATCAAGTGGGTTCCGTGCCCACTTTTTATTTTTTGCGGCACTTTTGGGGAACGAGTCGCTATGTCGAAGCCTTTGATCGAGACGCTGCGTGATGCGGCTGCGACGGCCGCAGCCGGCTCTGAGATCGAGGTGGTGAACGTGGAACTTGCCGGTTCCCGCCGCGATCACGTCGTGCGGGTTTACATAGACAAGCCCGGCGGGGTCACATTGGACGATTGCGGGAATTTCTCGGCACGGGTGGAGGAACTGCTCGATACGGACGATCCGATGCCGGGCAGCTATGTGTTGGAGGTCTCGTCGCCTGGAATTGAGCGGGAATTGTATTCGATCAGGGACTTTGGGCGATTCAAGGGCCAGTTGGCAAAGGTCAAGCTCGGCGAACCTGTAGATGGCCAGACCTTGGTGACGGGTGTGATAGGCGAGGTCTCCGAAGGCACGGTTACGATGCGGTCCAAAGACGGACGCGAGATCGTTTTTCCGTACGAGTTGGTCCGCAAAGCTAACTTAAAGATAGACCTGGGTGAGGAGTTGAAGGGCCGGAAAGTTTGATGAAGCGGCTGCGACAGATGCGGCCTGCGATATTTTGATTATGACATCATCGATCGGACAGAGCATTGAGGTTTTGTGCAACGAGCAGGGGCTCGACCGCGAACTTGTGATCGAGGCAATGAAGGAAGCCGTCAAAGCGGCTGCTCGAAAACAGTTCAAATCTCAGGACAAGACCGGCGACAGCATACAGGTCGATTGGAATGCCGAGGAAGGGCAGATAGAGATCTCCGTGCAAAAAGAGGTCGTCGAAGAAGTCGAGAACCCGTCGGGCGAGATCTCGCTAACGGATGCACAGGAGCTGGTAGGCGACGAGATCGAACTCGGTGACGTCCTGCTGATCCCGCTTCCTCAAGAAGAAATGGGCCGGATCGCGGCTCAGACCGCCAAGCAGATCCTTGTTCAGAAGGTTCGCGAAGCGACCCGCGAAAAGGTCTATGAGGAATACGTCGAACGCAAAGGCGAGCTGATAAATGGTACCGTCAAGCGATTCGAACGTGGGGATATGATCATTGATCTGGGCGGCAATCTCGAAGCGCTTGTTCCCCGGCGTGAGTTATCACGCGGTGAGATGTGGAATCAGGGCGAACGCATCCGCGTGGTGATCATTGACATCACGAAGGAGCCCCGCGGGCAGCAGATCATTGCGTCTCGAGCATCCTCCGATCTGCTGAAACGGTTATTCGAAATGGAAGTGCCGGAGATATACGATGAGACCGTAGTTATCAAATCGGCGGTCCGCGAACCCGGCGAACGTGCAAAGATCGCAGTCGCTTCGAACGAAAAAGATGTCGATCCCGTAGGTGCTTGCGTCGGAATGAAAGGCTCGCGAGTTCAGTCGATCATAAAGGAACTGCGCGGCGAGAAGATCGATATTATTGAGTGGTCTGACGAACCGTCCGTATTCGCGGCCAACGCTTTGTCACCGGCCAAGGTCTCGCAGGTCCGCATTACAGATATTGAGACTAGGCAGATGGAGGTCATCGTCGGCGAAGACCAACTCAGCCTCGCGATAGGAAAAAAAGGACAGAACGTGCGGCTCGCGGCCCGTCTTGTCGGTTGGGATATAAAGATCGTCAACGAGGACGAACTCAAGAAAGAGATCGCGAGCAAGATGGGCAGGATGATGGCTTCGGGAGAAGCTGTACCCATAACCGCTCTTGAGGGCGTGACTGCGTCGCAGGCCGAGATACTTGCAGAAAAAGGTATCACGGACGTCGAAGGGCTTGCGTCGGCTTCACTCGATAATCTTGTCGATTTTCTCAATCTCAGCTTCGACGAGGGCGAAGCCATACTTGCATCGGCTCGCACTATAGTCGAGGCAAAGGAGGCCGCCGCCGCTGCGGAGTCATCAGAAGACGCCTCGGTCGTCGCGGATGAGGCCGATGCTGATCTTGGAACGGCTGATCTTGGAGATGAGGCCGGATCTTCCGAACCAGAATCAGGCATCGAGGAAGACGCAGAAACGGAAGCGTCCGAAGGATCGGCCGAAGTCGCCGCCGTCAGTGACGTCGAAGCCGAGACTGAGTTGACCGAGACAGATGGCGAGGTCGAGGCTGAGATCGATTCGGCCGAAGATCCGGAAGTATCAGCTCCCGAAGTCTCAGGCCCTGAAGACGTTGAAGCTGAAGCATCCGACGAGGAAAGCGACGGGGAGTAACTCCGTAGAAGGTCTTTGGGCCAAATAATTTGCCGGCTTCGGGCCGCTGCCGTGTTTACGGCTTTGTATTGAATCTAGATATGGCGATTCGAAAATCAGTTCGAGTATATGACCTGGCTCGAGAGATAAAGCAGGACACCAAGCGGGTGATGGAGGATCTCCGTCGCCTCGGTGCGGATGTCAGCGTGGCCTCGAACTCGGTCAGCGCGGAAATTGCCGAAAAGGTCCGACTTAAGTATTTTCCAAAGGTCGAGGCCGCTCCTAAACGCGCCATCAAGGTCATTCGAGCTGCCAAAAAGGACGACGCAGCGGTTGTGGATGAGGCGGTCCATGTGAGCGAGGCTCCGGCCCCGCCGCCCGTCGAGCCTGAGGCCAAGCCGGTCCGCAAGGTTGCAAAAGTGGTTGCGAAACCGGCGGAAGAGCCGGCCGCGGAAGAGCCTGTTGCCGTTGAAGCCCCGGTCGAGGACAAGCCTGTCAGGGTCAAAAAACTTGTGGCCGCAAAGGCAAAGCCTGTTGTAGAGGAAACGCCCATCGTTGAAGAGGCCCCTGAACCGGTGCCCGAGGCGTTGGTCGAACCCGAACCGGAGGCGGAGCCCGCAGCAGAGCCGGCCGCAAAACCAGATGCCGCGACCAGCCCTGCCGGTACGACAGTTAAGCGGCTCACACTTACGAAAGGTGCTCTCGATAAAGGTATCAGGCCCGGTGAACGCGTCGTCAGCGAATCGGCCACGAAGACAGGCCGGATCGTGGGCGAGGTCCGCGGAGGCGACGCTCGCCGAGGCCAGTTCCGGGGCACACAGGGCGAATCCGCAACGCCGCAGCTTACCTATACTCCACCCGCCGACAATCGCCGCAGGCCCGGACGCGGCGGCGGCCGCAAAGGCCGAGACGACAAAGGCGGCAGGTTCGCCGAACGTGATGTCGATATCCCGCAGAAGCGTTCTATCGAAGAGCGCGTGCTCGACCAGGTCGGCAAGCGCGAATCGGCTGACACAGGCGTTGTTCGTTTGACCGAAGGAGCGACCGTTCGCGAGTTTGCCGAGGCGATCGGCGTTACGCCGCGTGACGTTGTCCAACTGCTTATCAAACGCGGCGTTTTTGCAACGCTCAATCAGCCGATAGGCGACAAGATGGCGAACGAACTCGGAGCCGAATATGGTTTCGAAGTAAGCTTCGTGGCGTTCGAAGAAATGGTCATCGAGCAGGAGTTCGAAGAACTCATTGCTGCGGACGCTGACGATGTCGAACTGCCGCGTGCTCCGGTCGTTACCGTCATGGGCCACGTTGACCATGGTAAGACGTCGCTGCTTGACGCCATACGCCAAGCGAACGTTGCCGAGGGCGAAGCCGGCGGGATCACGCAGCACATTGGCGCTTATAGCGTTTATGTGACCAATCCGGACGATCCCGAGAACGAACGCCGCGTCGTATTCCTCGACACGCCCGGCCACGAAGCGTTCACGATGATGCGTGCACGCGGTGCCAAGGCGACCGATATAGTGATTCTGGTCGTGGCGGCTGATGACGGCGTGATGCCACAGACGATCGAGGCAGTCGAGCATGCGAAGGCCGCTGGAGTCCCGATCATCGTCGCTATCAACAAGATCGACAAACCCGATGCCAACCCGGACAAGGTCAAACAGGGGCTCGCGGGCCTCGGACTGCAGCCTACGGATTGGGGCGGTGACATCGAAATGGTCCCGGTCTCGGCCAAGAAGAAAGAGAATATCAATACACTGCTTGAGACCGTGCTGCTTCAGGCAGACATACTTGAACTTAAGGCGAGCCCGACACGCCGTGCTTCGGGCGTCGTCCTTGAAGCCAAGCTTGACCGCGGACGCGGTGCGGTCGCGACTGCACTGGTACAGCAGGGAACGTTGGCCGTGGGCGACCCGTTCATTGTCGGCCAATTTTACGGCAAGGTGCGTGCGATGTTCTCAGACCGCGGCGAGGCCGTAACAGAAGCACCGCCCGCGACGCCTGTCGAAGTGCTCGGGCTGCAGGGCGTGCCGCAGGCCGGAGATACATTTCAGGTGGTGGCCGACGTCGACAGGGCGCAGGATATCGCACAGCAGCGGCAGATGATGGCTCGTCAGGCTGCAATGCTCAAAACGACCAAACGCGGAATCGAGTCGCTTGGCCTCGCCGAGATCAAGGAACTGCTCGTCATTCTCAAGGCCGACGTACAAGGTTCGGTCGAGGTGCTGCGATCTACGCTTGAGAAGCTTTCGACGGACAAGGTCAAGGTGCGTGTCATACGTGCCGGTGTCGGTGCCATCGCAGAGTCCGACGTTCTGCTTGCTTCGGCGACCCAGGCCGACGATGCTTCGACAGCGGTCGTTATTATCGGATTCAACGTTAGGCCTGAGGCCCGAGTAGCCGATATCGCCAAGCAAGAGGATGTTGATATCCGGCTGCATTCGATCATTTACAAGGTAGAAGAAGAGATCAAGGCCGCAATGATCGGCATGCTCGACGCGATCGAGAAAGAGGTCATACTCGGCAAAGCTCTCGTACAGGAGACATTCAAGGTATCGAGGATCGGCACCATCGCGGGATGCCGCGTTACGGACGGCGTTATTCGCCGACAGGCCAAAGCTCGGCTGCTTCGTGACAGCGTTGTGATCTGGGAAGGTGACATCGCCACGCTCAAGCGGTTCAAGGACGACACGAACGAGGTCGCCAAGGGTTACGAATGCGGTATCAGCCTGGTCAACTTCAACGATATCAAGGTCGATGACGAGATCGAGGCATTTACGATCGAGAAGGTGGCCGCGACCGAGCTTTGATGCCCGTCGTCGCCCGCGAGTGCAGACCGCTGGTGGTTGATCTTTGATCCGGAAGGTTTATTGATATGCGTCGGCCCGAAAGATATGCCGAATCATTGAGGGAGGAGATAGCCGAGATCGTTGGCTTCGAGTTAGACGATCCACGGCTTGGATCGGCGACCGTGACCGAGGTGCGTGTGGCTCCTGACCTCAGGGACGCAAAGGTCTTTGTCCTGGTCCACGGCGAGGAACACGAGATCGACGCCGCGCTGAGCGCCCTGCGTCACGCATCGACTTTCGTCCGTCAGCAGGTTGCGCTCAATTTGGACCTGCGGCACACGCCGCATCTACATTTCGTAAGAGATACTGCCGAGGAAAATGCGTCGCGCGTATCGGAAATACTCGAGGGATTGGACCTCAAGGGAGAGGTATCAAGTGAAAGCGACGAGGAGTAACGCCGAGAGATCCTGCGTATCGTCCGCTCGCTGAAGTAAACGTGTTAAGTCAAGTTGTCGAACTGATCGAGAGTAAGAACGACTTTGCGATCACCACTCATATCAAACCGGATGGCGACGGTGTTGGATCGTCTCTTGGGCTGTGCTGGCTTTTGCGGAGCCTAGGCAAGAACGCCGAAGTGCTTGTGAACGGCGACGTGCCGCCGGCTTATCGGACACTCCCTGGCGCCGACGAGATAAAGGATGTCAAAAGCGTCAACGGCAAGTATGACGCCATCTTTGTCATCGAGTGTTCTGATGTCGATCGGCCGGGTATCGAAGGCCTCGACCGCGCTTTTACAGTAAACATCGACCACCACGCGACAAGTGAGCATTTTGGCAAGGTGAACTGGATCGACTCTACGGCGTCCGCCGTGGGTGAGATGATCTACAATCTCTGCAAAGCGATCGGTGGCCGCATCACAAAGGAGATCGCCGAGTGCGTATATATGGCGCTCGTCACGGACACAGGTTCGTTCCACTTCCCGAATACTTCAGAGCGCACACTAAAGGTCGCGTCCGAGCTAGTAAAGGCAGGTGCCCGACCGGCGAAGATCTCAGAGGCTGTCTATAACAATTATCCATGGTCGCGCATCGAACTGATGCGGCAGGTGCTCGGAACCGTAAAGCGTCACGCTGGAGGCCGGATAGCGTCAATGCGTCAGACGCTCGCGATGCGCGAGGCTGCCGGAGCAATAGACGGCGACAATAACGGATTTGTGAACATTCCTCTCGCAGCAAGCGAAGTCGTCGCGTCCGTCTATATGCGAGAGACAGGCGAGGGCACATATCGCGTCAGTCTCCGTTCGAAAGGCGATATAAACGTTGCCAAGGTGGCGGAACAGTTCGGCGGCGGAGGACACAAGAACGCAGCCGGGCTTGGTATCGAAGGCGATTGGGACGATTGCGAACGACGGATCGTCGATGCGGTTGCCGAGGCCATAGAACGTTCCTGACCCGTTTTTATCCCACAAAATGGCCGAGAAGCGATACAAGTGGCGACGCGACGATTACCGTGAGAGAACGCACGGCTTGCTGATGCTCAACACGGGTGACGGCAAAGGAAAGACGACAGCGGCGATCGGCGTTCTTGTCCGTGCGGCCGGCCGCGGGATGGAATGCGCCATGGTTCAGTTCATGAAATCGCGCAATGATCGCTACGGCGAGCACGAGTCTCTAGAACGATTGGAGATCGAGGTCCACACAATGGGCGACGGTTTCACTTGGGATACCAACGACCGCTCGCAGGACATCAAGACAAGTGAAGAGACCTGGGCACTGTGCGTAGAAAAAATGCGATCGGGTGAATATGACCTCCTGGTCTTTGACGAGCTTTTGTACGTCTTGAGCTACGGCTTTCTCGATATAGATGACGTGATCGCTGAGATCCGGTCCGTGCGCGAGGCTCAGCCGGAGCTTCATCTCATACTGACCGGCCGCAATGTGGACGGAGCCGTCAATAAGATGATCGATGCGGCCGACCTGGTAACGGAGATGCGCGAGATCAAACATCCATTCCACGCCGGCATCTTTGCTCAGCAGGGCATCGAATTCTAATGAAGCGACCGATCGAAAAACGCTCGCCCTCCGGCGTGTTCGACCATCTGGCATTGGCGTTGACAACCGTCGGCGTAGGCTATATTCCCGGTGCTCCCGGAACTTATGGCTCCGCTGTGGGTGTAGCTGTCTGGTGGGCCGCGTCGCCGTTGATCTTGTTTTATATACCGCAGGGATGGCGATCGGCGGCTGTTGGGGTCCTGCTGACAGCATTTTGCCTGGTTGGTATCGCGGCGGCCGACAGGGCGATCGCGTTCTTTGGCAATGCGGATCCTTCGGAGGCCGTTGTGGACGAAGTAATGGGACAGCTCATTACCTTCGCGTTCGTGCCTTTTGCTGTTTCGTGGCCCGTCGTCCTGGCAGGATTCCTACTCTTTAGGCTTTTTGATATCTGGAAGCCATTCCCGATAGACGCGATGCAGGATCTCGAAGGCGGGCTTGGGGTCTGCATCGACGATATCGTTGCGGGAGTCTATGCAGGCATTTGTTTGGCGATCGGATACGCGGTTTACACCGCGTTCTAGGTGATGCCGCTGATCACTCGTCCGGGTCGCCGCTGTGGCCGCCGTTTGCAACGTTGCTTTTTTGTTCGGACGATTCGAAGATCCAACCTTTTCTCCAAAAATAGACAAGCAGCCCAACAGCAAGCGCCAGCATACCTCCGAGCGTGAGGAAATAGCCATACGCAGATTTAAGCTCGGGCATATTCTCGAAATTCATTCCATAGATACCGGCTATCAAACTCAACGGAAGGATGATAGCGGAGACGACCGCGAGCGTTTTCATCACATCGTTCGTGCGGTTCGTCACGACCGAGAAATGTATGTCAAACAGGCTACTTACTAGGTCACGATAACCTTCGGAAATATCGGTGATCCGTACAAGATGATCGTGCACGTCGCGGTAGAACGGCAGCAGATGCGCGGGTATTTGAGGGAATTCGCCGTGCGAGAGCCGATAGAGCACCTCTAGCTGGCGGGAAGAGATCCGACGCATACGCGCAACGCTTCGCCTGAGGTCCATAATCTCGCCGAGTATCTCGTTGTTGCTGCGACGAAGGTCAAACACACGCTCTTCGATATCATTTATCGCTTTGTCAAAGTCGTCCACGATCGGCATATAAAGATCGACGATCTGGTCGAGAATGCTGTGGAGCAGGTATGCCGCACCACGCTGGCAAACGAATGTGCTGCTACGGATCTTCTCCTTGACCGCCTTGATGCTGCGAAACCGCTCGACGTGGAACGTGACAACATAGTTAGGGCCGAGATAGCCGTCGAGCTCCTTTGTCACGAAATTGGTTGGGCCGGTCTCGCCCGGTTTGATCCCATGGACGATGAAGTAGATATACTTCTCGAAAGCCTCGACCTTGGGCTGGTTCCGCGTCTCGATGCAGTCCTCGATCGTCAGTCGGTGGAATTTGAAAACGTTGGTCAGCAGCTCTTTTGCCTCGGCCACGTGTTCGGGCGTCTCTCCGCGGATATCGACCCAGACGACATTGGTCTCGTCGGCTAGAAGCTCCGGGAGGTCGTCCTTGGTGAATCCTTCTTCGACGGAGTCCGCGCCGTTCCTATATACGAAGATCTGCATATTCGACCGGCGACCGGGTTATTTTGTGAACTTTGCTGAGTAAATGATCGCGGCGAAATCGTCCATATGCTTCTCAAAATTTGTTCCGCGCGTCGCCGTCATCACGTTGATCTGCTGTTTTTGGCCGAGGTATGTACGAAAGCCGATCCACTGATGCCGACGCGAATCGGTCTTGTCCTCAGGCATAGCTTCTACAAATTCGACTCCCGGGACGCCGTCGATCTCTACCAATTTCACATCGATATATTTGCCATTCTTGAGTTGTTGGAGTGCCTGCTCGTGATAGGCCGAGAGGCTCTGTTCCAGCGGGAAAGTGTCGGGCATGACAGATATATTCACCAAAAGGAAAGAATTGTCGGTGGATTTGTAATTGAAGGATTCTTTTTTGACGTCCATCTTCGACCATCCGGTCGGCAGCCGCCATGAGACACCTTGATCGTCCCATTTGACTTCGGTGCCGCCGTCGATGATCGCCTGCTGGGCCGAAGTCGGTGATGCTTTCTCGGCCTTCGCCGACCCTTTGTCTCCCGCCGTCGGTCCGCCGCCCGAAGACGCCGTGTTGGAACTCGGCGTATTAGAACCACCGGAGAGCCCCTTGAGACGGTCCTGAAGACCGCAGAAAGAAAGGGCGAATATCAACGAACCGAGCAGCACGATCGATCTCATAAATGGCCTCCCGGAAACCGGATTTCAGCCATTTTCCGATGTTTACAGTTGAAATGCAAAACCGCCGCTGACAAACGATAGAGTGCGGAGCAAATTCTCGGAAACTTCGAGTGCCGCTCCATTCGCATCGTAGTAACACTTCAATAGGCGGCCATCGGTGAAACTGCACCTTTACACCGAGTCGCTTGCATTAACGCTGGCTGCGATCGCATCGGCGATCACCGAAATCACAACGATCGCAGCGGCGCAAAAACCCGCACAGGCGCCGGTCGGCAAGATCGTTGCCTCGATCCCATTCGATCCTAAGGTCGATGGATTCGAATTTGCGAACTGGGGCAACGAACGCGACGACCGACGCGATCTCAGCGCGGGCGACCTGATCCGGATGTTTGGGACAAAAGCTGTATATAAGAGTCCGGGAACTACGCCCGCAAACTGCGTCGTAAAGGCCTCCGCACGCGGTTGGATGAACGAGAATCTGGAAGCGATGAACGGCGGCCACTGTGAGGGAATGGCGGTTGCCTGCCTGCGTATGAAAAATGCCGAGCCACTCAAAGGGCGGCGAGACGATCGGCGTAAAAGCCGACATTGACGGAAACGGATTTGCGGACGACGAAGAGCCTTACGCGGACGAGGACAACAGCTTGACGAATATCTCCAGGTGGTCGTCTTCATTGGCGCCGAGGTCAGATACGACCACTTCCCTTAGTTCGGATTCGGCTGAGAATTTGCCGAGCGTGATGAACATACCGATCGCGATCAACACAAACACGACTACCACAGCAATGATCTCTTTGGACGAGATCTTGTCGGACGATGACATAGATACCCTTCTCCATTTTTAGTTGTTTGACGGGAAGCGCAATTGTCTAACGGATGTCGGGAGGATAGAGCATTCAGGAACTAATTCATAGTCAAGACCTCATCGATGACCCGGGCGAATAGACAACTCGGGCTCATTTGTCTGCAAGTCGTCTTTGGTCGCATCGTTCTATCGACAAAAGGAACTTCTCCCGATAGACAAAATAAGGAGCAAAAATATGAAACACAGATACATCTTTTTGGCATTGGCGATGCTGATCTTGATTCTCTCGGCGATCGGCACTTCGGCGCAATCCGCCTATCGATTTTCCGCGCCGCATACGTACAAGAACCTGACGATCTTCCTGATCTACGGCAAGGACGAGGCCGGCAAAGGTAACGTCATGACACTTCAGGAGGCTATGGAACGAAAGCTTTTCGTCGTCTATGAGACCTCGAACGTGAATGAGCTGGAGGTGGAGAACCTGTCGAAGGAGTTCGATGTTTTCATCCAAGCCGGCGATATCGTAAAGGGAGGCCGACAGGACCGCGTTCTCGCCGTAAGCATCATCATACCGGCACGCTCCGGCAGGATAAAGATCGAGTCTTTTTGTGTTGAATCCGGCCGCTGGTCCAAAAGGGGTGCCGAAGACTCAGGCAAATTCACCAGCTCGAACGACCGTGTCGTGACGAGAGACCTGAAGATAGCAGCCAATGCGTCCCGGTCACAAAGCGAGGTATGGGCAAAGGTCAGCGATGCCCAGGCAAAACTTGAACGAAACGTCGGAGCTCCGGTAAGAGCCGCCGAATCGGCGTCCAGCCTTCAGCTTAGCCTTGAGAATGGAAAAGTGGCCGCCACGGTCGATGAATACGTCAAGAACCTGACAGGAATAGTGAACGGACGGACCGATATCATAGGATACGCGTTCGCTATAAACGGTAAGCTCAACAGCGTGGACATCTATGCGTCAAACGCACTTTTCAAGAAACTGTGGCAAAAGAACCTGAAGGCGACGGCGACCGAAGCTGTCGCTGAATCCCGCTCAGTGAGGCTCGCCGAACCGGTAAAAGCAAAGGACGTTGAAGATTTTATCGAGCGAGCCGACAAAGCCAAGCCGCGCGAACGCGTTTCGCCGGCCGGGGCAACCGTGACCACGCGTGACGATGGCACCAATCTGCTTGTCGAAGCGCGTGACAGCAAGACCAAGGCGGTCGTTCACAGGAGCTACATCAAGAAGGACTGATACGAGGCCTTTTGGTTACCGAACGGTCGAATTTCTGTACGGATCAATGATCCGATCGAGTGACCCGGCCGGCCGCTGATAAAATGGGGCCCGCGATCGAATGACATCGACATCAAAGAGTCGATGTCACAGATCCCGCGGGCTCCTTCGGTCTCAGGACTCTTTCTTCGTCAAGGCGCCGAGCACGAGTCCGATCACGCCGCCGACCAACGCTCCCATCACGCCGCTTGCCACAATATCGACCAGCAGCGGCGAGAAATTCCTGTAGATCCGCATGAACGCGAACATCGAGAACCCGAAGTAGAGCGACACCAGGGCAAATATGACAGCCCCGCCCATTGCCCCCGCGGCGAGCGAACGGATCCCCGCCCATTTCTCAAAGATCAACGTTATCAGGAACGAGATCGTCAAACAGGCAAGAACAAGCGGTATCAGACTGGGCGGTTCTTTCATCAACGGACCGGCTTCGCCCGCATAGACGTAAAAATTCGGCCGCATCATCGGGTCCAGCAGAAGCCCGTAGATCAAAAAACCAAAAGCAAAGTTTGCCACGCCGCCTGCGACGGTGGCTGCGATCAATCTCAAAAGCATGGTACGCCTCCTCGCGTGATCTCCCGGAAAGCCCTTGTACGATCTTATTGTGATTGTAACGAGCGAAATGTAGGATGTTTGTCGCAGATTGTCAACGACAGGTGCGGGCTAAGTTTTCTTGGCTATCTCACGCTGCTCTTTGAAATGCTTATAGATCTCAATGGCGGCATTGGTCCCGACGAATGGCCGAAGCTCTGCGGCCGATGCCTGGGCTATACGCTCGATGGAACCAAACTCACGGAGAAGCTTCATCTTTCGCTTCTCACCCACGAACGGTATTTCGATAAGCTCGGAAGTGAAATCACGCTTCTCACGTCGTTTTCGATGAAACTCGATCGCGGTCTTATGCGTCTCTTCGCGGATCTGCAATATCAATCGGAACGCAAGAGAATTTCGGTCGAACGGAATAGGACGGTCCTCCCGGCCCTTGATCAGCAGATGCGATATCTCGTTGTGGCGTTTCGGCGGTTTGACAAGCCCGACAAGCATGATCTGTTCGAGATCGATCTCGCGCATGGCCGCTGCCGCTGCCGAGAGCTGGCCCTTTCCGCCGTCGATAAAAATGAGCTGCGGGAGCGGCTGCTGCTCGTCGATGGCCCGGCGATACCGGCGTCCGACAGCCTCGTTCATCGAAGCGAAGTCATTCGATCCATCGACCGTTCTTATGATGAAGCGCCTATACTGCGACCGGGCCGGCTTTCCGTTCTCGAACACGACGATGCCCGCAACGTTCTCTGAGCCCGAGATATTGGAAATATCGAACGACTCGATCCGTTCAGGGAAATGCGGTAGTTCGAGTATCTCCTGCAGTTCCTCGAGAACCTTGGCCGCATCAGGCTTGAGTACGCGAAACCGCTGTTCGAACGCGATCTTGGCATTGGTCTCGACCAGCGTGACCAGATGTTTGTTCTTGCCGCGTTTCGGGTCGAGTATGCGTACCCGTCGGCCTCGACGTTCGCTCAGAACCTGTTCGAGCAGGCTTCTGTCCGGGAAATCGACCGGCACATAGATCTCAAGCGGTACATAATCTGTCGAGTAATACTGGACCAGAACCTCGCCGAGAAACAGAGACGGATCGAAACCGTCACCTTCGTCCAGATCTTCCCAGAAGAATTCGCGGCGGCCGACGATACGACCCTCACGCATTGTGAATAATTGGAGCGCGAGACGCTGCCTTTCGCGATAAAATCCGAATATATCGATATCACGATCAGCGGTGGTTGCCATCTTCTGAGTTTCGCTTAGCGCGAGAACGGTTCGATGGAGGTCGCGATATTTGGCAGCAAGCTCGAACTTGTCGTCATTGGCGAACTGCCACATACGGCTCTCAAGCGAAGCCGCAAGCTCCTTGTTCTTGCCTTCGAGCAGCGAGCGAACGTCGGCTGCTGCTTCCTTGTATTCATCAGCCGTACACAAGCCTTTGACGCAAGGGCCGAGACAGCGTTTGAGATGATACTCGAGACAAGGGCGAGACAATTTGCCGTCGATCTCGATCTCGCAAGTGCGAAGTTGGAACGCTCGATTGATAACATCCAGCGTTTTGCGTGCCAGCGACGCCGGCAGGAACGGGCCGAAATAATGCGAACCGTCGCGGACGATCCGACGTGTCACGACGACCTTGGGGAAAGGCTCGTTCGTCATCTTGATATGAGGATAGGATTTGTCATCCTTTAGGAAAACGTTGAATCGAGGCTTATGCTTCTTTATCAGGTTCGATTCGAGCACGAGAGCCTCGACCTCGTTGTCAACAACGATGAACTCGAAGTCTGCTATATTTCGCACGAGCTGACGCGTCTTTGCATCATGATTGCGGCTTGATTGAAAATATGAACGGACGCGATTGCGGAGGTTCTTGGCCTTGCCAATGTATATGATCCGCCCGGCGGCATTCTTATGAATGTAAATACCGGCAGCAGTGGGAAGGTTGGCAAGTTTCTCTTCGAGCGTCACATTTAGATTGTCGAATATGGAGGCAGCCGAACACAAATTCGGCCCGGTCGTAAAAGCAGGAAATGGAAACTCTGATCACGGACGATCCGCAAGCTGCAGCTGAGGTGATACGCCGCGGCGGGCTGGCGGCGTTTCCGACCGAGACCGTTTACGGCCTAGGTGCAGCGATCTTTTACCGCGAAGCGATCGAGGCTGTATTCGCCGCCAAGGGTCGGCCCGCAGACAATCCGCTGATAGCTCATATCGCGGATGAATCAGAGATAGGCCAACTTTCCGCAGAAGTTACGCCTGCAGCCGAAAGCCTGATCAAGGCATTCTTTCCCGGCCCGCTGACCGTCGTATTGAAAAAGCGCCCGGAAGTGCATGATATCGCGACCGCCGGCCTAATGACCATTGGTATTCGAATGCCGAGAAATGATGTTGCAAGACGGTTCCTGGCAGCCGCCGGTACTCCCGTTGCGGCGCCTTCGGCAAATCTCTCGGGCAGGCCGAGCCCGACGACGTGGACGGCCGTTAATGAGGATCTTGGCGGCCGTATCGATTGCATACTTCGGGGCGACCCGACCGAGATCGGACTGGAATCAACTGTCGTTGACTGCACGGGAGAGCGTCCCGTACTGCTTCGCAGAGGCGCGGTCACGCTCGATGAGTTGCTTAGAGTGGTGCCCGGCGTCACAGCTTCTACGGGCGGGGAACTCGAAGCAAGAAGCCCGGGGATGCGTCATGCTCATTATGCGCCTCGAGGCCGTGTGACGATTGGAGAAACTCCTCATCTCGGCGGCAAGGCAGCTTTTATCGGTATAGGCGAACCAATAGGCGACTTTTCAGCGACTATGATCTGCCGAGATGCAGAAGATTACGCTTCAAAGCTTTTTGAATTTTTTCGCGAATGTGATCGATCCGGTATTGACGAGATAGTTTGCCGCCCCGTTGCCGACGAGGGGATAGGTTCAGCCGTTATGGACCGTTTAAGGCGCGCTGCCGCCAAATGAGACGGGTGATGCGACCGCTGCGATCAGGTCGCCGTTCTCGGCTATCTTCTGAAACGTGAACTTGTCCGTATCGATAAGTTCTCGTTCGTATTCGACCGGCACGAGCACGATCACCGGACGATGATCGTTCAGATCGATATATTCAAAGATCTCGGCAGTGCCCAGGAATCGTCTCTGCCGTCCGTCGAGGTCGCGGACAAGACGCCCCGAGGCATAGAATTCCGCATTATGGGATACGGTATGAAGCCCGACCACACGGGCGTTCGAGTAACCGCGGGCGTCAACTGCCTCAATGAGTCCCTTGACGGAATCCGCAGCAGCAATACCACGCATCACCGTAATTGACATAACGATCGCTATCACAAAGATCCCGGCCGCGAGAGAAGGAATGAATTTGAATAGCCAGGCACGTTTCGATGCTGCTCGCTTGAGACCGAGCACACCCAATAATACGGCCGGAGGCACCGACGGAAGAATGTAGCCCGGCAGCTTCGATCCGGAGAACGAGAAGAACAACAGCGGCACCGCGATCCAAACCAATAAAAAGAGTTCGAATGGCAATGGCCTGTCTTCTTCGGGGACCTCGGAGGAGATCGACCGGACAAACCGTTTCAACGTTGAATATAGCCCCGACAAACATAGCGGAAGCCACGGCAGCGTCATTAGCGGCAAGACCCAAAAAAAGAAAATGAACGGCTGCGGATGCTGATATTTGTTCGAAGTGAACCGTTGAAAATGGTGCTGGATTATGAACTCGTCAATGAACGCCCAACCGTGGCGAAGATACATCGGCAGGTACCATGCCGAAGCAACCGCAAGCGCCAGCGGAATTCCCCAGAGAACCGAGCGCAGGAATTCGGCTGTCGGACGGCGCCAAGCGAGCACAAAATATCCGGCGATCACCGCAAGCGGGAAAACGATGCCAATAAGGCCCTTTGCAAGCAGCCCGAGCCCCATGAATGCGAAGCTTGTGGCGTACATCCGCGTGCCGCCCCGGCCTTTGCTCTCAGCAAGCCAAAAGCAAACAAGCGACGCCGTAATAGGAAACGTCACCACTATATCGAAGCTCGCACCGTGAGCGAACGCTAAAAGCCCTAGAGCGGAACCCGACATCATCCAGGCGGCTGTGGCCAGAGTTGTGCCGCCTAACGTTCGCTTTATCAGCACGGAAAGAAAGGCAGCTATCGCAAGGCCGAATATTACCGAACCGAACCGTGCGGAGAACTCGTTTACGCCGAAAAGGTGGTACGAGATATTTTGCAGCCAATAGAGCAATGCGGGTTTCTCGAACCAATTGAAACCGCCGAGAGTCGGCGTGACCCAATCACCGCGCTCGAACATCTCTTTTGCTACCTGGGAATATCGAGGCTCATCGGGCCCGAGCAGCGGCAGCCACGTACCGGCAAAATGGGCGACGAACATCAACAGTAGGACGCAGACGCGAACCCACGTCGGCAATGTCGGGTCATGATCGATGTCGTTCGTGTTTTGCTCCGATATCATCGCGTAATGTAAAGTATTGCCTACCATGGAGTTCCAATCAACCGATGGCAGATGACGCAGCCCTCAGAACCGCAGCGATCGGGGTCGGCAGCCTCGGACGCCACCACGCCCGCAACTATGCCGAACTCGCCCGCGAGGGCAGTATCAGATTCATTGGGGTCTGCGACACTGACGCGGAGACAGCGGCCCGGCTCTCTCAAGAATTCGGCTGCGAGGCGTTTGCGAACTGGCGCGACCTCATCGGCCGCGTAGATGCCGTTTCGATCGCCACGCCGACAGAAACGCACTGCGAGATCGCTTGTGAGTTCCTCGACGCAGGAGTACACGTGCTTGTCGAAAAACCGATCGCAGTTTCGCTGGATGAGGCCGACAAGATGATCGCGGCCTCCGACCGTTCCGGGGCAAAGCTGATGGTCGGCCAACTGGAACGCTACAATCCCGCAATGGTCTCGCTGCGTCCTCACGTGACCGATCCGCTCTATTTCGAGATCCATCGCGTTTCACCGTTCCCGAACCGGTCGCTGGATGTCGATGTGGTGCTTGACGTTATGATCCATGACCTCGATGCGGTGCAATGGCTCGTCGGCGACGGCATTCGGGTGAAAGAGATCCGTGCAGTCGGGATCCCGATCGTGTCGAATAAAGTGGACGCTGCTAATGCCCGTCTTGAGTTCGAGAACGGAGCTGTCGCTAACATCACTGCCTCGCGCGTAGGAACCGAAAAGATCCGAAAAACGAGGTTCTATCAAACGAACGCCTACGTTGTGCTAGATTATTCAACCAAGTTTGCCTCGGTCACGACCATTGACCCTGAGGCTTCGCATCCGCTCCTGGGCATTTCGATAGATCGTCTTACCGTGAACGATGTCGAGCCCCTCCGGGCCGAGATAGCGGACTTTCTCGGATCGATCCATCGCGACGAGACGCCTCCCGTTGACGGCGCCGCAGGCCGGAGGGCTTTGGAACTCGCGGTCGGCGTACTCGAACGAATCGATTCGCATTCAAAAAAGGTTTTCGCCAAATGAGATGCGAGCCGATCTCGAATCTGTTGCGTGAGCGTATAGAAGCCGGAGATATTCCCTCGGCCGTCTATCTTGTCGCAGAGAACGGGAAGCCGGTCTTGAGCGATGCGCTCGGATCGGCTGTGGTGGACCCGGAACGGATCCCTGCCTCGCTCGACACGATCTATGACCTCGCCAGCGTTACCAAACCGCTCGTGACCTCGTTGCTTCTGGCGATCCTGATCGAACAGGGCAGGTTGGACATCGAAACGCGGCTTGGCGACATACCCGGCTTTGCGGATATCGGAGCGGCCGCCGACCCAACCATTGGCCAGCTTGTGAGCCACACGTCGGGGCTGCCCGCGTGGCTGCCGTTCTATTTGCTGCAGGACCGAAGTTCTGGCATGTCCGCAAGGGGCTCGGTTCTCGATGTCGTAGGCCGGCTGGATCTAGCGTATGTTCCGGGCACGCAGGTCACATACAGCGATATCAATTTTCTCCTGCTTGGATTTGCAATCGAGAATGTCACAGGCATGACGCTAGACGCCGCCGCAGACACGATGATCTTTGGCCCGCTTGGGCTTACGGCAGCATTGTTCGCCCCCGGTCCTGAACTCCGCCCGCAGATCGCAGCAACCGAAAAAGGAAACGTTTACGAAAAGAAAATGTGCGAGGAAATGGGTTATTTCCGCGTGGCCGGCGACCCACGCGACCGTCAGTTGGCGCTCGAAGCCGGTGAGAACGTCTTTGCATATGAGTGGCGCGAACATCAGATATGGGGCGAGGTACATGACGGGAACGCACATTTCCTGAATGGCGTTGCGGGCCATGCCGGGTTGTTCGCAAACGCTCAGGACGTTCTCAGGCTAGCGACCCAGTTCCTGCCCGGCAGCGAGCTTCTCAGGAGAACCGAGACATTTGGGTCATTTACGACCGACATAACCCCGGGCCTTAACGAACACCGGTCCTTTGGATTTCAGTTGGCTTCCACAATCGATTCAGCCGCCGGGCCCGATCTCCCCCACGCATTCGGGCATCTAGGCTTCACCGGCACGAGCGTTTGGATCGATCCTGAACCAAAGCGGGTATTCATATTATTGACGAATCGAACTCATCACCATTCATTGCCTTTCGCAAATATCAACGGGCTGCGCCGAGCCTTTCACTCGCTTGCGGCAGCCGAACTCTGATCAATTTTAATAGCAACTAAACACCCCGCCGCGCAATCAAAAGGGCGCTTGCAGACCTCTTTGAAGTCCGCTTGCACGGAAACGCGATGAAAAGGACGATCTTAATAACTGCGGCTTTTGTACTCTTGGCATCTGTTGCATGGGCACAAGGCGGTCAGTCCACCAGGCCGCGGATCGTGCCTGCACCGATGCCGGAGGCCACACCTGCACCGGATCGCGAACAGGCGACCCGCACGGGACCGCCCGTGCTGATCGGAGCATCAAAGCCAACTCCGACGCCGACGTCCGATGCCGGCAACACTGTGATAGCCGATGACGACGAAGTCATCCGGGTCGAGACCAACCTGGTGACGATGCCCGTTTCGGTGCTCGACCGCGACGGCAGGTTCATCGCCGGACTCCAGCAGCGTGATTTTCAGATATTCGAGAATGGAGTTGAGCAAAAGGTCGAGTTTTTCCAATCGGTCGAACAGCCTTTTACGGTGATCCTCATGCTCGATGTCAGTCCCTCGACGCAGTTCAGAATCGAGGAGATCCGCGATGCGGCGATCACATTTGTAAATAAGCTTCGCCCCGGTGACCGCGTAATGGTCATTGCATTTGACGAGAAGTTTCGAGTACTCAGTCCTCCGACCGGAGATCGTTATATGCTCCGCAATGCAATTATGTCGGCAAACATCGGAAACGGTACGAGCCTCTATGATTCGGTCGATCAAGTGCTCAAGCGGGAGCTGCCGCAGATCAATGGACGAAAGGCAGTCGTGCTGTTCAGCGACGGCGTTGACACGACGTCGAGGCGATCGAATTACAGAAGTACATTAGAACAGGCCAGCGAGATCGACGCATTATTTTACAGCGTTTGGTACGACACCACCTCGGACAACAATGTCGGGATGGGACAGCCGCAGCAAGTGCCTGCCCCGAGGCGCGGCGGGCGAGTAACGATGGCCGATATCCTTGGGGCAATACTGACGGGCGGAAACGTTCCGATGGGCCGTGGTGGTACTCAACCGAGTTCGCAGGACTATGAAACGGGCCGCCGATATATGGAAGAACTGTCGTTAAGTACCGGCGGGAGAAAGTTCGAGGCACGTACGCTTGTAAATCTGGACGCCGCTTTCTCCGGCATCGCTGAAGAACTCCGGCGCCAGTACACGCTCGGTTACTATCCGGACAAGGTCGGACAGATCGGTGAGCGAAAACAGATCAAGATCAGGGTCGCTCGTCCTAATGTCGTCGTCAGGGCAAAGAACAGCTATGTGGTAGGCCAAACCGACCGAACACTAGCCGGAAAGTAAGAGCCAAGACACGCAATTGCATCTTTTCGTTCGGCTTGCCGCATCATATGATGTTAACTGGCCGAAACCGATGCGGGCATACACTACATTCGCAGCAATTCTCGTCGCAACCCTTTTGTTTGCCGCCGGCACTTACGGGCAATCAGGTGGCCGCGGCGGATCCTCGCCTGCGAAACCGAACCAACGCCCTGCTGCCACGCCCACGCCCTCACCCGAAACGGACAATACCGCCGCCGCGGATGGCGAGCCAATTACGATCTCCACACAGATCGTGTCGCTCCCAGTGCGTGTGATGGATAGGCGAGGGCGATTCGTCAGCGGCTTGACCAAGGACGATTTCCGCGTTTCCGAGGACGGCGTCGATCAGGAAATTGCGATGTTCTCGAACGAGAGCCAGCCGTTCACGGTCGCCCTGATGCTCGATGTCAGCTACTCCGCTAAATTCAAGATCAACGAGATCCAGATGGCAGCCATCGAGTTTGTCGAGCAGCTGCGGCCTGACGACAAGGTGATGATCGTGTCATTCGACGGTGAGGTCCATATACTGACCGAGCCGACGAGCGACAGGCGGGAACTCCAAAAGGCGATATTGACGACACGGATCGACACGGGCACCAGTCTCTACGACGCCGTCGATATTGTGATGAACAGATACCTGAGAAAGATCGACGGTCGCAAGGCTATCATACTATTCTCAGACGGCGTCGACACGACAAGCAGCAGAGTTACCGACCTTACTAATCTAGCCGATGCATTGGAATTAGATGCTCTTGTATATAGCATCCGCTACGACACGTTCTCTGATGTACAGGCAATGAAAAATACTACCGTCACGCGGCCCCCGCCGCCGATCGCAGTGCCGACCACTACGAACGGAGGCAGGCTGCCGTCCATACTTCAGTCTGTCGGTCGTCCAAGTGAACAGGGCACTACTCCGGAAGAATACAGGCGAGCCGAAGAGTATCTGACCCAACTTGCGACGCGTACCGGCGGGCGATCGCTCCAGGCGACATCGATCACAAATCTCGCCGAAGCATACCGAAATATCGCAAGCGAACTTAGGGAGTTTTACAGTCTCGCTTATTATCCGACCGTCGAACGCATACCCGGCAAACGGACGAACGTAAAGGTCCGCGTTGCTCAGCAAGGCCTTGTTGTAAGGACGCGGGAGAGTTTTCTGAAGCGGGAGAAACGCTAAGGATCAGATCTCGGTCCCATCGGCGATCTCGCCGTTCTTTGGAATGATAATGATACCCTCGCGGATGTAGTGTGTCCGGTCAGGCGCGTCAAAATTGACAACGCCCGCCGAGTTGACGAGTTTGACGTTCTTGCCGATCCGGACATTTTTATCGATGATCGCTCGACGTATTATCGAGTCCCGCCCGATCCCCACATGCGGCAGGCCGCGTTCGATATTGCTGCTTATTTCGCCGATCGATTCAAAGAAATCCGAACCCATAACGATCGAATCCTCGAGCACGACACCCTTGTCGATCCGGCTGCGAAGTCCGATTATCGAATTCCGCGCCCGAACTCCGCTCAGGATGCAGCCTTCGCTGACCATCGAATTGTCGATGTCGCAATCATGTACCTTCGAAGGCGGCAAATATCGGCTTCGCGTATAGATCGGGGCGGCCGCGTTAAAGAAATTGAACTTCGGCAGCGGGGAAGCGAGATCCAGGTTTGCCTCGTAGAATGCGCGGATCGTTCCTATATCTTCCCAATACTCATTGAATAAATGGGCCTGAACGCTGTATTTGCCGATCGCAGCCGGAATGATCTCCTTTCCGAAATCTACTGTCGAAGTATCGTTGTGCAGCAGTTCGACCAGCTTTTTGTAGTCAAATACATAAATGCCCATCGAAGCCAGATACGGTCTGGCCTCGGCCTCAGCCCCCGACAATCCGAAAGCCGTCGTATCGACGCGCATGGCTTCGAGGTCAGCTCCCTTTGGTTTCTCGCGAAATTCGACGATCGCTCCCTCATCATTTGTCTTGAGCAGGCCGAATTCGCTTGCTTCGTCGGGCCGGCAGGGTATCACTGACACTGTAAGGTCCGCTTTGGTCTCTTCGTGACGGCCGAGAAAATCGCCATAGTCCATCCGATAGAGATGATCGCCCGATAATATGAGCATCGTGTCAACTCGAAAATCACGCGTATGCGGGAGCATCTGGCGAACAGCGTCGGCAGTGCCCTGAAACCACTCCGGATTGTCGCGGGTCTGCTCAGCCGCGAGGACCTCAACAAAACCGGTAGAGAATGACGAAAAGCGGTAAGTGTTGGAAATATGTCGGTTAAGCGAAGCGGAGTTGTACTGGGTCAAGACGAAGATCTGCGTGATGCCCGAATTGATACAGTTAGATACAGGTACGTCGATCAGGCGATACTTGCCGCCGAGCGGCACCGCCGGCTTTGATCGCTCCTGGGTCAAAGGAAATAGACGCGATCCCGCGCCGCCGCCGAGAATAACCGCCACAACATTGTCGTATCGACCCATAATACGGAATAGTGATTACAGTCGTGCGAATAGTCAAGACGGCCGGTCGCTCTTGAAAGGGCAAAGGTTGATATACACTATAATTCGAGAGCAATGTGGTATTGGATCAAACTCCTTTTCGCGATCTTGGCCGGCGGGCTAGTGCTTTGGCTGGCATTCGAGCTGTTCACATTCCCGTGTATCTCATGCCTGAAAAACGATAATCCCACGACGTCATCGATGATCGAGTATCGACTGGCGGAGGCCAGGGCGGAGGGCCGAGAACCAAAGAAATTCATGATCTGGACCCCGATGGAACAGATCAGCCCAAATCTGCAGCGGGCCGTGCTGGCAGGCGAGGACGCACGATTCTTTCAGCATAACGGATTTGATTGGGACGCGATCCAGAAAGCCTGGGACGAGGCCGTTGAAGAAGGCAAAAAAGAGGCTCGCGAAGAATGCCTCGAACAGGCAAAGGCAGCGAACACTTCGAAGAAAGATTGCGAACCAAGCGAGGACGATTGGATTCCGCCGATGCCTTCTTTCAAACGCGGAGCGTCAACGGTGACCCAGCAATTGGCAAAGAATCTGTTCTTATCCGAGGACCGAAATTTCCTCCGCAAAGGCCGTGAGGCGGTCTATACCTATTTCCTGGAACGCGAATTGACGAAAAAGCGCATACTCGAGCTTTATCTCAACGTCATCGAATGGGGTGACGGTATTTACGGTGCCGAGGCCGCGGCTAGGACGTATTTCAAGAAAAGTGCGTCGGATCTCACCCGCGACGAGGCAGCTTTCCTTGCAGCAATGATCCCATCGCCGCTGAACGTATTCAATCCGACCAAGAACAGGAAGCGCGTGCTGCGACGACAAAAGGTGCTGATGAAAGGCATGAACTCTATTCGCTTGGATTACTCGGATAAATGAAGTACGAAACTCGTAGGTCCGCGTTGTGACGACGGTCACAGACGTGCGGGCGTACCGGCTCCATTATCGGCGCGTGGCGGTCTATCGTAACAACGATAGAGCCGAACAGGAGGTGCCGAAATGAAAAGACGGTTATTGCTGCTTGTTGCCGCACTGCCAATGGCGGTGTTAGGACTGGTATTGGCGGAGAGTCAGGAAGCCCAGATCGGAGGCGGGTCAGGCAGCGTACAGACAAGGATCCCGGACGTCATTATATTGGGCAGAGATTCCAAGGTCGGGAAGGTCACGTTCAATCACGTCAAGCACAACGGCGGAGATTATGGGATGGAGGCCGGCATCACGATCGATTGCATCAGCTGCCACCATGTAGCTCAACCCGCCTCGGAGGCTGCGAAATATCCGCCGCTCCGGACTGCATGGCCGGCCGATAGGACCACTACGCTGACTGCCGACCTGTTTCTAAAGGACCCGAAGCAGGCCGGCGTTGCCGCGTGCCGGGATTGTCATGCCCGTGCGGGCGAGGTGCCAAAACTGATGCCCGAGATGCCAGTGGTCAAACAGTCCGGATCGACGATGCTGGTGAAGATGACGAACCAGATGGCGTTTCATAGAGCTTGCGACGTGTGCCACTTTGAAGTGAGGTCTAAGAGACAGTTCACGAACGCCCCGAGCCCGACGACCTGCACCAGTTGCCACAAACGAGAAGGCTGATCAGAGCAGTGAGTTGCACAAGGTAAAAGCCCCGGCAGAAACCTGTCCGCCGGGGCTTTGTGCTGCGTTTGCAAAGGCCTATTTTCCTTTGGCCTTGGCACGGGCTCCGATGAGCTTCATCTCATCGACGACCCATTTGGCATTGCCGAATTTCTCCGTAACGAAAAGGACATACCTGATATCGACCGAGATCGTTCGGTTCTTGTCGTAATCGTAGTAGAAATCATTGCCCAGGCCCTCAAAATTGCCGTCAAAGCAGATGCCGACCTGCTCACCGTAAGCGTTCAGGATCGGCGAGCCGCTGTTGCCCCCGATGATGTCGGTCGTCGAGAGGAAATTCACGACAACACTATCTCCCTCGCCATAACGTCCAAAATCTCTGGCATTCTGCAGATCGATAAGTTTTTGCGGTGCGTCGAAGGGATTCGTACCCGTGTCCTTCTCTATCATGCCTTTCATCGTAGTGAAAGGTAATCGGCGTTCGGCCTCACGCGATTCATAACCTTTGATATTGCCATACGAGAACCGTAGGCTTGAGTTTGCGTCGGGATACACGACCTTGACGCCTTTCATTTCGTTCAGGGCCGACATATAGCCGAATCGGAGCCGATCGATCGCGGCAGCGAACTTGGTGCTGCGGGCGGTCAAGGCATTGCGCTCCTCGTTGAGTCCGCGGGCGAACCCAAGGATACGCTCGCGAGTTTCGTTGTATTCCATCGTACGTGGGCCATACAGTCCCGCGACACGTTCCGGCGAGGCGTATTCGCCTTTTGCGATCGATTCGGCGAACTGAGCTTCGGCGTCACGACGCGCCTTGCCCGATAGCTTGCCGAACAGATCCTCGGCGGGTTTGAACTTTTGTCCCTCGGGCAGGTCGGCCAGGGACTTTAGAAAGAACTTGAGCAAAGCAAGCTCGTGGTCCGGCTCGCGGCCTTCGTAGGCCTTCTTGAGTTCGGCGAGCTTTTTCGTCCGCTCTTCGTCGTTCAACATTTTGTTCGCGGCGACGGCCTGGAATACCGACCCGAAGACGATCATCGAGTTCGGGTCTGGCAGCCGGCGTATGATCACATCGCGCATCTGCGTCGCATTTGTCTCTTCCGACAGCGTTTTGAGCTCAGGCAATATATTGCCGTATTTGGCCTTGCGGGCCGGATCGGCGTTTATCCACGACGCAAGTTTGGCTTCTTCGGCTTGCCGTGCTTCGACCACACGCGATCGCTTTAGTCTGAGCCAGCCGCCGCCAAATGCCTTTCGGGAATTGTCGAAGCTCGCAATATCGGACTGGAACTCGATCCGCTTCTCTTCGTCGGTCGCTCCTATCGCACGGAGCGAATCAGAGAGAGCTGCCAGCCATTTTTCGAGAAACGGGAAATTTGCGTCGCGTGCATAGAGCATGGACCAACTCTCGCGGTAACGCGTGGTCGAGCCCGGATAGCCCATCACGAAGACGAAATCGCCGTCTTTGAGCCCGCCGATATTTACAGGGAGGTATCGTTTAGGTTTGTACGGCACGTTGTTGGCCGAGTACTCCGCCGACGAGCCATCCGGAGCGACGTAGGCACGCAAGAATGTGAAATCGCCTGTGTGACGGGTCCATTCGAAATTGTCCGGGTCGCCGCCGAATACGCCGATGTTGCGAGGCGGTGCATAGACGACGCGGATATCTTTGATCTGGTGTGTCTGATAGAGGAAATAGAAATACCCGTTGTTGAGCATCTGGATCCGGATGCTCGAACCTTTCGGAGCTTTTGCCTGCTCTGCTGCTTGCAGTTCGTCAGTGTTCTTCTTGAGGGCAGCCGCCAGAGCTTCGCCCGATAGATCGGCAGTATTGGCCTTTATCTTTGCGGTCACGTCCTCGACGCGCTCGGTCAAAAATATCGAGTAACCCTTGGCAGAGATCTCGCCTGCGCGGCCATCCGTGCGGAATCCAGTCTCGACGAGATCCTTCTCGGGTGTCGAAGCCGAAACGAGTGCGTCAAATCCGCAGTGATGATTGGTAAGAATTAGACCGTCAGGTGATACGAACTCAGCCGTGCAGCCGATACTGAGCCTAATGACTGCTTCGCTGAGGCCGCCGCCGGCCGGGTTGTAGATATCCGTCGGCTTTATCTTGAGGCCTTTAGCCTGGAGCGGCAGCTTTATTATTTGCTCCGGCGTGAACATCCCCTCGTCGGGAGCCGCGAGTGCAAAGGTGAAAGACGAAACCGTGATCGCAAATGCGAGCAGCAACGTCGTTGAGCGGGCTAAGAACGTTTTCATAATAGGAATTACCTCGTCGTGATACTGAGTAGCGAAAATGTTACCAATCTTATCGTCGTATAACAAAAGGCGAGCACATATAAAATGCGCTCGCCGATCTTGTCACGTTTGTGCCGGGACCAGTGATTATTTGACCAATGGCTCCTCGACGAACTGCTGTTCCTGAGGCAGGAGCAGTCTTGGGTTGATCGGACGATCGCCCAACCGGAGTTCATAATGAAGATGCGGGCCCGTAGAGCGTCCCGTCGAACCGATAAGCCCGATCAGGTCGCCGCGGTTCACCATGTCGCCGACCTGCACTTCTATCTTGGACAGGTGCCCATACCGGGTCGTCACGCCGTTGCCATGATCGATCTCGATCATGTTGCCGTAGCCTCCGGTCCAGCCGGCTTTGATCACCGTGCCTCGACCCGGTGCGACGACTTCGTCACCGCGGTCGCCGCCAATGTCCATACCCGGATGAAACTCGTACGCCCGTCCGCCGAACGGATTGCGCCTAAAGCCGAATTCGTTGTTGATCTTCGATTCGTGCGGCCAGACATTAGGCACATTCGAATCGACGATACCGGCGACGGCTTGTTTCAAAGCTTCGGCGATGGCAGGATCGTCCGCGGCATCTTCGTCAATGATCTCCGGGCCGCCGGAATTCAAAAGATCCGACGCGTTAATGTCCAGCGTAGGAATGGCCGGTTTGGCTTGTTCTGTGATCGAAACGTTTGAGAGAGCGGCTTTGGCCGCGAATGCGTGTCCGTCAGCGTTGCGGGCCATCACGGTGATGCCTACGCCGAGAACGGATATACCGATAAAAAGAAAAACACCGGCGAGGCTTGCGTGTACGGCCTCCTTCGGCAATGCGATCCTGTGAATCTTTATTCTGTTCTTATAAGTTCGTCTATAAAGAAAGCTGTATTCTTTACCGCCTTTCTGCATCGTGCTTTTAAGCTCCTTTCGTTTGTCTCGTACCGGAAATCCAGCGTTCCGGTATGCGGGATCACGTCGGACAGCCGCGAGCGACTAACGCGAATCCTTGACGCAGACGTACTCCTGTGAGGGAACACTTTGCGTCATTTGTGGGCGAATAACTATCAAGTGTTTCAATCGATAACGCTTTATGAAACTCTCTTATAACAACATAAAACGGCAGCCGATGCAAGTTTTCCACAAGCATTGAGGCTGCCGTGCGAACTATCAGAAAGCCGGATTCAGGCGGCCTTGCTTCTATCCTGCCACGCTTTGTAGGCGAGAAATGCTACCAACGCAAAGACCGCGACGAACGCGATGGCAATTAGTATTTGGACCGCGGTCGTGACGAGCCCGACGAATGCGATCAACTGTTTTACCAGAGCTATAAGCAATGCGACAAGTATAAGAATGCTGCCGAGCTTGGCTGCTATGCTGAAACTAGCTGTCATGATCACCTCTAAAAACTATCGGTCCCGCCACGCTCCGAATCGGGCGGACGGATCCGAACGCTCTTCCCGGGCCGGTTCTCCAGGGAAAGTAGCGATAGCAAAATCGGCCGCCGGACCTTGTTGAGCGACCGCCGTGCGGCCCTTCGGCTTGAAAATATAGCCGCGAAAGATAAAGATCCCGAGCCCGATCAGCAGCAGCGGCATCAAGAATCGGAGAAATCCATTGAGTCCTATGAACCTATTTACGAGAAACAGGCCGCCAAGGACCGCAAGCACGACACCCCAGAGTTTTGGGTCGCCCTGGAACTGTTTGACAAGGATATCTTCGGCGACATCCGGGGTGACGCCGGAGCGTATGGCCTGTGCAGTACGAAATGCGTCGAAGGCGGCAAAGACCCACATTCCCAAAAATCCGAAAACGAAGATCGGGGATGGGAACATCACGGCAAGCTGAAACAATCCCGCGAATGCACCGAAATGGACCAGTGCCTTGAGGGTCTGGCCGTTATAGGCGGCTCCCAGCCCGGGACAAATGAGCGACAGAACCGTCGCGATCCCGGGCGACGTGCTTTTCTTTACATACGGAGCATAATTCGCCCGATTCTTTTCGCGAAGCAACTCGACCCCGTCAACGATACAATCCTGACAATAGGGAAAACCTTTTATGCGATGGTCACACGCCGGGCAGAGCGGCCTGCCGCACGAGTTGCAGCTGACCGTTGCCGGATTATGAATGTGATAACCGCAATTCATGTCTATTTCTTACCGTCGTTGTCAACGAATCGCGTGCCTTCAACTGGTTCGCCGATCGGTTTGGGTTCTTCGCCGCCATTTGTCAGGGCATCCGAGCTTTGGCGATACGCAGTCTCCGCGAGCTCGTAACTCTTCTGGTAAAAATTCGTGAAATCACCATCGGCCGAGACCGTTTGGTTAAAGAATAGGAACGCGAACATCATCACAGCCGCCACCGGAGCAAGCTGGGGCACGGCGATCGGCAGACGTATGCCGCGAAGCCATTCTACTGCAGACGCTGTCCACGACGGCTTGACCTCTTCAGCCTCGGCTGTGCCCAGCGTTGAGCGAAGTATGCGTTCATGAAGACCGTCCGGTACTGCCAGCTCATCGGTTTTGTATGTGTACAATGTCGCTATCGAGCGAACTACTATTCCCGGGAGATCTTCGCACGTGCCGCAAAGTGCGGCATGCCGTTCCCAGCGATGGAACACCTGAGCGGGAAGAAATCCATCGAGGTAATCGGTCAGATAGCCTTCGAAATCATCGCACGTCATCGCCGTTTCCGGCGTCGTCATCGTAATGACTCGTGCCTCGAGCCGCGTCATCGATGCCGGCGGCGCCGCAATCGCGTGGCACGCTTCGATCGATCCTTTGACATCATTGAGCAAAGCGTGACACAGCGGGCATGCCATCGCATGTTCGGCGACAGCAGCATTGACCGACGGCTCAAGGGTTTTGTCGATGTGTTCCGACAAAAGCTCCTCAAACGCCTTGCAGTCAATAATGATGTTATTCCCCAGTGTCACTTTTATCTCCGGTCCCGGCCTCAGATCCCGTCAAATACCTCGGACAACCCAGATCCGAGAATTATACAAACCATCTCGCCTAAAGCATTACCCGCTGCGTCGCCCAAGGATCTATGAATCTCGAATTTCATTATCCATTTCCCTCAGCATCATTCATCGCCTCTCGCAATGTCAGATCGTAACGACACGCATCCTCCTTAGTATCTTCGCCAACTCGATTCGTCCGCGATTGATGCGAGATTTGACAGTGCCTTCAGGTATACGCAGCACATCCACGATCTCTGCGTAGGTCAATTCTTCAATATCGCGGAGTATGACGCATGTCCTGAGATCCTCGGGTAACTTGTCAATGCCTAACTGCACTTGTGCAGCCAGTTCCTTTCGCTCCATTTCCCGTTGAGCTGAGCTGCCGACAGCTCGGAGGTGGAACTCATGATCATCGACGGCATCGGCCATCGAATTTTGTGGATTACGCTGGCGATGCCTGTAATCGTCAATTATCAAATTGCGTGCGAGCCGCATCAGCCAATTTGCCAGATCGCCCTGAGACGCGTCGTACTGGTCCAGCGAGCGATATACTCGAATGAACACGTCTTGGGTCAAGTCCTCAGCGGCCTCGGCGTTGGACGTAAAGCGGTATGCGAGATTGAATATCCGCCGCGTGAATGCCTGGACGATGTCCTCCCACGCCGCGCCGTCTCCTGCACGTGCCCGCCGAACAAGCTCGGCTCCATCAATTTCGGTCACAGCTCTTAAGGCTTCCAAAAACGCGTCTCCGGTAACTTCCCGTTTTCCCTGACCAAAACGACAAAGCAGCTTGCTGCGGCCCTGTCAAAAAATGGTTACGAGAGCCCGGACATCAAAGTTCCAACGAATCTGATTGAAACACAGATCGCAGAGTATCGAAAGCATCGACGGGCACCATCGGCGGACGCAAGGGTCAATATATGTGCGGCGAGCATCGAATTTTGTTAAGATTTTATTCATCTCACGAGCCGACCTCGGCCTGAGTATCTGAATTCGGGAAAGGGACAATAGATGCGAACGAACGGCGCCGGGCCGATCAGACGGCCCTTTTGGCTTCCGGCAGCTAATTATTACTTTCTCGCAGCGGCCGTAGCGCTGGCTGTATTTTTTGTGCTTTGGGGAGTGTTCCACGACCTCGCGCACGAGATGCCGTGGATAGTTGCGGGGCTCTCCGGGAGCGTCGTGCTCATAGCCGCTGTGATCGTCAGGGAGTTGGTGCTTAGGCGGGCCCGGATGCGTTACGTGGCTATGCAGAAGAACTTCGACCGGAACATCGCAGATGCGTACTCTCGGATCGATCGGAGCAGGGTCGCGGATAAACTTTCCATTGAGAAGAACGCCACGCTGCTTCGCGAGATCAAACGACGTTCCGATGCGGCCAACGTGCTGGGTAAATTTGCGGCGGGTCACCGCGAGGTCTTTGAGATGTGTGCCGAATATGTCGCGTTGGTCGATCGTGAATTCGGGCGAATGGGATCAGGTTCGCCGCGATTTGCCGCTCTGCGGAAAGGGCGTGAGTCTGCTCTCGAATTTCACCGATATCACATGCTCCAGTGGGCAGCCGCCGAGGCGAGAACCTTGTCGCACGAAGCCCAAACCAAGATCGAAGCGACCGAGCGGCTTGCCGCAATTCAAGGAGCGATCGACGTTGTTGAGTCCGCATTAGGATTCTATCCGGACGAGCGTTCCCTGATCGAATCTCGAGAAGTGCTTGACGAGGTGCTGTGTTCGATCAAAGTGAGCCATTGGGTCGAGAAGGCTGAACGAGCCGAGTTCGATGGCGACCTGGCAGCGGCCAGGAATTTTTACCGAGATGCATTGTTCTATTTGAGCCGCGATGGGGCCGCCTCACGAGATCGCGAGATCGCAGCCGAACGCATCAACGCTGCCATAGAAAAGCTCGATCTGCTCGGGCCCAAATAGAGATATTGCCGACGGTGCAGGAATTAAGAAATAATGATCTCTCAACGTTGCCCACGATGTAAAAGCGGCCGGATCCGACGCGGCTACAAACCCACGCCGTTTTTGCTAAAAATTCTCTTCCGATACAATCTTTTGTGCGACAGCTGCAACTGGGAATTCAGAGGATTTGCCGTGCCGGGGACGACCTCAAAGCCTTACAACCATCATCGGCGCCATAATTCCGAGCCTGCGGACGGTCGTGACAAATGACGTTTGGTCCGGTCCTGACAATTACCAGATCCGCAATTAAAGCTCTTGCGTTCGTCGCAGCGACCTCGGTCGTCGCGATCTTGCCCGTTTATTCTTTCGGGCAGACCGAGCCTGGACCCCAAGAGCCGATATTTCCCGGTGATGTCGTAGATGTCGATATCGTAGGGAGCTTCGATTTTGATTGGCGTGGCCGACTCGATCCTGAGGGCTTTCTTGCGGGATTCAATACTTACGGCGACGCGATCTTTGCACGCTGCCGGATGCCCGAAGATGTGGCTCGTGACATCGAGCGGGCATTGTCTAAGATACTTCGCGAACCAAAAGCAGTGGTAACCGTAGTTGATCGCTCGAATCGGGCGGTCGCCGTAGTTGACGGAGCTGTCAGGTCGCCGACAAGATTCCAGATCAAACGGCCCGTCAAACTCCGGGAATTAATTGTCGGTACCGGTGGTATCACGGACGACGCGGCGGGCCGGATAAGCATCTTTCGGCCAAAGGCCGCGTCATGCAGGCCTGACACGGAGGAAGGTGCTCCTGAGATCGCGTTCGTTTCTATTGCCGACCTGATGAGCGGCCGCAGCGATCCTGAGATCGCAGGCGGCGATCTCGTATCGGTCGAAAGGGCAAGCCCGGTTTACCTTATCGGAGGTATCGCAAATCCTCGGTCGATCCCTCTGACCGGGAAACTAACGTTAACCCAGGCGATCGCGAGTGCAGGCGGGCTGACGAAAGAAGGCAGGCAGGACGACGTCTCGATCTTCAGAAGGAACGGTTCTGAGGTGAGTATCATGCGGTTCGACCTTGGGCGGATCGTTCCGGGCTCGCCCGAGGACCCGGTGCTCCAGTCGTTTGATATCGTGGACATTGGAGTCAAAGGCGGCCTACCCAAACGCGTTCCGCCGGTCGTTAATGTCAGTTCGAGGCAAGGCAACGACCAGCTGCCGCTTAGCATCATCGAATAAGGCTTGTTTGCCTCTGCTGTTATTCATATACTGTTAGGTTATGGCAACTAACAAAAAGAGATTTGGCCGGAGAACGGTCGTATTCTTCTGGATCGCGGTGGTCGCACTCATCACGGGTGTCCTAATTGCGACCGAACAGATAGCCGCGCTGTATGTGCTTGCGACCCTGGCCTTGGTGGCTCTGCTCCTGATCGTTGGATTCGCTGACCTCGAGAACGTCAAGCTCCAGGCTCCCGCCGAATCCGAGGAATAGTCTTAGCAGCGGCTAGCTGTTCGCAGTCAGTTTCAAATTGATGTTCAACCGGATGCTCATCGCGCTCGTCTCAAGCTGCCTTCTTTTGGCGGCCGCCTCGACGAACACGATTGGCGCGTCGCGCTGGCGCAAGGCCCCGATCACGTTGACGCTGTCTGAATCGCTTTTTTCTGCACAGGCAAACATAAGATCAGGCAGTTCCGTCGAAGAAGCCGCCGTGCAGGCCGCTGCGGTTTGGCAGCGAGCGTGCGACATCGACCTGCGCCTCGACCGCAGCAACGTTCGTTCGGTCAGTCCGGCGAATCGCGGCGACGCAGTGAACCTGATAACGATCGCCGCGACGGCTGAGAACCTCGCATTATTTGACGCCGGTGACATAGGGACTGCTGCGGTGACGCGGGTATTTCGCGACCGACGCGGTTATATTGTCGAAGCCGACATCGTGCTTAACCCATACGCTCAATTCTCGTCAGACGGCACGTACGGGACATTTGACCTCCAGACCGTGCTGTCGCACGAGATAGGACACCTTCTCGGCCTGCGTCATTCCGAGATAAGAGGGGCATTGATGTTCCCGGTGATCGACCGGAATACCTTTGGCGGGATCTCTGTGGAAGCCGGACGGAACCTATCGATGGCGGATATTGCGTCGGTCAGGTCACTGTATCCGGATCGCGGAGAAACGGCTTGCTGCGGCAGCGTTGCGATCAGATTGACCGGATCGGCTCGGGCCCTTGCCGGCGGCACGGCATGGCTTACCGACGCCAGCGGCAAACTTATTGCTGCGACACAGATCGAAGGGACGAGGTCCGCTGAGATCGCCGGCGTCCCGGAAGGGAATTACGAGCTGTACTACGACGGCCCTCTCGGCGGCGCCTCGGTCGGTATGGCCGGTTCGGTCGAGGTACGGACGGGTGTTTCGACCGCCGTGCAGTTACGGTCGCTGCCTCCGCGTCGCTCAGTCACAGTGGACTTGATCGGAACGAATGGCGTTCTCGGAGAAACCGCTGTCGGAACCGTTCGGAATTCTGCGCTGACCATGTGGATCAGCGGGCAAGGCCTCGATGCCACGCAGGTCCGATTTGACTTTGGCACACCCTATATCACGGTTGATGGGTCGTTTGCGAGAAACGTCGATCATTCGGATGTCGGGGGCGCAGTAATTGTCAACATCACGGTTGCTCCTGACGCTCCGGCGGGCTTGTACACACTCTATGTTGTGCCGTCGGATGGCTCCATTTCAGCCATTCCGGGTGCCCTGGTCGTCGAACCCAGATAAGCGGCTGTGTCTGTGATAGATTCGCTTGCAAAAAAGGCGCACTTATGGATAATCGAGATGTTCACCACCCCGGTGAACATTTGCTGCGAGCTGTGAGGACTCGCAGCTACGGGGGCGACGGTGTGGGAGACGTCGCCCTTTCAATTTTCTAACGCCTTGCCGGCACTAACTCCGTCAGGCGTGAGAACGATCGCATTCCGGGTGAAAGCGACGAAGGACCAAAACCAATAGAGGGACGCCGCGGGCGAATATTTCGTTCGGCGGTGTTTCTGTTTTTGCTTGAATGAAAGCAGCGAAAAGATCCGGATTCAAAAAGTGGCTCTTTGCCGATGTAGCGGAGATAGAAGGGCCGCACGAACCTGAGACGCGACACGAACAGCATCCCTGGTGGAAGGTGATGTGCCTGACCGGCGTGGATTATTTTTCCACGTTAGGTTATCAACCGGGGATCGCGTTCCTGGCGGCAGGTGTGTTGTCGCCGGTGGCTACGCTGATACTTGTTCTCTTGACATTGTTCGGGGCATTGCCGATCTACAGCCGCGTGGCGAAAGAGAGCCCTCACGGCGAAGGTTCGATCGCGATGCTGGAAGTGCTGCTTTCCCGATGGAAAGGGAAATTGTTCGTGCTGATGCTGCTCGGCTTCGTTGCAACCGATTTTGTCATAACGATCACGCTTTCCGCCGCCGACGCTACTGCTCACATCATCGAGAATCCTTTTGTCCGGGAAAATCTTCATTTCCTCGACCATCCCGTAATTGTCACATTCGCTTTGGTGATGTTCCTCGGGATCGTGTTCCTTCGCGGATTCAAGGAAGCGATCGGCATCGCGGTCTTTTTGGTCGCGGTCTATATGCTGCTCAACCTTGTGGTGATCTTTCGCGGCATGTACGAGATCGCGACCCATCCCGAGCTGTTGGGTAATTGGCGCGAGGCGTTGTTCGCAGTGAAAATGCCTATCGCAGGCGCCGAACTTACAGGCACGATCGCGATCATGGTGCTCGCGTTGACCAGCTTTCCGCGACTGGCTCTTGGATTGTCCGGCTTTGAGACCGGCGTCGCGGTGATGCCGCTCGTAAACGAACCGAATCGCATCGGCAAGACCCGACGGCTCCTGGCGACGGCAGCTTTGATCATGAGCTTTATGCTGATTTGCAGCAGCTTTGTGACAAGTGTCGTGATCCCAAAGCAGGAGTTCTGCCCGAGAATAGATTGTGGTGCTAAGGATCTCAGGCACGAGCCTCCTGAGTTTTGTGCGTGTACGGCGGGTGAGGTCGAGGCAGGCATCAAGACCGAGGGCGGTAAGGCCAATGGACGTGCTCTTGCTTTCATCGCTCACGAGTATCTCGGGGAAGTATTCGGTACGATCTATGACCTGAGCACGATATTGATACTTTGGTTCGCGGGAGCGTCGGCTATGGCCGGGCTATTGAATATCGTGCCGCGATATTTGCCGCGATACGGCATGGCTCCCGAATGGTCGAGGGCGACCCGTCCGCTTGTATTCGTCTTCACGGGCATCTGTCTCGCGGTCACTTGGTTCTTTGAGGCTGACGTTGACGCCCAGGGCGGCGCGTATGCGACGGGAGTGCTGGTTCTGATGTCGAGTGCGGCGATCGCCGTTTCGCTTTCGGCCCGACGGCGAAAGAGCAAATGGACGCCTGCATTCTGGTCGATCGCGGCGATATTCATCTACACGACCATTGCCAATATCATCGAACGGCCGGATGGCATCAAGATCGCCTCAATGTTCATTTTTGGCATCGTTGCCGCATCGTTCATTTCGCGTGCGATGCGTTCGACCGAGATACGTATCGACGAGATCGAACTTGACGAAACAGCAAAAGCTTTCCTCGAGGACGTCGATGCCGAGGGCGAGATACGTATCGTGACCAACAGACGCGAGACCGGCGACGTGACCGAGTACCGATTCAAGGAACACGAAAAGCGTGTAGATAACCACATTCCGTCGTCTGATCCGGTGCTTTTTTACGAGATCGAAACCGGTGACGCATCGGAGTTCAAAGGTAAGCTGTTCATACGCGGCTACGATGTAGAAGGATATAAGATACTTCGGACCCAGGCGCCGGCCGTTCCGAACGCGATCGCGGCATTCCTGCTGTATCTGCGGGATAATACGGGCAAGATACCGCACGTTTATTTTGGCTGGAGCGAAGGGAATCCGATAATGTATCTGGCGAGATACATTTTGTTCGGCGAAGGAGACACGGCTCCCGTTACGCGAGAGATCCTGCGTCAGGCTGAGCCTGATCCGGAAATGCGGCCTAACGTCCACGTTGGCGGTTGATCGATCTATTCCGCGGTGCCGGGACGCTGCTGCTGAAAGCACTTGCGGCAAAAGACGGGGCGGCCCTGCGACGGAAAGAAAGGGACGGTCGTTGCTGCGTCGCACGAAGCGCATCTGACTGGTACATCGATCCGTTCGCCCGGAACCCGGTTCAGAATGGCCTCGATTCGTCGGGTCTTCTCTTTTTTACAACCTTTGCAGCGTTTTGGCGGGTTGACGAGGCCTTTGCTTTCGAAGAACTCCTGCTCGCCGGCCGTCCAGGTGAACAGTGAAGTACAGTCGATGCATCTGATCTCTCGGTCTTTGTGGATAGGAGCTGTCGCAGCGGCGGCAGCAGTTTGATCGGGAGGCAGATTGGTCATCGATTCACCCATCGCCGATTGAGCAGTATCGTTCGCGGCCAAAGGCGGACAACCCGCGAACGAAGAAAAGTTACATCTTTGTCAAAATCGTGTCAAGCGACTCCCCGTAGCGTTCTGAGCGAAAGGTCTGAGGTCTGGTATGAAGGTTCTAGTGGTCGGTTCCGGAGGACGTGAACATGCACTATGTGAAACGTTCGCACGGTCAGTTAACGTGGAACGTCTGTATTGCGCCAGTGGCAATGCGGGCATCGCTTCGGTTGCAGAATGCGTTCCTATTAGCCCCGAAGATGTCCGAGCACTGGCAGATCTCGCCGCTGATAAAGGCATCGATCTGACGTTCGTCGGCGGCGAGACGCCGCTTTCGTTTGGCATTGTTGACGAGTTCGCCGCGCGTGGGCTCGCGATAGTCGGACCGACGAAAAAGGCCGCTATGCTCGAATCGAGCAAGGCGTTCGCTAAGAATCTGATGTCAAAATACGGCGTTCCGACCGCAGCCTACGAGATCGCTGGATCTGTATCGGCGGCTGTGGAAGTGCTCGAAAGCGGCGTTTTTGGCCCGGCGGAGGCTCCGGTAGTGGTCAAAGCAGACGGCCTTGCGGCGGGTAAAGGCGTTGTAGTGGCACGCGACAGGGCCGAGGCGATCGCTGCCGTACGAGGACTGTCGGACCTGGTCGGCGGCGATGCGGCGTCGACCATCGTTCTTGAGGAATGTATGTACGGCCGCGAAGTGTCCCTGCTGATGTTCGCCGATGGGGAGAATTACTCTCTGATGCCGCCCGTGCGTGACCACAAACGAATAGGCGAAGGCGACACCGGGCCTAATACCGGCGGCATGGGTACGGTGACCGATGACGGAAAACTTCTGACCGACGATCAGATACGTGAGATCGAAGAGACCATTGTTCTCCCGACGCTTCGCGGCTGCATTTCAGAGGGTTATCCCTTTCGCGGAATTCTGTTCATTGGGCTGATGATGACCGATGCCGGGCCTCGCGTGCTGGAGTACAACGTCAGATTCGGCGATCCTGAGACTCAGGCCGTACTTGTTCGATTGCGGACGGACCTGTTGGATATTTGCAAAGCAATGTTGACGGGCCGTCTTAACGAGATCGATATCGAATGGACCGAGGGAAGTTCCGCATGTGTCGTCCTCGCTGCAGAAGGTTATCCTGCCAGGCCGCGCGTCGGCGATGCTATTGAGGGGCTCGATGAGGCAGCAAAGACCGGCGTCAGCATATTTCACGCCGGCACGCGCGCCGGTGCCGACGGCAGTATTGTCACAGCCGGCGGGCGTGTGCTCGGGATATCGGCGACCGCGCCAACTCTTGGCGAAGCCCTTAACCGCGCATACGCGGCCGCAGATCTGATCCGATGGCCCGGGATGCAGTATCGCCGCGACATCGGCAAGTGATCTTCACGGGATCCGACATCAACTAGCGCAAAGCTGCCGCTTTAGCTTTGAACTCGTCAGCCTCTTTGGCCAATCCCAACTTCGTCGAAGCCGTAGCGAGTCGCTCATATCGTTCGAGCGGCGTACCTCGTGTCGCCCATACGACCTTTGCCATACACTCCGGGCACGCGTCGACGGGTCGGCGGTCCGTTTCGTCAACGTGATTAGTGCCGCTCATCACACATTCGTACTTTGTGCAGTGCTTGATCGAGAACATGTGTCCGGCCTCATGCGACGCTATCTTTAGAACGCGGCGAAGAAGTGTTGCGTCGTCCACTTTCATTTCCAAGCGATAGAACGACCACACGCCGACACGGTCCTGCATGCTGCCCTGGCCAAATACAAAATAGAGCGACGTTCCGGGGTACAAGTCCTCGTTGGTCAACGCTATCAAGGCTGCGGCATCGTCGGGTAGCATCGGCTTGAGGTATTTGTCCATGATGTACCCGGTTCGGATCTGCGTGAGGTCGCGTCCGGGCAGCTTACGAGCGTCCGGTTCGGTTTTGGGAATTTCTAGCGGCACGATCATCAGCTTTTTGACCGGCAAGCCGTAAAACGCGCTCAGATACTCAGTGGTCGCATCGACCACACGCAGTTGGCGAGGAGTAAATCGGCCGAGCGGCAGTAAGTAGATCTTGTCTCGTTCTGCTGTAGCTTTGACAGGGTCACCTGCGAGATATTCGTCAAAGGTCTGGCCGGATTCCTTGAAGCTATCGAGCCAATCGAACTTCTCGGGCGGCTGCATCGGGCGAAAGAACTTGTCCACCTTAGGCATCGCTTCGCGGATAGAGGCCATACGAGGATCCGGTTCGGCTACGCCGGCAGCAGTGTTTGCCGCCGATTGGGACGATGAAGAACACCCCGCCGACAACACGATTATCGTAAACACAGAAATGGCGGCCGCGACAAATGCGTACCGCCGTATTGCGCTCGATCCGGGAGCAATTGTGTTCATATTTGACAGAAACCGGTCATTTATCCGCCGGCACGTATTCGGAGGCGAATGTAAAGAGCCGACCTAACTTGTCATCGTTCCGCTGCAGCCAAGCCTTTGCCTCGGCGTTGCCTCGTATGAAGAGGATCATGTACCCAAATGTTGGAACTAGATCGCGCTTCTTCATTTCGGCTAGAAACGGTACATATGTTCGGCCGACGAATGTTTTTGGAAGATCTTTATCTTCAGCTATCATCGAGACGAGCGATGAAAGCGCCCCAACGAATTTCTCGGCCTCCGTTTTATTCGGATCTTTCTTGTCACCCACCATCATCAATGTAGGCAAGAGCATTTCATACAATCCGAAATCACCTTCATCTTTTGGTGCCGCAAGATTCAAGTTTATTACCGTTTTGCCGTCAGGACCCTTTTCGGCAGGCTTAAGTATTGTTTCAATCGTCGCAGCTGCTGGCCCTGTCCGGCCCGTGTTGTATTCAAGCGAGACGAACCTGAGCGCCGCCATCAAGGCCGGAACCTTGTAGCCTGTGTTACCCCAAACCACGGAAAGCAGATAGTGTGGGCTAGGATACGAAAAATTGTTCTCGACGGCCTTCTTGAGCTCAGCTCGAGCCTCACTATATTTTTTCAGCCTTACGTATGTGACGCCGAGATTGTAATAGATATTTGCAAGGTGAGGCTTCATCGACCGCTCGGTTGACAGCATCGCTTCGGCCTCGCGATAGACAGCGATAGCCTCGTCGGGCTTGCCCACATCGTCTAGACAGTGAGCCATAATTCCGTAGAACAAAGGGAGTTCTTCAGACTTGTATTTTGCTCCGCTGTAGGCCGTCGTCATGGCGGCGTTTAGGTTCTTCATCTCATATTGCGTCAAGGCCTTTTCGTAGATGGCGACGACGGCATCGGGATTCAGCTTGAGAATGGCGTCGTAAACAGCGATCGCTTCGTCGTATTTTTTGGCGTCGTGCAACGCTACGCCGCGTGCCAATTCGGCTCGCTCGGCTTCGGTCAATGCCGTGGGAAGCTGAGTCGGTTTTGGTAGTTTCTGCGCGGCGGCAGAGCCCGCGACGAGGCACACGATAAGCAGGCTGATGATCTTGAGTTTCATTCGGGTCTCCAATTTGTAAAATTTATAGTATTTGATGCAGAGATCGGCTAAAAGTTCCCACATTCAGCGCAAATTGTGGACAAATCCATCAAAGTTACGCAAAGCCTCTTCCATCGAGTCGCCGGCGAACTTCTCGCGAACAGCTTCGGCAAGAACGAGGGCCAGCATCGCTTCTCCGATGACTCCGGCGGCAGGCACTGCAGTAATGTCTGAACGTTCGAATGCCGCATCGGCCGTCTCACCGGTCAGAATATCTACCGAACGAAGCGGTTTCCGCAAGGTCGAGATCGGCTTCATATAACCTCGAACTCTCAGCTCCTCTCCGTTAGTGATGCCGCCCTCTAATCCACCCGCACGATTTGTAGGACGTACGAAACGTCCGTTATTGTCTGCGGGCAGTATCTCGTCGTGAGATTCGGAGCCGCGTCGTGCGGCATTTGCAATGCCGTCGCCTATCTCGACCGCTTTGACGGCGTGGATAGACATCATTGCGCGAGCGATGCGTCCGTCGAGTTTGTCACTCCAGGAGTTGTGTGACCCAAGCCCGACGGGAACTCCCGAAGCGACGACCTCAAAGATGCCGCCCAGGGTGTCACCGTCGGATCTTGCCCGGTCGATAGCGGCGATCATCTCGGCCTCTGCGGTGACGTCGACGCTCCTCAGAGGCGAGTCATCCGGGATCGATCTGATGTCGTCCCAAGTGGGCGTGGCCGGCTGAGACGGAATGCCTCCGAGCTGGGCGACGTGGCTGAGTATCTCGATGCCGAAAGCGGCGAGGAACTGTTTCGCGATGGCTCCAGCGGCAACTCGAGCAGCGGTCTCGCGAGCCGAAGCTCGCTCAAGGATGTTTCGGAGGTCCGAAGCTCCGTATTTTAGGCCGCCCGCGAGATCGGCATGGCCCGGTCGCGGTCGGGTCACAACCCGCGGGTTTGACGGCGGATCATCTGAGGGAGACGGAGACATCGTATCCTGCCAATGGACAAAATCGCGATTCTCGATCATCAGGGCTATTGGCGAACCAAGCGTGATGCCTTGTCGGATACCTGACAGGACCTCAACGTGGTCCTGCTCTATCTTCATCCGTCCGCCGCGTCCGTAGCCTTGCTGTCGACGCCAAAGTTCTCGATCGATCAGACCTGCGTCAACAGCGAGCCCGGCCGGGACGCCCTCGATGATCGCTACGAGAGCTTTGCCGTGAGATTCGCCAGCGGTCGTGAACCTGAACGCCATATGAAAGTTTTACCACAGAAGAAGACCGGCGCGGAGGTTACCGATCGGATCCTACGGCATCAGCAGCTAACTTTTTTTCACGACGCCCGAAAACTATCAAGCCAATGCTGCCGATGATCAGGAGGCCGCCGATGCCTGTTTGCGGCGGCAGAGTTTCACCTAGTACCAGCCATCCGATCACGACGGCGAGGAGCGGAGTGACAAGCGAGATCATCATCGCCTTTGTTGATTCGACCCGACGCAGCAGCCAGTAGTAAAGCCAAAAGGCAGTGATCGTGCCGAGTAAACTGAGATACAAGATGCATCCGATCGCCCGCCAGGTCCAATTGAATGTGAACGGACTGCCTTCGGATGCAAGGCTGTAAATGATGACCGGCGGCACGCCGCAGATCATTTGACACATTACAAGGGTAGCGGGGTGAATGCCGGAGCCTCGGGCTTTTGTCAATATCGACGCCTGAGCCGCCGCATACGAGCCAACCACTATCACTACACATCCGGCGAACGCCATCCAGTTCTCGACGCGGAGTTGGTCAGCAAATATCACGGTGACGCCGCCGATGCCGGTGGCGACCGCCACGACCTTTCGTGCCGTTATCCGCTCGTCCGGCAAAAATATCCATGCGAGAAGCAGACCAAACACAGTGATCGTCGCCTGCAAAACGGCGGCAAGCCCTGACGTTATGTGCTGCTCTGCCCAAAAAACGGCGCTGTAATTGATAGAGAATTGAAGTCCGCCGGTAATGGCTATCAGCTTCCAATCGCTTGCCGTGCGCGGCAGCCGCATTCCTCTCGCAAGGCCGAATATGAATAACACCGCGACCGCGATGACGAACCGCGAAGAAGCGAATGCGAGCGGCGGCAGATCCTCGAGCCCGATCTTTATAAAGATCCAAGTCGTGCTCCAGATGATCGCCAAAATAAGCCAGACCAGGACCGAGAGTTTCTTGTCGTCAGGCATGTTCGTAGAAACTTAAACTCGATTCGCCCTGCTTTAGCAGCCGCCAGCGACGAATGCGGCCGATGGCGTCGGGCAGATCAAGCTTAGAGTGATGTTCGACGACAAATACTCCATCTGTTGATAAAAGGTCGTCCTTGAACGCGACATCGTGGATCACATAAGAATAATCCGAGTCGTACGGCGGATCGTAGAAGATTATGTCCCATGCTGCCGAGTGGTTTCGTCCGGTAAAGGTCTCAGCGGAGATACATTGAACGTCGTCAAGCGACTCATCTACGCCGAGCCGGTCGAGATTCTCTTCGATCAGGGCACATGCTCGCCGTGACCGATCAACGAATGTCACCGACACGGCGCCGCGCGAGAGAGCTTCGATGCCTATTGCCCCGGTACCTGCGCAGAGATCAAGGAAGCGGGTAGTCTCGCCAATGTGCGGCATCAGAATATTGAAAAGCGTCTCTCGGAGCCTGTCGGAGGTGGGCCTCGTTCGATCGTCGGGCGGGCTCTTGAGTGTTCGGCCGCCAAATTGGCCCGATATGACTCGCATAAAAAAGCGGCCCGCAGTTCGTCGGTCGATAAGCCTGGGCCGTATCTTCGAGTCTAGATAATCGGAGAAGAAGTCGCAAAAGCAGTTCAGCCTATACTCGCCAATCCGACATTTTTGTCGGACAAGGCGAAGCGCACGAGTTCGGCGGCATCACGCGGCGGATCTGCTATCAACTTTTCGGCTTCGCGTCGGGCCGCAACCAGCAGATCAAGATCACGTACGATATTTGCTATGCGAAACGACCTTAGCCCCGATTGTCGCGTTCCGAATATATCGCCTTGTCCGCGTATCTCCAGGTCTTTTTCGGCTATTCGGAACCCGTCGGAGGTCTCCTCCATTATACCCAGCCGCTCTTTGGCGACTGCCGTTCTTTTGTAATCTGCGAGCAGTACGCAATAGCTCTGATCGGCACCTCGCCCGACTCGTCCGCGAAGTTGGTGAAGCTGGGAGAGACCAAATCGCTCGGCATGTTCGATGATCATCAGAGACGCATTAGGCACATCGACGCCGACCTCGATAACCGTGGTAGATACGAGTATCTGCGTGCGGCCGGCTACAAAGTCAGCCATCACGGCGTCCTTTTCAGCCGGTTTCATTCGTCCATGCAGTAGCCCGACGCTCAGATCAGGGAAGACCTCATCGCGAAGCTGCTCATACATTCTGGTCGCGGCCTTGAGGTCCAATTTTTCGGATTCTTCGATCAGGGGATAGACGACATATACTTGCCGTCCGAGGCCGATCTCGCGACGTATTCCGCGGTAAACTCCCTCCCGTTTGTCTTCGCCGCAAACGACAGTCTTGATCGGCGTGCGGCCCGGCGGCAGTTCGTCGATCACGGATACGTCGAGGTCACCGTACACAGTGATGGCTAAGCTTCGCGGTATAGGCGTCGCTGTCATTACAAGCACGTCAGGATCAGTGCCCATCTCGCGCAGTTTTGCACGCTGGACGACGCCAAATCGATGCTGTTCGTCGATCACGACGAGCCCTAGTTTATCGAAATGGACCGAGTCCTGGATGAGTGCGTGCGTGCCGATGAGCATATTTATCTCGCCTGAATCCAGATCCGCAAGTATCTTTCTACGCTCGGCCGCACGAGTAGAACCGGTAAGCATCTCGACGCGATGGCCGGCGGGACTAAGCAGCCGGGCAGCGTTGCGAAAATGCTGCTCGGCAAGTATCTCTGTCGGCACCATCATGGCGGTCTGATAGCCATTCTCCATCGCCGCCATCATTGCCAAGATAGCGACGATTGTCTTTCCGCTGCCGACGTCGCCTTGGATCAGGCGATTCATCGGCGAGTCGGAGCGGAGATCGTCAAAGATCTCTTTGAGGACGCGTTTTTGTGCGCCGGTAAGATGAAACGGCAGGATCGCCTGAAGGCGTTCGCGGACCGACGCATCGATCGTGATCGACGTGCCTTTTGGCTCGCGCCTCCTCTCGCCGCGGATCAATTGCATTCGAAATGTAAGCCAAAAGAACTCGTCAAAGATCATTCGTCGCTGTGCGGGAGCGCGATGCATTGCGTATTGGCTGATCGGCACATCGTCGGGCGGGAAGTGTATCTCGCGAATGGCTTTGGCGAACGGTAAAAGGTCATTGCCTTCGACGACCGAGGCCGGCAGCGGATCAGCGATATCTGCCAGACGGTCGAGCACGCTGTGCATTATCTCCCGTAATCGCTTCGCGCTGAATGGTCCCAGCTTACGATGGATCGGTACGCGGCGGGCCGTGTGTATCGTAGCCAGGTCGGGATCACTCAGGTCGTCGTCCTCTTCCGCCGTGATATCAGGATCGGCGGGCGTTGGTTCTACTAGCAGGCCGAAACTTTCGCCGCCGCCCGGCAGCACTTCGATCTCGTCCGACTTCGCATTCTTTAACACGAACGCTCCGCGTTCGTCGTATTCCCACAGGCCGTGTACGACGAATCGCGTGCCTTGTTTGAAGCGTTCGAGGTAATATTCGGCTATCGGCTGCGCGGATTTGCCCGAGATGAACCACTTGACCACTACCGGTCGGTGAAGTCGCTCGGCGTCGCCGGCGGTGATCTCAAACACGAAAAGAGGCGGCTTTCGGCGGTCGCGGTTTCGGCCTACGCGGACGGCGGCTGAGCGTCGCACTACAACGTCGACCGAGGCTTCCATCCCATCCTCTAGCTTGTCGATACCGATCAGATTCGAGCGATCCTCGTATCGCGCCGGCAAGTAGTAAAGCAGATCTTCGACCGTCGCATCTGCGGGGTCGGGCCGCGCAGCGAATTGTGCGACCGCATCTGCGAGCTTGCCTGCCATTACCGAAGACAACTTTGCCACGCCGTGGTGATGAAGCGTATTCAGCGGTGTGGAAAGATCTAACATCGGCAAAGCGATCAAAATGGCAAATTTAGATCAGGGCTTACGGGTCAATTTGTAGATAGCTGTCCCGGTCAGTAAGGACTCGAGCGGCATATCACGAAACTTGCGATGGAGTTTGCTGAGGTCTATCGCGTTTCGATCAAATTCATCCTGATACAGCACCTCCACCTCGAGGCCTGCATTCTCAAATGCCTGAAGGAACTCATGATGTCGTTTCCGATTCGGAACACCGCGGTTCGAGCCCGTTAAATTCCACACACGATCGGAGAATCGTAGGAAAGTAGCCGGATCGCGATAATAGAACCAGCAATCATGCGGGCCGAAATCGACTCGGTGTAGCCCGATACCGCCATCGCTTAGGATCCGGCCGTGTACATCCGCAAAAGCTTGTATGTCCGACAGATGCTCGGCGACCTGAAAAGAACAGATCACGTCAAAACGTCGAGACATACGAACTTGTTCGAGCGGCCTGCCGATCACATCGACGCGATCTGGATACGCTTCCGGAAACGCATCCGGGCGGAGCCAAACTGGCCAATTCAGTCGAGGATAGAAACGATTCCAGTTACGCTCGACCTCGGAATACCAATGTTTTGACACCTCACCCGAAAGCTCGCCGGGGAAGCGATCGATCGCAGTGTAGGAACGGGCTCCGGCTGCCAGGAGACAAAGACCGGAGGCCAGGTGGTCGCCCGGGCCGATCTCCAGGACCGACCTGCCGTCGAGCGTGCCAACATGCTCCAACAGTAGATCAAGGCTCGCAAAGGCATAGAGTCTGAGAAACTCGTCGGATCCGATATCCTTTGCGACAGAACGAGGACGCCTGAGCCGCCACCGTCGAATAGCGGCCGATCTCATTAGTTGATTCTTACCGATCTGTGTCGCCAGGTCTGCAAGCATTCTGATCCGTCCGGATCTTGCGCGTTCCATTGCCCCGATCAAGTCTTCAACGTAAATGGATTGAAATCCGTGTCGCGGTCAAAATGATCTTCGTGCTCCACGCGTTTTAGAAATGCAACGATCTTGTACGTGAGCGGCGTTGCCACCACCTCCCAACCGACCTTGAGGAAATAGTTCCCGATCATTACCGCTACAACTTGTTCGAGTGGCCACGAGCCAAGAAATGCGACCGGATAAAATATTAGCGAATCAACGGCCTCGCCTGCGACGGTGGAACCAATGGTCCGGGTCCAAAGGTACTTTCCCGCCGTCAATATTTTCATTTTTGCCAATACGAATGAATTGACAAACTCGCCGGCCCAGAATGCTGTAAGTGATGCCAGCACTATTCTCCATGTCTGGCCGAATATAGTATTGACCGCAGCTTGCTGTTCCGCAGGCATCGTCGATGACGGCGGCAAAGAGGTAACGATGTATGACATGAACGATGCGAAGATCAACGCTCCGAATCCCGCCCATATCACTTTTCTTGATCGCGAATACCCGTACACCTCAGTGAGGATGTCGCCAAAAAGATAACTCAGCGGGAAGAAAAGAACTCCAGTGCCGTAAACATACTCGCCAATGAAAGGTAGATGGACGGAGGAGACCTTGTGGACGCCGATCAAATTGGAACAAAGCAGAACGGCAACGAATGCCGCCATTATAAGGTCGTAGTATCGATAGCGACTCTGGGTCATCAGCGGTGAGTGTAACAAAAAAAAGAAGCCGACCTAAGGAGGACGGCTTCGGAGGTAACAAAAGGAGAAAACTAAACTACTCTACTTGAGAGTCTTGCTGCCTTTATGAAAGTGCGTTCACGTGTTTGGTAAGGCGCGATTTGTGCCTTGCGGCGGTGTTCTTGTGAATGATCCCCTTATTCACAGCCTTGTCGATCAGCGACACGGTCGGGAAGAGCAGTTCGGTGCTCGTGTTCTTGTCGTGCGCCGCGACGGCCGAACGGAGCTTTTTGATCGATGTGCGGATCTTGCTCCGGCTGCTACGGTTGATCGCGTTCTTTTTGGCGGTCTGCCTTACACGCTTCTCAGCTGATTTATGATTAGCCATACGTTACACGCCTTATGAGGCAAACCATAGATTTTAGCGATACCAGGAATGAATGTCAACCCTATCCGACGGTGTCTCAGCCTTTAATGCTAATAGAAGGTGGAAAGTCAGCAATGATCGGGAGCCCGTCACGGTCATTTCTCGATCCGAGCCGCTATCGAGTGCATAATATCCACGAAGAAGGCCACGATCGGGGGATAAAGCAGCATTTCCGGCGAGATCTGACGAGAAAAGATGTCCGGCAACGCCGCTGAAAACTGCGGGAGAGCCTCACCGATAACGAGACCGAGCCCAAAGCAAACTAGAATGGCAAAAAGAAGAATGCCGCCCGTCGCGTATCGAGAATATCCCTTGAACCTCGGTTCGTCGTCGTCAAGTATCGAATCATGGATATTGTCATCGTAGGCCGTGTAGCGTTCAAAGCCATCCCTGAGGCGGCGCGCGAGCAAGATCAGACTGGCGAGAAAAAGTGCGCCGATCGCTATCTGGCCAACGACCGAAGGCGACCTTGAGAATAGAACAGGCCTAAGCGCACCGGTTAGGATGGTGCCGATCAGAAAGCCCGTAAGCGGATAGACGACCTTTTGGAACGCCATAGCTTCGAGGCGTTCGTCGGCGATCATACGGTCGATGATATCGTTATATCGCTTCTCATAGACCATCTGACGCCAGCGTTTGATATGAGGATTTGACGAATCAAATATCGATTCGCCGCCGCCGGTGGTCTCTGCTAGTTTCTGGTCGTATTTGGCGCGTTCCTTGTGGTTGCCGAGCACCTCGTAAGCCTCGGCAATGGCCGCAAATTTTAGAGCTGTATCCTCAGATCCGCTGACGCTGTCCGGATGGAGCTTACGCGCAAGCCTGCGATAGGCCGATTTTATTTCGGCCGAAGAAGCATTAGGAGAAACGTGGAGAATATCGTAGTAGCTCACTATCCGGAGGCTATGCTGCGACCGGAAAATCGTTCGCAGGCGTCGCGGACCATGTTGCTCCGCTTGCTCCGAATTATAACACGATAACGGCCGGTTGGATCATATGAGTCATTGGAGACCGTCGATCTGGAGTCCGATCGGATATGCTCCTGACAGCTTAACGGCATCGATCACTCCGGCGACAGCTCCGTAGCTTGCATTGCGCGGAGCTTTGACGAATACCGTGCGCTCGACGCTGCCCTCTTCATTCGGTTCCGGGTCCTTTGATGAGACGATGGAGTCCTGAACGATCGCTTTTCGCTCCGCAAATACCTTTCGTAGCCGCTCAGTCAGCTTGGACGGATCGGCTGCGGTGCCTAAATCACGTTGAGAATTGAGCGAGAGGCTGCCGTCGCTCTCGATCGCGGCAACAAGTAACAGCGGATGAGGATCGCCGTTCGATAGATCGGAACTCTCCGAGGGTATTCTGGTCTTGAAGCTACTCGGTCTGAGCGGTGCAACTACCATGAAGATGATCAAAAGGACGAGCAGGACGTCGATCAATGGTGTGACGTTTATCGTTGGCTTATTCATTAGGCACCTCGGGATCTGATAGGTTTGGGAGTATCGACACCGAGGGTAGTAAAAAGTTCCCGGTGATCGATCCTATTCGATAGCTGCGTTGAAGGCATCGAGGAGCGCACGTGACTTTACAAGAGTTTCTTCAAATTCAGCCGCAGGGTCGCTGTCTATCACTATTCCACCGCCGACATTGAATTTTGCATTACGGCCGCGAACCACCATCGTGCGGATCGCAACGCTCAGGTCCAGTGTCGCGAGACCCGAGGCCGACAGACTCTGCGGGCAATAATAGCCGATCGCTCCCATCGACAAGCCGCGGGAAGATCTTTCTAACGAATCGATGATGCGCATGGTGCTGATCTTTGGTGCCCCGGTGATCGACCCGCAGGGAAAAAGCGAGCGGATCATCTCGGCCGGCGTCGTGCCGGTGCGGACGGTAGCAACGACGGTCGAGACGAGTTGATGATATGTCGGATGCGTTTCGAGCGCGCAGAGTTCTTTGACCTCGACGGATCCGAATTCGGCGATCCGCCCGATATCGTTCCTTAGCAGATCGACGATCATCGTATTCTCGGCCCGATCCTTGCGGCTGTTTAGCAATTCGCATTTGAGGGCGAGATCTTCTTCGGCCGTCGAACCACGCGGCCGGGTGCCTTTCACCGGTGATGTATCTATTCGGCGTGAGTCTGCTCGATAACGGAAAAAGCGTTCGGGCGACGCCGAGATCACGGTCGAATTTGGCCGCTCGATATACGCGGCGAAAGGTGCAGGGTTTCGCCGACGCAGCCGACGATAGATGTCACGAGGCTTTGCATCCTGCGGCAGCCTTGCGGAGATCTGACGGGTAAGGTTCGTTTGATAGGTAATGCCTTCGCGTATATGTTCGCGGATCTGCTCGACGGCGGCAATGTATTCGTCGCGTGTTGTGTCGGCCGCAGCGACAACCGGAGACGGCTCACCGGTATCGTCGGCCGGCATCGGTGAACTGAGCCGCTCCGCAAGTTCTTTTGCAGTTTTGCTATCGCCGCTGTGGCCAAATATCGCGGTCGTGCCGCTATCCGCATCGTGCACGATCATCGAGTCGAACGTCGCGACGAAGATATCAGGCTCATCTGTCGGGAGGGCCGGGATCCCCAGGAGCTTTGCCCCCAGGGCGTAAGAGATAGTGAAGATACAAGGCCTTTCGCCTTCCAAATAATCCCCAAGATGCTCGATGACGGCGGGACCGCCTTCAGAGCTGAACTCTTCTGTCTCAATGATGCCAACACCCGCGATCGTCAGGTGCGAGGAAAGGTGGCCCGCCCCGCAGCTATCGAGCAGACATATGGGAGCAGGATCCGATGAAGCGAGCAGCCTTTCGATGAGTTCGTCGGCAGTCAGGTCGAGCTTCAGCACGAGACGATGTTACCACGCCGTGTAGGATTCGCTTGTGTAGCCGATCTGTCGTAATATGTTGCGAGCCTCCCCGACTAAAAGATCTATGATATCCGACCAGAACGAACGCCAGGCTCTGATCCGCGGGCTGGGCTTGATAGCTGCGGTGTCGATCATAATCGGCAACGTGATCGGAACAGGTGTATTCCTGAAAGCTCGCGTTATGACGTGCAATGTCGGCACGCCCGGCTGGGTCGTGATGGCTTGGGTCGCCGCTGGGCTGCTCTCGCTTGCCGGGGCCCTCACGTACGCAGAGCTGACGGCGATGAAGCCGCAAGCGGGCGGCGAATACGTATTCTTGCGGGACGCCTACGGGCGTGTTTCCAGCTTTCTATTCGGCTGGATGCAGATGTTCATCGCAAAGCCCGGCTCGCAGGCCGCCGCCGCAATGGCGTTCGCGATCGGGATGAACGATTTCCTGGGGAAAAAGCTGGGTTATCCCCTGACAAGTTTCACTATTGCCGGAACTGAATTTGAGATCTCCACGCTGCAGATAGTGGCGATCATGGTCGTGGTTATTTTCACGACGCTTAATTGCGCTTCGGTCGCGTTCAGCGGACAGATCGCAACGGCATTGACAGGCGTGAAGATCGCGCTCATCCTGATGGTGGGAGTCGGCGCTTTCGCCTGGGCTTCAGGTGATTTTGGACATTTTTCGCTCGCGGAGGCAGGCGGAACTTGTGAAGGCGTGGCCGATTCGGTCCGGATCGGCTCGCCTACGTATTCATTCATTGGCGGATTTGCCGCGGCAATGCTCGGAGCGCTTTGGGGCTATGACGGCTGGAACAATCTAACGTTCGTGGCCGGCGAGGTCAAAGAGCCCGGCCGTAATATTCCTCTCGCGATCATCGGCAGCACGATACTGGTGATCGTTCTATACGTATTCGTCCACATAGGTTACTTTTACGTCCTCGACCCGACCGCCATTGCGAGCGTTTCAAAGAGCTCGTCGGTCGCAATGTCAGTGGTCAGCACGTTCTTTGGCGGTAATGTCGCGAGCTTTGCTACCGGTGCTGTGATAGCACTTTTTACGACCGGCCTGATGCTCTCATCGCTGGGCACGCTTCATACATCGATCCTATCGGGCTCGAGGGTGCCGTATGCCATGGCTCAGGACGGGTTGATGTTCAAACCGCTCGGGCAGCTCAGTGCGACCAAAGTTCCGGTCAAGGCACTGATCCTTCAGGGTATATGGGCAAGTGTGCTGGCTCTGTCCGGTTCCTTTGATACATTGACGGACTACGTGGTATTCGGCTCATGGATCTTTTATGCGTTGGTGACGTCGTCCGTATTCGTATTCAGGCGTAAACATCCTGAACTCGAACGTCCGTATCGCGCCTGGGGTTATCCTGTTGTTCCGGTCGTGTTCCTTTTGGTAGCCGGGTGGCTCCTATATACGACATTCGCGAGCGACCTCAGCACGATACGTGACGCATACGCAGCCGGAGGCGGCGCCGGGAGCGTCGTTGGCGCGGTTATGAAAACCTCATCGTTTGCCGGAACATTGCTGATCCTTCTGGGTTTACCGGTCTATTACTACTTGAATTCTAAGAGGGCCTCTGACGGGGCCGCGGGCGAATAGATTATGTCGAGCGAAAGGCGAAGCGGAAATGAACGGCGAATGACCGGCCGGCACTCGGTCGAAATAGAGGTCGAATGGGAGATCTCGGCCGGGAGGTTTCCCGGCACGATGAGCGACGTGAGCTTTGAGGGTTGCTTTGTTCTATGTTCGGGCAAAGTCACTGATGGTGAGCCGTTGCGCGTATTCATCCCACTAGAAGACGGGATGAAAGTGCTATACAGCGGCGTGGTCGCGAACCATACGCCGGAGATCGGTTTCGGAGCCAAATTTGACCCATTGACGCAGGCCCAACGAGACGTGATAGCGGCGTTGGTCAAAAATTCAGCTTAGGGAGCCGGTCAGTCGCTCAAAAGGGCGAGGGCCTCGGCCGCGACCTCGCGATCGTCGAAATGGAATCGATCACCCCCGATGATCTGGTAGTTTTCGTGGCCTTTACCAGCGATGATCACGACGTCGCCTTCTGCTGCGATAGAAACGGCCTTTCGAATGGCCTCGCGTCGGTCTGAGATAGCGAAGTAGGTTCCATTCGCTTCCTTTACGCCTTCTTCGACTTCCGCAATTATCCTCATCGGGTCCTCATTTCGAGGGTTGTCCGAAGTAATTATTGTGACATCACTTTCGGCTCCGGTGACCAGGCCCATTGGCCGACGTTTGCCTCTGTCCCGGTCGCCCCCGCAACCCATCACGGTAATGATCCTGCCGGAGGTCAATTCACGAGCCGTGCGTAAAGTATTTAGTAAAGCATCGTCGGTGTGCGCGTAATCTACAACCACCGCAAATCCTCGGTCGTGCGGGACGCGCTCGAATCGGCCCGGTGCGCCGATGCACGTAGCCAGCCCGTCGCGTATCGTGCCCAGATCGTAGCCAAGCTCCAACGCTACCCCGGCGGCGGTTAACATATTGTAAACGTGCGGGATACCGACAAGCGGGGAAGAGATGTGGATCTTGCTGCCGTTTGCGTTCATGGTGAACGACGTGCCGTCAATGAGCGAAACATTGACATCAGATGCGGACAGATCGGCTTCACCGGATACCGAGATGGTCACGACCCGCCTTCCGTCACTTCTGAGCTCATCGGCGAGCCTTGCACCCCATTCGTCATCGATGTTTATTACGCTGGACGCAGGAGCAGTACCTATTCGTCCGTCGAAGAGCATCTTTTTCGCATCGAAATACTCGTCCATGGTCCCGTGATAATCGAGATGGTCACGGGTCAGATTAGTGAATACCGCCACGCGAAATCGCAGACCGTCGCACCTGCGTAAGTGAAGCGCCTGCGACGACGCCTCCATAACGGCGACGGTGCAGCCGGCATTCACTGCTCGGCGCAGAAACCGGTTCGTGTCTGATGATTCGGGCGTTGTACGAACCGCGGGTTCGCTCGTGTCACCGATCCTATATTCGACAGTAGTGAGCATCGCGGGCACGGCGCCGGCGGACTCGGCCAGGCCGAAGCAGAGGTATGTGGTCGTCGTTTTGCCATTCGTACCCGTAATCCCGACGAGGGCGATGTCTGCCGAAGGCGAACCGAATACCACGTCCGCGGCGGCGGCGTGGGCCGCTCGTGCGTCCGAAACGCGGAGCCACGCACCAGAAAATCCTTCGGGCGGCCTTTGCTCCGAAATTATGCCTACGGCTCCGCGGCGCATCACATCGTCAATGAATCGGTGTCCGTCGTTAGTATCGCCTTTGATGGCTATAAAGATCGAGCCCTCGCCGACCTGACGCGAGTCATGAGTGACTTCGGATGCGGCCGCGTCGCCGTCACCAGTGAGTACGGCGCCGATACGATCGGCTATTTCCCGGACTGTCAATTTATTTTTCTGCAATTCTGTTTCGCCTGCCTCTCTGAAGGCGAATTATACTTCAGCGTGCCCGGTCCCGCGAATCTGTGAACGAATTGCGGAACGCGAACCGGCGATCGGTCGTAAGGAGAGAGTGGCGGAGGTGACCATATGCGGCTGGTTAAATTCTTGATGGCGGCGTTGGGTGTTGTGCTCGTGGGATTGTTGATAATGTGGGGCGTCGGGTTCATTTGGTCGATGCTTTGGTACTTGATCGTGTTCGGTGCGGTGGGAGCCTTGGCGATCGGCGGATATAGATGGTTTCGGCGTGCAGAGCAGCGAGCGCTTGATTTCGAAAGCCGATCCGGCATCGGCACCGCTGATATCGAAATGTCGTGGGACGAATACGACCGGAAATACCTTAGAAAGTAGCGGCTGCGTCCGGTTCTTGATTTGAAGCGAACCGTCTGCGATGGTAATCTTCGAAGGTCGCTTCCCGCGTGCCGAGGTGGCGAAATTGGTAGACGCACTAGACTTAGGATCTAGCGTTGCAAGACGTGCGAGTTCGAGTCTCGCCCTCGGCACCATCAAAACTGACCGTTATGCAGATCAACTTCGTGGTTGACGGACGCCAAGTCGCCTACACCCGTGACAATTTCACCGGCACGGCGCTGATATTGACGCCCGACGGTCCGATCGAGATCGACAGCGCTCTAAACCCCCTGACCCATTTCTCGCTGAAACTTGTCAAAAATTCCGTCTGCCGCGTTTACGATTCAGAGGTCAGGATCGAAAAGACCCGGCCGCTCCTGTTCGCCGGCTTCCGATCGAGCAAATATCGCATCTTCGTGAATGACGTGCTCGTCGCCGAGGCTGAGGGCTGATCGGGCTGAATTCGACTTTTCAACATCGCTTCGATATCCTTTTGTCTGGATGAAAAGTGAATTAAAGAACGTATCCTCGACACAAAAAGAGATACATATTCAGATCGATGCCGAAGCCGTGAAGGCGGCTTACGGACGTGTTTCGCAGAGGTACGCAAAGCGTGCGAACGTGCCGGGATTTCGCAAAGGCTTTGCGCCTATTGATGTCATACGGCTTCGTTACAAGGATGAGATAAAGAGCGACGTGCTGCAGGAAGTTATACCGTCACACGTCACCGATGCGATCCGCGAGCACGATCTCCATCCGCTGACTGAACCTCATCTGCACCTGGAAGATCAGGACAGCGTAACCGTCAACGGTACAGTACCGCTTAAATTGCACGTGCATTTCGAGGTGATGCCCGATGTGCCTGTGCCCAACTACAAAGGTGTCGAGATCACCCGTCGCGTCAAGCCGGTCGAGCCGGGCGAGGTGGACGACATGATCTACCAGCGACTGCAGAGAGAAGCCGCATTCGTCCCGTCGGAGGGGCGTGCGGCGGAAACCGGTGACACAGTGATCGCGGACTTTGAAGGCACGGTCGATGGCGAGCCTGATGCTCCGCCGATCACCGCCGAGTCTGTCGAGATCGAGATCGATGGCGAGGGCGTAGAACCCGCATTCAGCGAAAATCTAAAAGGTGTCAAAGAAGACGAAGAACGCGAGTTCGTAGTTACCTATCCTGAAGCTCTACCGTCGCCGGAGCTGGCGGGCAAGACCGTTAGATACAAGGCAAAGGTCACATCTGTTGGCCGTCAGGAAGTGCCTGAGCTCAACGACGAATGGGCAAAGAGCCTGGATGAGGGATACGGTTCATTGGACGAGCTTAAGGAAAGGCTGCGAACTGACCTCGAAAAGATGGCTGAGGCCGACGCCGACGCTCGGCTCCGCAACAACGCTATCGCAAAAGTGATCGAATCGAACGCTTTCGACGTGCCGAATGTGCTGATAGAGAACCAGGCCCGCAATCTACTTAACAATTTTGCGCAGGACCTGCAGCAGCGGGGCGTCGATCTGAACAATGTAACGGACGATTTCGTTCAAATGGCGTATTCGAACATGAGGCAGCAGGCCGAGCGCGATGTTCGCGGTGCGATATTGCTCGACAAGATCGCCGAGGCAGAAGGCGTTGCTGTCTCCGAAGAGGAGATCGCGGAAGAGTTAACGAAGCTTGCGGAGTATTACCGTACAACTGCGGACCAGATACGCGAAACGCTCGAGAAACAGGGCGGTATCGATAATATCCGCAACAATCTGAAGACGCGTAAGTCGATCGAAGCCGTGGTCGCCAACGCGAAGGTGATCGACGGCCCTTGGGTCGATGAGTCAGCGAAACCGGCTGAAGAGGATGCAGCCGATGGTAGATCGAAGAAGACCGCGGCAAAAAAGACACCGGTTAAAAAGCCGGTAAAAGCTAAGAAGCAGGAGTAGAAAGTGCTTGCAATTGTCGGCGAAAGCTGATAAATGTTTTTGGTGACGCGGCAATCGCCGTGTTTCCAATTACTTATCACTGCCGGATTAAAGCAAATCTTGAAGTAAACCCGTACCTAACGAGAAAAACATATGGCTTTAGTTCCAATGGTAGTCGAACAGACCTCGCGTGGTGAGCGTGCGTTCGATATCTATTCACGGCTGCTCAAGGACAGCATCATATTTATCGGAACACCGATCGACGATACGATCGCAAATCTGATAGTCGCCCAACTACTTTTCCTCGAGGCCGAAGACCCCGAGCGGGATATCAATCTGTACATAAATAGCCCCGGCGGTTCGATTACCGCAGGCATGGCCATCTATGACACGATGCAGTTCATCAAAAATGATGTGACGACCATCTGCGTAGGTCAATGTGCCTCGATGGGGGCGCTATTGCTGACGGCGGGTACCAAGGGCAAGCGTTTCGCATTGCCGCATTCACGGATATTGATCCACCAGCCGTCGGGCGGGGCCCAAGGCCAGGCCACAGACGTGCGTATCATGGCCGAAGAGATTCTGCGAATGCGCAAGATGACGTCGGAATTGATCGCACATCACACCGGCCAGTCGTTTGACAAGGTCGAGGTCGACGTTGAACGCGACCGCATCCTCGATCCCTGGCAGGCAAAGGAATACGGTCTGATCGACGAAGTAATCGAACATCGAGAAAAATAGTCGCGACATTAGGGCCACAAGTGCCGATTTCACCTTATGACGCAATTTCGACGACCTGAAGAACTGCTCTCTTGTTCATTTTGCGGCAAATCGCAGAACGACGTCCGCAAGCTGATCGCGGGACCGGGCGTATATGTCTGCAACGAGTGCATAGACATCTGCAATGAGATCATCAATGATGACGAGCAGAGTCAATCCGCACCGGTCCGGACCAATCTGCCCAAACCGCAGGAGATCAAGAAGTTTCTAGACGAATACGTCATTGGGCAGGACGAGTCTAAAAAGCGGCTGTCGGTTGCCGTCTATCAACACTATAAGCGGTTGGAACTTGCGAAACGTCGATCGGACATCGAGCTGCAGAAGTCGAACATTCTGCTTATCGGCCCGACTGGTACGGGCAAGACGCTTCTCGCCCAGACATTGGCCAGGGTGCTGAGCGTGCCTTCGTGCATCGTGGACGCGACCAGCCTTACAGAGGCCGGATATGTCGGTGAGGATGTTGAGAATATCCTTGTGCGGCTGGTCCAGGCAGCCGGCGGCGATATCGAAAAGGCACAGCACGGCATCATATACATCGACGAGATCGACAAGATCTGTCGTAAAGATGACAATCCGTCGATCACTCGTGACGTATCCGGTGAAGGCGTGCAGCAGGCTCTGCTTAAGATACTCGAAGGGACGGTCGCGAATATTCCTGCGGGCGGCGGCCGCAAACATCCGCAGCAGGACTTTCACCAGTTGGATACGACCAATATACTTTTTATCTGCGGCGGAGCGTTCATAGGATTGGAGAAGGTCGTCGAACGCCGGCTGCGCAATAGATCGCTGGGATTTCAAGCCGATGTCAAAAGCAGTCGCGTCCGGCAGCAAGAAGCGATCTCTAAACTCGAGCCTGAGGACCTGATCCATTACGGGCTCATACCCGAATTCGTCGGACGCCTGCCCGTAGTCGGCACGCTCAATGCGCTCGATGAACATGCCCTGGTCAAGATCCTGACTGAACCCAAGAACGCTTTGGTCAAACAGTACCAGCGTAAATTTGAGTTCGACAACATCAATCTCAAGTTTACCGAAGGTGCACTGCTTGCTATTGCTTCGCAAGCTGCCAAACGCAAGGTCGGAGCCCGCGGACTGATGATGATAATGGAAGAGATCCTGCTCGAGTCGATGTACCTGCTCCCGACCGAGAACAACATCGCCGAGCTTGTGATCACCCGCGAAATGGTCGAAGGAAAGGCTCCCGTCTTCGAGGTTCACAAACCTATAGAGGAAGCGGCGTAATCATTGGAACGCTATAAATTTGCTTGAATGAGAACGCCCGCACCCCGCGGGCGTTCTTTTATTTTCAGGATCGAATAATTTCTAGAATTCCCGCCCCAATAGCCGTTTCTTCCCGCTCAAGACTCAGCCGAACGCGAAGATCGACGGTTCCGTCCGAAAGCAACGGCGGCCGAGCACGGAGTCGGTTGCTTTTGCGATCACGTTTTGAGTAAATAGGTTCATACCAAAAAAAATGCCGGGGCCCGAACGCAGGACGGATCTCGGAATGCAGCCGTTCAGTATGCAAGAATTTACCGATCAAATGCCGACGGACACAGAAGCGTATCCGATGGTCCCTATCCGGGACGTTGTCATCTTTCCTTTCACCCGCGTAGCGTTCAAGATCGGACGCACGAGCTCGGTCGCTGCGCTTGAGCGTGCAATGGCTGGATCTCGTTCGATATTTTTAGCGACCCAGCACGATGCGAGCATCGATGATCCCAAACCCGATCAGATCTATCCGGTTGGGACAGTCGGACGGATAGTTCAGGCCCAGCGGCTTGATAACGGCCAGATAAAGGTCATCGTCGAGGGAAAGGAACGCGGCCGATTAGCGCGAGTCGAGGTCGGGCCTGACGGGTCGCTCTCGGCGGTCGTTCGCAGGATCGAACCAACGGACGAGGCCGGGTATAAGACCGATAGTTACCTGCAGAAACTGCACGCACAGGTCGAGCAGCTAATGCGTGTCTCAGCGGATTCATACTCAGATGCTCTTCATTCGAGCCTTCGAGGTGTGACCGCGTCGCAGATAAGTGACTCGATGGCGTCACATTTGCGCATATCGGTCGAGGAGAAACAGGAGCTGCTCGAAACCGCATCAGTGCTTGAGCGGTTGCAAAAGCTGGTCGATCACTTAGACGCTGAACTTGAGAAACGCGATATTGACCGGAACATTCAGACCAGAACCAAGCGTCAGATGGACAAGCATCAGCGCGAATACTATTTGAATGAGCAGATCAAGGCTATACACAAAGAACTCGGCCGAAAGGACGACAAGGCCGAACTCGAAGAACTAAAGCGGAAGATCGAAGAGGCGGGAATGACCGATGAGGCCAAAGAAAAGGCCTTGCAGGAGTTTGCTCGACTCGAAGCGATGCCTCCAATGTCAGCTGAGAGCACGGTCTCTCGCACGTATATCGATTGGCTTGTCAGCATTCCATGGAAGAATAGATCCGAAGAGATAAACGACCTCGCTGTCGCTGAAGAGACTCTCCATGCAGATCACTATGGCCTCCTCAAGATAAAAGAAAGGATCCTCGAGTTCCTCGCTGTCCGAAAACTGGTCAAGAATCCAAAGGGTACGATCCTTTGTTTCGTCGGCCCGCCGGGAGTGGGAAAGACAAGCTTAGGTAAATCGATCGCAAGTGCGACAGGACGCAAGTTCATGCGGCTCGCTTTGGGCGGCGTTCACGACGAAGCGGAGATACGCGGCCATCGACGCACCTATATCGGTTCGATGCCCGGTCAGATCATACAGCTTCTCAAGCGTGCCGGCACGACCAATCCGGTAATATTGCTCGACGAAGTGGACAAGGTCGGCCGCGATTATCGCGGCGACCCGGCCGCGGCCCTGCTAGAGGTCCTCGATCCGGAACAGAACGTGACGTTCCGCGACCACTATCTGGATGTCGACTACGATCTCTCGAATGTCTTTTTCATAGCTACGGCGAACGTGCTGCATACGATACCGCCCGCGCTGCTTGACCGGCTCGAGACCTTGCCGCTTTCGGGCTATACGGAGAAAGAAAAACTAGAGATCGCCAAACGCCATCTCATACCAAAGCAGTGCGACGCGAACGGAATATCGGCTGAATTCGCGGAGATGACCGACGAAGGAGTGATCGAGATCATTAGGCATTACACTCGCGAGGCCGGAGTTCGCAATCTCGAACGTGAGATCGGTTCCTGCTTGCGAAAGATCGCACGTAGGTTCGTCTCGTCGGGTGAGGCTCAGGAATTCAGGTCTGTGATCGACGCCGAAAAGGTAAGGGAACTGCTTGGTACGATCAAGTTTCGAAAACAGGATATTGGCCGACGAAGCGAAATAGGCCTGGTCAACGGGCTTGCGTGGACCGAGGTCGGCGGAGACGTGCTCCAGGTCGAGGCAACTCTGGTCAAAGGCAAAGGCGAGGTAACGCTGACCGGCAAGCTCGGTGAGGTGATGCAGGAATCAGCAAAGGCTGCGCTGACCTGCGTCCGGACGCGGGCAGACGAGTTGGGCATCGACACCGCTGATTTCCGCGAAAAGGATCTGCATATTCACGTTCCCGAAGGAGCGATCCCTAAGGACGGACCGAGCGCAGGCATCACAATGGCTACCGCAATGGTTTCGGCCCTTACAGGCCGGCCGGTCAGATACGATGTTGCTATGACGGGCGAGATCACTCTCCGTGGCAAGGTCTTGCCGATCGGCGGAGTCAAGGAAAAGTTGCTCGCCGCGCATCGGTTCGGACTCAAGACCGTGATGATACCGCGGGACAATGAAAAGGACCTGGCTGATATTCCGGACGAGATACGCGACGATATGACCATCAGACTCGTTGATACTATCGACGAAGTGTTGGCCGGCGTGATCGAGAACGAGTTGAAGTCGGCGGACTCCGCAGGCCAAACCTGGCCGCCAAGCGTTCCGGTAGATGTAACTCTCAACGCTGAGTGACCAGCAACCGATTATCGGCCACCGATGCCTCGTCGCCCAAAACTCAACGGTGACGAGGCACTTTCATTTCTAAAGGGCCCGTTCCATTGACCTTGTTCCATTTAGGGGCTATTCTTCTCGCGTACGAAAGACAGTAGTACTATCCGACATCATTGTCATTTTAGTGACCGTTGTTCGTGATCCGATCGTGATCCGGCGAGGGCAGACCTTTTTTTCACGGCGAAAATCGCCGGACCGACCATGGAGGATTAATTGTGCAAGTCGAAAGGAAAATACGATCAGTTCGTTCGATCCGCTTTTTGAGCAGAGCACTTGTGTCGATCGGGGCACTTGGGCTCGTGTTCCTGTTTGCGGGTGATGCGGCCGCTCAGCGAAGCGGCCGAAAGGCCGCAGGACTGCCGTCGAAGTCCGGTGTTTCAAAAAAGGCACCGAAACGCGCCGGAAAAGGCAGCGATGAGATCGTGGGAGTGATGACGACCGGGCCGATGGGATTATCTCGCTCGATGCCTGAGATCGAACAGGCCGAGCTCGTGGCTGCTCCGTCGAAACGCCCGCTTATGCTCCCGGAACGCGAGGGACGCGAGAAGGACCGTGTAAGGCCAAATCCCGACGCACCAAATGTAGCTAGCTGGCCTGATCCGAAGGCAGCCACCGGTATAAAGGAACGCTCGCCAAATTCGTCGTTCGGGCCGCTCGCTCCGCAAACTATAGGAACGAACTTTACGGCCGCGACGCTCGCGGATACCGGCTCGTTCCCGCCGGACTCTATGGGAACCGTCGGGCCGAGCCAGGTCGTCGCGTTCGTCAATGGACGTCTTAGATCATTCAACAAGAATACAGGCTCGGCTGACGGTGTTTTGAATTTTAATCCGGATGTATTCTTTGCGCCGGTTATGACCCCGATAGGCGGTACCGTGGTCGCGAATTTCACGACGGATCCCATGATCCGTTACGACAGGCTTTCTGGGCGATGGATCCTGTCTATCATTGACGTTCCTTGTACGAATGCTCAATGCACGACGACGGGTGCCAATCGCTGGTTGGTCGCTGTGAGTGATGCCGCAAGCTCAGCCGCACTGACGAACGCCACGGTTTGGACATTCTTTTTTGTTACGACGAACGGCGGTACGGATTTCTGCGATTATCCGTCGTTGGGTGTTGATAATCTGGCGGTCTATTTCGGATGCAATATGTTCTCGTCTGCCGGAGCGTTCCTTAGGACGGATGCTTTTGTTGTCCGCAAGAGTTCGATCCTTGGCGCGGGACCGATCGTTTCCACGCTTTTCTCCGGTCTTGCTACGGGCACAGGGGCGGGAATGTACACACCGCGCGGCGTTGACAACTACGATCCGTCATCGAGCGAGGGATATTTTGTTGGAGTTGACAATGCATCATTTTCGACCCTTGTGGTCAGACGGGTCAGCACGCCCGGAGGTACACCGACGCTGAGCTCTAGTCTGAACCTAACGGTGCCTACTACCAACTTCTCGAATCCCGTGACCCATAGCGGAAACACCGGCGGCAACAACGGTCGACTTGACGCGTTAGATGACCGCATCTATTCGGCCCATATACGCAACGGCCGTCTCTGGCTGGCCCACAACATACGCGTGAGTTCGGCCGGAACGGCAAGCACAGCCGCAGCCGCTCGGAACGCCGTTCGATGGTATGAACTGAACGGCGTTAGGAGCACCGACAACGGCGGCACTCTGACGCTCGTCCAGTCGGGAACGATATTCGACAATGCTGCGGCGCTTGCAGATGCAAGACAGTTCTGGATCCCGTCGGTGATGGTCTCGGGCCAAGGGCACGCTGCCGTCGGATTCAGCATGGCCGGCACGCCGTTCTTCGCCGACGCGGGAACAGCGGGAAGGCTTTCGGGCGACACGCTCGGCACGATGCAGGCGTTCGCAAATATCACGAGCACTGCCACCGCATACAACCCGGCTTCCGACCCGGGCGGCGCGAGTGGACGCCGTTGGGGCGATTATTCGTACACGAGCCTCGATCCGCTCGACGATATGACGATGTGGACGGCCCAGGAGTTCTGCAACGCGGCCAATTCCTACGGCCTGCGTATGACCAAGCTCATAGCTCCGCCGCCGGCGAACATTGCTGACGGCCCAGGAACGGGCGGCGTTTACGAAATTGCTTCGGGCGCGGTCAACTTTAACGTGGTCGTTTCCGGTACATCGGTTAACGGCTCCGGATTCTACGATCCGGGTCCGGACCTCGGCGGCGGTGCTCGTCCGTTCAATCACATTTCAGCGTCGATCAGCGGTTCGAACGTGACGGTAAACAGCGTCACGTACACATCGCCGACCTCGATCACATTGAATGTAACCGCGACCGGAGCCAACCCCGGGCTGCGCAATTTGACGATCACTAATCCCGACGGCCAGGCCGTAACGAGGACGGATGTCGTACGCATCACGGGAGCAGCGCAGGTTTCCGCTACGGTAGCGGGCAGGATAGTTGACGCGAACGGCTCGGGTATCGGCCGAGTTACTGTCGTCCTGATCGAGAACAATCCCAGTTTCGGGACCGGCATCAGACGGCTCGCGGTCACCAATCCATTCGGGTATTTCGCATTTACTGATGTCCCGACCGGATTCAATTATTCGCTTACACCGTCGTATCGCGGTTTCGTATTTTCGCCGCCGAACCGGATCTTCTCGCTTTCGACCGATCAGTTGGCGCTTGATTTCACATCGAGCAGCACGCTGCGTCCAGGCGGAAAGTCCGTAGAAGAATAGGCGACTGTCATTGAGATACCGGCCAATGTCTCATGCCCGCGGGCGGGATCAGACATTGGCCGGGCTTTTGCGCCGGGATGACTTTTCTATCTCGGTCGAATCTGCTAATTTCGATTCGTTATGAGCAAAGAAACTTCTGCCGACCTGATACTCAAATTGTATGAACTCCGCCGCGAGGACAAGATGCGCGAGGCGAGAGCATGGTTCATATCCTTTTTCCCCGAGAGTGCGACTGACATCCTGAACACGATGATCGACGAATCTACCAGCGCCAAGTACCGCATGGTCTCAAGCTATTGGGACATGGCGGCCAGCATGGTCAATCTCGGTGCCATCGACGAAGAGATGTTCATGGCTTCTGCGGGCGAGGCCTGGGTAGTTCTTTCAAAAATACATCCCTATCTCGACGAACTCCGAGAGATGATGGGGAATCCCAATATGTTCAAACATCTCGAAAGCCTGTTGCTCCGCCAGCCAAACGGCCTGGAGACGCTGGCCGCACGTCGCGAACAGATGAAACGCTGGATGGAGGCTCGGGCAGCACGACAGGCCGGCGGGTAACCTCGGGGAACATTCCGGATGAAGATCACATCGGCCGAGTTCGTCCGTAGTGCGTTCGATCGCAGCCATTGGCTCGAAGACGGACTCCCGGAGGTGGCGTTCCTGGGGCGCTCGAATGTAGGCAAATCGTCGCTTATAAATTCGCTGCTGTTGAGAAAAGGCCTGGCGAGAACCTCAAATACGCCGGGCCGCACCCAGTGTATAAACTTTTTTCTGATAAACCGTTCGTTCTATTTTGTCGATCTGCCCGGCTACGGCTACGCAAAGGTATCAAAAGCCATGCGAGCCGATTGGGGAAAAATGGCTGAGGATTACTTGCTTCGCCGACGAGAACTCGCATTGGCGGTTCAGCTTGTGGACATAAGGCACGAACCGACGGAGCTGGATAAGCAGTTGAACGATTGGCTCATTTATCACGAAAAGCCATTCATTGTAGTTGCGACCAAATCCGACAAGCTTTCAAATAATGCCATATCCAGATCGGCTTCAGCCGCGAGCGGTGCTCTTGGCGGATCGGAGGTGATCGCCTATTCGTCGCAGAACGGAAAAGGCCGAGACGAAGTGCTTACACGGATAGCGGCCGCGGTTGGCGCAAGAGAAAAAATATAAGATAAATGCGCAGTTTTGGGTTGATTTCTTTGCGGAAATGTTTTAGTTTTCAAATATCCCTAAAACTCAGGGTCTGAAACTTCCTCATTGGTAGTTTCGTCTGTTTTACTACACTGATTCCATACGGTCTTCTCCACTTGATTTATTGTGGCCAATCTTAACGGGAGCGATTCCCGTTCAAAAATGTAAGAACCGCGCACGACACTGACTTATCGATGAATTTCTCATCCACCATCTAGAAATGCCAACCAAGAGCACAACGACACGTAAACCGCGTGCGGTCCGGATAACGGACGACGCTGAATTCGAAGAACAAGAGAATGGCGAGACCGATCCGGAAACCGAGATCGCCGACACCGAGATCGCCGATACCGGGATGAACGCCGACGAACCGGCCCCGCCGCCTGCCGAAAGGCCGTCAAAGAACGGCCGACAGGATGACGCAAAGCTCGACCTGGCCGGACTGAAGGACATGTCCATCAGCGAACTCACTCACATCGCTAAAGAAATGGGTGTGGAGGGTGCGACCGGACTCCGCAAGCAGGAGCTTATTTTCAAGGTTCTCGCGGCACAGACGGAGAAAAGCGGCCTAATATTCAGCGAAGGCGTCCTCGAGACGCTGCCTGACGGATTTGGATTCCTTCGAGCCCCTGAATACAACTACTTGCCGGGCCCGGACGATATCTATGTTAGCCCGTCGCAGATCCGCAAATTCGACCTGAGGACCGGTGACACCGTTTCGGGACAGATACGGCCGCCTAAGGAAGGCGAACGCTATTTTGCTCTCATCAAGGTCGAGGCGATCAATTTCGAAGCGCCTGAGCAGGCTCGCGAAAAGGTATTCTTCGACAATCTGACGCCGCTCTATCCGGATGAGCAGCTGAAGATGGAGACCACGACCGACAATCTCGCAGCGAGAGTGATTGATCTCGTCACACCTATCGGCAAAGGCCAACGCGCACTTATCGTCGCTCCGCCGAGGACCGGCAAGACGATGCTGTTGCAAACGATCGCGAATTCCATAACCGAGAACCACCCGGAGGTCACGCTTATCGTCCTGCTTATCGATGAGCGCCCCGAAGAGGTCACGGATATGCAGCGTTCCGTACGCGGCGAGGTGATATCGTCCACGTTCGACGAACCGCCTACGCGCCACGTCCAGGTTGCCGATATGGTCATCGAAAAAGCGAAACGCCTTGTCGAACATAAACGTGACGTTGTCATTTTGCTCGATTCGATCACGCGACTGGCTCGAGCACATAACGCAGTGGTCCCGCCGTCGGGAAAGATCCTGTCGGGCGGTATCGACTCAAACGCTCTGCAGCGGCCGAAACGATTCTTCGGTGCCGCTCGCAATATAGAAGAAGGCGGAAGCCTCACGATCATCGCGACGGCTCTGATCGATACCGGTTCGCGTATGGACGACGTCATCTTCGAGGAGTTCAAGGGAACCGGCAACTCTGAGATCCATCTTGATCGCCGACTTAGCGATAAACGCCTCTTCCCGGCGATAGATCTTCAGCGTTCAGGTACGCGAAAAGAGGAACTTCTGATCGAGAAAGAGGATCTCAATCGGGTCTGGGTCATGCGACGCGTTCTGAACCCGCTGTCGCCGGTCGAACAGATGGAGGTCGTCCTGGAACGGCTCGGCAAGACCAAAACCAACACTGAGTTTCTGGCCTCTATGCAAAGCTAGATAGCGGCAAATCACGATTATTCAGTAGCCGGCAGCTTCGGTGGAGGCGAGATCGGGATGACCGGCCTGCCTTTGGGCATTCGGCCTCCGGCATTTTATTTATGCGGATCGCGATCATCTCAGCCGAAGCCGTCCCTTACTCCAAAACCGGCGGTTTGGGGGATGTTGCGGGAGCTCTGCCGAAAGCACTCAAGCAGATCGGTCATGACGTCGTCCTCATCACGCCTTGTTACTGGCAGACAAAGGGCGAATACCTCTGGGAACTTGCGATCGACGATCTCTGGGTGACCTGGAAGGGTAGCTCATATCATGCGAAGGCCTTTTACAGCGAGGCAAATGGTTCTCCTACGTTCCTCATAGATGCTCCATCGTTGTTTCATCGTGATTCCATCTATGGTTACTCGGAGGATCACGAGAGATTCGGGTTCTTTTGTCACGCTGCCCTTGAGCTAATAAAGCGCATCGGCGAGCCTCCGGACATTGTCCATCTCAATGATTGGCATTGTGGATTTGCTGCTGTCGAGTTGGCATCGCGTCGGATGTCAGATCCGTATTGGCGAGCCACCAGGACGGTGTTCTCGATACACAATATGGCATACCAGGGCGGATTTGGCCTCGGCGATCTGCCATCACTTGGATTTACATCAAGGTTCGCCGTAAATGCCTTTGCGTTCAATGGTTATGCTTCGGCAATGAAGGCAGGACTTGAAGTATCTGATACACTTTCCACAGTCTCCCGGCGGTATGCGCATGAGATACAGACCGCTGAATTCGGTTACGGGCTTGAGTGGTTGACCCGGCAGAGGTCTTCGAGGCTGATCGGCATTACGAACGGCGTCGATTATGAGGTTTGGAACCCGGCGACCGATCCTGAGCTTCCGGCACACTTCACGATAGATGACCTATCGGGTAAACGCGATTGCAAACGCGAACTGCTTGAGCGGTTCTCGCTGCCCGTCGAGCTTGACCGGCCGATCTTTGCGTCGGTCACGCGGCTGACGGCGCAGAAAGGCGTGGAACTCATAAAAAAAGGCGCCGGCGATATTCTGGCGGCCGGAGCATTTTTCATCGCGCTTGGTTCGGGAGAAAAAGGTTCGGAAGAGTTTCTTCAGGCGATGCGAGACCATGCCCCGTCGCGAGTCGGTGTCTATATCGGCTACAATGAGTCATTGGCACATCTGATCGAAGCTGGGGCGGATATGTTCCTAATGCCGTCCAAGTTCGAACCGTGCGGCCTGAATCAAATGTATTCGTTAAGATACGGGACCGTGCCTGTGGTTCGAGCGACGGGCGGACTTGACGACACGGTCGAGAACTGGAATGCGGTAACCGGCACCGGGAACGGCTTCAAGTTCAGTGAATACAGGGCTGACAAGCTCTTGGAAAAGATCTACGAAGCTCGATTCGCCTATGAGGACAAGGAAGCTTGGTCCAGGATACAAAGAAACGGTATGGCGATCGACAATTCGTGGGAGAACGCAGCGAGAAACTACGTCGATCTTTATGATCGGACATTGAACAACGGATGATAATCGTAATAATCGGAGCCCAGTGGGGCGATGAGGGCAAAGGAAAAGTGGTCGATCTGCTGGCGGATCGTTTTGACGTCGTCTCACGATATCAGGGCGGACACAACGCCGGGCACAGTGTATATGTCGGGGATAAAGCCTTTGTTCTCAGGCTGTTGCCGTCTGGGATCATACACGAGGACAAGACCTGCGTGCTGGGGAACGGCATGGTGATCGACCCAAAGGCATTTTTCGAAGAGATAGACCAGATAGAGGAGAAAGGCATAAGTGTCACGCCGGGGCGGCTCAAAGTTTCGTCGCGTGCACATCTGATAATGCCGTATCACCGAGCTCTGGACCACACATCGGAAGAGAGGCTGGGAAATGAAAAGATCGGCACAACGTTGCGCGGTATTGGGCCCGCTTACGAGGACAAAGCCGGCCGCCGCGGCATTCGCGTAGCCGACGCACTGTCGCCCGAGGTGCTCAAACTGCGGGTCGAACGCAATCTCGAAGAGGCCAATCGGATAATCGTGCTTTTTGGCCAGCAGCCGCTGCGCTCCGACGAGATCCTCGCTGAGATCACGCCGCTTGTCGAGAGGCTGCGCCCATTTGTTTGCGAGACCTCACATTTCCTTGCTGAGGCACGTAAGTCTAACAAAAAGATACTTTTAGAAGGTGCGCAGGCGACGCTTCTGGACGTTGACCATGGCACGTACCCTTACGTCACTTCGTCGAATCCGACCGCGGGCGGTGCGTCGGTCGGTGCGGGCATTCCTCCGCATCATATTTCCGGAGTGCTGGGCATCGTGAGGACATACGCGACACGCGTCGGAGAAGGGCCGTTCCCGACCGAGATGCTCGATAGCGAAGAGGAGATCGCCAACCTGATACGCGAGCGAGGAAACGAATATGGTTCGGTGACCAAGCGTCCACGTCGCTGCGGTTGGTTCGATGCGGTTGCGACCAAGTATGCGGCGGAGTTGAACGGGTTCGATTCAGTTGCTTTGACGAAGCTAGATGTTCTGGACGCGATGGACGAGATCAAGGTCTGCGTTGGCTACCTTATCGACGGCGAACGCATTGATACCTTCCCAGCAGTATCGAGCGAACTGCGTCGGATCGAGCCGATCTACGAGGTCCTCGACGGTTGGCGCAGCGACACTCTCGGCATCACTGAGTTCGAGAAGCTGCCGCCTAATGCGCAGAACTATGTACGCTTTCTTTCAGACAAGATCGGGGTCGAGATCGGGCTGATCTCAACGGGGCCGGAAAGGGATCAAACGATCATAATGCCGGGCTCGACGATGGATGGCTGGTTCAAATGACCTCGGATGTGCAGATCGTCGATTACGACGACCGGTGGGCCGCAGACTTCGCTCGTCTCAATTACGAATGGATAGAACGATTCTTCTCTGTCGAGAGTCATGACCGTGAGATACTCGACGAACCGCGTAAATGGGTGATCGAACCAGGCGGGCAGATCTTTCTGGCGATCGTGGACGGGCGAGGCGTAGGGACCGTTGCGATGATCCCGGTCGGGAGCGGCATTTTCGAATTGACAAAAATGGCGGTCTCACCGGAGTTCCAGGGCCGCGGGATCGCCGATCTGCTGATGAATGCGTGTATCGAAATGGCTCGTCGCGAAGGAGCCGAGACCATTTTTCTGGAATCGCATCGAACGCTGGAGGCTGCTCTTTCGCTCTACCGCAAACACGGATTCGTTGAAACGCCGACTGACCCGAATTCAGTGTATTCGCGAGCGGATATCCGAATGGAACTTGCCATCGGCGGCTGCAATTTGTAAAATTCTCAATTCGGCCGGCATGTTCGGCCGTGTGGTCCGATAGCTCAGTCGGTAGAGCAAATGGCTTTTAACCATTGGGTCGAAGGTTCGAGTCCTTCTCGGATCACCATGTTTTCAGAGGCGGCATTTGCCGCCTTTTTTATTTCCGGCCCGAATTGATACTAGCAAGTAGTGGATACATCTCGTTGAAGATCTTTTCGTCCCATTTGCCCAATGCTCCACGCGCTCTGAGTTTTTCAAAGATCTCGATCGCGAGAGAGATGCTGGCCCGGGCATCGTCCGATCGGCCGAGCTTTTTCTCTGTGATCCCAACACTTTTTACAGCTTGAGCCCAGTCGCGGTGCGCCACTGTATTGGTCTCATCGCTTGCGGCGAGGTCGCGATAAATTGCCGATGATTCCTTGTAGGCCGCAAGAGCTCCGACGAGGTTCGAGCGCGATTTCTCGGCGTCGCCAAGCCTTGTGTATATTGTGCCTAGGTCGCGTTGATAGACTCGGTTCCTTGGTTCGCGTTGGATCAAGCCGGTCATCATTGTGAGTGATTCGCGGATCCGGGCGATCCCGTCTTCTCTCCGTTTCATGAGAACGAGGACGTTACCAAGACGTGATTTGGCCTTTGCGAGATTTTGTAGTGCCTGAGTATCCGCAGGATCGAGTTCGACCGAACGTTCGGCGACCTTAAAGCTGGCCTGAGCGTGACGTAACGAGATATCGTTCTGTATGCCTTCGAACGTGCTACTAGCCATCGAGTAGACTATCCAGGCGGATTGACGTACATTGGCATCATTTGGGTATTTTAACAGCAACTTCTCGACAATTTTGATCGCCTTCTCGGTCTCAGCTTCTGCGTCGGGCTGCTGATCGTCCCACGAAAGGGCGTTTCCCAGATAGGCCCGTCCGAGGGCCAATAATCTCAAGATCTCCGGGTCCTCTTGATCGAGTTTTTCTGCAGCGTTTATCGCGTCGCGATATATGGGGATACCGACGCTGTATTGATTATTTATTGCCAGCGTATGGCCGTAATCAAGCAGCGTCGCAGTTCTAGCGGCAGCGAGGCCCTTGTCGTCGGGATGCTCCAAGATGAGATCTGCGAAAAGGGCGAGTGAACGTTCGGAGTCGGCCAATGACTCCTTCACCTCGTTCTGTGCAAATCTTATTGAGGCAAGTGCGCGGTAGTTGGCAGCGAGCTTTGCACGGTTTTCGAGATTCGGAGATTGCTTCAAAATTATATCGCGGGCCTTGATGTAGCTCTCGATAGCTCCGGCAAAGTCACTTAGATTCGGTTTGAGAGGATTGCCTTGCAGGTCGCCTACCTTCTCGTATGCCGCGGCCAATTCTGCTTGTAGCGATGGGTCATCAGCAGTTTCTGCTGCCAAAGAGTCCAGGTACTCAAGGGCGCGAGTGACGACCGCCTCACGGGCATCAGTCGCCCCGGAAAGGCGTTCGATCTTTGGCGCAATCTCAAAAAGTAACGAATTAGAAAGTTTCCTAATATCTCGAAACCTGTGTTCGGCCCTGTCACGCTCTTTTCTCGCTACATTAGCCTGCCAGAGGGTAAAAGTGATACCGGATATTATCGAGATCAGGACCAGTGCCGACATTGCGACACCGATCTTATGTCGAAGAAGAAATTTGCTAGCGCGATATCCGAAAGTATTTGGGCGTGCAGTTACCGGCCGGCCTTCGAGGTGACGTTCAATATCATTGGCAAACTCCTCGACCGAACGAAATCGTCGCTCAGGTTCCTTGCGAAGAGCATTCATTATTATGTTATCGAGATCTCCCCTCAACAGGCGTCCAAATGAAGACCTCATGGCCCTCTCGGCGGCGATACTGGGAGGATCCGGCTGTCCGGTCGAGATCGTATTTACGATCTCGTCGAAGCCTATATTGTCAAGGTTTAGCGGTTTTGTTCCCGTCAGCAGTTCGTAGAGTACGACGCCGAGCGAATAGATATCGCTGGCTGTCGTGATGGTCCTCCCGGTTATTTGTTCCGGAGAGGCATAGCCCGGTGTGAAGGCTCGCATTGCGGTCTGTGTTTCGGAAATATCGGATTCGAATACCTTCGCAAGTCCGAAGTCCAGCAGTTTGGGTTCACCGACCGCATTGATCAGGATATTAGACGGCTTAATGTCCCTGTGCACGACCAAATTTCGATGTGCGTATGCGACGGCAGAGCAGACCTTCAAAAAAAGCTTGAGACGTTCTTCGACTCCGAGATCGTTCTCGGCGGCGTAAATATTGAGCGGCACACCGTCAACGAATTCCATCGCGATGAATGGTTCGCCTTTGGCCGAAATGCCGCCGTCATAAAGTGCGGCGATGTTTGGATGATTGAGACCTGCCAGTATCTGACGTTCACGACGAAAACTCTCAATTGTTCTTGAATCGGCAATTGATTGCCGAACCAACTTTAGAGCCACCAATTGACTAAATTCGCCGTCATCGCGTTCCGCCAGGAAGACGGTACCCATTCCGCCATATCCGATTTCCCGAACTATGCGGTAATTACCGAATCGACTGCCTGTCAGATCTGCGCTGATAGGAGGAACAGCATTCCTAAGGTCGAAGATGTTGTCTTCGATGAGGTTGCGGGTCGATTCACTTGCCTCTATCAATGACAGAACCTCGTTTGCGAGCGTCGGATCGGCCTTCGATGCCGAGATGACGAACTCGCGGCGTACAGACGCGGGTAGATCAATAGCTCTTGCAAATAGATCCTTTAGCTTATCGCGATCCGGAATGCTCATCAGCCAAGCCTCTTTATCAACCGATACCGGAGATTATACAAATATTGGCCATCTGAACAATAAAAATCGCAAGAAATGGGCGCTTTCCCATCTTTTTCACGCCCTATTAGGTAGAAGTCAAACAATTTAATGCCGGTTCCGGGGGAGAAATGATCATGGCCAAAGGGACATCGAACCGTTTTAATCACTATCTCGCAATAATTCTTGCGGTTGCTTTGCTCTGTCTGGTCGGGCTTGCGGTCTCGCCGGAACTTCCTTTTTCTTTCGCGCCCTTCAATGCCTCAGCGGAAACCCAACGAGTGGCCCGGTCGCTTTCGGTACATCAAGGCGGCGATCCAAAGGACGCATACACGAGTGCTGCCCAGGCTTCGACCATCAGCAGAGGCACTTTGATCTTTGGGGACGGTGGGTACCTGACGTCCTTGACCGCCATTACAAATGTCGGGACCCAAAACGACATCCGGACTCTAACTCAGAGCGTCGAACGAGACCCGGTATTCTCACGCGATGGCAATAAGGTGCTATTCGCAAGTCATCGCGACGGGGAACGAAACTCGGGATTTCAAGAGATCTACTCGATGGACCCGAACGGTTATAACCAAACGAGACTGACAACCGGTGGCTGCTCCGACCCGCAGTACGGATTCTCTTATGATTCCACCCGTATCGTGTATGTCTGTGCGGGGGATCTCTTCACGATGAATGCGGATGGCAGTGGAGCCGTACAGTTGGCGAATTTCGACGGAGACATAAGGCGGCCCGAGTACTCGCCCGACGGGTCTAAAATAATTTTCATATATGAAGGCACGATTTGGCAGATCGAGATCGACGGATCAAATGCCTCGATGGTTGGCGACGGATACTACACCGACCGGGCTAGATATTCTCCCGACGGTTCGAAGATAATATTTTCTTCATCGAGCGAGATCTACTCCATCAATTCGGACGGAAGCAACCTCGTTAAGCTTATCGATGATGACGATGTTCATTATTCCCTTGAAGATCCTACATTCTCACCGGACGGCACAATGCTACTCATGCAGTGCCGCGGCGCGAATATAAATTTTTGCACGTCGAATGCTGATGGGTCGGGATTTACGCCGCTTGGGGGAGCAGTCTTCGAGCGTTCTTATGCTGCCTGGAGCCCGGATAGCGCTCGAGTCGCGTTCATCGCGCGTCACTCGAACACAAACTCGTATAGGGTTTACGTTACCGCGATCGGCGGAACTCCTCAGATAGTATTTCAGCAAAGCCCTAATTCGCCGCTCAATTACCTGGTCTGGCAGCCGGAATGTATCGACGGCCCGGGTCCGACGCCAACGCCAACGCCAACGCCGATCCCAGGATTGATCTCGGAATGGAACTTCAACGACTTTACGCCGCGCGATTCAGAGGGTCTGAACAATGGGCAGTATCGAGATGACGCATATTTGATAAACCCTGGAAAACGAGGTATTGGCTTCTTCTCTTTACCGGAATCGAGTCTGGGAGGATACGTATATGTGCCCGATAGCCCGTCGCTCGATGTCAATGACGGCGATTACACACTTTCAACGTGGTTCAACCCGATGGCCCCGGCCGAACATTACGTAGCCGGAAAAGGTGCCTGCAACTCTGCCTCGAACTTCTATATCGGAGTGGACGAGAATTTTCACCCTTTCATTGACATTAGCCACCTGTCCGGAGGATCGCGGATCGGTTCTGGGGCCGCGTTGTCCCAGAACGAATGGCACAACCTCGTACTTAGAAAGGAAGGCACATCGTTCCGTTTATATGTCAACGGCGTTCTTTCTATCAATTTCATCGAGTCGCAGGCGATCGGTACAAATGACGCACCATTCACTATCGGCAAAGGTGACAGCTGCACGGCTCCGACATTGACCGCTAAAGGCGCCATAGACGAGATCCTGCTGTTTGGACGGGCGTTGAACAACGACGAACTTGCGGCGATCGCAGCCGGATACTATCCTCCGCGCGGCAATCCAACGCCGACCCCGACCTCCACCCCCGGCGGCGGGCTTGTTGGTTATTGGCCGGCGGACGGCAATGCCCAAGACCTTGCCGGTGGCAATGATGGCGAACTCGAAGGCGATACTTCATATGGTGAAGGTCGCATTGACTATGCATTCAGCTTCGATGGTGAAGGCGATCGAGTCAGGGTGCGCGACAACGGTTCCGACGCTCTCGATGTCCAGACCGGTGATTTCAGTCTTGCGGCATGGGTCAATATCAGAACTAACGGAGTTCATTTCATAGCCGGCAAGGAGTTCGGTGACGGTTCTTACTCACTTAAAGTCGAAGGCCAGAAGGTCTATTTCTATTTGCTGAACGACGGACAGTTCTACTACGTCAATACCGGCGATGACTTGACGTTAAACGAATGGCATCACATTGCTGGGGTCCGTTCGAACGGTCGGATCAAAGTCTTTGTCGATGGGCTAGAGCGATCAAGCACCGACTTTGACCAGGCAATGCCTCCAAATGAGATCGATTTCACGATCGGAGGACCGGATTACGAAACGACACCTCAACCGGATTCGAATGGGCTGATCGACGAAATTCGCGTTTACTCGCGGGGGCTGACCGAAAGCGAGATCGCGGATATATTCTTCGATTCGAGGGCGAACAGCCGCCGGGTCATTACGAGGCGGGCCGGGGCCGTCCGACCGAGGGAGCAGAGCCTAACGTGCCAGCCTCCGGCGGACCCGTCTGTTCAGCTTCGAGTGAACTATCCGGATCCGGTGGCCGCGGGCCGACAGGGAGAGATAAACGTCAGGTTGCGTGACTTTGCACCGAATGGCGGTACCTACGTCAATCTGTCGTATGCAGATCCGAGTGTGGTAACCGGTCCGTCCTCGGTCTTGGTGCCGGGAGGGCACCGAGAACTGAATTTCAACATAAATACGACCGTTTCGAATAGTTTTCGAAGCTCGAATATTACGGCTTCTCTGGGTGCGAACGGGTTTAATGACGAGACCGCAACAGTGACGGTCACCGTGCGACCTGCAGCGCCTGATGTTGCCGTTTCGGGTCTTTCGGCGCCGCCGTCTGTCAACATCCTTCAAAATTTCACAGCGACTTGGACCGTGACGAACAATGGCCAGGCCCCGACCGGTAGTTATAGACAGGACACCTTCTTCATTTCTCCGGATGATCAATTATTCAACGGAAACGACACGGTCGTAGGTTGGTCCTACGATAACGACGGAGTGCTTGCCCCTGGACAGTCGAAGAACATGATCCTTAACAGTGTCAACATCCCTTCAGCGGCAATACCGACCGATGGCACTTACTACCTTTTTGTACTTATTGGCGACGCAGGCACGGTACAGGAGTCAAATGGCAACTTTTGGGACAACATAATGTCAGTTCCGGTTCAGGTCAATAGAAACCTACCGGACATCGTTGCGGAGAATATAAACGGCCCGTCGGAGATCGAACCAGGCGTGACATATACCATTTCCTGGGATGTGGCCAACCGTGGATCGGCCGCGACCACCACTGGGTTTCGTGACGATATCTATTTTTCGTACGACCAGATAGTCGGTAATTCGGATGATGTTCTGATCACGCAAAGATTCAATTTGCCGTTTACGATTGGGCAAAGTGCCTCGTATTCACAGCAGTTCAGCTTGCCGACCGTGCCGGCACGGTCGTCGAGCGACGGGCTCTTCTACGTTAAGGTCGATGCTGCGAATCAGGTCTTCGAGGATGTTTCGGGCGGTCTGGCGGAAACCAATAATACCGGGACTCGATCTGTACGCTACGAGTATCGTGTGCCGGATCTTCAGGTCCAGGTGGTGACACCACCCGCTGAGGTCGATTCTGACGTATCGTTCGACCTCGCATGGACGACGCGAAACGCCGGAAATAAGGCGGCGGGACCAATGAATGAGCGGGTCTATTTCTCGCCTGACAGCATAGTTAACGGCAATGACACGGAGATCGGAAGCTTTGCACTGACACAAACGCTTGATCCCGGTGCATCAGTAAACCGGATACAGAGCGTTACGATCCCGACGAACCTGATCACCGCTACCGGCGACTATTACGTATATGTCAAAACCGATGCGGATTCACAGATAAATGAAGGAACGAATGAGAACAATAACATAACCTTCGGTAGTGTCCACGTTCGCCGGGCGCAGAGGCCAGACCTCCGGGTTACCAATGTTACCGCACCTGTGACAGCCTTTTTTGGACAAGAGGTCCAGGTGCAGTGGACCGTTTCGAACTCAGGTAATGGCCCGACCACTGTGCCGCATTGGCGGGATATTGTCTATTTGAGCCTGACCTCGGGGATTAGCGGAGCGACCCAGCTTGCAGCGCTTTCGAATGTAAGTTATCTAGCGCAAGGCGAAAGCTATATAGGGACCGCGACGATCCGGATTCCCAGGGGTTTCACCGGCTCCTACCACTGGGTAGTAAAGACAGATGCTGACAATACGGTCAGCGAGGAGAACGAGAATAACAACATCACGTCTTCGCCGATAACGGTCAGTGTCCCGCCTTTGCCGGATCTAACGGTATCTAATGTCCAAGCTCCTGAGGATGGTTACGGTGGTCAACCGATCTCTATTTCGTGGACGGTCACAAATAGCGGGAGTGGAGCAACTCCGAACGGCGAGGGAGCTTGGACCGATGCGATATTTCTTTCACGTGACAATTCATTCAGCTCCGACGACCGCTATATCGGTTCGCGAAGGCACGTAGGACCGTTGGCCCCGAATGGTGCTTATACGGTATCGAATTATTCGATCGACCTGCCCGGTGACGTGTTTGGCGACTATTTTGTCTTTGTTATGGCGGATTGGTCTGGGGAGGTATTCGAATTCAACGCGGAGAACAATAATACCGACTTTGATCGAATACAGCCCGGTTCGCCGATGCATATTCTCGGAACGCCGCCGGACCTTGCGGTTCAAGGCCCGGTCTCCGCACCTGCGAATGCCCTCGCAGGATCGACAGTAAATGTCCAGTTCACAGTCAAAAATGTTGGTGCGTTCGATGCATCTGCATCTTGGCGAGACGTTGTGTATTTGTCAACCGATGCCGTATTTGACCGGAATATTGACCTGCCGATCGCCTCGGTCGTCAGAGGCAATTTAGGTGCAGGTCAGCAATATACCAACAATCTGACCGTGGCAATTCCTCAGTGTCTCAACGGATCCTATTATTTGTTCGGCGTCACCGATGCCTATGAACAGGTCTTCGAGTATGACCCCAACGGAAATGCAGAAAGCAACAATGTCAGCCCACCAAAGGCAATCACATTAACGAGCTTTGCTCCGGATCTGCAAGTCACCAACGTGACCGTTCCGCCTATCGTGATAAACGGATCGATGCCGATGTCCTGGACGGTAAAGAACAATGGCACCGCTGATGCCACGCAAACGGGCTGGTTCGATCGGGTCTTTCTTTATAACGGTACTCAATTCATAAACCTGGGCCTGTTCGAAAGGATAGGTTCGCTCAGCGTGGGAGCGGAATACACTCAAAACCGAGTTGTTCAGATCCCTTTGTTCCTAGCGGGCGATTTCACGATCTTTGTACAGGCCGACGCATACAACAACGTCCCTGAATGCTCATTTGAGGAGAATAACGCGGGCGGGGCACCGACTCAGGTAGGTCAAGAACTTCCAGACCTTCGGATCTCATCTGTGAATTCTCCGAGTACGGCAATTCTTGGAAGCACATTCGGGGTCACCTGGACTGGCCGTAATTTTGGTGCGGGGATGACGCCCCCGGTAGCATGGGCGGATACGGTCTATTTGTCTTCGGATGCCACCTTTGGACCTGGAGATCAGCCGATAGGCGGTGCAGTGATCAATACACCCCTTGCCGGCGGCCAATCCTACGGACTCGGAGCAAATGTAACAATTCCCAATGTAACTCCCGGCAACTACTTCTTGATAGTGAATGCGGATAATGGGAACAATGTCTCTGAAGGCATCAATGAGAATAACAATGCTTCTTCGGCGATTCCTATAACTCTGACCGCTCCAAATGTTGACCTTCAGGTGACAAATGTTTCGGCTACCTCAGTACTCTATTCCGGGCAATATGCCGACATTTCATGGACAGTCACGAATCTTGGTTCGTCTCCTACTTTGTCAGACGTATGGACAGATCACGTTTTCATATCTCGCGATCAAGTGCTCGACCCTAGCGACCGGCAATTGGAATTCAGGAACCACAACGGCGTGCTCGGAGGCGGAGCCAGCTACACGGAGAACCGTTCGATCCTATTGCCGCCCGGCCTGACCGGGGACTTTTATTTAATTGTCGTAACGGATCGTAACAACGTGGTCGTCGAGTCGAATGAAACAAATAACGCGAGTACGCCGCGTGCTGTCAATCTGCAGTTGCCGCCGCCGTCGGAACTCAACGTAACGAATGTGTCACCGCCTGCCACGATATCGCTTGGCGAACCGGCAACGATAAGTTGGACGGTTCAGAATTCTTCGGCCAATCCGGCCAATGGGGCTTGGCAAGATTCTGTTTACCTCTCAACTGACCAAAATTGGGACAGCGGCGATATTTTGGTCGGGCAATACCAAAAGAGCGGACAGCTCGGCCCCTTTGCGACGTACACGGCGTCACTCGAAGGGCCGCTCCCTCCAGTCGAACCCGGGACTTATTACGTCATTGTTCGAACCGATTCGCGCAATACGATCCGAGAGTCAAACGAGAACAACAACGTTGCATCGTCTGTTGCGTCCACGTTGGTCAGTGTCCCCAACCTGACTCTCGGGGTGCCAATAAATACAACGCTTGTAACAGGACAAGAGCGTTTCTACAGCATTTTCAACACTCCGAACGACGAGACGATGCTTATCACTCTCGGCGGACAAAGCGGTTCGCAAAACGAGCTTTACTCGCGTTCCGATACGATGGTGTCGAAGTCGAATTTCGAGTTCCAAGGCAACCGGCCCGGATTCCCCGACCAAGAGAATGTCATACGGAACACGACATCGGACAAATATTTCACGATGGCGCGCGGTGATTACGTCCCCTCGTCGTTCGCAAGCGAACTCAAGAAGAACGATGCATCGAAGCAAGTTGCTACACTAGCCGAACAAGCCGTTATCCTAAAGGCCGAGATCCTGCCGTTCTCGATACGGAATATTTCTCCTGCCGTCGCCGGAAACAAAGGACTCGCAACGGTCGTTGTAGAAGGGGCTAAATTCAAGCCCGGGGCCACTCTTCGCTTGGTTGGGCCAGGAAACGTCACTTTGACGCCGATCGATAGTGATAACTCAACTAGTCGGTTTGCGGCCATCTTCGATCTCAAAGATAAACCTGTCGGTTATTACGACGTTGTTGTTCGTAATCCTGATACACAGACGGCAACTCTCTCTAATGGCTTCCGAGTGGTTACAGGGGGAGGTTATGCCCTTCGAAGTGGGGTCATAGGTGAGACCGAGATCCGTCCCGGCAGAAAGCGATACATTTTCTCAGCAAGCAATGACGGGTTGAACGACGCTCTCAACGTACCGATCCTTATTTCGTTCCCGAAATCTTACGGCTTCGAATTGGATCGGCGAAACTTCCGTGATTTTCCGATATCAGAATTGCCCGCCGGAACGCCACAGGACGGAGTGCCCCTCTACATCGACGTAGGCGATGTGCGGACAATAATGCTAAACGCTCCGTTGCTGCGTTCAAAGTCCACGATCGAGGTCGGCGTCGATATCGATGTCCCGGTCGGATTCGGCGGGTTCAAGGTCGCGGTGCAGGTAATGCCACCGCTATCGGAATGGGTCGCCGGGACCGGCCAGTCCGGAGCGCGCGGCCGGCCGATGCCCTATGGTCCGGTCGGACTGCTCGAAGAGGACAATACCCAACGTGATTGCTGGACCGAAGTAGCTCGCCAGGCGATTTTCTTCATACTCGGGGAGTTGCTGCCCGGCGATTGCCTGGCGGCGGGATGGAATGTTCTCTTGAGTACGGCTGACGCTGCGACCAGCCTTATGCTAAAAGGAGGAGGCGCCACCGGATTCGATGTCGTCAATGCTCTTGCCGGTAAGATCATGAACACTCTAGGCAAATTGGCAACTGAGTGCGCTGGACAGGCTATACCATGGTTCAAAGCTGCCTCGACCGCTGTTGCGATCTTTCAGTTGGTCATGCAGATCTACGACTGCCTTACAAATCTGAAATCCGAACTGACCGTTCGCGGCCAGCGTTCGATCGATCCTAACGAAAAGCTAGGCCCCGCAGGTTATGGGCCGGAACGTTGGGTGCCCATGGGCAGGCCGATGCTCTACCGCATCAACTTCGAGAATCTGTCCACGGCTGAGGCACCGGCCCAGCGGATCAGAATCGTTGATCAGTTGCCGCCGACACTCGATCCGAGAACGGTCAGGCTGGTAGAAATGGGATTCAAGCAATACCGAATAGAAGTACCACCCAACCGGGCGTTCTATCAATCGCGACTTCAGCTCGGACCAGACCTGAACGAGCTTAAGGCCGACATCTCCGCCGGGTTGAACGTAACGAACGGTACCGTGACGTGGACCTTTACTGCGATCGATCCGCAAACCAATGAAAGGCCGCTGAGTCCGCTTCAGGGATTGTTGCCGCCAAACAATGCGGACCGTGACGGAGAAGGTTACGTGATCTTTACCGTCGAGCCGATGCCGGGGCAGCCGACCAGATCAAGCATCTCAAACACGGCGACGATCTTCTTCGACGAGAACGAACCGATCGTTACAAACGCTGTTACGAACCTTCTCGATGCAGAAAAGCCTGTCAGCCAATGCAGTGCTCTTCCCCAATATGCGGAATCGCCTCAGTTTCCGGTTTCTTGGGGCGGATCGGACGATCCCGATGGCTCTGGCCTTGGCAGCTACGACGTCTATGTGTCCGAGAATGGCGGACCCTATCGTGCCTTTTTATCCGGTACGACAGTGACTAGCAGCCAATTCAACGGCAGATGGGGCCGAAGTTATAGGTTCTATTCGGCAGCAAGCGACCTCGCAGGTAACGTGGAATCTGCTCCCGAGGAAGCCGACGCCGCGATCACGGTTCGCGGAGGAGCTTTTGAGGGCGACGTTGCGACTCGGCCGAATGGTGACAACGACGGCACGGTCAACGGAGGAGACGTGGATCAAGTAAGGCGATTTGCAGCTCGGCTTGATACTGCGTTCTTTTACAACGAGTTCCAACGTGCAGATACGTATCCGACCGTTTTCGGCGGTGACGGCGTCATTTCGGTCGCCGATATCATACAAACGAGAAGATACGCGGCCGGTCTCGATCCTGTTAGGGAAAATACCGGGCCAAACGAACAGGCCGGCCTGCGAGATAGGTCATCGGCTATTGCGTCGGGAACTGCCGGACGAGAGATCTTTCCACAGTTTGTCTCCCGGATAGGCAACAAGCTCTCGATGAGCGTATCTATTGATTCCCTCGGCGGAGAGACAGGGATCGGATTCACTCTCAATTATGACGCCTCGGTACTAGCGAATCCGGGAAATGTCCACGCCGGTTCAGGCGCGGTCGGTGCTGCGGTAGCGGCAAATACCGCGACCCCAGGAAAAGTTGGAGTCATAGTTGACACGGAAATCAATTCGCCGCTGGGCGCCGGGCGCCAACAGCTTGTAACCATCGAATTTGACATCGTGAATATCACCGCGGCATCGACCGAATTCACATTCTCGGGCGATCTCGTCATCAACGACGTCGTGAACGGATCAGCAGCGAGTCAGCCGGTGAATTATCTCGACATAGCGATCCCGTTGCTGGCTCCAACCGCGGCGATGGTCCATGTGGGAGGTAGGGTTGTCGATACGATGGGACAACCGGTAAGCAATGCAACGATCATCCTGGCGGATGGGACCGGAGAACGGCGGCGTGCGTTGACCAATTCATTCGGGTATTACAGGTTTGACGATGTCGAGGCAGGGCGCTCGTACGTGCTCACTGCTTCGCATAAACGGTACTCATTCCAAAGGCCGACCCTTGTGGTGACACCCGATGATTCGCTCGACGAGGCTAATTTTATAGCTATCCGGTGATCAGCGTCGTCAGGACCGTGTCAGTTCGCGTTGGAACCAGGCTTTTGCGAAGGTCCATTCACGACGAACGGTGGTTTCGGAGATATTGAGGACGTAGGCGGTCTCTTCGATCGAAAGGCCGCCAAAGAATCGGAGCTCTACGATCTTTGCCTGCCTGGCATCAAGCGATTCGAGCGATCGTAAGGCTTCTTCAAGCCTGACCAGGTCGATCGTTTGACGGTCCGGAATGCTTATCGCCTGATCTACGAGCAGCCGTTGGCCGCCAGATCGTTTTTGCGAATTACGCCTTCGGGCGTGGTCGATCAGCACCTTGCGCATCACTTCTGCTGCTACGGCAAAGAAATGCGCACGATTCTGCCAGGTCACGCTTTCCCAGTTCACCAGCCGGATATACGCCTCGTGGACCAAGGCCGTCGGCTGCAAGGTATGCTCTGGGTTCTCAGCAGAAAAATACGCACGAGCGAGGCGCCGCAGATCGTCGTAAACGAGTGGAAGAAGCTGCTCCGGGGCTTCACTGCTGCCGGAGCCGATCTCGTTCAGGATAAGCGTTACCTCATCTCGGGTTGCCACAGGATAGAAGTATATTCGCCGGTGTTGACTGGTTCAAGATTTCTCAGCGGACCCTAGTTCGGCAATGAGCTCCCGATCGTATAGCTGTCGCGGGCACGGACGACCAGATTGGGTCGATCGACCCGGACACGGATCCTCCGCTGTTCGCCGGGCTTGCCGTCCTCGGACGGTATGAAGCCAATGTTGTATTGGCGGCGAAGCTCTTCGGCGATGCCTTCGAATGTAGCAGTGATCCCGCCCGGCGTTGCTTCGGGCCTAAACACCCGGCCGCCGGTGTAGGTAGCTAGGTCGTCCAAGTATTGGCGCCCGAGCCGATACTCGGCGGCGGTATTGCCGCGAACTATGAACGGGCCGCCCATACGCTGATTGTCAATGAAAGTGTCGTAATAGATCGGGAAGATCAGTGCGTCACTCTCTTCGGCCATGTTCAAGGTCTTGTCGTAAGAACTCTTTCGAGATGAAGTATCTACCCCGTCGGTGAACAATACGATCGCTTTCCGGCCCTGTATCTGGCTCAGTTTTTTTCTCAGAGCCACATCCACGGCGTCATAGAGCGATGTGCCGTAATCCCAGTTCGCTTTTCGGATCGCTTTATAGATCTTTTCGCGGTCGTTCGTTGCCTCGGTGCGGACCTTGATGTCGCCGTTGAACTCAATGACCATCACGCTGTCACGCGGCTGAAGCATATCGACGAATGCAATGGCCGCGCGCTGCATATCTTCGATCTTCATCGTGGCTGACATGCTCGTGTCGAGCATCAGGACCACGGTAAAGGGTTTATCGTCAACGCCGAAGTACGCGACCTCCTGCTGCTTTCCGTTGTCAAAAATGGTGAAATTGTCCTTCGTAAGCCCCGGGACATAGAGACCGGCACGGTCATATACAGAAACGGGGATCGTGATGAGCTTGGTATCGACCCGCAGAGTCTCATCATCGGATGCTTCGGTGTCGGCCGGCCGAGTCGTAGGCATGGGCTTGCTGCCGATCCGCGTGTCGCCGAGTTGAGGCAGCCGTCGCGTCGGGAGCGGCTTTGATTCCGAGTACTGCGTTGGGTCATCTTTTGCAATGATTGGCGAAGGGGACGGCTTTGGCTCGGCACGCCGGCCTGACTGCCCATAATCGATGGAAGTGAACGCCAAAAGTAGAGCGATCGATATCGAGAAGCTTCGTCGCATATTTGTCCTAAAAAGAAAAAGACGCATTCGAGCGAACAAAGGATGCAGAAAATCTGCTTCCGTCAACCAATGATTGCCGAAACACTAAATCCGGCCATCACCAGAACAACTGCCCAGCCGAGCGTTTCGAGCCAAAGTGGATGTTGATACTCCCCAAGGATCCGGCCTCGCCGAGCCGCGATGAGTATCATTGCAAGTCCGAACGGAAGTACGAATCCATTAACAAGTCCGGCCATTATCAACAATCTTACCGGGCTCCCGAATAATAGAAATAGCAGAAGTGAGATCAGGATGAACCAAATGATCATACTTCGCGGGCTCTTATCGACGGCCGGGCGTATCGTTCGCAAAAAGCTGATGGACGTAAACGCCGCGCCTACGACCGACGTTATCGCAGCCGCCCACATCACTATTCCAAAGATTCGATATCCGGCATCGCCCGCCGCCAGCCGAAAAACCGAGGCCGGCGGGTTCGCATCGTCTATGGTCAAGCCTGCCGCAACTACTCCGAGCGCCGCCAGAAAGAAGAGAATTCGCATCACAGCGGTGAGCAATATACCGCCTACAGCGCCGCGATCCACTGTCTTGACCGATCCCGGGCCCGTTATGCCGGCTTCGATCAAACGATGGGCTCCCGCAAAGCTGATATATCCGCCGACAGTTCCGCCGACCAAAGTTACGATCGCGGCGGCATTCAGCTTCTCGGGCCAGACGACCGCCTTTGCGGCGTCGAGTATGGGCGGGCCTGCAAAGAAGGTCACATATACGATGAGCGCCGTCATTAATAGGCCAAGCACCTTGACGAAATGGTCCAGAAGCCGATCGCGGCCGGGCAACGCGAAGATCGCAACAGCGATCACTGAGCTCAGAACCGCGCCGTATTCGGGGGCAAGGCCCGTCGCAGCATTGAGCCCGAGGCCGCATCCGGCAAGGTTCCCGATATTGAATACCAGCCCGCCAAGTGCGACCAGGACGGTCAGCAGATATCCGCTGCCCGGAATGCCCGCATTCGCGGCCTCGCTGCCGCGAAGTCCCGAGACGGAGAGTATCCGCCAGATATTGAGCTGGACGATAATGTCGATCACGATCGACACCACTATCACGAAGGCGAACGATGCAGCGAGCTGTTTGGTAAAGGCGGCGGTCTGTGTGAGGAAGCCTGGCCCTATGGCTGACGTTGCCATCAGGAACGCGGCGCCGACCAGCCTGGTCGTGATCGAAGGTCGTTTGATCGTATCGGTCACAGTAGGCTCCTGGCAACAATACCGTGCGCTTCAAGCCCATGCCTGACCGCCGCGGCGAACCCGACAGCGTCGGGGCTATCGCCGTGCAGACAGATCGTGTCCGCAAGGATCGGCAGCGTGGATCCGTCGATCGATTCGACCACGCCATCCATAGCGATCGCGATCGCCTGCCGAGCCGCGACATCAGCTCGCGTGATCAATGCGCCCGGGCGCGAACGCGGCGTCAACGAACCGTCATTCGAATATGTGCGGTCCGCAAATGCCTCTGCGGCAACTCGCAGCCCTCGATCTACGGCGGCGGTTATCGAGGCGCTACCTGCCAGGCCGTATAAGATCAACTCGGGGTCGAACTTAAAAACAGCGTTTGCGATAGCTTCTGCGGTCGAAGCATCGCGGGCGGAGAGGTTATACAGGGCACCGTGAGGTTTGACGTGTGTCGGCTTAGCACCGATCCGGCAGGCGATCTCGGTAAATGTCTCAAGCTGATCTGTGATGAGCGTTTGGAGATCTTCTGACGGCAAAGGCATCTCGACCCGCCCGAATCTCCCCCGATCGCGATAGCCGGGATGAGCTCCGACGGCGACACCCAAATTCAATGCGGCATAGACCGTTCGTGCGATCGTATCAACGTCACCTGCGTGGAACCCGCACGCAATATTTGCCGAGGTCGCATACCCGAGCATTTCGGCATCTGTCGGGCATCCCTCACCAACATCGCAATTGAGGTCTATCGTTCGCATTTCGGCTCAGGATAGCATCTTGGTCCGTCGTAGTGAACAGGCCGCCCGCAGTATAGCGATGTCTCTTTCGAACTCGTTCTTGAGTGCCAACGATGCGTCGAGACCGACCTCATGGAACGCGACCTTGTCGCCGGCATTTAGTTGAGCTAACAGCGGCAGGTCGCGTTCGATCACCCATCCGATACGCGGATAGCCTCCCGTCGTTTGATGATCTGCCATAAGAACTACCGGGCTGCCGGATGGCAGCACCTGTATCGTTCCGAAAGTGACCGCGGTGGACGCCATTCGGCTCGAGCTTGGTTCGGCGATCGGTTCTCCGCGTAGGAGGCAGCCCATTCGGTTAGATCCGGGATCTACGGTCAAGTCCTGTGCAAAGAATAACCTAAGCCCTTCTGGACCGAACCGATCCGATTCCGGGCCGATCACCACGCGAACCGTCGGAAATCTGCTGTAATGCGGGATCAGGCCGCGTGCGATCATACAATGTTCGTCCACGGCCGTGTCGTCCATATTCCCAGACTCGATCCGGTCGTCCGTGCGGAGGAGTCGTCCTCCAAGTCTCGTCAGCAGGTCCGTGCTGCAACTGTTGAGCCAGCTACGAGCATTTATCCCGCCGCGAACCGCCATGTAACAGCGAGCGCCGTTACGACGGCTGTTGAAACGCAGAGATTGCCCCTTGCCGGCCATGAACGCTCTCCACAAACCGATCTCTCGACCGTCGAGCGTAGCACCGAAGTCAGCTCCGCCGAGGGCGATGACCTTTGGCTCGTCGAAAACGAACTCTGTTGCAGGGAAGTGTATCTCGATCGCTGGAGACGCATCGGGGTTGCCGACGACAAGATTGGCTAACCGAAGGGCGGTTTGGTCCATCGCGCCGCCTGGAGATACGCCCCACCGTCGGTATCCGGGCCGGCCAAGATCTTGGACGGTCGAAAGGATGCCGGGGCGCACAACTCTGATCGTCATTCTTTGATCTCAACGAAACGGATGATCGCGCCGGGTTCCAACCGCGGCGGAGGAAAGCTTTCAGGATCGAACAAAGTGAATTCGGTAATGCCGATCACACGCCAGCCTCCGGGTGATTCCATCGAGTAGATGCCTGTCTGGCGGTCAGCAATGCCGACCGCACCACGAGGCACGACGCGTCGCGGCGTCGATAATCTTGGCATGGCGATCCGAGCGTCCACTTCGCCGAGGTAAACAAAGCCGGGCAGAAAACCAAGCATTCTTACGACATAGCTCCCTGCCAGGAAGATCGAGACGAACTCATCCACCGATAATCCGGCATCAGATGCAGATGATTCGAGGTCATACGTGCCGCCGCGGTCGAATTTGACAGCTATCTCTATTGGATCACTCGACGAGCGGCCGGCGGTTCGGATCGAAGGCAATACCTGATCGACAAGCTGTTCGACCCTACCGACGGGCGTCGTGCCTAGTGCTCTGGTATCGAAGAATATAGTCGCGGACGAATGAGCCGGGACGGTTTCGACGACGCCTGCCGGTGCGAGTTCATCGACTTTCCGGGTGAATTCTATCGCAGAGCTATTGGCTTCTGGGGTCGCATCGGCCGCGAATTCGATCGTGACGGCGCTTTCTGAGATCTGGTAGATCCGTGTCGGTCGAATCATCTCGCTCGCTGTTTGGGATCCAAATATTCCCTTAGGCCGTCACCGATGAAATTGAACGCCAGAACCGTCAAGGCGATCGCGATCCCGGGAAAAAGCATGACGTGCGGCGCCGCCGAGAGGATATCGAATCCACGTGATTCGTCGATCATTGTGCCCCAGCTCGGTGCCGGCGGCGGTATCCCGAGTCCAAGGAAAGAAAGCGATGCTTCGCTCAGCACTGCCCCTGCCATACCTAACGATGCCTGAACTATGAGCGGCTGGATCGAATTCGGCAAAATGTGAGTGAACAAGATGCGCATATTCGAAGCTCCCAACGCCTTAGCGGCCTGGACGTAGTCATATTCCCGAACTTTCAGCACCTGGCCTCGCATCACCCGGGCGTAGCCGACCCAGCCTATTACGCACAATGCAGCGATCAGCTTACCCAATCCTGCTCCGAGAAAGGCAACCAATGCGATAGCGAGAAGGAGGCCCGGAAACGCCAAGAACACGTTGAATAGATAACCCGACAGGAACCTATCGATAAGGCCGCCGTAAAATCCCGCGACGGCCCCGATCAGCGTGCCCAAGATCGAGGATACCAATACTACGGAAATGCCGACCTGAAGCGATATGCGAGCGCCGTGGACGACCCGGGAGAATACATCGCGGCCGAGCGCGTCGGTGCCGAACCAATGTTCGGCGCTGATCGGAGCGTAGCGATGAGAGAGGTCCTGGCTGACGACGTCGTGGGTTGCGATGACATCGGCGAATAACGCCGCCAGAATGACGACGGCCGCAATGGCAACACCAATATAGAAGAGGCGGTTCATTCTACGAGAGCCTGATCCTGGGATCGAGCCGTTTGTAAACCAGGTCGGTCAGTGAGTTTGCAACAATAAAGGTAATGCTAATGATCAGCACGCAGCCTTGTATCAGGCGATAATCGCGCTTGCCTATGCCGTCCTCGATCAGCAGCAGCCCGAGGCCCTGCCAGCTGAAGATCTTCTCAGTAATGATAGAACCCGCCAGCAATACGCCCAATTGCAGTCCGAGTACGGTCACGACTGGGATCAGGCCGTTCTTGAGAACATGTTTATAGATGACCACACGTTCGCTCAGTCCCTTTGCCCGAGCCGTCCGCACATAGTCCTCACCGAGTTCTTCGATGACACTCGACCGCACCATTCGGGTCAGGATCGCGGAGAGTGCGGCTCCCAATGTGATCGCCGGAAGGACGATGTCCTCAGGATGAGCACTCCCTGTCGGGGCGAATATTCCCAGATTCACGCTGAAGATGTAAACGAGGAACGGCCCGACGACAAATGTGGGCAGCGAAATGCCCAGCAGTGCGATGAACGAGGCGACATTATCGATGAACTTGTTCTTGTTGCTCCCGGCGAGCACCCCGAGCGGAATCGCGATCGCGACTGCTACCAACATTGCCGCAACAGCGAGCAACAGCGTCGAAGGATACCGCGCTGCGATCATACTGCTGACCGATTGTCCGGTCCGGAACGATCGTCCGAGATCGCCGCGAAGAAGGCCCGACCAATAATCAACATAACGGTTGTCCCAGCCATTCCATACGAATCCGTCGCCGCTGGAAATCGAGAAAAAGAAGGCCGGCCGGTCGAGGCCGTGTGTTCTGTTGAAATTCTCTATCTGTTCGGTGGTCGCGGTCTCGCCGAGTATCACCGATGCGGGCGTGCCGGGCACGATCTCGATCAACAGCGTCACGAGCGACACCACTGTCCATATCACCAGCAGCATCAGCAGAAGCTGACGGGCAAGATTGAGAAGGCTGCGTTTCATTAAGCGATCAGGCAAGACAGGCAAAGTTTATCGCTTAACTTATTTCAGTTCAAAAGCCCTTGCGGTTTCTTGCCTTCGTGGATAGCGGCGATGCCGCCTGAGAGGTTCTTATATGTGATGTCCTCGAGCCCTGCTTCGGCCAGAAGCAGCGAGAGTCCGGCCTGGTCTGGAAATTTCGCGACCGAGTCGGGGAGGTATTCGTAGGCTCCGCGCGAGCCGCTTATACTGCCACCGATCCGCGGCAGCACCTTAGTAAAATAGAGACCGAACAACTGTTTTATACCCGGGATCCAAGGCGTGGAGAACTCAAGGATAACCAGCCGTCCTCCCGGCTTGATGGTTCTGACCAATTCCTTCAGTCCCTTAGGAACATTGGGAAGATTTCTAAGGCCAAATGCAATCGTCACCGCGTCAAAGGCCGCGTCCGGAAAAGGGAGAGCCATCGCGTCGCCTTCTATCCAGGGCAGGTCAATGCCCGACCTTGCAGATTTCTCGGCCGCAATATCAAGCATCGGACGGCAAAAATCCAATCCGGATATTGCTGCGGGCCCGGATGAATTCAACTGCAACGCAAGATCGCCGGTCCCGCAGGCCACGTCGAGTACGGCGGCGTCGGGCCGGCTCAAAATATCGGCGAGCCGGCGAGATACTGCGCGCCGCCAGAGCTTGTCTATATTCAGCGACAGAACGTGGTTAAGGAGGTCGTAGCGCCGGGCGATGCCGGCGAACATACTCCGCACTGAAGCAGAATGAGCTGCCTCTTTCTCGGTCAGAGAGACAGGCCTCATTTGGGTTGGGGAGTTGGCGTGGTCACGATTACCACAGCGGCCGGTGACGACGCGATCCGATCGGCAAATGCCTGGACGTCGGCAGTCGTTACATTGGCCGGCAAGCTGAGTTCGGCCTCGGCGGTTCCGGTTCTGAAAGTGTCGGCGTCGAGCCAGAATTCGGTCAGCGGCCGAGCAGCCCATTCGGATGCGAACTTAGAACGCGCAGATTCGAATTCGACCGAATTCACCTTTTCCGCAAGCAATTTTGCCAGAAGGTCCAAAGCGTTCACTTTGCCGTTCTCGGTGCCAACCAGGCCGCGGTCAACATCGAACCCGATCACGAACGTCCCGGGCAGAAGCTGCTCGTGGCATCTTACATTAACGCTCTCGGAGGCCGCCGAAGGCACGATCGATCTGAGCCTGGCCTCGGCTATTTTTGCGTAAACCCGGCACGAGGCGAACGACCTGTCAGAACGTGCGATGCCGCGCATCGCAAATCGAATGGCTGCACGGTCCTTTTCGGGCGAAGGCAGCATCTCGATCGCGGTCGGAGGCGGATCGGGCTGGCGAAATGATGCCGGGACACGTCGATCGCCTTTGAGCCAGGCACCGAAAAGCCGCCGCAAGGCCCGAAGAGCTTCCACGCGGTCAAAATTACCCGTGATGGTCAACGTCGCATTGTCAGCTACCAGGAACTTGTTCTTTGCATCTACCAGGTCGGCATAGACCACGCGGCCCACTGATGCAGGAGTTCCGTCCACAGGTCGGCCATACGGGAACTGGCCCAGCAACCTACGGGCGACCGCATCGTCGGCGGTGTAGGATGCGGTCCCGAGCTTTGCATTGAGTTCGCTAATGAGCTGAGCTTTGAGCTTATCGGTAAGCTCGCGTTCGAGCGGCGGATTAGTTAATGCAGATCCCAACGTCTCCAGCATCTGGAGATAATCGGATGCTTGTGACGAGGCGTCAACCTGGATCATGTCATAGGTGGACCGCACTTTCAGTTCGCCGCCAAGGTCGTCGCGGAAGAATTCGCGGGTTGCTTCAATTGGAAAAAGACCGTCAGCCAGCAGCCTCATCACGCCTTCCTTCCCCTGCGGATCAAAGGCCGAGCCGCTGTGAACCCTGATGGATACCGCAACGTTCGGTTTAGAAGCGTCCGGCCACATCAATATCTTCAGGCCGTTCAGGAGCTTTTCTTCGCGCGGCGTTGGAATCTTCTGAGCCCGAATTGCAGACGCAAAAGAGATGCTCACGACGAACAAGATAAATAGCCTGGCCAATTGCCTTCGAGCTTTCATAGGTTCTTCTTTCCGTTAGCTTTTGCCATTACCGCACAGCGATCTAGGAAGCTTGGTACTCTTTGGTTGCAGCGGAACATCGAAATGTTGCAAACATCAACAATTACGGACCCGGAGCAAAAGGAAATTTTAGATGGGTGCGGGCATCGCGTCAATTACATGCTGCATCTATGAAGCAGGGAATGCACCGGTTCGGCTTCCTTTAGATAATAGCGAGGTGCTTAACTTAGTTGGGAATCCGCAGTATAATGATAGTTTGTTAGTTTGCGGCGATGTGCCCCGATGGCCGCTTCGAGAGGAATACAGCGATGGGAAGAATCGTAAAATATTGCAGCACTTGCGATGAGAGCTATGCGGAGAAGTTTGGGTTCTGCCCGACTTGCGGATCGACGCTGCAGGCATTTGAGATGAATCCGGTCGTTCGCGATGAGGTCGGAGCGAACGAGATCTCTGCCCAAGCTCCCACGGCCGAGGCTGCTGCGTCTTCGTCGATCACAGAAGAGCCTTTGGAGATATTTACTTCGACGGTCGGATCATCTTCGTTGAGTGCCGCCGATGCTGAGGACCTGACGGCGGAGATCGAAACGGAATTTACTTCTTCGATACCGCCATCATCGGCCAATACTGCTTACTCGCACGCTGCGCCGGAGCCTGTCTTCATTCCGCGGGCTTACGAAGCGGATGGCGGACAGCCGGTAGTGCTTCCCGAGGTGGTCGATGAAGACTATCACTTAACGGTCATCGAAGAGAAGAATGTGAACCAGCGGAACTGGCTGCTACTTGGTGCGTTCTGCCTTGTCAATTTCGTCTTCCTGTCGGGCGTGGTCGTTAATATATTCAGCAAGGATCTGGATATCGGCGCAATTAACGACGATCTGCTCAACGCGATACTGATCGACGACACTCCGATGACCCCCGAGGAGAAAAAGGTCCAGGAACTAAAGAAAAAGGATGACAGCGGGGGCGGCGGAGGCGGCGGGAACAACGATCCCAACCCCGCGTCGAAAGGCCAGCGTGCACCCTTCATGAAGGATCCGCAGATTGCTCCATCGGTGTCTATGGACCGGCTCACAACCCCGACGATCCCCATCCAAATGGGCATCAAAGGGCCGATCAACGAGACCAAGGTCGATCGTACACAGCCTTATGGCATAAATACATCGCAATACACCACGCTCTCGGACGGCCCGGGATCCGGCGGAGGCCAGGGAACCGGCCGTAATGGCGGGCAGGGTCCGGGTTCGGGCTCCGGCTTCGGCCCTGGCTCGAATGGTGGTTCCGGCGGCGGTGATGGCGGAGGATTCGGACCCGGCGGAGGAGGTGGCGGAGGAAGTGAACCGCCGCCGCTCAGGGCCTCAGGGCCGACGACGGCATTAAAGATCACGTACAAACCTAAGCCTTCATATACAGATGCCGCGAGGCAGGCCCAGGTTCAGGGGACAGTGATACTTCGTGTCACATTCAATGCCAATGGTTCGATCGGTTCGATCTCTCCGGTCAAAGGCCTGCCTAATGGGCTTACGGAACAGGCTATAGCCAGTGCTCGCTCAATGAGGTTCGAGCCGGCGATGGTAAACGGTGTAGCTCAGACCGTTGTACGTCAGGTGGAATATTCGTTCTCGATTTACTAGGCTCTCTCCGGTCTTCTTCAGGAGAAGAAGAGGCCATTCCCTTATGGGTGTGGCCTCTCTTTTTTACCGACAGCCTCTTTGGACCGATCCGATCAAATGAAGACAACGCTCTGCGAGGACGGGATCTCGAACCGCTTCCGGCAACGCATATTGCGGCAGGCGAGCATATCATCTATTCGGACCATGTAATCACGCGATTTGTTGAATCGAGCGCGGTCATGGTCGGATAAATTCCGCGGCGGCTGTTTCTTTCTTGTACGTTTTAGCCATCGGACGTCGTACTCGGATCGTTCGCGGCAATAGGGACATGAAAAGACGGCCTTCTTCGTCTCTTGTTTTTCGTCGAATATGTCGCGTTCGTGCATTGGATCAAAGCTCCCGAAGGTATTTGAAACTGAATATTCCTGTATCGTGTCCGTCCGAGAAACGAAAATTGAGTGCGTATCGTCCGACTATCGAGATGGAACTGAACGAAAGATCGTCGGATATCGAATCGTCGCTGAGCATCTTTTCGCCGGTCCACTCATTGACGCAGCCCGCACACGGACACGCGCGGCGCAGGCTCGGTGCAGCGTAGCTCGATTCGGATCCATCTGACCATTTGATCGACAATTGCCGGTCCGAGTCTTCGATGATACTGGTCGGTTCAAGCATTCAGTTTATTTCATAAGCCGACGGCGGCGGCGAATCAGATCGCACGGCCGGACCTGGAAACACCTTTCTATAAGCGACCAATCCCGAAGCCGTTATGATCGGTATCACGAGATACAAACCGATACAACAAGCCAAATATCCGACGATCACCAGCACGAGGTTGACCACAAGCAAACCGCCGATGCCGCCCGCGTTACGCATCGCGGCCCTCGCGCTTAGCCGGATCGCATCCCAACTCGATAGATCCTTATCTACGATCAGCGGGAAGGCGAAAATAAGAAGAGTGTGGATGCAGACCATGACCACGGCGATGACGATCTCGACACCCAGAGCAACGCCAAATCCGGCGAGCAGATCGGATCCGTCCGCGATCTGGCCGCTGACGGTCCGCGTCAGAAGCGGCAGATACAGTGTAACGAAGAGGCCCAACATGTAAACAACGATCGGCAAGACGAAAAGTACCGTCGTAAGCAAGCTCGCCCGAAAGTATTTGAGACCTGCCTTTAGGTCTTCGAAGTCCGCCTTGCCGCCGTCTATCACGCGCAGATACGACTTGAAAATGCCGCAAACCATCGCGCCGATCAACACATACAGCGATACGGCTCCGATCAATGCCCCAACGATCGAGATAGCGAGAAGCGGCCAGTAATCCGCCTTGATCGCATCCCACGCTTCCTTGACGCACTCGATCGGCCTGATCTCGCCGGTAGTGAATTCGATCTGCGACATAAATGATAAGCCTTTAGGTGATCTGATAGATTTCCGTGAGGTAATCGCGAACCATCCGATCGCTAGAGAAGGCCGGCGTCAGCGTCGCGATCGAACTTCGCATCATGCGGATCCAGTCGCGGCGAAGTCCTTCAGCATCAACGGAATAGTAGGCCGGAACGATACGATCTTCGATCGTTTCGTAGAGCGAGGCCGCGTCGGCTGCGTCCATTTCTTCATCCAACATCAACGAATCGCCGCCGATTGCAAATCCATTGGTGTCGTCAAAACCTTCGATCCACCAGCCATCGAGGATCGACGCATTGAGCACGCCGTTCATTGCTGCTTTCATACCCGAGGTCCCGCTTGCCTCCATCGGGCGACGCGGTACATTGAGCCAAACATCTACCCCACGCACCAGATACCGAGCGACCTCCTGGTCGTAGTCTTCGATGAAAACGGCTCTACGCTGCCAGTTCGAATCGTGGTTGATCGACATCAGCTTTTGCAGTATCGATTTCGCGGTCCGGTCCTGTGGGTGAGCTTTGCCCGCAAAGACGAACTGAACCGGACGTTCCGGATCATCTACAAGCCTAAGCAAACGATCGAGATCCGAGAACAGCAGATCCCAGCGTTTGTAAGCAGCCACGCGTCTGGCAAATCCGATCGTCAAGTACGCCGGATCGAAAAGGTTGAGCGTGTCCGTATGCTCGTTAATGGTCTCATGCGAACCCGCGTCCGTCACCCGAGTGCGATTCCGTATGAACGCAACGAGCAATTCCTTGAGAGTATGATGTGCGTCCCAAATATCAGCATCGGGTATTGCGTCCAGGGCTTTGCTCCAGGCGCCTGCGTCGCGCGTTGCACCGATCCATTCATTTCCGAGCCGCCGTTCATACAGATCTTGATAGATCGAGGCGATCCACGTCAGAGGATGAACACCGTTCGTTACCGAGGTTATCGGCACGTCGGTCAAGTTCATCGCAGCAGGGAACATCTTCTGCCAGAGGCCGCGGGATACTTCACCGTGTTTACGGCTAACGCCGTTCGATGAACGGCACATTCGTATCGCGAGAGGCGTCATTCCGAAGAATTCGCCGTCGTCTGTAAGGTCGGCTCGTCCCAGTGCCAGGAATTCCTTGTCGGTCAGTTTCAGCGAAGCGATGTATTCCTTGCTAAAACACTCGATCAAAAGGGCCGGATCGAACGCGTCATTGCCGGCCGAGACCGGCGTGTGCGTAGTGAAGACGCAGCTGCGGGCAACTTCAGCGGCCGCGTCGGCGAAAGAGCCGTCAGGATGTGCCGCTAGATATTCGTGAGCCAACTCGAGGGTCGAGAATGCAGCGTGGCCTTCATTTAGATGATAAACGTCCGGTGCGACGCCCAGCTTTCTGAGCAAGCGAACGCCGCCGATGCCCAGGACCTTTTCTTGTACGATGCGTGTCTCGGTGTCGCCGCCGTAGAGATGGCCCGTGATCAACCGGTCCACGTCTCCGTTCTGCGGCAGGTTAGTATCCAGAAGATAGAGCGAGATGCGGCCGATCTTTGCCAGCCAAGCCTGCGCAACCACCTCGCGGCCCCGAATGTGGACCGAAACGGCCACCCTTTCACCCGTCGCCGAGAGCACCGGGGTTAGGGCAAGTTCGCTTTCGAATACGTCGTTGTAAGTCTCCAGTTGCCAGCCTTCGTGATTGATCGACTGACGAAAATAGCCGAAGCGATACAACAACCCAATGGCAACCAGCGGCAGGCCGAGGTCGCTTGCAGATTTCAAATGATCGCCGGCGAGGATGCCCAGACCGCCCGAATAGTTTGGCAGGGAATTGTGCACGCCGTATTCGGCGCAGAAATACGCTATGCGTGCCGTAGCCGCGGGAACTGATGAAGCAAGATAACGATCAGCTTCGTCCTCGGCGGCCCTAAGTCTTTCCAAATAAATAGGGTCGGCCGCTGCCTGACGGAGACGGAAATTGCGGACCTTTTTGAGCAGAAGCCTGGGGTCCTGTTCGCACTCGTCCCATAGCTGTGGATCGAGGTCGCGAAACAAACTCGTCGCACGGTAATTCCATGCCCAATAGTAGTTGCGCGAGATCTTTTCGAGGCCCGCGAGCGTTGCGGGCAGTTCTCGGTGCAGGTCAAAATCGCTCCTAAATACGGGCGAGGTCTGAGCTTGTGCTGTAATAGTGGTCGGGGCCTCCGTCATTATTGTGAGTGGTTACTTAGCGAATATAAACGAACGGGTGACCAGTCGCAAACCTGACCGACTCGGCCGCGAACGCACGACACGAGTAGTTTATAGGCAATTCATTCTTGCATTCGTGGCTAATTTCTTTCTCGTTCGTTATAATCGGGATTTTTATGAAACTCGAGATAATTCCCGTCAAGTGGTCGGACGAAGGCGTCCTGATGCTGGATCAGCGGCTATTGCCGATCGAAACGAAATGGCTGACTCTGCGCAGCTATGACGAGGTCGCGTCCGGCATCAAGGACATGGTCGTCCGGGGCGCTCCGGCGATAGGCGTTTCGGCGGCATACGGAGTCGCATTGGCGGCTAAGAGCTTTGTCGGGACCGACATTGCGGACCTGACGGACGAGATCGATTTCGCATGCGACGTGCTGGGCAAGACCCGTCCGACCGCCGTTAATCTATTTTGGGCGATCGACCGGATGAAACGGACGTATCTCGCCGCTAAAGACGCCGGTAAGTCGGTCAGCGAGATCAAGCAGATCCTGATCGACGAAGCTAAGGCCATTCACGACGAGGACATCGAGGCCCAACGACTCATCGCCCAATTCGGCGGCGAACTGCTTCGCGATAACGATACTGTTCTGACGCATTGCAACGCCGGAGCCTTGGCGACCGGCGGTATCTGGGGCACGGCGCTGGGCGTGATCCGAGGTGCTGTCGATCAGGGCAAGAATATTTCGGTCATCGCTGACGAGACGCGGCCGTACCTCCAGGGCGCGCGCCTCACGGCGTGGGAACTGATGGAAGACGACATTCCCGTCACGCTCATCACGGACAACATGAGCGGCCATTTTATGAAAAAAGGAGGCATCCACGCCGTCGTCGTTGGCTCTGACCGAATAGCGGCGAACGGCGACGTCGCCAACAAGATCGGCACGTACATGGTCGCCGTCCTAGCAAAACGCCACGGCATACCGTTCTACGTCGCGGCGCCGCTCTCGACGGTCGATCTGGATTGCCCGACCGGCGACGACATTCCGATCGAAGAACGCGACCGAACCGAGGTCACACACGTAAAAGATATTCAACTCGCACCCGAAGGCGTCGGCATCACGAACTATGCTTTTGACGTGACGCCAAACGACCTCGTCACAGCGATCATCACCGAAAAAGGCATCGCGCGGGCACCTTACAGTGAAAGCCTGAAAAACCAGTTCGAAGAATGATCAGGGGACGGATAGATCATCTTTTCTCCAAGCAGAATTCTTGAAATAGTATATCCGGCGGCCGTCCCGCATTCCGTCGAGCTTGCCTTCTTCGAGCGATATACCATAGCTGCCGCGGCAGAGAGGTTCGCGCCAGTCTTTGCCGTTGCGGAGGTAGGCGCGGAGCTTGTCGGCATCGGCTCCCATTTGAAATGCCATAGGCACGGCTTCTGCGACTGGAAAATCGTTGAACCAAGCGTCGCCGGTGCACCATGACGCAAGCGAGGTCATTGTCAGCGGTATCCGAGCATTACCTTCAGCACGCGAATCCATCTCTACTCGCAACGCGGTCATCAGCCTCCGGTAGAACGAACGTTCGCTGACTACCGCGTCAAAATCTATTTGAATTCCTCGAACACCCGGCAGCGCCAGCGTCGTCACGATAGCTTCCACGGTTCGGCGGATCATCGCGTCATCGTAAGTCGGCCGTTGTCTTTCATTTCGGACGGTCTCAATGCGAGTGACCGCCACTAGATACGTGCCATCCGGCACTTCGAGCGGCTGACGACGCCGTTTCACATTCACTTGATCCGAGGTCAGCGTGACCGTCTGAGCCAGGAATGCCACGCCGAACTCATTTGTGTCGATAAATCGTAGGTCCTCGGGACGTTCCCAGGCCCAGAGCATTTTTTGCGGCATTTCAGAGTCGAGAGCCGGGTCCACCTGGTTCTTTGCCGCCGGACCGCAGCTCGCAAAAAGACACACTATCATGGCTAACAAAATCTTCCTTGTCACGCCCAGATGATAACCGATTTGAGTGTCGGGCCATCATTGACGCGTGACGCAACATCCGGTGCAAATGACTTGGACGGGATTGATTGATATACTTTTTCATTAAAAATGAATGGCTATTCATTATTTGTTGAGGGCAAATTTCCGCCCGTACGAGGGTCAAGATAACTATGAGCGAACGCGAACAAGTACCAATGGACGTGGTCTTTGTCGGTGCAGGGCCGGCGAACCTGGCAGCGGCATTGCACTTAAAGGCCGAGATCAAACGCCACGACGAACTTGTCGAAAAAGGTTTCAAACAGAGTCGTGAGATCGGCGATATCGAGATCGCTATCGTTGAAAAAGGCTCGTTCGTCGGGGCTCACATACTTTCGGGCGCCGTAATGGATCCCAAAGCGATCCGGGAGTTGATGCCGGATTTTATCGCCGAGGGCTGCCCGGTCGATTCCGTGGTCACCGAAGACGCGTTCTGGTATCTGACCGAAAAAGGCGGCATCAACGCTCCGATCGTGCCACCTCCGCTAAAGAACAAAGGGAAGTATATCGTTTCTCTCTCAAGGATATGTGAATGGCTCGGCGAGAAATGCGAGGCTGAAGGGATCAATATTTTTCCTGAGTTTCCGGCCGCAGAACTGCTTTTCGATGAGAATAACGCCGTTGTAGGCGTTCGCACGGGCGACAAAGGCATCGACAAGGAAGGGCACAAGAAACCGAATTACGAACCGGGTGTCGATCTGCTGGCAAAGGTCACCGTGCTCGGAGAAGGCTCGCGCGGATCGCTGGCCAAGCAGTTGATCTCACGTCTCGGGCTGATGGATGGTAAAGAGCCGCAGGTGTTCTCATTGGGTGTCAAAGAGCTTTGGGAAGTGCCGGAGGGGAATTTCGCGGAAGGCAAGGTGGTGCACACTCTCGGATTTCCGTCCGACACGAGAACCTACGGAGGCGGCTGGATCTACGGGATGAAGAACAACGTCGTGTCGATCGGCTATGTGACGGGACTCGACTACGAAGACCCGATGATCGATCCGCACGCCGAATTTCAGAAGTTCAAGACGAATCCGAAAGTGGCGGCCGTCCTCGCAGGCGGCAAGATGATCAAATACGGAGCCAAGACCATCAACGCCGGCGGCTATTGGACGATGCCGAAACTCTACGCCGACGGCGTGCTGCTTGTCGGCGATTCGGCTTCGATGCTGAACGGCCAACGCATCAAAGGCATCCACACTGCTATGAAATCGGGAATGCTCGCCGCTGAGACCATTGTCGGGGCATTTGAACACGAGGATTTCAGCGAAAAGACGCTAAGGCACTACGAAGAAAAGGTTAATTTATCGTGGATCTATGACGAGCTTCATCCTGTTCGCAATTTTCACGGCGCGTTCCAAAAGGGACGCTGGTCGGCGCTGATCAATACGGGATTGCAGTTCCTTACTCGTGGGCTTGCGTGGGGCTTCATGCCAAAGGAACATCACGTCGCCGGCCACGAGCGGATGTTGAAGTTAACCGATATCGGAAAGATAAAGACGGAGAACGGAGATCGATACGCCGGCGTTCCATTTGATAAGGAATTGACATTCGACAAAGTTACTGACGTTTTTTACGGCGCCGTGGCACACGACGAAGATCAGCCTTGCCACCTGCATGTCCTGGATACGGAGATATGTGCGACGCGGTGCGTCGAGGAATACGGCAATCCGTGTCAGCGTTTCTGTCCGGCGGCGGTGTACGAAATGGAAGAACGCGAAGGTCGAAAAGAACTGAAGGTTAATTTTAGCAATTGCGTCCATTGCAAGACGTGCGACATCGCCGATCCTTATCAGATCATCAACTGGGTGACGCCCGAGGGCGGCGGCGGGCCGAATTATAAGGGAATGTGAACGAACTCTTGCTGATAAGACAAAAAGCCCGTTCGAGTGACGGGCTTTTTAATTTATCGAATTTGACCGGCGGATCTGGCGGAAAGGTCCGGCCAAGGGCTTAGTCAGCCGGGGCCGCGTCCTGCCTTTCTTTCTCGGTGAACGAAAAGTCGACCTTGCGCTCCTCAAATTCTTTCATCGCGATACGAGTCGGCTTTGTGCGTCGCGGATCGAGATCGACGCGAGGTGAAGCCCCACGCTGGAGCTGTTTGCTCCGCTGTGCGGCTAGTATTATGAGCCGATATTTTGAATCAATATCGGGCGGATCGATGACCGCTTCCTGTTCTTCCGCTTCGACGAGTTCTTCGGCTTCTTCAACCATTGTCTTGGTCATAAGTTCTCAAATTGATGTTTCGAGGCATCAAAACCACTTAGTATAGCCTGTATCTCATCATTTTGCCTAGTCCTGGCGAGCCTTTCTGCTCGGATAATCGTTCGCAGGTCATCTACGGCTTTTGTGAGGTCGTCATTTATCACAATGTATCTGAACAGTTCATAACGCAGCACCTCGTCAAAAGCGTTGCGGAGCCTGATCAGGAGATCACCTGAGCTTTCGGTGGCCCTCAGCGTGAGTCGCGTTCTAAGTGTCTCGAATGACGGAGGCAGGATGAATATGCTGACAGCATCGAGACCGGCCTTTCCGATGAGTGTTGCAGCTCCCTGTACATCGATCTCAAGCAGCACGTCGGTACCCGTCGCCATCACTTTCTCGACCTGACTTTTTGACGTGCCGTATAGATTTCCGTGCACTTCGGCATGCTCGAGAAAGTCACCAGCTGAGATCATCGCTTCAAACGTGGCTCGGTCAACAAAATGGTATTCTCGGCCCTCCATTTCGCCTTCTCGCATGGCACGCGTTGTGTAGGACACCGAGAACGTGATATCCGCTGTGGTCTTGAGCACCTCGCGGATCAACGTCCCTTTGCCGCCGCCGGATGGCGAGCTAATGATTATCAGATTACCTTTCATCGATCGTCATTCGACATTTTGGACCTGTTCGCGGATCTTTTCAATCTCGCTCTTTATCGACAGCGCATTCTCTTTGATCGCCAGGTCATTGGTTTTCGAAGCTATCGTATTTGCTTCTCGGTTCAGCTCCTGAGTTAGAAAATCGAGGCGCTTCCCGACGTCAGCAGTTTCTTTCATTATCGCCCGAAAGTGTTCGATGTGGGCTCGCAGTCTGACTATCTCTTCCGAAATATCAGCTCTGTCTGCCAGGAATGCCGTCTCCTGGGCCAGCCGGCCAGAGTCGATCTCGGTCGACACGGACAACTTCGCGAGCAGATCGGTAACGCGCTTCTTTAATTTTGCGGCGATCTCTTCGGTGACGACCGAGGCAGAATCGGCGATCGGGCCTAGCCGGCCGGCGATGGCGTCCAGCCGGGCTTCCAGTTCCGCCGCGAGAAGATCTCCTTCGGTTGCACGCATCTGTTCAAGATCGTCGAGGGCCGAACCAACTGCGGCGGCCACCGCATCAGCAATGCTCTCGTCCTCGGTATTTCGTTCCGGAACGATGACGTTCGGTATGCGGGCAACGACGTTGACGTCAGGCTCTCCGGCGAGCCCGAACTCCGTCTTCAATTGCTGCATCGCGGTCAGAAAAGCCCCGATCATTGCTCGGTCGATCTGGTACGAAGGCGTGCTCTGCCTGTCGAGTTGAATGCTCACATCCACGCGTCCTCGGCTTACGCGTCCTGACACCTGCTTTCTGATCGACGTCTCAAGTGACTGAAGATCCGAAGGCAGGCGGATATTTGCATCGAGGAATCGATTATTCACCGTCTTGATCTCGACGGTAACGGATGTTCTATCACCGGCGGCCGTACCGCGGCCAAATCCTGTCATTGATCTCATATCTTCTATGTTGCGGGTTCGGCCGCTTCGAACTGATACTTGTGTAGCAATGCATACCTTCCGCCGCGGTCGAGCAGTTCTGCGTGTGTGCCCTCTTCCACTATACGGCCACGATCCATCACCACGATCCGGTCCGCCCGCACGACCGTCGATAACCGATGGGCGATGACGATCGAGGTCCTGTTTTGAGTTACGTTTGCGATTGCTTGTTGAACGAGTCGTTCGCTTTCGGTATCAAGAGCTGACGTCGCTTCATCCAGGATCAAAAGCTCAGCATTGGCGAGAACAGCTCGAGCGATCGCGATGCGCTGCCTCTGGCCGCCGGATAGCAGCACGCCCCTTTCACCTACGAACGTGTCATAACCCTTGGGGAGGTTCTCGATGAACTCGTCGGCAAATGCTACGCGAGCGGCCTCGCGGATGTCATCGTCAGAGGCATCGGGCCGCGAGTAAGCGATATTGTATCGGATCGTGTCGTTGAAGAGCACGGTTTCCTGAGTGACCAACGCGATCTGACGTCGCAGGCTTTCTATTTTGGCATCTCGGATGTCTGTTCCGTCCCACAGGATCGCTCCGCCGGTCACATCATAGAGCCGCTGGACCAGCTTGATCAGGCTCGTCTTGCCTCCGCCGCTTTCACCGACGAGAGCGATCATCGCGCCTCTTGCGACAATGAGGTTGATACCATGCAGAATCTGCTTTTCCTGACTACGATACGCAAAATCGACGCTGCGAAACTCAAGTTTATTGGTAAGCGGGCCCAACTCGACAGCATTTTCGCGTTCGACGACGCGGTCGTCCTCATCGAGAACGTCCCAAATGTCCTTTGCGGCGGCAAATGCTCGATTTATCTCATTGTGCTGTTTTGAGATCTTTCGGATGGGATCGTAGCTTCTGAACAGAAAGAAAAGAAAGCCGAAGAACTGAGCCGCCTCCATTCTCCCGGCATCTATCTCGCGTAGGCCGAAGTAAAAAAGCGCGACGATCGATATGGTCCCGACCAGATCGATCACCGGCGGCGAGATCGCCGCGATCCGTCCCGACCTAAGGTGTGCCTTAGCGATCCTCCGAGCGACCTGGGTAAATCGAGCACGCTCTCTGGTCTCCGCACGGTAGGCCTTTACGATCATATTGTTCGCGATCGATTCCTGAGCCGTATCGGTCAGCTCTTTGTTGCCTTCGACGTACTCTTCTGCTAGCCGGCGGAGCGACCGGCTGAATCTGGTGGTAATGAGGGCGAGGATCGGCGTCGCTATCGCCGCACCTATGGCGAGCCTCCAGTTAAGGTAAACTGCCGCAGAGAAAAAGAAAATGAGATAGCAGCCCTCGCGAAGCAGATCGCGTAAATTCCCGGCGACCGAATTCTCGATCGCCTGGCAGCTGACCACCAATCGTGACACGAGAAAGTTGGTCCGATGCCGCTCAAAGAATGATGATGACTGGCCTATTATGTGTTGATACAACCGTTCGCGGAGCTCAAGGACGACCGATTGGCCGATCTTTGCCATAAGATATGACGAGAAATACTCCGCAACTGCCTTACAAACGGTAAAACTTAAGAGCATCCCGGCTATCGTCAGCCACGCGCGGAACCAGTCATCGGCAGGTATAAAACGCTGAAGGTCGAAGATCGTTCTCGACGCAGAGCCGGTTCCCGGCATGAACTGCTGGAATATCGGGATCAGGAGTGCGCCGATCGCGGTCTCGAACAAAGCGACCACCACCATCGCGACAATAGAAAGCGCGAAGGCCGCCCTATATGGCCGCAGGAGTCCAAGCAATCTACGAAACTCGTGCATACTAGCCGTAAAGGACTGAGTTTACTTTACTTGTAGAGGAAGTGTCCAAACGTATGAGTTTGCAACCTCAGACCGCGATGTGTCATCTTTTCTAAAGCGCCGACCTAGATCAGCCCTTACAACAAGCCATGAAAAGATCCAGATCACGACATTTGATGACTGCGGCCCTGATGGTCGCGATGGCCTCGATCGCGGCTCTGGGCCAGGTAGATGTGCCGAGACGAACGACTGCGGTCACTTATCCGCTTGATGAGCAGGTAATGCTCAATTTTCGAGGAACGACCCGCTTCCCGAGGATGAAAGGCGAAGCCAAAGTACGTCGAACCGCGCGAAACGGCACGCAGATCGAGTTGTCTGTCTCAAAGATGCCGCGTCCATTCGAGCTAGGTGCGGGATACGCGACGTATGTTCTGTGGGCGATCTCGCCGGATGGGCAGGCGGCCAACCTCGGTGAGATCAAACGACGCGGATTCTTTGAGTTCGATTCAAAGATAAACGTTACGACGCCGCTTCAGACCTTTGCTCTGCTGATCACGGCCGAGCCGCATTTTTTGGTGCGTCGCCCGAGCCAGCAGGTCATGCTCGAGAATTTGAACCCGTTCACCCAGTCCGGGAAAGTGATCTCGACGATGCCCGCGGTACAGTATTTCGGCAATTCGAGCGACTATTTCCGGGATTCAAGAACGCCCGAGATTGCTGAGGTCGATTATTCTCGTACCCCATCGACGATCCTCCAGGCTAAGCAGGCGGTCGCTCTTGCGAGGTTCGCAGGAGCCGAGGTCGATGCACAGGCCGAGTTGGGTGAAGCTAATACGCTTTTGCAAAACGCTGAGGGAGCCTGGCGTGCGGGCCGTGCCGAAGAGGAGGTCGATATCACAGCTCGTCGGGCGATCAGTGCGGCGGTTAAAGCCGAGGAGCTTGCGATCACACGCGCCGAAGCTCGTCAGAAACGCAACGAACGTTCGCGCACGGATGCTGAGATCAGACGTGCAGAGGTCAGGCTTGCGGACGCCCAAGCGGAGATCGCCGAGCTCAAAGCCGAGATCAATCGCGAAATGAGGAACCGCGAACTCGCAGAACGGGACGTAATGAATACGTCAACTCAGGTCAAAGAACTGCGTGAAGAGAACGGCAGGCTCCGCGAAGAGCTCGGCAGGTTAAAGGTAGAATTGGATGCGGCGAAAGCGAAACTGGCCGCGACCGAAGCCGAGAAGTCGAACATTCAGCAGGAGCGCGAAGCCGAAGCTCGGGCCAACCGGATACGAGCGAACGAACCCGGCCTGATGGCGGCGCTTAGATCATACGGTACCGTGACAAAGACCGAGAAAGGCATCGTCCTCAGTATTCCTGAGGCCGTTTGGGCCAATACGCGCTCGAGTGCATTGACGCCGCAAGGCGTCGGCAAGGTCAACTCATTGGCCGATATATTGGCGAGCAATCCGGATTACGCGATCGAGATCGAGACTCACACCGACAACACCGGAACTCCGGAGGTTATCCAATCGGTGACTGACGGCCGTGCGCGTTTGATATCAGAACGGCTGGCGGCATTTGGCATTGACGAAACCAGGATCGCCGCCCGCGGGTACGGCGCGAGTCTGCCGATCGCTCCTAATACGACCGCAGTCAACAAGGCCAAGAATCGCAGAACGATACTGACGCTCGTTTTGCGAAACTAGCTAGATCTTCTTTTTCCACTTGACACAATGCCGGGGCGAGTTCGTCCCGGCATTTTTACGCGATCACTATCTTTTTTGGTATGATTGAGGGACTCTAGAGTGTCCCTTTCCTTGGAGTGAAATAAATGAAAGACAGAATTTTAAGGCGTGCCGTGCTCGCTTTTTGCGTCGTTTCGATCGGCGGCTTCTTTGTCGCGTTCGGCGACGGAGAAAGAGTGGCCGCCGGATCCGTCGAGCGAACGCTCGCGCCTGTTGATGCCATCACCGATGCGATCAGATCAAAAGGCAGCAGGATCGTGGTCGTTGATCGCGGTAGCTTCGCCGAAGCCGGACTCGCAAACGAGGCAAGATTGATCGACAGGTTTGGGAGCCTGAGCGAGTACGTGACGTCTGGTCTCGATCGAGGCTCAGATGCCGGGCTCAAGACGTCGGTCAACCTTCCATTTGGCTCGTTCGATCCGATCCTTTCACCGCCGGCCGGTACGATCCATCGCGATTCGGTGGTTTCCGCCGGGCCGGACTATTACGTTGTGCAGTTTGGCGGGCTGGTCAAGGGAGACTGGATCGATGACCTAGAGAGTTTCGGCGTCCGTGTGCTGCAATACGTCCCCCATCAGGCCTATCTGGTCTATGCTGACGGGGAAGCGATCCGTAAAGCAGCCGACCACTATCGTGTACGCTGGGTCGGCCGTTATCTGGAAGAAAGCCGCCTGCCGGAGATACTTCGTTCACAGGTCTCGGCTGCCCGAGGGCTTTCGGGCCTCGCTCCGACGATCTCGCCGCTGAGCATCGACGACAACGGAATGGCATTGATAGACATGGCCATATTCGCTCGGGCGGATGCAAGGCGGATCGCCGCTGATCTGCCCGCATCTCTCGATGCAAAGGTCCTCAACGTAATTGAGCTTCCTAACAATTATTTCAACGTCATACGCTGCGAGGTTCCGCTTTCTAGGATCGAAGAGATTGCCAATATCCGCGACGTAGTACGCGTTGATTTCTATTCGCGGCCTGAACCTGAGGATGAACGTGCCGCACAGATCGTGGCGGGTAATTACTCGAACACGACCACTCTCAACGGTCCGGGATACAATCCGCTGACGCAATTTGGCGTGGATGGAACTAACGTGACGATCTCGATGGTCGACGACGGCGTCAGCATACCGGGAGTAGGCGGTTTTTACATTTCGGCCTCCAACACGGTGAATGGGCCGCTTCGCGGTGCCGCAGCCGGAGCCACCGGCGGGCACGGGCACCTGAACGCCAGCATCATATCCGGTGCGGCGCCGTTCGGATCGCTTGACGCATTGAACTACAACTACGGCCTCGGCGTTGCACCAAAATCGAACATCATCAACATACCTCTATTGGTCAGCGGCTATTCGGGGTCGGAGGCAAATTCCTACGACGACACCGTTACAACGAGCGGAGTGAACGGAGCAAAGGGTTATATCAGCAACAACAGTTGGGGCAACGGAACTAACAGCAATGTCTATGATTCGTACACGGCGCAGTTCGACGGATTCGTCCGCGATGCCTCGTCCGCAGCGACGATAGATCCGATCTCGCTCGTTTTTTCGGCCGGCAACTCGGGTCCGGCGGCGCTGAGCCTGACCCGGCCAAAAGCCGCCAAGAATCTGATCGCCGTTGCGAATTCAGAGAATATTCGGACCGAGTTGGGAAGCACGAACGCTGACAATATGGACGATCTGAGAAGTTCGTCCAGCCGGGGCCCAACGGGCGACAATCGGATAAAGCCTGACATTACGGCTCCGGGTTCGTATGTAACCGGCGGCCGTGCCGGCAACTGTTCGAGCGTAACAAGCTGCTTTGATGCTAATCATGCTTACAGCATCGGCACGTCACACGCGGCACCCCAGGTCGCCGGAGCCGCTGCTTTGTTCACTCAGTTCTGGCGGAATAATAACGTCGGACAGAACCCTAGCCCCGCGATCATCAAAGCGGCTGTGATCAATACAGGGCAGGACATGGGCGGATCGAACGTGACGGCGCCCGTGCCGAACGGCGCGGAGGGCTGGGGGCGTATGAACATGAAATTGATGTTCCCAACCGCTGTGCCTGTTAAATATGTCGATCAATCCGCTCCGTTCTTTGATCCCGGCGACTCGGTCACGTACACCGGCACGGTTGCAAGCGCTTCGCAGCCATTCCGAGTGACGCTTGTCTGGACCGATCCTCCCGCTGCCGCACAGCCGGCATTGGTCAACAATCTCAATCTCACCGTGACCGTCGGCGGGAACGTCTATCGCGGAAATGTGTTCTCCAATGGATCCTCGACGACCGGTGGGACAAGTGACTCGATCGACAATGTCGAGAATGTTTTTCTGCCGGCGGGCATTGCGGCCGGTACGCAGGTCACGATTCAGGTTACGGCGGCGGCATTGAACGGCGACGGCATTCTAGGTAACGCGGACTCGACCGACCAGCATTTCGCGTTGGTAGGCTACAACTTTCAGCAGCAGGCCGCACCGGTAAGCAAGGCTGTATCCGATTTTGACGGGGACGGTAAGAGCGACGTA
>JAHBSM010000005.1 GCA_019639115.1 Acidobacteriota bacterium | reverse complement strand
TATTTGGATGAGATCGGATTTAACCTCGTGGGTTACGGCTGCACTACCTGCATCGGTAATTCTGGGCCGCTCGATCCGGGAATTGAGAATGCGATCGTCACAGAGGACCTCATTACCGCTTCGGTATTGTCCGGTAATCGAAATTTTGAAGCTAGGGTACATCAGAACGTCAAGGCAAACTTCTTGATGTCACCTCCGCTTGTCGTCGCCTTCGCCCTGGCTGGTTCTGTACTTCGCGATCCGATTACCGAGCCGATCGGTAAGGACCGAAACGGCAACGACGTTCATTTGAGTGATATCTGGGCTTCGCTCGACGAGGTGCGAGCAGAGCTTGCCGCGGCTTTTGATGCGGCGACCTATAAGCGGCTCTACACTCAGTTTGCCGAAGACAATCCGCTCTGGAACAGTATCGAGTCAAGCGTTGGAGAGATCTATGAGTGGGATGCCGACTCTACATACATCCAGCGGCCGCCGTATTTTGATGGATTTGCGATGGAAACGGGGGCGTTCTCCGATATCAGCGGGGCGCGCGCATTGGCAATTTTTGGTGACTCGGTGACCACAGATCATATTTCACCGGCCGGGGCGATAAAGGCCGATTCACCGGCCGGGCGGTATTTAACGTCGCTTGGGGTCGAACCGACCGACTTCAATTCCTACGGGTCACGCAGAGGAAACGATAGAGTGATGCTTCGCGGGACCTTTGCCAATGTCCGAATAAAAAATCTAATGGTCGCACCCATAGAAGGCGGTTTTACTAAACTCCAGCCGGACGGCTCTGTTGCAACGATCTACGATGCCGCAATGCAGTACAAAGAGGCCGGAACTCCTCTGGTGATCTTTGCAGGCAAGGAGTACGGGACCGGCAGCTCTCGCGACTGGGCCGCGAAAGGAACAGCTTTGATGGGCGTTAAAGCCGTTATCACGGAATCATTCGAGCGGATCCACCGTTCAAACCTGGTCGGTATGGGAGTGCTGCCTTTGCAGTTCAAAGATGGGCAATCCGCTCTGTCGCTGGGCCTCGACGGCAGTGAAATATTCGATCTGAACGGCCTCGATGGCGAGGTTCAGCCCAGGCAGGATGTCGAACTAAGGATCACAAGGGCTGACGGTAGCATCGAGACCGCTGTTTTGATTCTTCGTATCGATACGCCGATCGAGATCGAATATTACAAGAATGGCGGGATACTTCCGTTCGTGCTCCGTCAATTGATCAACGGATGAGATCGAGTTCGTTCTGTCCTTTAGCCGGTACGAATCCATGGGTCCCGGCGGGCTGTCCAAAAAATCATTGCCTTTAGTTTCTCCAAAAGGCTAAAATGGGGGTTCCGGCCATAACTGGAAGGAACCCCTCATTCGCGCTTTAGACACGGAGAGATTTACCATGAAACGCATCGTCACGATATTGGCGCTTTATTCGATGCTAATGCCGGGAGCCTCTGGGTTACTGGCTCAGTCTCGTTCTGAAAGGCCGCGGGAGATAGATCCTAAGCCGTTTGAAACAAAGCGGCATCTTGAGGCTTTTACTGACGGGAGATCGACCGCGGTAAAATGGGCAACTTCGGGTGACCGGCCGGTTGCGGGATTCCATATTTATTCGCTTAGCGAGAAGGGGCTGGTCCGCATCAATCCCGATGTGATCCCCGGCGACCTGTCAATGCATGAGCGGTCGGCAAAGGAATACGAGAAGGTATTCGGCTCGGGCTTGTTCGGCGCCGCATATTTGCTCGAGACACTCTACGCAGACGGTTCGGTTGAGCGGTCAGATCCGTTCATCGCGAAGTATGTTCCCAATGGACTGCGTTCGATAGGAATTCGTTCTAGGCCTGACAGCGCGGTTCCGGGTACGTCATCGGTTATCGAATCAACACGTCCTGTGATACCTGCAGAAATTGCGAGCGAACGAGGTTCCTACGAGATGCGTCCGGATCGGATCCGTCAGGCGGCTATCTCGGCTGCGGGTGGCGCCAAGATCGGGATCAAACAAACCGGGATGTACAAGGTTTCGAGGTCACAGCTTCAGGCTGCGGGTTTCGATGTTGACGGTCCGTCGGCGAACTGGCAGCTTAATGTTGATGGTATAGAGCAGCCCATGAATGTTGGCCCCGGCGGGCAGTATATCGAGTTCTACGCAAGGTCGATCGACACGCCTGAATGCGACATTCGGGTCTATTATTTGGTCAATGGCTCGTCTGAAGGCAAACGCATTACGACGCGTATTAGTCGGCCGAGTAACGGTACCCAGGTCACTCAAAGCTACATCGCCCGAACGATCTTTAAGGAACGCAACAATTTCGATTTCAACATAATCAACGGCGAAGCGGAAAATTGGTGGGGCCGTTTGTTCCTCAATTCGCCGACGACTTACAACTTCCAGTTGCGAGACCCGCATCCGGCGACCGGAAAGGCCACTTTCAAGGTTAGATTTCAAGGATGGTCTACGGCTGCGCACAATGTGAATCTCGCCCTAAATGGTGAGGCGATCGACGGTGTATCGGCTAATGGCACCGTCCCATTTGGCACGAACGAGGGAATCCCTATCAGCAGATTCCAAAACGGCAGCAACGCGCTTCAGATGTCCACGACAAGCTCGTCGGACGGTGTCTTTTTCGATTCCATTGATATCGAATATCGTCGTCCGTTTCGCGCCGTCTCAGGGAGGCTCGACGCCTACACCGAATCATATCGGAATGCCGATCTGAGCAACTTCCCGAACAGTTCCGTGAGGGTATTTGACGTCACCAATGAGAATGAACCGACGGAATATGGCGGCCTCGTTGCTGCATCAGGCGCGGACGGCTTTGGAGTTCGTTTGCCCGCAAACCCGCGGGGCCGTATCATCGCGGCAGTAACCGATTCGACCTTTCTATCGCCTGCGTCTATCACACCGAATGAGCCTTCAGATCTGCGTGTGAACAGTAATAACGCAGAACTGGTGATAATCGCGCATAAGGACTGGTGGGCGGATGCCCAGGCATGGGCGGCCTATCGGCAGAGCCAAGGCATAACGGTCAAGATCGTCGATGAACAGGACATCTACGACGAGTTCTCTTTTGGCCTAAAGTACAGCTTGGCGATCCGATCGTTCCTCTTCTACGCCAAGAATAACTGGGCCGGCCCGCCGAACTATGTTCTGCTCATGGGCGGCGCATCGATAAACCCGAAAGAATACGACCTGTCTCCGGACGATCAGGGTTATCCGAATTTTGTTCCGACGAAGATCGTGAATACGGTATATTCGGAGACCGGATCTGACGAGACGCTAGCGGACTTTGACAACAACGGCCTTGCGGAGATCGCCATCGGACGTATCCCGGCAAGGGAACCCGGCGATGCTGCCGCTGCTTTGGCTAAGACCATCGCGTTCGAAGCGGGTATCCCATACCTCGACCGCGGAGCTGTTTTCGCCTACGATCTGCCTGTCGGGTACGATTTTGGAGCGATGAGCCAACGCATCCGTAACCAACTGCCGCAGAATATACCGACCTCGTTCGTCGGCCGCGGAGATCCTAATGCTCAAGCGACAGTGATAGCCGCCCAAAATGCGGGCCGATACCTGGTGAATTATTCAGGGCACGGCACTGCGGGCGTCTGGGCCGCAGCCTCTTTTTTTGGTAATCCTTCGGTCGGCCAGCTCACGAACTCGCAGACCCCGAGCGTCTATACACTGCTAACGTGCCTGAACGGGTATTTCCTTAACCTATACGCTTACAGCCTTGGCGAGAATCTGCTTGAATCTTCCAACGGCGGTGCAGCCGCTGTTTGGGCTTCGACCGGCAAGACCACACCGGATGTTCAGGAGCTGATGGCGACCCGGTTCTATCAGAAGATCACGCAAGGCAAGATCAGGCGGCTTGGGGATCTCATCAATGACGCAAAGTCAGTGTTGCCTTCGTCCTCAGATGTTCGGCTTTCGTGGGCATTGCTTGGCGATCCAATGCTAAAAATGAACTGACCTGGATGAATTTATAACGTAGAAAAGGGCGTAGCCTAACGAGGCGACGCCCTTTTTTATGGATGATGGTACTCGCGGCAGGAGTCGAACCTGCGACTTCTTCCTCCGGAGGGAAGCGCTCTATCCACTGAGCTACGCGAGCATTTGTTACCGCGGCACGATACGAACTGATCGGATCCGGATCGGTTCTACCGGGCGTTCGCCTTCTTTTGGCTGGACGCCGGCTATGGTCCTAACGTTGTTCATGCCCTCAATGACCTTACCAAATATCGTGTATCTGTTGTCAAATCCCTGTTCCCGCTTAAGTGTGACAAAGAACTGAGAGTTGGCCGAGTTATTGTCCTGGCCGCGTGCGGCACCTACTATGCCCGTGTCATAAGGGATATCAGAAAACTCAGCCGGGACGTTGGGTTTGTTGGACTTGCCGGTACCGTCATTGGCGGGATCATTATCTTTCGAGAGAGGATCGCCGCCCTGTATGACCGATCCATTGATACGGTGGAATGTCGTGCCGTCATAGACCCCTTCGAGGGCTAGTTCTTTGAAGCGTTCGACCATTTTGGGGGCGATGTTCGAATACAGTTCTATCTTGATCGTGCCATAAGCTGCAGAGTTCTCCATCTCGATCACCGCGATCTCGGGATCGGCGATAGGCGTAACTCCCTTTTTTATCTCCGGTGTATTTTTCGCTGCATTCCCGGATCTCGGCGACTCGCACGAAACGGCCCCGATCGCCGCGATGATCAAAGTCAAAATTAGTAGTAAATTCCTCATCTCAAGACATCTCCGAATCAATAATGATCGTGACAGGTCCGTCATTCACCAATGCTACCTGCATCATTGCTCCAAACCTGCCAGTCTGGACAGGAACCCCGCGAGCCCCGGCCTCAGCAACAAAATACTGATAGAGCGTGTCGGCCTCGTCCGGTTTCGCCGCGTTAATGAAAGATGGACGCCTGCCGCGCCGCGTATCCGCCAATAATGTGAACTGGGAAACAACGAGCAGGGAACCTCCTACCTCGGAAATAGAGAGATTCATTTTGCCCGCATCGTCCGAAAATAAACGAAGTCCGAGGACCTTATCAAGCATCAGATCCGCGGTGGTCCTATCATCTCCGTGAGCCACGCCGAGAAGGACGAGATATCCCTGACCTATCGAGCCGGTTATCGTCTCCTCTACCGTGACCGAGGCTGACGAAACGCGCTGGAGGACGACCCGCATCAATCAGCGCTCTCGATATAAACCCGGTTCATCACTACCGGTTCGAGCGGCTTGTCCCGATGGTCGCGATCGACAGTTGCTATCGCGTGAACTATGTCCTGTCCGTCGATAACGCGTCCAAACTTGGTATAACTCGGCGGCAGCGGATAATCGACGTGCATGATAAAGAACTGCGAGCCGTTCGTGTTCGGGCCCGAATTTGCCATTGCAACGGTTCCTTTCTCATACATCCCGACGTAGAGCATCGACGCGGGATCGATCTCATCATCGAATTTGCCGCCCCAGGCCGATTCGCCTCCATATCCTTCGCCGAGCGGATCTCCTCCCTGGATCATAAAATTAGGGATCACGCGATGAAAGATCACGTTGTCGTAATAGTTCTTACCTGCGAGAATCTTGAAATTCTCTGTGGTCTTGGGAGCATCCTCTTCGAGCAGTTCGAAGCGTATAGTGCCTCTGTTGGTCTCGATGACCGCTATGTTATTTGCCACTAAATCATTCTCCTAGTTCAAGATAAAACGTTCGATCGCGGCGGCGACGCCGTCCTCGTCATTACTTAATGTTGTATAAAATTCGGCTCGTTCGAGCAACTTCGGGTCACTGTTTCCCATTACTACCGGTGTTCCGGCGTATTCGAGCATCTCAAGGTCGTTGAAGTTATCGCCTATCACCATCACTTCGTCCCTCGACAATCCATTCTCGTCGGCGAGCAGTTTAACTGCATTTCCTTTGGACGCATCGGGCGGCAGAATGTCCAAGAGCGTGAAATCTAAATGGGGATAGATCGTGGCAAGCAGGGTGACCGACTCGTTCAAGTGCTGTCGAAGTTCCGATTCCAGAACCTTCATCGGGCCGCAGGTGCCGGAGAAGGAGATGTGGACCACCTTCTCCGAAGTTACGACAGCTTCCAAATCTTCGACCTGCCGAACTCCTTCTCTGCCTGCTGCATCGCCGTGGAGTCCCTGTGCCCATCGTAAGTAACGTCGGAGAGGAACGTTGTCGTCAGACACTCTGTCGAACAACATAGTTCCGTCCCCTTCCGGATCGATACTGACGAGGGCGTCGCCGCCCAGGGCCTTGCCGGCAGAGACGATCTCCAGGCTAGTCTGGGCAGAAAGCAGAGAACAGTGGACGGTTTCCATTGATCGAGCGAACTTCAGCAAGCCGCCATTATGAGTAACCAGAGGAGCATTCAATTCGAGCTCCAGTCCAACCGGCCTTGCATCGCGGAAGCGGCGACCCGTTGCGATCGTGACGAGTACGCCCCGTTCTTCGGCCGCGCTGATAGCTAGGCGGTTCCCGTCGGACAGTGAACCGTCAGACGAAAGCGTAGTACCGTCAAGATCGAGAGCGAGGAGCTTTATCATTGGTCTCCGGTCGAGCGTTTAGCTTTGCGTTCTGATTCTAACCATTGTTGATATCGTGCCTTGCCTTTTTCAAATTCGCTTGCGGTCGCGTAAAACCAATGAGAGCCGTCATTTAGATCGACATTCCTAACGTAAAAGATGTAGTTATTCGATTGGGGTTCGAGGGCCGCGCGTATTGAACTTTCTGTTACGGACGAGATCGGCCCGGGCGGTAAACCGATCTTTGTCCGCGTATTATAGGGCGAATCTACCTCGAGGTCGCTTTTGTGGATCGTACCGTCCCATTTTCCAAGCATCTTGGCAATGTAAACATTGGTCTGGTCGATGCCAAGCGGTATATTGCGTGAGAGTCTGTTGTTTATGATACCAGCAACGATCGGCCGCTCATTCTCGACGGCGGTCTCTGTCTCTATCAAAGAAGCGATCGTCACGATCTGATGTGGGGTCCGGCCAAGCGATCTCGCCTTGTCCGTCCATTCGGGTTTCCAAAACTTCCTAAATTGGTCCACGAGCAGCTTTATGACGTCGGCCGCTTTGGCGTCTCTCGGGATGCTGTAGGTACTTGGATACATATATCCTTCGAGGTCCTTTGCCTCCGGAGCAATGTCATGGATCATCGATGTGTCATCCATCAGGGCGAGTATCGCCTTTTCGTCCGACGTATACTCGGGCAGAAGCTTCTCGGAAATTCGCTTTGCGATGTCAAAGCGAGTGAATCCCTCGGGTATGGTTATCTTTATTGTTCTTTCTTCGCCCTTCTCTAGTTGCTTGAGGACCTGTATCGCTGTGATCGGCGAAGGGAACTGATACTCGCCGGCTTGTAATTTCGACGGATCGCCCGCGAAACGAAGGTATAGGTCAACTGCAGTTGGACTACTGATGATGCCTTCCGAGGCGAGTTTTCCGACGATCTGAGACGGAGTGGAACCGCGGTCGATCTTAATATATGTCGAATTCCTATCGTGTCCGACGGGAGTCGTGACAGAAGAATATACCCAATAGGAAATTCCCGCAGCCGCTGCGGCTGTAAGAAGGATCAATGCTGTACCCAGCGTGAGTAACGATCTCATTTTGTCCAAGTGTAGCAATCAGGAAATTTGGATTCAAAAATGGCAACGGAATTTGCGTATCTTTCCCTCGTCAGGAGTGCAGACCTGCGACGGTCGGGCCGGAAAAGGCACCGCCAGAATTGAAACAAAAACACCTCGCACGGGCTCCGGGAACCGACGGCGAGGTGCTGAGAATTGACTGCGAGCCTGATCGCCGTTCAGCGATCTATCGTGTCATTGGGCGTCGGGTCTTGCCGGGCCGGGTGGTTTTAGCCCACCTAATGCACGCTCAATGGCTTCAGTGATCGCCTCACTATCCGGCTTTTCCTTTGTCGAGAATCGTGCAATTACGCGGCCTTGGCGGTCAATTAGGAATTTATTGAAATTCCACGTGATCTCGCCGGCGAATTGAGGATCGGTCTTTGGATTTGTCAAAAAGTTGTAGAGCGGATGCTGATCCTCGCCTTTGACCGAGATCTTAGCGAACATAGGAAATGTCACCTTATAGCGGGTCGTACAAAATTCCTTGATCTCCGCTTCCGTTCCCGGCTCTTGTCCCATGAAATTATTGGCCGGAAATCCCAATACGACGAATCCCGAATCGCGATACTTTTCGTAGATCGCTTGTAAGCCTTCGTATTGTGGCGTGTAGCCGCATTTGCTGGCCGTATTTACGATCATCAGGACGCTTCCTTTGAACTTGCTAAGGCTCACCGGAACGCCATCGATGTCGCGCAACGTAAAATCATAAACGGACGTTTCGAGTACCGGTTCCGAGGGCGAGGGATCAAGTATCAAACGGTACTTGTACGCTGCTCCCAAAGCCACACCGGCGGCTATTACAACAATTAACGCTACAGCTTTTAACATGATCTACCTCTTTAATTCTCTAGGTGTATTCGGCGGACTGGGCAATTCGGATCTGTTCTCACCGGTCTCGGCAAAGATCTCCTTGAACGCACCGACGCTCGCGAGAACACCGCTGGTCTCTGTTGGCATGAAAATGACCTTCGAATTCTGCGTACGGGCCATGTCTCGCATCGAATCTACGTAGCGGGATGTGATCAGATATTGGGCGGTCTGGCCCCGGTCACCGATCGCTCCTGCTATCTGCGAGATCGCCTGGGCTTCGGCGTTAGCCGCGGTCAGACGAGCTTGAGCGGCGCCCTCTGCGGCAAGTATCGCCGATTCTTTTTCGCCTTCGGCTCGCGTGACCGCAGCCGTCTTTTCTCCTTCGGCCCGTGTGATAGCTGCTTGTTTGTCGCCTTCCGCTTGTAGGATGAGAGCTCGACGGTTGCGCTCGGCGGTCATCTGCTTCTCCATCGTTATCCTAACGTCCTCGGGCGGGTTGATGTTCTTGACGTCAACGCGAGTGACCTTCACGCCCCACTTATCCGTTGCGTCGTCGAGTATCAAACGCAGTTTGGAGTTGATCTGTTCGCGGGACGAAAGCGTATGATCGAGGTCCATCTCGCCCATTACCGACCGCATACCCGTAATAGTCAACTGAACGATGCCGCCGACGAGGTCTGCAACTTCGTAGACCGCTTTTGTCGGGTCGGTTATCTGCCAGTACACGACGCTGTCCACGTTGATCGTGACGTTGTCGCGTGTGATCACAGGCTGCGGAGGCAGGTCTATATACTGTTCGCGAAGGTCGATGAATGTGAGCCCGGGCCGTGTATTCGTCCAGAAGACGGATCGTGGAGCTTCAAAGAACGGGACGATGATATTGAGGCCGCTAGACGCAACACGATTGAATCGTCCAAGCCTCTCGATAAGTAAAACGCTCGATTGGGGGACGATCTTGATCGTCTTCCAAGCCACCGTCAGCAGGGCAATACCGATGAACAATAGAAAGATCGCACCTAAACCGAAGATCTCCATCTCAACCTCCAAGAAATTTATATCTTCTCCAACTATAAACTATTCACAATGCCTTTGCTATAATTTCGCAGATCTATGAGCGTAACAATCGAGGCCATTCGCGAGGCCCGGGAACATATCAAAGGTGTGGTCAACCGGACGCCGATAGTTGCTGACGCACAACTGAGTGCTTCGTTAGGTGCGTCGATCCATTTGAAGGCTGAGAACTTGCAGAAGAGCGGCTCATTCAAGATACGAGGCGCGTACAACAAGATCTCGCGGCTATCGGACTCGGACAAGGAACGCGGTGTGATCGCAGCTTCAGCGGGGAATCATGCCCAAGGTGTAGCACAGGCGGCGACAATGGTCGGAGCCGCTTCCACGATCGTCCTTCCGGAGTTCGCTCCTTTGACCAAGATCAACGCGACGAGACGGCTCGGCGGCAATGTCGTCCTTTATGGACGGAGCTTTGACGAGGCTGTTGCTTACTCAAAAGAGCTGTGCGCCGAGCGGGAGCTTACCTATGTGCATGCTTTTGACGACGAAGCCATAATCGCGGGTCAAGGGTCGATCGGTATCGAGATCTCTGAGGACCTGCCGAACGCGACCGTTATCGTTGTTCCAATTGGTGGAGGCGGAGTGATCGCCGGCACCGCAATTGCCGCAAAGGCACTGATGCCTAACGTAAGGGTGATCGGAGTCCAGACCGAAGCGGTGAACTCGGTAAAGCCGTCACTCGCTGCCGGCGAACCTCTGGAAGCGATCGCTGCTCCGACCATAGCGGACGGGATCGCGGTAAAACGGCCGGGCGAACTCACGCTGCCGATAATCCGCGAACTTGTGGACGAGATCGTACTTGTAAGTGAGGACGAGATCGCAAAGGGCATATTTCATTGCGTGCAAAATGCGAAGCTCGTCGTCGAGGGCGCAGGTGCTGCCGGTGTCGCGGCATTGTTGGCAGGGAAGATCGACCTGAGGCCAAACGATACTGTTGCGGCCGTACTATGCGGAGGCAACATTGACGCGAACCTGCTTGCTCGCGTTCTCGAACAGGTGCTGGTAACGCAGGGACGGTATGTAATGCTGAGCGTTCTGGTGCCTGACCGGCCCGGAAATCTGGCAAGTATGCTGGACACTGTGGCCGCTTGCGGAGCGAATGTTATCGAGGTATTTCACCGTCGAGCAATGTGGCTTACACCGCTGGGCCACGTCGGAATTGAGATTCTGCTTGAGGTCCGTGACCGCGAACATAGCCTCGAAGTTGAATCCAGGCTACGCGCCGCAGGATTCAACGTTGAATGTGAAAGCAAGGACGCCGCCGCGTAGTCTTTCCAGGATTTGGATTCAACCGGTCGGCCACCTAACGCTTTACCAGGCTCTCGTCATAGAGATCTCGGTAAACGCGATAGTTGTTCATCACCTTGGCCACGTAGGCCTTAGTCTCCGCAAATCCTACCTCTGAGACAAATATCGCAGGTTCTTTCGGCCGTGAACGGGAAAGCCATCGTGCCGCATTGTCTTCGCCGCCGTTGTAGCTTGCCGCGATAGCTTCGTAAAGTCCGCTGAACTGGCCTTTTAGGTCCGCGATGTATTCACAGCCTATGGCGATATTGATATGAGGATTATAGAGATCGTCCGGCTGAAGGTCGCCGTAACCGGCGCGTTTCGAGTATTTGATCGCCGTATCGTAAACAAGCTGCAAAAGGCCGCGAGCAGCGGATGGCGACTTTGCGCCGGCCCGGAATGAACTCTCTTGCTTCATGATAGCCATTACGAAGCGGGGGTCGATACGTTTTTTGCGGGCGTATTCCAATACTTCAAGCCGATACTGTATCGGGAAATCTACATACAGTTTCGGCGAGACCTGGGCCGTCCGCTGTACTCGCGAGCCAAGGGCGGCTAGGCGCTCGGCAGCAAGTCCCGAGAAGTACGAATTCGCCGTCTGCGGAATGGAAGAAAGGATCGAAATCGACTGTTCCCGTCGCCCGGCACGTTCAACGGCGAACGCCTTTAAGTAGTTGATCTCGTCGGACGACGTCATCGACCCGGCGAATTTACCGATCGCCAGAGCCGCGTCAGCCGCTGCTTCGGCACCGGCCCAGTTGCCGCGATTTATCTCCAACCTCAGCCTGGCATGCAGGGCGTTGACTTCAGTCGGCATTCCTGCGAATCGCTGTCTAGCCTTATCAACCCATTCGTTTGCTTCATCGTAACGCTTCTCTTCGCGGAGGCTGTCGATCGTGTTCAGGTAGGCCGAGTCGATGCGTTCGCCTGCCGGGTACATCACCGTGTACCTTTGATACACCCGAGCCGCTTCTGCATTCCTGCCGAGACGCACGTTGCAGGCTCCCATGAACGCCAGGCTCTCGCGGCCGTCCTTTGTCTCAGGCCATTCGCGCGATGCTCGTTCGAACCAGGGGATCGCCTTGGCGTATTCGCGCTCCCACATCAGCGAGCGTCCCATCCCAAAAACGGCGTAAGACATTGCGGGATCGGTCGAGAAATTATCGAGGATCTTTTGAAAATGTTCCCTGGATTCTGGGAAGTGCCGATTCTCGAGATAAACACGTCCCCGTGCCGCGTGCTCGGCGGCTGAGAGAGTGGCAAGTTTACCGTCGGTGCCGCGGCTTAGTCGATCTTTTTCGGTCACGTCCTTAAGTGCGGCATCGGAAGCTTGGCCAAAAACCAATTGTGACCCAACTAGAACGACTAGCGTCAGGGAACAGAGTCTATTCATTATCATTTCGATTTGCATTGACGAAGGGTCGGGGGAGATAACGAGACCATTATTGCCCATTTTTCGACGCTAGAGCAATCCCGAGGGTTGCAACAGGTTCTTGTCGACCTATTTCGTGGTAAACTGCAGTTTTTGGAGAGCCATAATGAAAATTGCTTTGAATGGGGCGACCACGATGCATGCCAGCCTCGAAACTGATATAAAAGCTGCGCATGAGGCCGGCTTTGACCTGATCGAGATTTGGAAGACCAAGCTGATCGAGTATCTTGAGAACAACTCGATACACGATCTAAAGCGCCTGCTCGACGAGGCAAGTTTAGACCCTTGGTCGATCAATTCGATCGAGCACATCACGTTTCGGACTCCCGAGGATCATGCCTCTATCGTGGGAGAATGCGAAAGGCTTTGTGCGATCGCAGGCGAACTCAACTGCCCCTACATCGTAGTGGTACCGGGCAAATTACCGCCCGATGCAGACGAAGCGATGATAATCGAAGAATCTGTCAATGTTCTGCGAGAACTATCAAATATAGCTCACCATCACGGCGTCTCGCTCGCATTCGAGTTTCTCGGCCAGACAGATTGCAGTGTCCAAACACTCGACCTTGCGAAAAAGATCGTGGACGCCGTCGATAGGCCCAACGTTGGGCTCGTGATAGATACGTTCCACTTTTACGCAGGCGGATCATCGTTTGCCGCACTTGAAACCCTCGATCCGGCAAAGTTGTTCATCTTTCACATCAATGACGCAGAGGACCGGCCCCGGGAGGAGCTTACCGACGCTCATCGTCTTTATCCCGGAATGGGCATACTTCCAATCCGAGAGATGAAAGAGGTATTTGACCGGATCGGCTATGACCGGATGGCCAGTATCGAAATATTTCGGCCCGAGTATTGGGAGCAAAACCCGATGGATGTCGCTCGCCGAGCAAAGGCCGCGACAGAAGAGGTTCTCGGCCTGGGCAGATATCAGGCTGGGGGAAGCTGGTAAATGATGGACAAAGTACGGATCGGAATCATCGGAACCGGTTATATCGGGAATGTCCACGGCCGCATATATGCTCGCAACCCAAGAGCAGAGATTTCGGCGTTATTTGACATCATTCCTGAGCGAGCTGAGCTCGCGGCAAAGAGCATTGGCGGGCGCGTCTGTCGAAGCCGTGAGGAGCTGCTGGAGAATTGTGACGCCGTGCTTGTCTGTACGCCGAACCGGACACATAAGGAGATCGCCCTCGCGGCACTTGATGCGGGCCGGCATGTCTTTTGCGAGAAGCCGTTCGCCATCGGGATCGAGGATGCGGCGACACTTCGGGACGCCGCTGATCGGTCCGGCAGGGTGTTTCAAGTCGGGCACAATCGGCGTTTTGCGAATGTGTATCAAAAGCTAAGGTCGTTGATCGATGAAGATAAGCCGCACTCCGCCCACATCAAAATGAACCGCGGTGAGCTTTTGAATCCAAGTTGGACCGGCGATGTTGAGGTGACCGGCGGCTTTCTTTATGAAACGACGATCCATCTTTTCGATATGATGCGGTTCCAGTTCGGTGAGATCGAGGAGCTTGTCGCATATGGGTCACAGCATGAGTACCCCGAACTTGACGAGTTCTCCGTCATTTTCAAATTCCGAAGCGGGTTTCACTGCACGTTCGCATCGTCATCGGACGCAAGTTGGCATTTTCCATTCGAGCGCATAGAGGTGTTTTGTCATCACCGGACGATCATTACAGAGGAGATGGAACGGCTTTTTGACTCGCGGGGTACGGACGCGAATTTCGAGACCTACGCTTATCACATGGTCGAGAAGGAAGAGCGATGGGGCTATTCGACCGAAGACGACGAATTCCTCTCGGCCGTAATCGATTCACACCCACCGCTAGTGACAGCCCATGACGGCTTTAAGTCGGTCGAATTGGTCGAAAGCGTCTATTCAGCGATACGGACCGGCGAGAAGATCAGATTCTGAGCGATGACCTATACGATCTGTCAAAATTGCGGAAATACAAATGAAGCGGGGAATATCTTCTGTCGCTTTTGCGGGACTCGATTTACGTCAGCAGCCGCGAACCCAGATCCTGCGCAGCATCGCCCGTATGCGTGGAAAACAGATGAATATCAAACCCAGTCAGAGCCCCGGCCGTCGGGCCTGATGGGGAGAACATCTGCAATAGAGCCGGAACGGACGGGAGCGTTCGTTGGCCCGCACGACAACGGAGTGGCCGCGCATCCGGTTCGGCCCGGAACATGGAACGCGCAGGCTAGTTATAGATGTCCTTATTGCGGCAGCCATTTCCTGCCTCGGATCGAGCGAAAGATCTCGACCGCCGGCTGGATAACATTCGCACTTCTACTTGTATTCTTTTTTCCGCTTTTCTGGATCGGACTGCTGATAAAAGAGAACCTGTCGATCTGCCCGTCGTGCCTTCGCCAGGTTCGCTAGCGGAGCCAGATTCCCCTGGGATGTTCGATGCGGATATTGGGATTCGAGCTCTTGACCTCGATGGTCTGGAATCCACTTTTCGTGCCCGTCGATAGATAGGTCAGAGAAAATTGCCTACCCAGCATTTGATTTACCTCACGAAAGAACGGCTCGAAGGAAATGGGGGCGATAGTTCCCTGGAAATAGGACTTGCCGCCTGTTTCATCTGCCAGCCGTTCCAGGGCGCTTTGCCCGGCAAGTATCAGTTGGCTGTTGCCTCTTTCTGTCGCGGCGGTCGGTGAATAGAACGCGTAGGTCGCGATGCTGGCTCGTTGAAGTCGTATGATGGCGCGATCGATCTCAGGCGATTGTGTTATCGAGAAGGGCAGGCCCCCGCGATTTGCGACGACGCCGTCAGATACCACCAAGACAGCCCTGCGGCCCTGCGGCAAGCCTTCGAAGCGTTTGGCAACCTCGATCAGTGCCTCATATGGCCCGTTGCCTGAGCTGATAGTCGAGCCTACGACACGCAAGGCTTTGGACGCTTTTTCGAGATCTTCGGTAAAACGCTGATTGACTTGTATGCCGCCTGCTCGAGTGTACGCGACCATCACTCGGCTTCCTCGCGGCAGTTCTTTTATAAATTTCGCTATCTCAGGAAGCTGAAGGTTGACGTTCGCCGTCAGATCTTCCTGGATCAAAATGGCGAGCGAGATCGGAGTATCTGCCACACTCCGGATTGAGAGGATCTGCTGCTCGATCTTATTTTCGCGCAGCGTGATCGTCTCGGCATCCAGGATCTCTCCGACCGAGCCTTTCCGGAGTTCTTCTTTAGAAAAGATCGAGATCGGAACGGTTACGATACGAACCTTTTGCTTCGGCTGCTGAGCCAAGGACGCCGTCGAAAGGAAACAGATCGCCGCAACAATTCCCGATGCGATCAAAACGGTGGTTCGCGTGGCCAGATGTTCGATCATTAGCGAAATGATATTACAAATCGCAAAAAATCGTAATACTGGATGTATTCGAGTTGTAGCTCTTAATCCGACGGGCTAAAGTATCTCCGTGGCTAGAGGAAGAATATCTCCTGAAGGCGTCCCCGAATCGACGACACGCAAAGGGCGTCGATTGAAGATCGCTGCGGTCGCTGCGCCGGTGACGCTGGGCGGCGTACCGTTCGGAATTGGATCACTGTTGACGCTTCTGTTTGGGGCGACGCCGGCTATCGCGGCGACATTCTTCTTCCTCGGCGTCATTCTAGGTGCGATCGGGTTGGTGGCGGGACTGATCCTATCGGCTTTTTTTGCATATCGACATACCGAATGGGCAAAGCAGATGCGGGAATTGATCGCCGCTGACGGGATAAAGGCCGAGGAGATCGAGTGGTTCAAAAAGGAGATCAAGCCCGCAGAACGGCGCGCACTCGCTCAGCTCTCATCAGGGGACCCGCTCCTGCTGGATGCCTACCGAGAGACGCTGGCAACCCGCCTGACCGCGACGCGGATCATTGCCTCGACCCGCCGGGAACAGCAACTGATGAAACGCAGACTGAACAAGATAACCTCGCTTGCAAATGAGAGAAGTGCCGAGTTCAAGGCGGAACTCGAACGCGACCTCACAAAGATATCAGAACTAAATTCGGACGCCCGATCGATACTCCTCGAGGCAGAGAGCAGAATGCAGATGATCGAGGCATCGTCGGCCCGCGGAACGAGCATAGCGGATTCGGAGTTGGCGTTGAAAAAGCTGAACTCTCGATCGGAGCAGCTCCCGCTTGCCCTCGAAGAAGCACGGCTGAAAGCAGACATTCGCGCTGAATTGGAAAGGGAATTAAGCGGTAAAGGCGAATGAGCACCGGGGTGCCGTTCGAACGTATGAATTGAACCTGTATTTAGACAGGTGGGTGGCCTTTTCCCACATCGCTGTAAGATCAGAGCCGAGAACTCCGGCGAAACTCCCCTTGAGAAGCCGCACTGTTCACGGCATTAGCCTCCCGGCATTCATATGTTGGCTCAATTAAATGTCGTCCGGTGACGTGCACCCAAGACGTCTCACTCGCCGTAAACAGTTTAGCACAGCCGCCGGCCGGCAGAGACATCGATGGATGCTCAGGTGTTAAGCGATTCGTAAGGTGGGGTCTCGCCGCTTTTCAGTACACGATCCAGCCGCTCGCTGCATTCGGAACTTCGCTGGCCAAGATTCATGTCCACTTGAGCAAGCTCGTACTTTGCCTGGTGTAGTTCATCCGCAATGTGAAGCGCGGCGAGGATAGCTACTTTGAGGGAATCGACAGTGTGAGTGCCCGACGAGATCTCGCGCATCTTGCCATCTACATATTGCGAAAGGTCGTTGATGTAGTTATTATCGCCGTCCGATCGGATACTGTAGGTCTGATTGTAGATCTCGACCCGTACAGAGCCCGCGCTGTTCTCGTTCTCATTCATAACCGCATCACACCCCCGCTGCCGTCGAGATCGACGGTTCTATCTGAACCAACGCGTCGAGCATCGCTTCGACCTTCTCCAATATGACCTCTCGCTCGGCAACCAGAGCAGACAGTCGTTCGTCGGGCTCAGCAGGTCCGCTCGCCACGGACAATTCACGCTTTAGTGCGGCCACCTCTTTCGTCAATGCCTCGTTCTCTTCGCGCAGCTTTTTTACTACCTCGATCGTCAAGTAGATCTTGTCTTCGAGAGAGGAGAACTTCTCCATGCCTGCAAGGCCGTTCATTATTGTCGTCTCCGGTCAGTTAATATTATCGACTGTGGAAAACATTATGCTCAGTTTGTTCATTAACATCAAGTAACGTCTAAACAAATGCTACATTCGCATTGTAACTTGGGCATTCTGAATGATCGATGCAAGCACTGCTTGATGTATCACTTCAACTTCGTCTTCAGTTAAGGTCCGGTCGTCCGACCTGTATTCGAATCGCACCGTCAGCGACCGCTCGTCCTCAGCCAAGCCTGAACCGACGAAATCATCAACAAACTTCACGGAGCGGCAGATAGCCTGTCCGGCCATTTTTGCGGCCGCCTCGATATCCGCGTAGCGCTGTTGACGTTTCACCACAAATGATACGTCGCGAACTACCGACGGGAATCGCGGCAGCGGCCGATACGCAGGCGGTGAATTCTCGCGCGATATCAGGCCGTCAAGATCTATCTCGCAGACAAAGACCGGTTGGCGGAACTTCGACTCATCGGCCAGCGCGTCCGCCAGCTGCCCGACCGAGCCGATCTCGACTCCGTCTTTGGCGATCTTTGCCGCCCGGCCCGACCGAAGATGGACTAACTCCACCGGCCTGAAAATGCAGCCGGTAACACCTGCGGCCTCGAGTACGGCTTCCGCGATCCCGATCGCGTCGTAGAGGTCATATGCGCGGCCCAGCGACGCTCGGCCCTCAAGCGGCATCGACCCAGTCATCACGAAACTCAACAGCAACCTCTCTGCCGGAGCTTCGCCTGGTGTGTCAGCTTTCGCGAATGCTTTTCCGCTCTCGAATAACAAAATATTGCGTTCGCTTTGATTGAAATTGTGGCGAACTGCCTCCAAAAGGCCCGGCAAAAGTGTTGGCCGCATTCGTACCGCACCCTCTATGACAGAGTCGCGCAAGGTTACAAGACGCTCCGGCTCCGGCAGATCCGAGATCGGCAGAACACTCGGCAGCGGCTGAAATCTACTGTCATACTTTTCGTCGATGAAGCTGTATGTAATGGCCTCGGAGAATCCGAATCCCTCCAGCACCGACCGAACACGCCTCAGGATCGTCTCCGACCTCAGATGCTCTCCCGCTCCGAATGCAGGCGGCAATACCGACTCTATGTTCTCATAGCCGTTGAGTCTAACGATCTCTTCGACGAGGTCCTCTTCGATCGCGATGTCATGGCGCCACGACGGCGGCGAATAAATTGCCGCGTCGTTACTTTCCGTCCTTTCGACACCGATCGAGGCCAATAGGACATCGCAGCGTTCGGATGATACCTGTACTCCGCTGAGTCGTTGAGTAGCAGCGGAAATGTTGGCAGACCGCACCTCCGGTGGCATGTAGGCCCTCGGGAACATATCGAGAAATTCGGCCTCCTCGCCTCCGGCTAGGTCGCAGATCAATTGCGCGGCCCGTTCGGACGCGGTGACGACATTTAGTATGTCAACGCCTCGCTCAAATCTGTAACTTGCTTCTGTTGAGAGCTTAAGTTTCCTCGATGCAGCCCTTATCGAGTCTCGGTCGAAATATGCGACCTCGAGCAGAACATTTCGCGTCTCGGCAGTAATGCCGCTGTCGAAGCCGCCCATTATGCCTGCGATCGCGACCGGCTTCTCCGTGTCGCATACGGCTAGAATGGACTCGTCAAGCTCGCGGTCAACTTCATCCAACGTTTTGATCGACTCGCCGGGCCGGGCCGGACGGACGACTATCCGTTGGCCTTGAAGCTTATCGAGGTCGAATGCGTGCATCGGCTGGCCAAGTTCGAGCATTACATAGTTGGTAATGTCTGCGACATTGTTGATCGAACGCTCTCCCAATGATTCGAGCCGATCGACAAGCCACGACGGCGAAGGGCCGATCGAAACGTTTCGGATCAAACGAGCCGTGAACCGGTGGCAAAGATCGGGGGCTTCGATCCGAACCGTATCGCCCGCAAGCACTGACGGCAGCGGCACGGTCGCAGCCGATCCAGTTCGCGAAATGAGCGGCCGTCCGGTTGCGGCTCCGAGTTCACGTGCGATACCGAGATGCGAAAGGCAATCCGATCTGTTTGACGTGATGTCGATATCGAGAACGTGGTCGCCCTTGTGTCCGTGGATACCCTCCACCGCCAATCCGACGCGCGTCAATGCCTTCGCCGTTTCTTCCGGCGAAAGTTCTATATCGACTATCTCTTTTAGCCAGTTGTAACTAATGTTCATGTAGGAAGTGATCGATTATCTGAACTGTTCCAAAAATCTTACGTCGTTCTCGAACATATGCCTGATGTCATCGATATTGAACGTCATTGCGGCCATTCGTTCGAGTCCGAAGCCAAATGCGAAGCCTGAATAGACCGACGGGTCAACGCCGACGGCACGCAATACATTCGGATGGACCATCCCTGATCCGCCGAGCTCGATCCAGCCGGAACCTTTGCACGGGCGGCAGCGTTCGCCGTTCGATGTGCCCGATCCGTGACAAACGAAACACGAAAAATCGAACTCCGCCGATGGCTCCGTGAAAGGGAAGTACGACGGGCGAAACCGCGTGACGGTATCGTCGCCGAACAATCTTTTCAGCCATTCCGTTACAGTTCCTTTAAGGTGCGCCATCGTAATGCCCCGATCGACGCACAATCCCTCGACCTGGTGAAACATCGGCACATGCGTCATGTCCGGCGTGTCGCGGCGATAGACCTTGCCGGGAGCAATGATACGGATCGGCACGCCGCGTCGTTCCATCGCACGGATCTGGACGGTGGACGTCTGCGAACGCAGAGCAAATCCGTCGGTTGTATAGAACGTATCCTGCGATTCTCGAGCGGGATGGCCCTCGGGGATGTTCAGCGCGTCAAAATTATAATAGTCGGTCTCTATCTCGCGATCGTCTTCTATCGCGTATCCCATTGAGACAAAGATATCTTCGATGCGTTGACGAAGTATCGTGATCGGATGTAGATGACCGGTGCGCGGCCTCCGGCCGGGGATGGTCACATCGACGCGTTCTGCCTCGATCTTGATCGACGTGATGCGACTCTCGATCTGCTCGATCGTATCAGTCAGAACGCCTGAGATCTCTCTGTCAACTGCCTGAATTGCCTGTCCGAAAGCCGCTCGGTCCTCAGGAGCCTGTGCTCCGACCATTTTCATCAATCCGGCGAGCTCCGACCTCTTGCCCGTGTATCGGATCTTCAGCTCATTGGCCTGAGCGAGCAATTCCGTCGCTTCGGGTAATGACGCCGCTTCGACTGACGCAACGTCGAGCCGTCCGATGTCTTGGTCGAATTTGTCCTTTACTGCCTGGATCGGGGTCGTGTCAATAGCCATAAAGTCAAAGAATACACGATTTAGGCCTTTATTGACCACAAAGCCTGGGAATATAGGCCGCGAATTAACGAATAATCTCAACCATTCGTTCGTTCGTGGCTAAATTCCCGCACTGTTTGCTAAAATCCTCGATTATGAAAGCGATAGTAAAGAGCAAAGCCGAGCCGGGCCTGTGGATCGAAGACGTGCCTGAGCCCGAAATGGGAATCAACGACGTGATGATCCGCGTCAAGCGCGGCGGTATATGCGGCACCGACCTGCATATTTACAATTGGGACGCGTGGGCGCAGGAGACGATCAAGATACCGACCACCATCGGCCACGAGTTCGTCGGCGAGATCGTCGATGTCGGTTCGAATGTCGTTGATTTCAAGTCCGGCGATATCGTCAGCGTAGAAGGCCATCTCGTTTGTGGACGCTGCCGAAACTGCATGGCAGGCAAGCGTGCCCTCTGCGCGAACACACGCGGCGTCGGCGTGAACACGAACGGCGGATTTGCAGAGTTCATCGCCGTACCGCACACGAACATTTGGAAGCACAAACCTGACGTTGACCTCGACGTAGCGGCGATCTTTGACCCGTTCGGCAACGCCGTCCACACGGCACTTGAGTTCGAAGTTTTCGGCGAGGACGTGCTGATCACCGGAGCCGGACCTATCGGTATAATGGCAGCCGCGGTCGCCAAACACGCCGGAGCCCGCAACATCGTGATAACCGACGTAAATCCGTTCCGCCTAGAGCTCGCGGAGAAAATGGGCCACGTCACCCGTGCCGTCGATGTCAGCAAGACCTCGATCAAAGACGTCCAAAAAGAGCTCGGAATGAAAGAAGGTTTCGACGTTGGTATGGAGATGTCCGGCGTTCCCGTCGCATTCAAAGATATGCTCGCGAATATGTTCCACGGCGGCAAGATCGCCTTCCTCGGCATTCCCAGTGAACAGTTTCCCATCGACTGGAAGACCGTCATCTTTAACATGATCACCATCAAAGGCATCTACGGCCGCCAGATGTACGAAACCTGGTACCAAATGTCCAACCTCCTCGACGCCGGCGTCGACATCTCCCCCGTTGTCACCCACCGCTATTCCTACAAAGACTTCGAAAAAGGCTTCGAAGCCATAAGAGAAGGGAACTGCGGCAAGGTCGTTTTGGATTTTGAGGAGATATAAGAATGTACGGCAATTTCAAAGACCATATCGAATTGACGATGCAAGATATTAAAGCCGCCGGGCTTTATAAGAATGAGCGCGTCATTGAAGGGCCGCAAGATGCGAGGGTTCAGGTTGGCGGCAAGGAAGTCCTGAACATGTGTGCGAACAACTATCTTGGGCTGTCAGATCATCCCGCGATCGTCGAGGCGGCGAGGAAAAGCCTCGATGAATGGGGCTACGGGCTCTCGTCAGTGCGGTTTATCTGCGGAACCCAGGCGATCCACAAAGAGCTCGAACGGAAGATCAGCGAATTCCTCGGCACCGAGGACACAATACTTTACACAAGCTGCTTTGACGCCAACGGCGGGTTGTTTGAGACGCTGCTCGGCGAAGAGGATGCCGTTATTTCCGACGAACTCAACCACGCCAGCATCATCGACGGCGTCCGGCTCTGCAAGGCACAGCGGTTCAGATACAAGAACAGCGACATGGCCGACCTAGAATCGAAGCTGGACGAAGCAAAGTCGGCCCGGTTCAAGATGATCGCTACAGACGGCGTGTTCTCAATGGACGGCTACATCGCAAAACTCGATGAAATATGCGACCTCGCCGAAAAGCATAATGCTCTCGTGATGGTCGATGATTCGCACGCCGTAGGATTCATGGGTAAAACCGGCCGCGGCGTTCATGAACATCATAATGTAATGGACCGCGTCGACGTCATCACCGGAACTCTCGGCAAAGCCCTCGGCGGAGCCAGCGGAGGATATACGAGTGGCAAAAAGGAGATGATCGAACTGCTAAGGCAGCGCTCCCGTCCGTATCTGTTCTCTAATTCGGTCGCTCCGCCGATCGTTGCCGCGTCGATCGCCGCTATCGATCTGTTGACGGCTTCGACGGAACTGCGCGACAAACTGATGGTCAACACCCGATACTTCCGTGAGAAGATCACATCCATAGGCCTTGAGGTATTGCCCGGTGAGCACCCGATCGTCCCCGTTATGTTTGGCGAAGCGGAACCTGCGGTGAAGATGGCCGAGAAGCTGCTCGAAAAAGGCGTTTATGTGATCCCGTTCTCTTTTCCCGTCGTGCCGAAAGGGAAGGCTCGAATTCGAACGCAAGTCTCCGCGGCACATTCGAAGGAAGATCTGGATTTCGCGGTCGAAGCTTTTGCCGCGGCGAAAGCCGAGCTCGACTCATAAAAAAGCACGCCGGCCGACGACCGACGTGCTCAATTGAACTCAAGGCAAGCTCAGGCTGCTGCTTGGGCTTTGTTGTTAATCGCTTCCTTGGCCTTGCCCGCGATAGCGGCAAAGGTCTCGGGCTGTTTGACCGCGATGTCGGCCAACGATCGGCGATCAAGCTCAATACCGGCTAGGTCGAGTCCGTGCATGAACTGCGAATATTTCATGTCGTTCAATCGGCACGCCGCGTTGATTCGGACGATCCAGAGCTTGCGAAAATCTCTCTTCTTCAGCTTTCGTCCGGTATAGGCAAAATTTAGTGCGCGTTCGACCGACTCTTTCGCCGAACGATAAAGTTTCGATTTGGTCCCGCGATATCCTTTGGCGAGGGACAATATTTTCCTGCGCTTCTCGGTGCGCTTGTTACCACGTTTTGCTCTTGGCATAATTCCTCCGTTTCGGAATATTGAATATCAAATATTGAACGATTATGGTTCGCTATTCGTGATCCGATATTCGAAATTCTGTGTCTAGTCGCGGCCGTAGGGCAGCATCTTTTCGACTCGCTTCTGGTCGCCTTCTGACACCAGCGTGTCGATATCGAGGTTTCGCTTACGCTTGTTCGTCTTTTTGGTCAATATATGACGAGCATGCGAATGGCCTCGTTTGAATTTTCCCGATGCCGTCGAGCGGAAACGCTTCGCCGCACCTTTGTGTGTCTTTAGCTTTGGCATAACTATACTCCTATCAATAACCTAACCGATCTACGATAATAAAGAACTAGAAGATGTCGTCGTCCGGTTTCTCCTCGACGGCCGGCTTTGTGTCCGGCTTTGGTTCGGTGCGTCGCTCTTTCTTCGGCTTTTCTTCAGCATCCGGAGCGACGGACGTGTGTTTATTCTGAACCGCCTTTGACTTCTTTGGCGAAAGTATCGTGAACATCTGATAGCCTTCCATTTTAGGAGCGACCTCTACGTCACCGACCTCAGCCAGCTCGCCCGTAAGGCGTTCCAGGATCTTGGCCCCCAGCTCGCGGTGCGACATCTCACGACCGCGAAAGGCAATAGCCGCTCGCACTTTATCTCCGCCTTCGAGCCATTTGCGGGCATTCTCGCGACGATATTCGTAATCATGATCATCAGTGCCGGGACGAAACTTGATCTCTTTGACCTGAACGGTGACCTGTTTCTTTTTCGCCTCGTGCGATCGTTTCTTTTGTTCGTAAAGAAACTTGCCGTAGTCGATGATCTTGCAAACCGGCGGTTTAGCTCCCGGAGCTATCTCAACGAGGTCTAAGCCTCGATTTCTCGCCTCTTGGATAGCATCACGCGTGTCCATGACGCCGAGCGTTCCACCATCTTCGAGGACGACACGAACGGAAGGTACGCGAATTCGTTCGTTCGTGCGATGCAGCGGCTCACGAAACCGCGGCTTGAATCTATTTCCACCAAATCTTCTAGCGATACGAGCCTCCTATGTGTATTGACCGTTCTAGAGCGATCTAGCAGCACGTTCCGCTGCGATCCTTTCTCTGAACTCAGCAAGCGACATCACGCCGATATCGCCATCTTTTCGGTGCCTAACGGCTACCGTCTGCTCTTCGAGTTCCTTATCGCCCAATACGAGCATATAAGGCACTTTCTGCAGCTGCGCGTCTCTGATCTTCGCCCCGATCTTGTCGGAACGGAGATAAGTTTCGACACGAAATCCATTACTTTTCAGCTCCTCGGCGATCGATGCCGCATATTCGTTTATGCGATCAGTGATCGGAAGCACGGCAACCTGCACCGGCGCAAGCCAAAGAGGGAACGCACCCGCGTAATGTTCTATCAGCACGCCGAAGAACCGCTCGATCGACCCGAAAAGTGCTCGGTGGATCATGAATGGCCGACGCTTTTGATTATCCTCCGCAGTGTACTCCAGTTCGAATCTTTCAGGAAGGTTAAAATCAAGTTGGATCGTCCCCAATTGCCAGACGCGACCGATAGCATCCTCGATCTTTATATCGATCTTTGGACCGTAGAATGCCGCCTCGCCCTCGATCCTTTCAAATTGAATCCCTCTCTCTACGAGAGCACTGGCAAGCTGCTGTTCAGCAGCGGCCCAATCCTCGTCCGCGCCGAGGTAGCCCTTATTCGAGGCATCGCCCCTCACGGAAAGTTCGAATTTTACTTTCTCGAATCCATAGGTATCGAAGACCTTTATCGCCAGATCAAGACAATCTGCAACCTCTGCGTGGATCTGGTCGGGCCTGACAAAAAGATGAGCGTCGTCAACCGTGAAGCCGCGGACACGCATCAATCCGTGGAGCGTTCCGCTCAATTCCGCTCGATATACCGTGCCCATCTCGGAGTAACGCTGCGGAAGATCGCGATACGAACGCGGCGATGATTTGTAGATCCCGATATGGAACGGGCAATTCATCGGCTTTAGACGATATTCTTCGTCCTCGATGCTCGTCGGGGCATACATCCCGTCCGCGTAGTTATCCTCGTGGCCGCTCGTCATCCAAAGCTGACGTTTGGCGATGTGGGGCGTAAATACGAAACTGTATCCGCGGCGTTCGAGTTCCTCGCGGAGAAGCTTCTCCATCTCGTTCCGGATGATACCGCCTTTCGGATGCCAGAGTATCAGCCCCTGGCCGTAATTGTCGTCGATCGAGAAAAGATCGAGTTGACGCCCAAGCTTTCGATGATCGCGTTTCTCCGCTTCCTCACGCTGTACCAGCCACGCATCAAGTTCTTGCTGCGTCGCGAACGCGATCCCGTAGATGCGCTGCATCTGTTCTCGTTCCGCGTCTCCCTTCCAATAGGCACCGGAGAGTGCCAGCAGTTTGAAAGCCTTGAGATTACCCGTGTGCTGGACGTGAGGCCCGAGACAGAAATCAATGAACGGTGAACCGTCGATATAGTAGATGCTCGCTTTGCCGTCGACCTTTTCTTCGATCAATTCACATTTGAGCGGTTCATTTCGTTCGCGGAAGATATCGAGTATCTGGTCCTTGCCGACCTCGTCCCTGCGATATTTCAGGTCGCGCTTGGCCATTTCCCGCATCTTTTTCTCGATAACGGGGAGGTCCTCTTCAGTCAAATTCCGAGGAGCGATCACATCGTAATAGAACCCGTAGCGCGGATCTTCCATCAAGGCAGGCCCGACCCCGAGTTTAGTTCCGGGAAGAAGATCCAAAAGGGCAGCAGCAAGTAAATGAGCGGTAGAATGACGTATGATCTCGAGCCCGTCGGTCGAATCAGCCGATATCGGTTCGATCGACATCACATCGTCGGACATGTCCAACTCACGATTAAGATCTACCTCGACCCCATTCACTTTCGCGGCGAGGGCACCTTTCAGAGCATCTCTATCAAGCGCTTTAAGGGCATCGATCACCGTCGCGGGCGCAGGTATGGCCGCGTGTTGATCTTTAAATTTAACGTTCAGTTCGCTCATAACATTGTTAATTGTAAATTGTTGATCGCAAATTGGTCAGCTATCAGTCGCTTCGATCGGGATCTCGCTCTGCTTACCAATTAACAATTGTCCAATTGTCAATTAACAATTCTCTACTACTTAAATTAGATCAGATCCGATAAGAGCGACTTTGCTTTGCGATGCGAAACGCACCGCGAATGTCCCGCCATTAGAGGCGGGTCGTAGTAGTTGTTAAAACAGCAAAGTTCTTCGAAAGCATCTTATCGAAAATTAGTAAATGGTAGGCACTAGCAGAGTTGAACTGCTGACCCCTACCGTGTCAAGGTAGTGCTCTACCACTGAGCTAAGTGCCTACATTCGCCTATCAGAAAGCGAACCTAAAGAATGCCAAAAAGAAGACTTAGGTGTCAAGACGGCAGTGCAGGAATCGATATCGCGTGCGGCCGGCCTTGTGCGTGATCTAGGACGCCATACCAGTTTCAACTATGCTCCAGATCTGGGATTCGGGTACATAGACCGGCTTCTCGACAATGCGCAAGGTGAGTGTCTGAGCGTTCTCATCGTATGTTGCCTGGACACGCACGCCAAGTGGCGCCTTGATCTCTACGTCGTCTCCATCGGGAACATTGACACCGTATTTGTTCATTTTTCCGCGAAACTCATCGAGTTTTTCGCGGGTTACGTTTTCAAAAAGCTTCATTGGATCTTTCCTGAGGACTTCAAGCAGTATTGGTACAAAATCGATGCATCGCTATCGCCACAAGCATCGCTGTTCGGCCGTCAATATCGTGATCGGGGTTCATCTCGGTAAATTCCACTATCCTCGTATTAGCCAGCGACGCAGCATATTTTACAAGTTGAATGAATTCTCCCGCTCGCAACCCCAAAGGTGAAGGCGATGTTGTGCCCGGGGCGTCGGCCATACGAACTACCGACATATCAAAACTAAAGAAAGTGTTCAGCGCTGAACTATGACCGATGAATTTCTGGCGTATCTGCTCTTTGAGCTCGAGATCGGCCTCAGCTCTCGAACGCAGGAGTTCGAGGCTGATGCGATGGACGCCGGCGGCTCGGATGTGATCATAATCAGCAGGCGACGTGAAATGGGATTGGTATCCGGCCTCGTAGAATTTGTTTGGGATCAAGCTGCCTTCGTCCATCAGCCTGCGAAAGGCTGAACCGCTGCAAATCCGGTCCGACCGTCGCACGTCGAGCCTTGAATCGATATTGACGGCGATCCATTCATCAGGAGCAAACGTCGCCGCCATCGCAAGCCCATCGGGATACGAGACGTCGCCGCCGCCGCCGATCACGATGATCCGTTTACCGTCCTTCAGGATACTCTCAACAAGCAAGCGCAAGTTCGCATGTGTTGATTCAAGGCTTTCATTGAAAGGAATGTCGCCAATGTCGAACAGGCGCTTTTTTAGATTGAAAGTTGTCAGTTCGAGAAAACGCTGCCTTATTGCATCGGGAGCGGATGCCGCTCCCGGGCGGCCTCCGGACCGACGAATACCTTCATCCCAAGGGCACCCGATGATGACGATGTCAGATGCCGCATAGTGTGACGGATCGGTTCGAATGTATTCGCTCAAACCGGGATCCGACGACATATGGCCAGCTGATCCGCGGCTCGATTCGGGGCGAGTCGTCAATGCAAAAATATCGGTCATCTACGAACAGTATTTTCCGCTTTGCTCACGGTGTCAATCCTGATCACATTTGATATTGACCCTGCGACCAATTCGGAGCAAAATCTAATTTCAATTCACTATGTCGGTTCAGGCTGGTTGGGAGGTGGTAATGCGGAGAGCAGTGTCTGTATTTTTCGCACTTGGGTTGATCGCAGCGGCGTCCTTTACAGCTGAGGCCCAGGCCGACGAATTCTGCCGTGAGTATGGCGAGGCCCCGGGTCGTGAATTTGGCCGGGATAATCGCCTCGTACCGTTCGTATTCGGCCGTATCATCGTCAACGGAGCAGCCGCCGGCAGACCACCTCGGATAGTAGTTATCTACTCTGACTCGCTCCAGCCTGCAACGCGACAAGTAATAGGGCGTTCAGGCTCGTATTGTTTTCCAAAGCGTGGTAGCGGCGGACTCCTGGTGATCGAGATGGACGGGATCGAGGCGGCCCGGAAACCCGTTTCCGATGTCAGCACCAAAGGCCAGCGTGAGGATTTCGAGTTATTTGCTCCGTCCGCCACTACTACCGCTCCCGGCGTGGTCGATGTCAGGTTCTCGAGACCACCCAACGAGAAGACCATCGATCTCTACAAAAAAGCGGCTGAAGCCGAATCAGATAAGAAGCCGGAAAAGGCGATCGAACTGCTCCGATCGATAGTCTCGATCGACGGTGAAGATTTCATTGCATGGACAAAGCTTGGCTCTCTTCTGGCCGCGGCGGGGCGCCCGGACGAGGCGGCTGAAGCCTTTACTTCAGCTTTGACGATCAGGAAGGACTATACGCCTGCTCTGCTTACGCTTGGGACGATATACGGGCTTAAAGGTGAGATGAACAAGGCGATAGAGATGTTCGAGCGAGCTGTAGTATCCGACCCGCGTTCGGCCCGTGCGTTCAGGCTTTTGGGCGAGGCATATCTTCAGTCGCGACAAGGGTCAAGGGGGCTATTGGCCCTTGACGAGGCCCTTCGTCTCGATCCAATTGGAATGGCCGAATGCCACCTTTTGAAAGCCCGGCTCTATGATCTTGCGGGAGCTCGGAACCTGGCCGCCGCCGAATACAAAGAATTTCTCAAAAAGGTTTCGGACCACCCGGACAGGAAGAAATTCGAAAAGTATGTAAAGGAAAACGAAGGCTCCTGAGCAAGGTACAAATAACCTGAATATCTAACGGCTCAGCTCCGTTTCATCGGTATCCTTATACTGTTGCGATCTGCAAAATCGAGCGCTTGAGCATAGCCGGCATCGGCATGTCGTATGACGCCCATGCCGGGATCCGTCGTCAGCACTCGTTCAATTCGTTTTGCAGCCTCTGGCGTTCCGTCAGCGACGATCACCTGCCCGGCATGGAGCGAATATCCGATACCAACGCCGCCCCCATGGTGCAGCGAAACCCAAGTGGCTCCGCCCGCGACGTTGATCATCGCATTTAGATAGACCCAATCAGCGATCGCGTCGGAGCCGTCCTGCATCGATTCCGTCTCGCGGTTGGGCGAGGCGACGCTACCGCAGTCGAGATGATCACGACCGATCACGATCGGGGCCTTGAGCTCGCCGGACGCGACCATTTCATTTAATTTGAGGCCGGCCTTCGCCCTTTCGCCGTAGCCGAGCCAGCAAATTCTCGCGGGAAGACCCTGAAATTCAACTTGTTCCTGCGCCATGGTTAGCCAACGAGCGAGGTGGTCGTTTTCCGGGAAGAGGTTCATAATGGCTTCGTCGGTGCGATAAATATCCTCTTTTTCGCCCGAGAGAGCGACCCAACGAAACGGACCCTTGCCTTCGCAAAAAAGCGGCCGAATGTACGCCGGCACAAAGCCCGGATAGTCGAACGCGTTCATGACGCCGTTGTCTTTGGCACGCTGCCTCAGATTATTTCCGTAATCGAATACGATCGCACCGCGACGTTGGTACTCAAGCATAGCTTCGACGTGTCGGCTCATTGAGTCCATCGCGGCTTTCTCGTAAGCGGCTTGGTCACGCTTGCGAAACGCGGCGGCTGCTTCCACGCTGTAGCCCAACGGGATGTAGCCGTACAAAACATCGTGAGCTGATGTTTGGTCTGTTACGACGTCAGGAATGAATTCGCGTTCGATCAACTGCCAATGAACCTCGGCCGCATTTCCTAAAATGGCGATCGATCTGGCCTCCTTAGCCTCGACCGCAGCCTTTGCTAGAGCGATCGCATCGTCGAGATCTTTTGCGGCGACGTCAACCTGCTTCAACTGGAGGCGTCGCTCGATGCGCCATGGATCTACCTCAACAAGCAGGCCGACGCCTCCGTTGAACGTGATCGCCTGGGCTTGTGCTCCGCCCATCTCACCGAGTCCCGCGGTCAATACTAGTTTTCCCGCGAGAGAGCCCCAGCCGTTCTGTCGAGCTAATGAACCGAATGTCTCGTACGTCCCCTGCAATATGCCCTGCGTGCCGATGTAGATCCACGAACCGGCAGTCATCTGGCCATACATCATCAGCCCGTCGCGTTCGTATTGGTCAAATTGATCCTGCGTCGCCCAATGCGGGACGATGTTGGAATTCGCGAGCAAAACACGCGGCGCGTCCGCGTGGCTTTTGAACACGCCAACCGGTTTACCAGATTGGATCAAGAGGGTTTCGTCCTCGTTCAGGTCCCTGAGGCAGTTCAAGATAGCGTCGTATGATTCCCAATTCCTGGCGGCGCGGCCACGCCCACCGTAAACAATGAGATTGTCGGGATCGAATGCGACCTCAGGGTCGAGATTGTTCTGGAGCATCCGGTACGCTGCCTCGATCAACCAGTTCTTACACGTGAGATCGCTGCCGGTCGGCGCTTTTATGTTCGTATGCATAGATATGGTATTTTGTAACGCAAAGCCCGCATGTTTATCAATCTACGACTTATGAAAAGAAGGATCTTACTCTCGATCGTTGTCTGTGTTTGCTTTTTGGCTGTCGGGAGCACGGCTTTTGGTCAAAAGGCTCACCCAAAAACTCCAAAAGCTAAGGCCGCTCCTTCGTTCGACGCGAAGCTCGCGGCTAGGGTCGGGGCGGACGAGCTGGGGATGCGAAACTTCGTTCTTTGTATCCTCAAGACCGGCCCTAACGACGCCCAGATAGTCGACGAAAAGAAACGCGGCGAGATCTTCGCCGGGCATTTCGCGAATATGAAGCGGCTTGCCGCAGAAGGGAAACTCCTGGTTGCAGGCCCATTTGGTAAAAATGATCGCGGCTATCGCGGAATATTCGTTCTAAACGTCACAACCGCCGAGGAGGCACAAGCATTGGTCGAGACCGATCCCGTCGTATCTTCTGGAATCATGACGCCGGAACTGACGCCGCTGTATGCATCGGCGGCACTTCTCCTGGTAAACGATCTGCATAGCAAGATCGCAAAAAAGAATCTTTGATGCAGCAGGCCGAACTCGTGATAACCGATATCGGTCAGCTTGTCACCTGCGCCGCGAATGGCCGCGGGCCGAAGCGTGGTGCGGAGATGCGGGAAGTGAATTTGATCGAGAACGCTTCGGTCGCAATTTCTGATGGCATTTTCACGGCCGTTGGCCCACATCAAGAGATACTGGATGAATTTGTTGGCGAGCGGACATTTAGCGCTGAGGGGCGTGCCGCTTGTCCTGGTTTTGTGGATCCGCATACGCACATAGTGTATGCGGGTGACCGCCTTGACGAGTTCGTATTAAAACTACAAGGCGCGGAATATCTCGACATCCTTTCGGCAGGCGGCGGAATTCTTTCAACAGTAAAAAAGTCACGTGAGGCATCGGTAGATCTACTCGTCGATGAGTCGCTTGCTCGCTTGAACAAAATGTTCAAGGCAGGCACTACAACTATCGAGATCAAAACGGGTTACGGGCTTGATACAAAGGCGGAACTCAAGATGCTTCAGGTGATCGAGAGGCTCGATGTTATCCACGAAGCCGATATTGTCCCTACATTCCTGGCCGCGCACACGATCGCTCCTGAATTCAGAAATGACCCCGAAGCTTACGTCTCGCTCATCTGCGAAGAAATGCTGCCCGCGGCCTGGAATTGGTATCTAGGCTCGCATTTCTATCAAAAGAGTACACCTTTCTTCTGTGATGTTTTCACTGAGAGGAATGCATTCGACGTGGAGCAGATGGGCCGAATATTCGCGACGGCCGGGTCGCTCGGGTTCAGACTGAAATCACACGTCGATCAGTTCAGCAATCTCGGCGGCAGCGAAGCTTCGATCCGAAGCCATGCGGCGTCGATAGACCATTTGGACGCTATAAGCGAACGTGAAGTCGGGATCCTGGCGGAGAGTGATACGATAGGCGTCGTGATACCGACCGAGAATTTCAGCGCCGGCAAGGTAGAATTTGCACCGGCCCGGCGATTGATCGACAAAGGATGCGCGGTTGCGCTCTCGACTGATTTCAACCCGGGGTCGGCGCCATGTCCATCGATGCCGATGGCAATGGCGATCGCAAGCCGATATCAGCGATTGCTGCCTTCAGAAGCGTTGAATGCAGCAACGATAAACGCTGCCCATTCCGTTGGCCTTGGCGATAGATTCGGCTCGATCGAGGTCGGCAAGGCAGCGGACATGCTGATCCTGGATTGTGTAGATCATCGACAGATCGTATATGAATTCGGAGGAAACCTCGTGCTTCATGTGATCAAGCGAGGCAAATTTACCTCAAATGGCTGAGATCCAAATAGACGGAGAGAATCTTACGTTTGAGGACGTCGTGGCGGTCGCTTTCGGGCGGCCCGGCGATCCGTTCGTGACTCTCGCAGAAGGTGCCCGGGTAAAGGTCGATAGATCAGCCGCGGCGGTCGCTGCTCTGCTCGATCGCGGAGAGATCGCCTATGGGATCACAACGGGTTTTGGCGCATTCAAGGACAAGATAATCAGCCGCGAAGAGGTCGAACAGTTACAGCGGAACATAGTCCTAAGCCACGCCGTGGGTGTTGGTGAACCTTTCGACGTGCCTACGACACGAGCCATAATGCTGATCCGAGCCAATACGCTTGCGCGTGGCTATTCAGGCATTCGACGGGAGACGCTGCAGCTCATTCTTGATTGCTTGAACAAGGGAATTCATCCCGTGATACCGGAAAAGGGCAGCCTTGGTGCGAGTGGCGACCTGGCGCCGCTTGCCCATTTTGCATGTGTTTTGATCGGCGAAGGGTCAGCGGAGTTTGAAGGTCAACGTTACTCCGGTGCCGAAGCACTGACACGAGCTAACCTGAGACCTGTAACTCTTGCAGCTAAAGAGGGTCTCGCCTTGACGAACGGAACCACGGTCATGACCGCTATTGGCCTGATCGAATCGTGGCGTTCGACCCAACTTGCTGAACTCGCCGATCTATGCGGTTGTCTATCGCTGGAAGCCCTGAACGGTACCCTGATGGCATTTGACGAACGGATCCACGAGCTTCGTCCGCATCCCAGACAGAACGACTGCGCGGCAAATCTGCGTGCCTTGCTAGAGGGCAGCGAGTTTGTGAGGGATTTCGATCCGGCAAATGTACAGGACGCATATACGCTGCGTTGCATGCCGCAGGTACACGGCGCTTGCCGGGACGCCGTGCTGTATGCGGAGTGGCTGTTGAAGCTTGAGCTAAACGCCGTAACTGATAATCCGTTGATCTTCGTCGGCCCGGACGATTCGATCGATGTTGTAAGCGGAGGGAATTTCCATGGCGAGCCATTGGCCCTGGCGTTCGATTACCTCGCGATCGCGTTGACCGAATTAGGGAACATCTCGGAACGAAGGATAATGCGTCTAACCGACGAGGCGTCCAACTCGCACGTGCTTCCCGCGTTTTTGACAGAATCCGGCGGCCTTAATTCCGGCTTTATGATAGTGCAATACACGGCGGCGGCACTCTGCACCGAGAATAAGATACTCTCGCATCCGGCGAGTGTGGATACGATACCTACGTCGGCGAATGTGGAGGATCATGTTTCGATGGGAGCGACTGCGGCTCTCAAGTTACGCCAGGTTGTTAACAATCTTCGGCAGATACTCGAGATCGAGGCGTTCTGTGCAGCTCAAGGTATAGATCTTCGCCGTCGTTCTACCCGCGGAGACGCCAAACTCGGACGAGGCACCTCAGAGCTATATGCGGCCGTACGGCGAGAGGTTCCTTTCATCGAAAAGGATGTCTATATGAAGTCCCATCTTGACGGAGTGTCCAGAGCGGTGGCCGAATTCGTAGGCGGATAGGGAGGTTTAAGTGGGCAGATTCAGATTATTTGGCGTAATAGTGGCGGTCGCATCGGCCGGCTGCTGGTCAATGGCATCCAATACAATTAGCAATTCCAAAAGCAACGCCGTGACGGAAACAAAACCGGATCGAACTATCGAAACGAAGTCGCCCGCTGCCGAGCCGACACCGCCGCCCAGGCCGGATCTATCGCGCCAAATAGTCGAGGGTTCTACTTTTATAAAAAGCCTTCCCCAGGGACTTGCAATGCCAAAAGACGACGCTGGCAGGCTGCTTATGCGAGAGTACGGAGCTGTATTTGTCGCACGCGGCGGAGCGGTGCCGCCTTCGAAGGTCGTATTCGAAAATGAAGCTGACGTTACGGCATACCAGCGGTCAGTGAAGACGTCGGTCGAAACGGTCGGCGGATTTAGGATTGAACTTCAAGAGCCGGCGATGGCGGCTCTGAGGGCGGCGATCGCTGCGGCATCTCGAGAGGGCTTGTCGATCTCACCGAGAGGGTCGGATTCGGCAAAGAGAAGCTACGGGCACACGGTGGACCTTTGGGCAAGCCGAGTTGAGCCGGGGCTGAAGTATTGGGTCTCAAAGGGCAGGATCACTAATGCGGACGCGAATCGTATCAGGTCGTTGTCGCCCTTTGCGCAGGTGCCCGAGATCCTGAAGCTCGAATCCGATGGCGTGTTCTTTGCCAAGACATTAGACAAGTCGATCATCTATTCGGTCGCGCCGCCCGGCAGCTCTCAGCATCTTTCGATGCTTGCTCTAGACGTAAAAGAATTTGAGAACGCACGAGTGCGTGCGATCCTGGCGGCGAACGGATGGTTCCAAACTGTGACGTCCGACCTCCCTCATTTCACTTACTTAGGAGTCAAGGAGAGCGAACTGTCCGGACTCGGACTAAGATCTGTTTCGAATTCGGGGCGGACGTTCTATGTGCCGGACATTTGATCCAAATATGGCAATGTGGAAGTGCTGTATGTCTGGAATTGGATGGTACACCCTGCAGGACTCAAACCTGCGACCTTCTGATCCGAAGTCAGACGCTCTATTCAACTGAGCTAAGGGTGCACACCGAGAAAAAGTGTATTGTTAGCTGACTCGGAAAGCAAGTCCCAGCTATTTTCCCTGAAGCGTCCTGACATGCTTCACAACCAACGTCATTTGGTCGGCCGTAAGTTTATCTTTGAATGCCGGCATGCCTTCGTCCGGAACGCCGTCCGCAACGTAAGCAAGGAGCTTTTCATCAGTCTTTGCTTTCATTTTTTCGGTGGTCAGGTCGTCGGGGTCCAGTGCGCGGCCATCTACCGTCACTTTGCCGCCTTTGCCGCTATCACGATGACAGGTCATACAATTGACGGTGTAAAGATCACGAGCTTCTGCGACCTCATCTTTAGCTGTCGAGGCAGGTTTCGGGTCCGCCGCTCGAGTGTTAGTGGCATTGCTCACCGGGTCGGCGGTCTTTGAACACCCCAAAAAACTGAATGCGACCACAAGAGCGCAGAGGACCGTTATTCGCAGGCTGATTTGAGATAACATAGAAAAAAGTTTAACTTAACGATGCTTTCACTTCAAAACTTGTTCGTAGGTCAACTCTAATTTTATGTACAAGATACGATCGCTCAGTTTGTTTCTACTGTTTGTCCTTTCGGCGTTTACGGGCTTTGGGCAGGAATCGCAGAAGATCTCGCTGCCCGGGCTGAAGGCTCAAGTGACCGTAATGCGAGACGGACGCGGCATCCCCTACATCTACGCGCAGAACAATGACGATCTCTATTTTGCTCAAGGCTATGTAATGGCGGGGGATCGCCTTTTTCAAATGGATGTCATGAGGCGGCTTGCTCGCGGCGAAACTGCCGAGATCTTCGGCGCTTCGGTCATTGAAGAGGATAAGCGCTGGCGACGATTTGGGTTTGCGGAAATAGCCGAGAAGAGCAGCAGGGCCCTCGATGCGGAAGTGCGATCGGCCCTGGATGCCTATGTTCGGGGTGTCAACGCCTATATCGACGGACTAACGCCCGCCACGCTGCCTATCGAGATGACCATACTCCAATATCGCCCGCGTCATTGGACGGCAGCCGACACGATCGTGATCGGTAAAGTCCTATCCGATGCTTTGAGCACCACCTGGCGGGGCGACATCATGCGGGCGAAACTCAAAAACATCTCGGCCGAAAAGGCGGCGGACCTCACTAACATTGTTTCGCCCTGGGACGTGATCCTTTTCGGCAAAGACACTCCTGAAGCCGCCGCTGTGGCTCAATCCAACGGTTCGGCGGAACTCAGCCCGCGAGCTATATCCGCTCTCGAACGTGAAGAGGCACTTCGGGAGACATCGCTTTCGAGGGTCGGCTTGTATGCAGAGGATCTGGCCGCAAGCAACAACTGGGTCATCTCGGGTAAACGTACTGCCGACGGAAAGGCCCTGCTCGCTAACGATCCGCACCTGGCGCCGACCGCGCCGGGTATCTGGTACCTTATCGGCCTTTCATCGCCTGATATCCATTGTGCCGGAGTTACCTTGCCCGGCTCACCCGGTGTAGTGCTCGGACATAATGACAATATAGCCTGGGGAGCGACGAATGTAGGCCCTGACGTTCAGGATCTCTACGAAGAGAGATTTAACGAGAAGGGCGAGGTTGCGTCACCGGGCGATAAATGGGAAACGCCCGAACGTCGCAAGGAATTGATCCGATATAGAAAGAATCCGCTCTCGCCCGAACTCACCGATGCCGAATTTGAGGTCGTCGTCACTCCAAGAGGTCCTTTGCTGATCGATGATGCGTCGGGTAAGTACTCGCTCAGATGGACGGCCCTCGACCCGCAGAATTTGGAGTTCGTCGCATTCTTTAAGCTCAACCGCGCAAGGTCCTGGGCCGACTTTACCTCTGCGTTGAGAACCTATGGCGGCCCAACGCAGAATTTCGTTTATGCGGACGTAAAAGGGAATATAGGCTGGTATGCCGCGGGAAAGATCCCGATCAGGCGCACAGGTTACGGAGCGCTGCCGTATTCGGGGTCTTCCTCGGACGGAGACTGGATCGGCTATATCCCTTTCGAGGAACTTCCGAATCTGTATAATCCCGAGAGCGGTTTTATCGTGACCGCGAATCAGAGGATCGTCGGGACCAGCTACAAATACAAACAGATGACGCACGATGCGCTTTCCTGGAGGGCGAGGCGTATCTTTGATCTCCTCTCAAAGAATACAAAGATCAGCTTGGATGATGCGACCTCGATCCAATTGGACGATCTAAACATCCCTTTGTTGAAATTCGCCAAAGATGCGGTTGATACCGGAGGACTGAGCGAAGCAACCGCTGATCAATTGCGGAAATGGGACGGACGGATGACTCCCGATTCGAGCGAGGCGTTGATCGTGAATGAAATGCGGGGCTGTGCCGCATCAAAGATGACCGAAGGTAACGCAAATATTCCGGCGGCGGCAGTTCGTGAAAAGGTTCTGCCGTGGGCGATCGAGAAGCGATCCTCGAGGTGGCTGCCGTCTGGCTACGACGACTATTCAAAGCTTATCGGGGCTTGCGAACAGGAATCGATCACGTCTCTAGAGCGTCAATACGGTAAAGATAGGGCGGCATGGACGTGGGGCAAGATCAGCAGTGCCCGCTTTCCGCATCCGCTTGGAGCGGCTCCGCTGATCGGTGCTCAGTTTTCCACGCCGAAGGATCCTCTGCGGGGCAGCGGCCAGACGCCGAATGTTGGTTCATATGTCTCGATGCGATTAGTTACCACGCCCGGAAACTGGGATGCGACTCGCCACGTATTACCTCTCGGTCAGAGCGGCGATCCTCGTTCACCGCATTGGAAGGACCAGTTTGATCTTTGGAAAAGCGGACGGCCCGCCATCTTACCGTTCAGTCAGGCTGCGGTCAAAGCGGCTTCGGCCTCAACCGTCGTGTTCTCGCCCGCCGGCAAGTGATAGATCTAAACGGTCTATCAGATCCTCGAGGATGACGGCCGCGGCTACGCTGTCGCGGTCGCCGGGAGCGTCCAGGTGCCAGATCCGGCCGCGAGCTTCATAGGTCGTGTAAGCCTCATTCTGCAGAAGTACCGGTATCGTAAGTGAGAGAGAGAATTTGCGTGCCAGATCTCGGACGTCGGCAGTCATTGCGGAGTCGGACCCGTCATTTTCAATCGGCAAACCCAGGACCAAGGCGGCGGCATCAAAGTCCGCGATGATCGCAGAGATATCGTTTAGGAGTCGTTTCCAATTGCTTCGAGCCAAGCTGACGAGCGGACGGACGGTTATCCGCAGTTCGTCGGAAATTGCGACGCCGCATCTTTTCGTTCCGATATCCAGGGCAACGATCCGGCCGGGTCGATCGCGGCCGGGGAAGTCTGCAAATTCAGGGTCTTTGTGCATTTATTGACCTTGCGCGTTAGAGGTCGATGTTAAATAATCGAGAGTCAGGCCTTCGCTAAATACGATCAGCGTTCGGTCAATAGAGAGTATATGTCATTCAAATCAAAAATCCTGGTCTTGAGCCTTTCTGGTGTATTCGCGATCTACGCGATGATCGGCGGGCTGCCGGCCATCGGCGGATTGCTCACGTCCAGCGCACAGCAAACCGTAAACGATCCCAATGCCCAGCTCAAGATCCTCGAAGAGGTGCTTGGCCACATTCAAAACGATTATGTGGACGTACCTGATTTCGAAAAGGTTCGCCAGGGCGGCCTAAAAGGTATAGCCGACGGGCTTGATCCGTTCTCGGCGTATTTGAATGCGGACCTTGCACGCGAACTCTCGGATAAGAAGACTGCTTCGTTGGTTGGGATCGGAGCGGAGTATTCGCAGGTGGCCGGCTACCTTTATGTTATCGCCGTGACCAAAGGGTCAAATGCAGATAAGGCCGGTATCCGTTCGGGCGATTATTTCGAGTATGTTGACGGTAAGGCGACGCGGGACATCTCTCTTTACGAAGCGAAACGACTCGTCAGCGGTGAAGCCGGCACAACAGTGACGCTGCGTGTGCTCCGCTCGGGTGAGAAGCCGAGAACGGTCAAAGTTACGCGGGGCGCAGCAAAGATCCCGTCGCCTGAAGTTCGTATTGAGAACGACAAGGCCGCCGTGATCAAACTATTTGGCATCGATGAATCTACGACGAGTGAATTGCGAACTGTGATCACGAACGTGACACGGCAAGGCGCACAGCGAATGGTTCTGGACCTCCGCGGCGTCTCGACCGGTACTTTGGAACAAGGTGCCGCTGTAGCTAATCTGTTCATTCGTGACGGCAATCTGGCTACATTGATCGGTAAAGAGAACAAGCCGTTGCGTTCATTCGCCGCCGACGCAGCGAAAACCATCTTCGACGGTCCGGTCGTGCTTGTAACTGATCTGTCTACCTCGGGTGCCTCGGAAGTCGTTGCGGCGGCATTCAAAGAACGTAAGCGCGGCGAGATAGTCGGGGAGCGAACATTTGGAATGGGTACCGACCAGACATTCTTTCCTCATTCAAGCGGAGGAGGGTATCTTTTGACGGTCGCAAGGTGGGCGTCACCGTCAGGTACGCCATTTTTTGGCGAAGATAGGAACTCCATGGGTGTTAAACCCACTGTCGAAGTAAAACGGCCCGATTCCATTGAACCAATAGAGTCTGACAGTTTACTGGATCAGGATCCGAATGATCAGCCAAAGCCGGGAGCAACGCCGAAAACGGCTTCGCCTGCTGCGCAGGAGGATGTTCAGATGAAGAAGGCTCTTGAATTGGTCGCGGCGGCTGCTAAGGCCGCCTAGCCGAGCCAAAGCCAATGTCATACATCGGGGAACCGTCCGCCAGTCGGACGGTTTTTTTATTCTGAATCTTGTTGCGGGCGCCCAATGACTGTTAGAATTCTGGGTCAATGGATGACTACGGATACACGATCCGGCCTCTTACGGATGGCGACCTTCCGGAATGGTTGCGCCTTCGCCAATTGCTTTGGGACCAAGCAAGCGTTGCGGAGCACGAAGACGAGATGGCGGATGTTATCGAGCATCCCGAAACGCAGCAGGTATTTGTTGCTGAAGATACCTCACATCGACTAGTAGGTTTCCTCGAAGCCGGCATACGGTCGTGGGCAGAGGATTGTATCTCCGACCAGATCGGCTACATCGAGGGATGGTACGTGGAACCTGGCCACAGGCGGCACGGTATCGGACGCTCGCTGGCGACGGCGGCCGAACAATGGGCATCGGCCGTTGGCTGTTACGAAATGGCTTCCGATACCGAGATCGGAAATGAAGAGGGGATCGAAGCCCATCGCGGACTTGGTTATGAGGAAACTTCCCGGCTTGTGCACCTTCGCAAAAGTTTGCAGTAGAGCAACGCAGATATTGATCGTCTTAGGCGTTGTCTTGATCGCTCTGGGACGAGTCGATGGTCAGTCGTCTGATATTAGCTTTCCCACCCGACTGACAAAGAACGAGATCAAAGGAACCATCCCCGCCAGGCCCATAGGGGACGCTCGGCTGACAACTCATTATTTCGCTTTCGAAGGCGATATCGGCGATATATTCATAAGCGCCGTCACGCAAAATTTTACGGGAGATATTGATGTTTTTATCGCCGGTTCCATGCGGCCGCTTACGAAAATGGTGATCTATGCTTCGGATACAGTTTATGAGACCGGACGGCTTGTCTATATGAGGAAGCCCGAGAAACTGATCCTAAGGGTCCAGGGCCGTACTCCAAATGATGCTTCGGCTGCATATCAGATCAAATTCGCCGGAAGCTTTGTAGCGCTGAAACCAGCCGAAGATGACGTCAAAGAACCTAAGATCGCCGCCGCAACCGAAAGCAGGGGCGGCGAGATCACGCCTTCAACGGGCGATCGAAGTGCCAATTCAGGAACTAAGATCGACGATAGTTCGACGACCGCGTCCCAGGCTACTAGCGATAGGTCCAAACCTGCGGCCAAGAAACCGGCAGCCGACACTAAGAATGGAACTCCCCCAGATCCAAAGAAAAAGCCCGCCGCCGATAGCGGCACCTCAAATACGGCGGCCTCCACGGCTGTTGCTGCCGTGCCGCCGAGCGGCGCCTTGGGCGGAAAGATCGTCATAACTTTTCTCGACGGCAAGCGCGTAGAAGCAAAGGTCTCAGATATTGTAAGAATGAGCGTGGACAAGGGTTACCTAACCCTGATAGTCAAGGACGGCCGTATCGAACGATGGGCGCTGTCAGGCATCCAACGTGTCGAGATACAGTAGCCATTAGCGAACTACGCGTAGCTGTGCAGCCCTTTGAGCAGGTAACTTACTCCCAGGTAAGTAAATATCACGAATAGAAATCCAGCTATCGCAAAATAGGCAGAGCTGCGTCCTTTCCACCCACGAGAAATACGTGTGTGGAGAAATGCGGCATACGTGAGCCATGCTACGAGAGCGCCAGTCTCTTTGGAATCGAACCCCCAAGGCCTGCCCCATGATTCGTTTGCCCAAATGGCGCCTGTGATCAAAAGCATGGCGAGTCCCGCAAATGCCAGCGACGCCGTTTTGTACATTAGGCCGTCAAGGGAATCCAACGATGGCAAGCGCTGACGCAGCGTCTCGGTCCGGAACCCAAAGAGGATGACAAAGAATGTAGCAACCGCCGCTGTCAGCAATGCCGAAAATTCAACCGGGTTTGTATTCAGGCTCAGATACAGGCGACCGTCCGTGTTGTCGAGATACTGTCTTGCCATCGCTTCGTACTGCGGAACTGTGATCTTGGCCAGTTCTTCTGACCTGAGATTCTGATTCTCAGCGATCGCCATACCTGCGGTTAAAAGCTGCCCCGGATCGGACGCGATCTGAGCTTTAAGTTTCTGATCAACGTTCGTGGTGCTGCGAACGCCGGATATAAAGAATGCGATCGCAACGATCTGCGCGATCAACGCGCCTTTGAGGAGCAGGCCGCCTATCTTTTTTGCTGTGCCGTTGTTGGAATAAAGATAGACCGCGTACGCGAGGATCACTCCGAGCAGCAGAACGGCCGCGACGACGAGAGCGGGTCCAACCCACGGGAGTTCTAGGCGGAACGGAGCCGAAAAGGGCTTCTTAGCGCCGTCGGCGGGAACGAAGAGGCCGATCCTGTAAACGAAAGCGGTAAGCACTGAAAACTTGCTGATCGTACCGATCACGAGTAATGCAAAAATGCTCGACCAGATGGCCATTGCTTCTACCTTCGCATTATCTTTCAACAAATAGACGACGGCGACCGCAAAGCAAAGCAATGCAACGCCGTAGCTGAGGCTCGCGACGCCGACGTGTATCGGCCTCCAATAGGAATCGAGCACGGGCGGCAGGTCAATGAATTCACCTCCTATAAATCGCGCGAGGGTCAGGATAAGGGCCGCGAGCGGCAGCGAGAACGCCGCCAGGACCCTAAAGCTGGGCCGTCGCATGAAAAAGAAGGTCGCAATTCCTGCACCAAATGCGAAAGCGATACTCAGGTCATAAAGATTGGCAAAAGGAATATAACGGAACACCCAGGGCGTAGCGAGATTCCCGTTCTCGCGCATTATCGCGATCTCATGATCGTAGGCGTTAACCCAGCGAACCAGCCAACTCGACAGATTGAAGAATACGCTGATGGCCGCGCTCCAGTAACCGATCGCTTTGGCCATAGAGGACGGCGCGTATAGATCGGTGAGCAGGAATAGCGATGCTAAAATATAGCTCGCCAACGCGATCATCATCAGGGCTCCGTCTGAAATGAAGGACTCGCCGATCTGAATTCGAAGGCCGAGCATGAGCACGGCCGAAGCGATTACAACGACACCCGGGATCATGCTAGAACGCGACCTGGGAATATCTACATTGATTGCTTCCATTGTTAAACCTCTATTTATTCGGATCGATCCCGTACGCAAGAGCTTCGACCCTATCCTCGAGTGCAGATCGATTTCTATTAGCGTCGCCCGCGATCAGAATTTTATACGTTGCGTCACCTGTCCTCGTTATCATTGCCCAGAACCGCCTGTGCGAGAAAAAGAATACGAATGCTAACGCGCCTACAAGGCCAAATCCGCCGACATACCAAGCGACGAAAGCGGCGTTGAACGGATCGTATTTGATCGAAAGGACGTGGGCCAGAGGCGCTTTCTCGAATCCGGAGAGCTGCCATCTGTATCCGGCCTTCGGCGCCGCAATCGGCAGGTCCGGAGACAAAGCGCGAGCAAAGGCAAATACGCGGATCTTCTCGCCGCCAGGCGGCGTCACGCTCAGGACAGCAACAGGATTGTTGTATTCTGAGCTCCGCGTATCCGGCTTGCCGCCGGGGCCGAAGGTAAAATCCGGCTGAAAATCCGAGAATTCTACGATCGTTCCATCCGCAAGGAGTGTCGAGCCGAGCCGATCGATCTTTGCTTTGACGGGTTCGCCGCCTTTTTCAGGCGTGAGTGTCAACTCGATATTTCGAGCGTTGCCAACGGGAATCGTCTGTGCTTGAAAAAAACGAAAGCCTCGATAGGTAAAGGGGTTGTTGAGGCTAACATTAGCCGTGGTCGTTCCGTAATCAGGATCGTCGATCCGAAGCGCAGTACGCCAGTCGAGCGTATTTGAGACGTCGATCGCACCGTTTGGATCGATAAGGCGCTGTTCGATGTCGGTACAGGTCATCTCAAACGGGAGTACTACATTGAACTGCAGCTTCTTATCAAGGTCGAACTCTATCTGCTGGATCTGGTTGGTAACCTGGCCGGGTATCATTTTGACATCAGCATCAAAGCCCGTCTGCAGCGCTACATAATGTCCGAGAAAAAGCGTCAAAAGAAACAAGTGGACGATATATGCCCCGAGCCGGTTCCACCTGCCGGTCTCGGCAAAGAGAACCGTTGAAGAGGTTGTTTCCGTTACGGAAAAGTCCTTCGATCCATCGGCCCGGCGTCCGTATGACGTTGACGTTTGTGTAGTTACGTGGGGTTCGATCCCGGATCGCTCAAACGCTGATCTTACCGTGGCGAGAGCTTCGTCATCATTTGCCGCTGAGATCTCCTTCTCCATGCAGGATTGTCGTCCCAGAAGCCATTCACGCGTTGCAGTGCGCTTTGGTTCGCGGATGTACGCCCAGGCTGAGGGGAACCGGTCTATCGACGCCAGAATGATGTTGAGCGATAGAGCCAGGAGGAGAAGGTTGAAATACCAACTATGGTAGATATCAAAAAAGCCAAGGCGGCCATACACGATCTTCTCGGCAGGTGTGAGCGACGCATAGTAGGCGTCAAATCCATTTACATTCTGCTGAAGTATCAGCATCCCTATCATCGACAGAACGACGAGAATGCATAAGAGAACGACGCCCAGGCGAACCGAACTTATCAGATCGAGGGCGCGGTTGACGATCGGAGCTTTTTGGCTCAAAGATCTAGGTTCAACATTTAGGGTCTCTTCAGCCGATGCCATGGCAAAGTTCAGGATAACTCAAGGCCGTCGCCAAGTCATCCGTTAGGTGATAAGAGGCGATGGGAAATATATTACCGCCGGTTATCAATCGCGAGTTGAGCGGCGTTCATCGAAAAGCTATGCTAATGGTTTGGTTCGGTATTCTTGGGCTCACTATGGGAGTTGCCAGCGAGATCTCTTCAACACCGTCCTTAGGAGTACGCGAGCGAATGGCCGCGTTTTCTGAGCTCACTAAGCCGCGCATCGCGGTCTTGCTTGTCCTCACATCGGCGGCCGGATTTTATCTTGGTTCGGGCCCACAGTTTGATACGGTCCTTTTCATTCACGCAATGGTTGCCATATCACTGTTGGCCTTTGGCGTAGCGACCCTCAATCAGTACGTCGAGCGGGCCATCGATCCGCTAATGGACAGGACGGCCGTGCGGCCGTTGCCAACGGGTCGCGTCACACCGACCGAGGCACTTGTTTTCGGGATCGTGTTATGTGCGGCGGCAGAGGCGTATCTGCTCATTGCCGTGAATCCGCTTACGGCATTCCTGGGTCTTATCGTGATCGTCGGGTACGTATTCGTCTATACACCGCTTAAAACCCGCACATCTGTTTCTACGGCCCTCGGTGCTATCCCGGGAGCTCTACCGCCGCTAATGGGATGGACCGCTGCCGCGGGCGAAATATCGATCGTCGCTTGGTCACTCTTCGCGATGCAATTCCTCTGGCAGTTCCCGCATTTTCTCGCTATCGCCTGGATGTACCGCGATCAATATGCAAAGGCAGGCATTCTGATGCTGCCGGTGGTAGAACCGTCGGGCTCGATCACAATGAGGCAGATCGTACTCTTTTCGATAATGCTCGTTCCGGTCAGCCTCGCTCCATACTTTTTTGGAAAAGCGGGACTTACGTTCCTCATCGGAGCTGCCGTCCTAGGGATCGGCATGCTTTTGGTATCGGTCTTGACCGCCATTAGCCGAACGGATGCTGCGGCACGCCGACTTCTTCTCGCTTCTGTCATATATTTACCGATCCTATTCCTTCTTCTGGTCTTTGATAAAAGATGAACGTTGACGTAGGCATTGTGGAAACAACGGTCGTTGAGGACGCGGATGCCAAACTGCGACGCGTTGGTTCGGGTACAAGCGGTCCCGGCGGCCCTAAAGGGGGTCGCGGCCCCGGCGGCGGGGGACCGGACGGCGATGACGACGTAGAGGACCCGATCGAACAGGCTAGATCAAGGTCGCGCATTCTCACGTGGTTCGTCCTACTCGTGGTGCTTATGACATTCGGCGGCGTGTTTGCCGCGTACGTTGTACTCGCGACGAATCGATCGGTCGAATGGAGTCCTTTCAATCTGCCTTTTCAGGTTTGGGTCAGTACCGCGATACTTTTAGCCGGAAGCTTCTTTTATTTCCAGTTCGAGAAATATGTCCGAAGCAGCGATCCTCAAAGAGCGAGGACGTGGTTCATATTTGCGGCGATAGCTGGCGTTGCGTTCATCGTATCTCAGGTCGTCGTTTGGTTCGAACTATCGGCGCAGGGAATCTACGCAAGCGGCAATCCATACGCGGGATTCTTCTACATTTTGACTGCTCTCCACGCTGTACACGTGATCGGCGGCATGATCGCCCTGGGAGGGCTGTACCGTCGATGCCTGTCACCGCCTATTGACGAGGCGTCCAGGGAAAGGCAGGTGACTCTGTCGAGCACGGTCGGCTGGTATTGGCATTTCATGGGAATATTGTGGCTTGTCATTGTTCTTTTGCTTGGTTTCTGGAGGTGAGATGGAAGGGCTTCTAAACGTATTCCCGCACCTCAATGCATCCTTGAACGGATTGAGCAGCCTGTTTCTGATGGCTGGTTTCGTGTTTATTATCAGAAAGCGGGTGGCTGCTCATAGGCTCAGTATGCTGAGCGCGAGTATTACGTCGGCGGTGTTCCTCGCTTGTTACCTAGCGCACCATGCTATCAGGAGCTATTACTTCGGCATCGGGCCCACGCGTTTTACTGGCGAAGGCCTAGTACGGCCAATATATTTCACAATTCTCACTTCGCACACGATACTGGCTGCACTTGTCACGCCATTTGTTCTGCTCACTCTGTGGCGGGGACTAAAGGGTCAATATGAGAAGCATAAACGCCTTGCGCGGTACGTGTTTCCAGTCTGGCTCTATGTGTCGATCACCGGCGTGGTAGTTTACCTCCTACTCTACCAGCTTTATCCCACTGTCCGTGGATAGAGGTTTAGTATTTTCGCGAGAATGAAATCTTGATTTGGCTTCGTGCCTCGTGTTATTCTTAGAGTGTTGAAAAGTCGATCACCGAAGTCTTTGCATCGTGCAAAGACGCGGGGGAACCAACAGCCAAGGCCATCGGCCAAAGCTTCCGGGGGCGAATCGTCACGTTGATGAAGGGATACTCTTTCGTTCCTAGCCCGTCAGCTAACCTCGTAGGTGTTGCAAAGAAGTTACAGAGAATGAGCCGCCAAGGTGAATCGCTTGTGCTTCGCGCTCTGCTTTTTCAACAACAAAGCAGACTTCGGTCTTCTCAAAGGAAAGAAGGGCTTCAAGTTTGATCGCTTGGGGCCCTTTCTTATTTTCACTCGTATTCGAGATCTATGTGCGGCCGTTACGCAATGCGTGCAACAACAAAAGAACTCCAGCGGGAGTTTCCCTTCATTGAAGACGAATATTTCGATATACACGGTTACCAAACGCGCAACGAGGTGTTCCCGGGCACGGAGATCCTGGCGGTCGCGGCAGATCACAGGCCAAAAGAGTATTGGTGGACGATCGAGGACCGGGATGCCAAAGGAATTTGGCGGCGCGCGATAAATGCAAAGGCCGAAAATTTGCTGTGGGCCGGAATGTTCAAGGACGCATTTAGGAACGGAAGGGTTTTGATACCTGCCACCGGCATCTATGAATGGCAGGTCCAGCCGGACGGCTCGAAAAAGAAATTCGAAATATGGTTCGACGAGCCTGTTTTCACGTTTGGGGGCATCGCACGAGAATGCCTGATAAAAGAGGCTCCGCGGGATTGCTGCGCGATAATTACAACCAAAGCGAACTCGGTCTTTGCCGAGATCCATAACTCAAAGCAGCGGCAGGCAGTCGTTATAAGGAACGCCGACCGCGACCGCTGGCTGGATCCTGGGACGCCGCTTGCGGAGCTGCAACGTATGCTGCAACCGCTCCCTGATGGTGAGACCCACTTCAAGCCTGCCTGATAGTGTGATCTCACCTGCCCGCCAGGACCGGCTTGATACGCACCTCAACGATGGGAAGTTTCTTGTCGGGGTCGGCCGTGATCGCACGCGGCTTTACGGCCATCGGTATCGTAAAAACCTCGGTGCGCTTTGTAATTAAAAGGCGTTCGTTGACTGTTTTGCCGCCTGCCGCAATTTGGACTTGAAGCGGTAACCTGTAAGTCGCAGGAGTAGCTCTTGCGGCCGTCTGCATTTGGGTCACGGTGAATTTCATCTGCCTTTTTGAAACGGAATATACCGGCTGCACAGACAGCACCGGATGGCCAACACCGTAAACCCATTGGTCGAAAAACCAACCGAGGTCAGCTCCCGACGCTTCCTCCATAGCTTTTCTCAAGTCGGATGAACGTACGCTGTCAAACTTATGACGGTCCAGATAGATCTTCACGCCTGACCAGAACGCCTCATCACCGATCTCTTCGCGGAGCATGTGAAGCACGACACCGCCCTTGTTGTATGTGACCGACGCATTGTCAAAGAGCTTGTCCACTTCCTTTGCGCGGCGGTTATACAGGCCATGTCGCCTGCGTGTGACCGCATCGTCCGCAAGGAAGCTGCCGGCATCCTGTTGGATCTTTCGGAGGTAGGGGGTTCGACCGAGCTTTTTCTCCAGATAGGCTGCTTCCATGAAGGTCGCGAATCCTTCATTCAGCCAAAGCTCGGCCCAGTTGGCGCAGGTCACAAGATCGCCGAACCACGAGTGTGCAAGCTCGTGCGAGATCAGATCGGTAACGATCTCGCGGCCGAAACCGAAGTTCGCGAACATCACTTCGGTATCAGCGAGAGTCGTCGCAGTGATATTCTCCATACCGCCGAATTTGAAAGCGCCGACGATCGTTTGATCGTATTTGTTATAAGGGAAATCGACCTTGGTGAGGTCCTCGAAGGTCCTCATCATATCGGCGGTCTCAGGAAATACCCGGCCCGCGAATTCCTCCATCCCCGGATAGACATAATAGCCGAGTGGAATATTCTTGTGCCTGCCCGCCACCTTTGAATACTTCCCTACGACGAATGAGCTCAAATACACAGAATGCGGCAAAGGCATACGGTAGTGCCAGGTTACTCTTCCGTCCGGCTCTTGAGCCTTGTCTATCAATTCGCCGTTCCCGATCACTGTTTCGTCGCTCTCGGCGGTTATGTATTGCTCCGTAGTTGCTTTGTCGCTGGGGAAATCGAATGAAGGGAACCAATGCCGGGCTTCATCCGGCTCGCCCTGGGTCCAGATCTGGTCCGACCTCACCTGTTTACCGTCCTCAACGAGTTCGTTGACGAAATAGATGCCCTTCTCCGGCGTGGCACTGTAGGCGAAATTGATCGTGATCGTCTCGCTCGAGAGATACTCCCGATCAAGCGTGACGGTAACATCAGATGCCCCGGTCTTGAACGCCAGAGGAGCTCCGGAGCCCGCAAGCGTGACTGAACGATACCTTATCCCTACGGAATCGAATACCAGCGTGCGCAGTCCGTCGGCAAGTGGCCTCAGCTTGATCGAAGATTCAGCGTCGATAGATCGCTTAGATCGGTCGAAACGCACTTTGACAACATAGTGCAGGGCATCGTAAGTTCGCGGGCGGTCAAATGGGTCAGTTACAGCTTGTCCGAATGCGGACGCGGCGAATAACATCGCGGCAAAGGCCGCTTTAATTGATCGTGATCTCATCAATATCCCCTTTCGCAGGTAGCCTATCAAAGATTAGCTTTGAACCAATCGAGAACCTGGCCATACCAAAATTGCGAGTTCTGCGGTTTTAGGATCCAATGGCCCTCGTCAGGGAAGACGACCAGTTTTGACTTGACGCCGCGGACTTGCAGAGAGGTATATAGCTGCAGGCTCTGATCGACCGGAACGCGGTAGTCCAATTCACCGGCTGTTACCAGCGTCGGGGTTGAAAAATTCTTAACAAATTTATGAGGGGACCAGCGCTCATACATCAGCGGATTTTCCCATGGCATGCCTTTGAATTCCCAATTTACGAACCAAAGCTCTTCGGTCGTGGTAGCCATACTTTCGAGATTGTAAACGCCAGCGTGCGAGACCAGCGTCTTGAATTTGAATCTCGGATCGTTGTTATGGCCCAGGATCCAATTGACCATGTAACCGCCATAGCTCGCTCCGGCTCCCCCGATGCGGGATCTGTCGATAAATGGCTGTTTGATGACCTCGGCGACGCCGTTCATGATGTCTGTGTAGGCCTTACCTCCCCAATCGCCCGAGATCTCGTTGACGAATCGCTGCCCGTATCCGGTCGATCCACGCGGGTTGGGCATAAAGACAACATAACCCTGAGCGGCATAGATCTGCGGATTCCATCGATATCCCCAATTGTCATTCCAGGCCCCTTGCGGCCCCCCGTGTATAAGGACCATTAACGGATATTTACGCGACGGATCGAAGTTGGCCGGTTTGAGCAGTAATCCATGTACCGAGGCGTTCAGAGCTCCTTTCCATTCCACATCCTCTACCTTCCGCAGCCTGAAGGCCTGCATCGATGCTTCATTTATTTTGGTTAGCCAAACGCGGCCGCTTCCGTCGATCGACGCTCTCTCAAGCTCTGCCGGCATATCAACGCGGCTCGAAAGAAAGACAAAACCCTTTCCGTCGGGTGTCACGTTCACACCTGATACGAATCCGCCGTCGGTCACTCGTTTAACGTGCGTAGCGATCCGCAAACGAAAGTCCGGCTCGACGGGCACTGAATAGATATTTTGGCGGCCACGCTCGCCGGCCGTGAAATAGACGGTCTTGTTGTCAGGAGCGATAGCTATCTCCTCGGCTTGTTGGTCAAAGCCTCTGGTCAATTCGACGATCTCTTTCGAGGCCATATCGTATCGCATGATCCGCCATCTATCAGCTTCGAAGGTAGCGGTCGCCTGCGATCGAAAAAGCATATATTTCCCGTCAGAGGTGAATGTCGGAGATACGTCGTATCCGTTCATGCCCTGCGTTACGTGAGTTGAGACATTGTTCGCAAGATCGAGCAGATAAATATCGCTGTTGGTGGAAAGAGCCTCGACCTTGTCCGGATTCTTGAGATATGCCAAATACTTTCCGTCCGGCGAAAAACTGTAATCCACGCCGGTAGCTGCCGCGTAAGGAGGCGAATCAAAATCACCCGGTGTCACATCCCGAGCCGTGCCGCCCTTGGGCGATACGACGAATACATGCGAACGCTTGCGATCGCGCCACTCGTTCCAATGCTTGAAAAGAAGCCGCTCCGTGACCTTGGCCTGAACCTTGCTCTTTTCGACCCTTTCGTCCTCGGCCTGATTACAGGCATCGTCCTTGCACTCGGGATAAACTTCAGAGGAGAATGCGATCCATTTGCCGTCCCGAGACCAAACCGGCCCTCCTGCGCCGGTAGAGAGCTTGGTAACCTGTTCTCGGTCGCCACCGTCCGGCCGCATCGTCCAGATCTGGCCGCCTGTCACATATGCGATCCTCTTACCGTCAGGCGACCACCGCGGCGAACTGCTCGATCCTTTCTCACTCGTAATTTGTTTGAGTCCGGTCCCGTCGATATTGATCAGATAGATCTGATTGATCACTCGGTTCGCGGCGATATCGACCGTGCCGATCGTAAAGGCGACGGTTCGACCGTCAGGCGATAACTGCGGGTCACCGACACGTTTTACCGCTAGAAGATCGTTCACCGAAAAGGTGAGTTGAGCAGCAATAGCGAATGCCGCGATCATCAGGATCACAGCAGAGATCGAAAGTCGTTTAAGCATGTTGTTTCCTCGGCGAAAAGTGTGATTCAATGTGTCAACATTATTGCATAGTTACGGCAGACAAGGCATATCGAGGCAGGCATTTATGTTCAAGTTCAAAGCGATACTTTCGGCATTATTTTTCGTGACTCTCGTCGGCTGCTTTCACGCTAAGTTTTTGGCTCAGACCGTCGACAGGCCGCCCTCGGTATTCACCGATGCCGGGTTGAGCAGGGCGGACGCGATCAGGCGATACGTGCTTTCATCGGACTATGCCTACAAGCAGGCCGGCTACCTCTCTAACAACATTGGTCCGCGTTTGTCAGGTTCACCGCAGGCGGCGAGGGCCGTCGAGTATGTCGCCGAAGAAATGCGACGGCTCGGCGCCGAAGTGAGGCTTCAAAAATGCATGGTCCCTCATTGGGTGCGAGGCGAAGCATCGGGAGAGGTCGTCGAATGGACCGGCATGGCCCCGGGAACGACCCAGCGGATCGTTCTTGCCGCGCTTGGCGGCTCCGTAGCAACGCCCGATGAAGGCATTGCCACAGAACTAGTTGTGGTCGATGACTACGACGCTCTTGCCGCACTCGGCGAACAGAAGGTCAAGGGAAAGATCGTTCTATTCAATTTCAAATTCGACCAGCAGCTTCAGTCGGCGGGCTTTGGCGGCGGTGCTTACGGTCAGGCAGTTCAATATCGTTTCGGCGCGGCGATGGCGGCCGCGAAATTGGGCGCCGTGGCCGTCCTGGTGCGATCGGCAGGTGGATCGCAGAATAGGCTGGCCCATACCGGGTCGATGGGATATGCGGACGGCATTGCTAAGATCCCCGGCGCCGCCGTCAGCTACGAGGATGCCGAAATGCTCGCTTATCTAGCCGCGGCAGGCCCGGTAAAGATAAAGATCAGATTAACGCCAAGGACCCTGCCAGACGCAGAAAGCCATAATGTGATAGCGGATGTCAAAGGCAGCGAGCACCCGGAGCAAATTGTCATCGTCTCCGGACATCTTGACTCGTGGGACCTGGGCACCGGTGCCCTCGATGATGCGGCGGGCGTGGCAGCGTCGATGGCCGTTATTGAAGCTCTAAGGGCGTTGAAGATCAGGCCCAAGCGCACGATCAGATTCATCGCCTGGATGAATGAAGAAAATGGCGGACGCGGCAGCAAAGCCTACTTCGACGAATTAAAAGACACGCTTGCCGATCACATCGCTGCGATTGAAGCAGATCTCGGAGCATCGCATCCGGTCGGTTTCAATTTTGCGGGCAAGGCCGAGGCAATTCCGCTTTTCGCACCTCTATCAAAGTTACTCCTGCTTCAGGGCGCAGCGATGGTCCAACATCAGCCGGGCGGAGTAGGTGCAGACATTGGCCCGCTGACGAAAGCGGGCGTGCCGTCGTTCGCCCCTTGGTACGATCAGAGAACATACTTTAATTATCACCACACGGCGGCGGATACCTTCGACAAGATCGATCCCAAGCAATTGGCCGAGGTCGCTGCGCTTGTCTCTTTTTTGGCGGTGTCTCTAGCTGATATGGAAGGTGGATTGCCGAGGTGACGATCGGATCTTTCAAATCCCTTCGGTTGAACTAGGACTGTAAAAGCTACTAAACTCTAAGAATGCTAAATAGGCCTCCGCCATACTTTCCGCAAGGTCAGCTTTCACCGCCGGATGAAAAACGCTACCGCAAGTTCAAGCTCACGGTAGCGACGATCTCAGTAGTGCTGTTACTTATTCTTGCAGGCGCCGGATACGGTATTTACCGGCTTCTGGGTTGGCTCCTACAATAGCCAGATGCTTTCGTTAATTGGTCTTCACCGGTTCCGGCCGAGCCTTTAGGGCGTTGAGAGCTAGTTCCTTAGCCTGTGGCAGCAGTTCGATGGCCCGATGAAGCTGCGGGTCAAAATCATTAAAGACTTGAAACGATGTTTGCGAGCCAAAGGCGGCCGTCACAAATTCAGTCCGGAGCGTCCGCTCTATGAACTCGCGCTCACTGTCGATCGTCGATTCTGACAGTTTGTACTTTTCGATCGCGAACCTCCGAAACTGTTTGAAAATAGCGTCGGTGACAGGGAAATCGGTCGATTTAATGTCGTAGTCAAACACTATTGGCCGATCTACTCGATAAGCCGGCAGCTCTCCGCTTCTTCCCGTTACTAGCTCAAGCGCAAAAGCAAAGATTGGGCTATTGAGCTTCTCACGTACCCGTGCACGTTCAATCGGGATCGTAGCCGGTTTGACCAAAACATCGGGGTTGATGCCTCCGCCGCTGTAAACCGCTCTGCCGGAATCGGTTCGCGATTCTCTCCCTCGCGGCCTCTCGGCATCGTCATCGCTTCGCAGGCTCCCGCCGTCTGTATAGTAGTTATAGAGGTCGCCATTCGAGTAATCTCGCTGGATCAAACGACCTGAAGGCGTCTCGTATTTCGCGATCGTAAGCAGGAGCATCGAACCGTACGGCAGGGGAAAAGGATTCTGCACCAAGCCCTTTCCGAATGTGCTTTCACCAACAATAAGAGCACGGTCGTGATCCTGGAGGGCACCCGCAAGGATCTCAGACGCAGATGCCGTATTTCGATTGACCAATATAACGACAGGCGAGCGATCAGGGGCTCTATTTTCGGCTTTATAGGCTTCGGTCACACCGTCGATCCGGCCTTTTTGCGTAAATACTGTCTGGCCATCGTTCAAGAAAGCGTTGGCGATGCGATATGCCTGGCTGACGAGGCCGCCTCCATTATCTCGGAGGTCCATAATGAGCTGCTGCATTCCCTGAGCTTTCAGGTCGCGCATATTGGCAACGAATTCGGCATACGTCGTCTGGTTGAAGCCGCCGCGCATAGATAGATACCCGACACCGGGCCGGATCATATATGCTTCGCCGATGGACGGCTGCGGAACGGCGTCACGGACGATCTCAATTGTCTCTCGTTTGCCCGTTCCGGCACGTTCTATCACTAGCTTCGCCGTAGTGCCCCGAGGTCCTCTCAAGAAGCCTCTCACCTCGTTGAAAGGTTTGCCGAGCATCGACGTGCCGTTGACCTCGACTATCTTATCGCCATAGCGGAGGCCCGCTTTGTTAGCCGGGGCGCCATCGAACGTAGCCTTGATATAGGTCGCTATTACCTTGCCGTCGGCATCCGACAGGTCGCCGATCGTAGCACCGATCCCAAAGTATCTCGAGCTCTGGTCAGTCTTGAATTGCTCAAATTCCTTAGCATCGAAATAGTTCGAATGAGGATCGAGCGAATGAAGCATCGTGTCGAAAGTCGTTCGGAACAGATCGTTATAATTGACCTCTTTCGATCCTCCGTAGTTCTTCTGAATGATCGCCAGAGCTTCGGCAATGTCCCGTCGAACATCCTCGGGCTTGACCTTTGCGGTTTGAGGGCCGGACGCGACGTCGCGGGTCTTAGAGTTGTCGTGAGTATCTCTGCCGGGAACATTCGCCACCTGCCCAAAGGCCGGACCAAACGAGAAGGAAGCGATCAGGATGAAAACTAGAGAAATTCTGCAAAAAGTCACTATGGGTAAGACCTCCGAAGAGCACGGCCGAATAGAAGTTAGATCAACCTACTCAGAATATCATCGTTTTGAGTCAAGAGCTATCAATTTGGTTGCCAGCGAGTCCGAGATAGCAGACATACTTCCCAAAAACCGCCAAGCACTAACCTTCGATACTCGAACGGATCCCAAAAGAACATGCTACCTGTATCCGCCGCCAGTTCAAGTGATTGTAAATACGACTTTTAGACACAAATGTTTTACAATTATTGTTTATCACGACGGGCCTTTCCTGGGTCCGTCCGCCGTCAAGTTCCAGAAATGACCAGCCTACTGTCGATCAGAGGACTTCGAACTCACTTTCCGACGCGCGCGGGAGTGGTCCGAGCAGTTGACGGCGTTGACCTGGATATTGCAAAGGGCGAGATGGTTGGCCTCGTCGGCGAGTCCGGCTGCGGAAAATCGATAACCGCGCTCTCGATCCTGCGGCTTATCTATCCTCCGGGCAGGATCGAATCCGGCGAGATCTACTTTAAGCAACGTGACATCCTGAAGATGCCCGATAGCGAGATCCGCGAGATCAGAGGTAATGACATCGCGATGATCTTCCAAGATCCGATGACCTCCCTAAATCCGGTATTTACGGTCGGCGATCAGATCGGCGAGGCCGTCAGACGGCACCGCAATTTAACCAAACACGAATCTCGGCAGCTAGCCATCGAGGCGATGCGCGAGGTTTCGATACCTGTTCCTGAAAAACGTGTAGATGATTATCCGCACCAATTATCCGGAGGCATGAGGCAGCGGGTGATGATCGCGATGGCCCTCGCATGTGATCCGGACCTGCTTATAGCCGACGAGCCGACCACCGCACTCGACGTGACGATACAGGCGCAGATACTCGAATTAATCGATGACCTCAGACGTTCTCGTGATCTCGCGGTATTACTGATCACGCACGATCTAGGAGTTGTGGCTGACGTCTGCGACCGTGTGGCGGTGATGTACACAGGCCGGATAGTCGAGGAAGCTAAGGTCGATGAGCTTTTCTCCGAGCCGAGGCATCCATATACGCAAGGTCTGCTGCGATCAGTGCCGAAACTCTCATCCGCAGGCGAACGTGAAAAGCGTTTGACGACCATTGAGGGAACAGTGCCGACCCCAACTGGTCTTCCTCCGGGTTGTCATTTTGCTCCCCGCTGCAGCCACAGAAGGCCTGAATGCGAAGCTTCTGATATAGATTTGCGTGGTCTTGCATCGGGTACAAAGGTAAGGTGCGTTCTCTACTCGGAGACCTAGAACGTTAGTTACCGGTCAGGTTTGAATTATGTCAGTTGCGAACGAAGGCGAACCACTGATCGAGGTTCGGGATCTTAAAAAGCATTTCTCTGCCGAAGGGACCGCAGATGTTGTTCGCGCTGTTGACGGCGTTTCATTCGAAATTTGGCAAGGCGAAACTCTCGGACTTGTTGGCGAATCTGGGTGCGGCAAATCGACCATCGGGAGATCGATCCTTCGGCTTCATGAGCCCACGTCCGGTTCGATGACGTTTGACGGCACCTCCGTTTTCGGAGCTTCAAACAAGGAATTGCAGCGGCTCAGAAGGGAAATGCAGATCATCTTCCAGGATCCGTATTCGAGCCTGGACCCGCGAATGTCTGTTGGCTCGATAGTCTCTGAACCGCTAAAGATACACAAAATAGGAACACGCGCCGAACAATCGGATCGGGTGGCAGAACTGCTGAAACGCGTAGGTCTGGACCCGTATTATGCAAAGCGATACCCTCACGAGTTCTCGGGCGGGCAGCGTCAACGGATCGGTATTGCGAGAGCTTTGGCCCTGAACCCGCGATTCATCGTCTGCGACGAACCGGTCTCGGCTCTTGACGTGTCGGTTCAAGCCCAGGTTGTAAATCTGCTTGACGACCTTCAGGACGAGTTGGGGCTGACCTATTTATTCATCTCTCACGGCCTTGCGGTGGTCGAACACATTTCGGACCGCGTAGCCGTTATGTATCTGGGCAAGATCGTCGAGATCTGTAATGCCGATGAGCTCTACGCTTCGCCGATGCATCCCTATACTAAGGCACTCCTATCGGCGATCCCGGTCCCTGATCCACGGCAGAAAAGGGAACGCATCATCCTCAAAGGCGATGTGCCGTCGCCTGTCGATCCGCCTTCGGGCTGCCGCTTTCGTACAAGGTGCCCTATCGCGTCCGATGAATGTTCCTCGATCGAGCCTGATCTTCGAGAAATAAGCCAGGATCATTTCGTAGCTTGTATAAAGGCTGGCTAAAGGTAACCTCGATTAGTTGAAACATTAACGTAAAGCGCATCGTAAATTCCGGAAACTGGCGAAAGTATATTGACCGATCGGAGGAGAATCTATGTCTGAAGAGATCGCGACAACCACAAGCGAACCTGCGCCCGAAATGTCAGAACTGGCGACCCTGGGCAACATCATGATCGAGCCCGGGAGGACCTTCGAGGATCTTCGGCGCAAACCTCGGTTCATCCTTGCGGGTCTCGTGACGATAATGTTGGTATCTATTTTTCAGATCGCACTCGTGGAAAAAATCGGACTCGACAAGATGGTGCGTGATCGGATCGAAAGCAGTTCTCAATCAAGCCAGCTTTCTGCGGAACAGAAAGATAAGATCATCGAACAGCAAGCCGGTTCGGTCGCTAAGGTAGTGACCTACGCATCCGTACCTATCGTGATGACCATCGTGTTCTTTGTCGGTGGATTGATCTACTTTCTCGGCATCAACGCTCTGGGCGGAACTGCTAAGTATCTCAGTTCGGTCTCTGTTTGGGTGTATTCATCTTTGCCGCCCACGATACTCTTTTTTATCGCGAATATTGCTGTTCTATTGATAAAATCAGCCGATGAGATCGAGATCGGCCGCGCACAGCAGGGACTGATCCAGGCAAATCCGTCATTTTTTGTTGACGGTAAGTCTCAACCCGTGTTGTCCGCGATATTGCAGACATTTGATCTGTTTCAGCTTATCGGATGGGTGCTTGCGGCTATCGGACTTAGAGTTGTCGCAAAAACGTCCGCAGGCGCGGCCTGGGCAGTGGTACTGATCGTGGCTTTGATAGGCGTTTCCGTTAGAGTAGTATTCGCACTTCTCTTTGGATAACGCATCTACTCGTATCTCAGTGCCTCGATAGGATCAAGCCGGGCTGCCCTCCAGGCCGGCCAAAGTCCAAAGAATATTCCTATCCCGACGCTGGCTGCGAATCCAAAGACCGGTGCTGCCCACGGAATATATGACGGCAGGGCGAGGCGCATCAGAAACGAGAGCATCCAACCTATGATCAGGCCGAGCAATCCGCCGAATCCGGTCAGAGTAGCGGCCTCAATTAGGAATTGCATCAGGATATCCAATCGTTTGGCTCCGACCGCTTTTCTGATACCGATCTCTCGCGTGCGTTCAGTCACCGAGACGAGCATGATATTCATCACTCCTATTCCGCCTATCAACAGGCCGACGGACGAGAGGACGAAGCCCGCGAGAAAAACACCTCCGGTGATAGCTTTGAATTGATCTATCAGGCTCGCGGCGGTCTCCATCGCGAAATTGTTCTTATCGCCGAGCTTTACCTGTCGTCGGATGCGAAGCAGATCTTGTACATCGTCCTTCGCCTTTTCGAGCAGTCCCTCGCGTGCGACGGCGAGAATGAAAAGGTCGTCGGCATTGGGTTTGAGCTTGAGCGCCGCTCCCATCGGCATATAGATGATATTCGTTTGATCGTTATTGCCGCCGCCCCCGCCAAAGAGCTGCTCGCGCTTTTGCAAAAGCCCGATAACCCTGAACTCCTGGCCTCCGATCTCGATGTATTCGCCGATGGGTGAACTGTAAGGAAAGTACGACTCCTTGACGAAATCGCCAATGACGCAAACGTTGGCCTTGGTGTCGTGTTCGCTTTGCGAGAACCAGCGTCCATCGACCAATATCTCACCGGGTGCACGCTCTACATCCGGCAGAGTGCCGTTCAATTGCACGGAAGAGGAGGTCTTGCCGTTCTTGCCGGTCACGTTTATCTTCTGTCCGAAGAAGTTATTCGAAATATCCAGATAAGGGATGGCGAGTTCGATCGTCGGCAGTTCCGCGATCGCCGCGGCATCCTCCATGGTCAGCGGCTTTCGCATCCTCTCCTCTCGCGTCGGCATACTTGTTCGTATGCCGATATCCATCTTGTAGAGAAAGATCGACCGCGTGCCGAATGATTCCACCTCTCGTTCGACCGAGACGTTGATGGCCGTGATTATCGACGCAAACAGCATCGCGGTGATCACGCCCACCATTACGCCGAAAACGGTCAGGCACGACCTGAGCTTGTGGCCGCGGATCGTAGCCATCGCCATTTTCAGGTTCTCGAGGAAGGTGCCGGAAATGATCTTCATTCGAATTTGTGCGTCATCAGTCGGCCCTGAGGGCCTCTATCGGATCAAGCCGTGCTGCCATGCGTGCCGGATAGAGTCCGGCCATGATGCCGACTAGCGCCGAGAATGCGATGGCAAGCACTGCTGCCCACCAGGGTATGTTGGTCTGCAGGAACATAGCCGTGATTATGTAGCCCGCCAGGTGAGCAAGCACCAGCCCTATGATCCCGCCTAGTGCGGCCAGCATCGCGGATTCAAAAAGAAATTGTTTCAGAATGTCCGACTGTCTGGCGCCTAGGCTCTTTCGTATGCCGATCTCACGAGTTCTTTCCGTTACGGCCACGAGCATTATGTTCATTATGACGATCGCACCCACAAGCAATGCTATCGTCGGAACAACTATTAGTACTATCCCGACCGGACCCATGATCCGATTTACAAGTCCACTGATCGCATCAGGCGTGATCATTCCAAAAGTGTCTTTTTCGCCTAGCGGAACCTTGCGTTTGATCCGCATTAGCGTCCTGACCTCCTCCACGGCGTCGGCAAATGATTTATCGTCTTTCGCTTTTACGACAAAATAAGGTGCACGATTCCATTTCAAGCCGCCAAAATTGGCTCCAAAAGTCTTTATTGGGAACTCGACAAAGTTGTCCTGCGGCCTGCCAAAAACGGTCCCTTTCGCGGTCTGGATCCCGATTATCCGATAAGGTATACCCTCTATGACGATCTCGCTGCCAAGTGCATTACCGGCCGGAAAGAGTTTGTTAGCGATATCCATTCCGATATAGACGACTCGCATGGAGTTATCATTCTCGGTATTGGTGAAAAAGCGGCCTTCCGCGACATCGCGCTTTTCGATATCCACAATGTTCGGCTCGGATGCGACGAGCTGAACATCTCTAAGCGGCTCGCCCGTGGGGCCTTTTACTTCTCGCGTCATGCCACCGCTCGGGGATCGGGCGCCGATCATCTCGACAAGTTGGGCGTGCTGCCTTATAAAGTCGCGTTCGTCAAAGGTCAGTTCCTTGTTTCGTCGCTGCGCGGCCGCTATCGTGTCGGTGTCTTTGAAGTCGTCAAAATTGAATCGCGTTACGGAAAAAGTGTTGGAACCTATCTTTGAAAGTTTTTCGTCAACGTATTTGCTGAAGCCGATAAGCAGCGAGACGACGATCATGAACGCCATCACTGCCACGATCATTCCCAGAAGCGTAAGGAATGAACGCAGTTTGTGAGCGCGTATCGCATCCAGGGCCAATTTGAGAGTTTCGGCTAGGTTCATACAAGGTGAACAAGAACATTGCCCTGATTTTTACGTCCACGGAAGATGCAAAGTTTCCCGGTTTTACTCGAATCTAAGAGCTTCGATCGGGTCGAGGTTAGACGCTTTCCAGGCGGGAAATACGCCAAAAACAACGCCAATGCCCGCAGAAACCAACAGGCCAAGCCCTATTGCCCAAGCAGGAATGTATGCCGGTAACGGCGAATACGCATTGATCAGCAGACTCAGGACCTCGCCGACAGCGACGCCGATCGAGCCGCCGATAGCGGTCAGCACAACGGCTTCGATCAAGAACTGAGCGAGTATCCCGGAGCTATTTGCGCCTACTGCCTTTCGGATACCTATCTCTTTCGTCCTCTCGGTCACGGATACGAGCATTATGTTCATCACACCGATCCCGCCGATCATCAATGCAACGGCGGAAATGGCCGTAAGTACCAGATAGGTCGCACCGGTGAGCTGGTTGTACACGTCAAGCAAAGCATCCTGCGACGAGATGCCGAAGCTGTCCTTGTCGCCGGTCCTGTCGCCTCGCCGCCGTCGAAGCACGTCTGTTATCTGTTCGATCGTTGCTTTGACCTCGGCTCTCGAATTCGGTCGCACAATGACGACAAACACGGACTGTGGAGGGTCAACCCTGGGGTAGTATTTCTGAATGGTCGTAAGCGGAATAAATGCAATGTTGTCCCGAGATTGCCCAAAAAATGAACCAAGGACGCTCATTATGCCGACCACTTTGAATGGATTGCCGTCGATCTTTATCTCGGCGCCCATTGGATCCTCGCCATCGGGAAAGAGCGATTTGACCACGTCTCGGCCGATCACTACGAAATTTGTCCGCTCGCTGAGGTCGCTGTCGATTATAAACCGTCCGACATCGACGTATTGCGATAGAGTGAACTCGTAATCAGGGGTCGCTCCCACCAGGATCACCGTATCCGACTGACGTTCGCGATAGCGCATCGTCACAGCCAGTTCTCGCTGAAATGGAGCTACACCGGCGGCAGTCGAGACCTCGGCTCGTATGGCATCCGCGTCCCCTACGTTGAGTTCCTTTCTTTGGCGTTCCTCAGGACCGGGAGGTTTTCCAAAACTTGGGCTGAACTTAGAGACGAATATCGTATTAGAACCGAGCGATTCGAGCTGCTCTGCAAATGCCTTGTTCAGTCCCTGAATGATGGAAACCATTGCTAGGATCGTCACAACACCGACAGCCACGCCAAGTATCGTGAGGGTCGAACGCAGCTTATTCTCCCTCAAGGTGTCGAGGGCCATTTTTCCCGATTCGAATACCGAATGCCGAGTCATACTATTCGTTCCGCATCGCGTCGATCGGATCGAGATCAGCCGCACGCCAGGCCGGATATAATCCGCTTACTATCCCAACTACTAAAGAGACTGCGACACCGAGCAATGCCGAACTAACGCGGATCGCAACAGGGAATCCCATCGCGAGCGACAATAGATACGCAAGCCCGTATCCCACTACAATTCCGATCAATCCGCCGCAAACGGTTACCACAACGGCTTCGATCGGAAACTGCTGCATCAGATCGATCCATCGCGCGCCCACAGCTTTTCTCAATCCGATCTCGCGCGTGCGTTCGGTTACGGAGACCAGCATTATGTTCATCACGACGATCCCACCGACGACGAGCGAAACAGCCGCGACCGCGATCGTAGCGGCATAGATGCCCGAGGTCGCATTTCCGTAAATAGCCAGGAACGCGTCTTGCGATTCGATCGAAAAACCGTCCTCGCGATCCGAAGGGTCCTTGCCGCGTCTCGCCCTCATGATAGCCCTGGCCTCGTCCTGTGCGAGTTCGAATTCTGACGCATCGTTGACCTTGATATGGACCGTGATCGACCCCCTCGCACCGAATAGACGTTGAGAAGCCTGGAACGGCAGATAGACAAAGTTATCCCGTGAGAATCCAAGCACCTTGCCGAAAGGAGCTGCAACTCCGACGATCCGATACGGAACACCATCGACGCGGATCGTCTCACCTAACGCTCGGTCAGGCTCTATACCGTTGAAAAGATTCTCAATTATGTCAGCTCCAACGACACAGACCTCAGATCCTGTCTCAGCTTCTTGATCGGTCCATTTCCGTCCTGATTGGATGGCGGTATTCTCGATCTCGAACATCGGGAGCGATAATCCGCGAACCGAAACGCCCTCCGAACGGTTATCTCCGTACTTGACAAGCGACATTCCATTCGCCGAGATTCCAACGCTCGAACAGGCCCGGCAACCTCGGATAATGGCGTCTGCGTCATCTCGCGTCACGTCCTTTCGGCGGTTATATACGATCATATCTTCGCGAGATGTGATCACGAGCGGGCGTTTAGCTACCGAAAACACGGTCGAACCTTGAGATGAGAATGCGTTAGCGACGGTAGTGTCGAGTCCGGTGATTATCGTGATGACGGAGATCACGGAAGTGACGCCGACGATAACACCGATCAGAGTAAGGAAAGTCCTAAGCTTGTTGGCCTGCAGGCTTAACAGGGCAAGTTTAAATGACTCACCCAGAACCTTGATCGTGCGAAATGCGGCCATTCAGCCTGATTATAAATGAAGAGATGTTAAAACGTGATCCGAAAACTCCCCGGGAACGGCTACCGGTGTCGTTCATCACTCTCGATACGTCCGTCGCGGATAGTGATCACGCGGTGTGCGCGGGCGGCAATATCTGGTTCATGAGTAACGAGAATTATCGTGTTGCCGTCTTCGTGAAGTTTTTCGAAGAGCGTCATGATCTCGACGCTTGTCTTGCTGTCGAGGGCTCCTGTCGGTTCGTCTGCAAGCAGTATCGAAGGATGATTGACCAGCGCCCGAGCGATGGCCACGCGCTGCCGCTGTCCGCCGGAGAGTTCGTTCGGCTTGTGCAAGATACGTTCGCCGAGTTCGACGGACTCGAGGGCGGCTTTCGCCTTTTCGTGGCGGTCGCCGGCCCTGAGGCCCGCATAGATCAAAGGCAGTTCGACGTTGTGTAGTGCCGTTGCCCGAGGCAGCAGGTTGAACGTCTGGAAGACGAATCCAACCTCCTTGTTCCGGATACGTGCAAGCTCATCGTCGCTCAGCGAAGAGACCAACTGTCCGTTGATCCAATAGTCGCCTTTCGATGGAGAATCGAGGCAGCCGATCAGATTCATCAACGTCGACTTCCCGGATCCCGACGGGCCAATGATCGCAACATACTCGTTCCTTCTGACCTCGAAACTTACGTCCTTCAACGCATGTAGTTCTTCGGTTCCCATCTGGTACGTTTTCCAGATGTTACGCATGATTATGATGCCGTCATCGGGTGATGGCGTCATTCCGTTCGGACTGTTTCCGTTGATGGACATAGCGGATAAGTGCCTATTTATTTGCGTTTTCCGTATCTTTCTTTTCGGCCCGCTTGACCGGCGAGTCATCCTTCAGCGTGCTCAGTACACGGCCGGGGCCAGTAATGACCTCATCTCCGGCTTCGACGCCACTCAATACCTGGCGATCGGATTCGCCGATTATACCTGGCTGAACCTCGCGGAACTTTGCCTTGCCGTCAACGAGAATATACACCCCAATTATCGGTTTAGCTTTCTCGGCCGGCTGAGCTCCGTCACCGGCTAGAGTCGGCGAAGGGCTGGCTTCCGGCTTCTTCTCGATCAAGGCTTGAAGAGGCACGGCGACAACGTCGTTAGCGGTCGCGGTTGTGATCTCGGCCGTCGCGCTCATACCGGGCCTCAGAGAACTTTTAACCTCTTCGCTGATGTCTTTCAATTCAATCACGACACGGAATTCTTTTGCTTCCTGGACGTTGATGTTCGTCGAAAGTCCGCCGGAAGTTTGCGATTTACCAACCGCAAGAGGCGTTTTTTGAGTGACTTCGCCCACGACCTCGCGATCGCCCAAGGCATCCACCTTGACCTTTGCCTTTTGACCGACCGCGACGCGGTCGATAGATGTCTCGTCAACCTTGACCTCAATATTGACGGTCGACATATCCGCGATCGTCATCAAAGCCGTGGTCGAGAGGCCCGCCACAGCAAAAGTGCCGACCTTCGAGGGTATCTCAGCAATGATGCCGTTTATCGGTGCAACCTGAAGCGTCTTGTCGCGTTGATTTCTTTGGCCCCTAAGTGCTGCGGCTTGCTGATCGGCACGAGCCCGGCTCGAACGCACATTTATATTCGCTGTCTCGACCGCCCGCTTTGCATCCCGGACTGCGACAGCCTGCTGGTTGCGACGGGCTATTGCCTCATTCACTGAGATCTTTGCTGATTCCAGACGTGCCCTGGCGTTCCTCAGCGATGCCTGCGCAAGTTCGAGTTGGTCCTTCTTCTGATCGTATTCAAACCTTGAAATGACGCCTGACTCCAGCAACTGCGCATTTCGGTTAAACTCACGTTGAGCCGTGTTCACGTCGACCTGAGCGCGATCGACGTCGGTCTGCGACGCGACCACGTTCTGCCGCGACGCATTAACAGCAGCGTCGCTGGCGTTCAGCGCCTGCTCGGACTGCATCAGTTGATTCTGGGCTGCGGTCACTTGTGTCTGCGTCGCAGCGAGTTCCTGTTGTGACGATTGGTAAGCGGCAAATTGGGCGTCGGCACTCGACTCGAGTTGATTCGGATCTAGCTTGACCAGGAGCTGCCCTTTTTTGACCTGATCGCCCTCTTTTACGTAGATCTCCTCGATGCGACCCTGAACCTCACTTGTTAGATTCATGAACTGTATCGGTCGCACCTCGCCGGATGCCGTAACAACAGATCTCAGTTCCGTGCGTTTTTCGATTTTCACCGTATTGACCGAAGGAATGTCCTTTCGGGTCGCAAAGATCGAGGCCACAATGATGATCAGCAGCAAAAGTCCAATTCCCGAAAACAGAAAGATCTTACTTTTTCGGCTTAAAGCCATATTTACTCGATTACCTCGCTAATTGACGGCCGCAGCAGTGGAACGATCGCCCGCGACTCGGTAAACACTACGCCTTCTGGGCCCTCATTGTTTCAAAAAAGACTTGCGTTCGGCCCGAGTACCGCGAGCGTGGATCGATCCAGGCCATGCCCTTTTTGATTTACGTTTCGTCCGTTGCAGGTTAGAATGATTCTTTATTTGCTCAACCAAAGTCAATGGATCGAAAAAAGAACCAATGTTGAAATGCAGTGCCTGCGGTAAAGAAAATACTATCACGGCCAAGTTTTGCGATGAATGCGGGAATCGTCTCGAGCGGCCGTTCGAAGCACAACCATCTGATATCAGCGCTGTCGAATATGTTCCGCCACTTACGGATCCCGGATCCGGAGCGATCCATAGCACCGTCGGGCCGGAGGAGAGTTCAGCCGGCGAAAAGCCGTTCGAAGAGAGACATGTTCCATCGGTGCCTTCATACGTAGAAAATAATGAGCCCGCTCCCGGTTCGCACACGCTCACGGCTAAAACCGCTGCTAAACTTGTTATCGAGAAGGGCGACAGGGTAGGTACAGAGTTTCCCGTGGCAAATGACGAATCGACGATCGGCCGTTGGGATGCTGATAACGGAGTTTTCCCCGACATAGATCTAGATCAGTTCGACAGCGAAGCGAAGGTCTCGCGACGACATGCCAAGATCAAACTTGTAAGCGGGAAATACTTTGTCGAAGATCTTGGATCGACGAATGGAACGTACATCAATCGCGGTCGGCGGCTCCTGCCCGGAACACCGGCTCCACTTAATGACGGCGATGAATTGATCGTCGGCAAAACGTTCCTCAGATTTCATATCTTGAATTAAAATGTCCGTTTGCTTCGAGTGTGGTTCTCCGACCACAGAGAACGATCAATTCTGCCCATTTTGCGGCATCTCGCTGCGCCCGCTGGACGTAGCTTCGGATGGCACTGTAGCCGACGAACATACGATCGCCATTCCTCTGGACGAAGTGCCTGAGGCAGTTCTAAAACTCAGGCAAGAAGCGGCTGCCGCTCGCGAGGCGGAGTCATCTGCGATCCGAGAGGCCGATCTTGACGCCGCTTCAACAGAACTTGTCGAGGCGGAGGACGAGGTTGAGGCCTCCAAGGAATCTGAAGAGCTTACTGCTTCCGAGCCCGCGGAAGGGACGTACCAAGCCCAGGAGACTGCGTCACCGACAGATCCGGGATCTGAGATGATCGAGGCGTCGCAAGACGATCCTGCCGAGCATCAGGTCCCGGAGTTGGATCTAATGGCTGCAGAAGGGCCGGAAGATATTCCGATAGCATCAAGTGAGGCGGCAGTACAGCCACCGGCGATCCCTTTGGACAGCGACTTTGATCTCGGTCGAGTGCCGATCCCTTCAGCTACGACCATTGACCCCGGACCGGCCGAAGCGTCCGTATCCGAGGATCAGGGCTCGTTCACCACGCCGAATATCGGCGGTAGCGGTGGATCAAAACGAACAGGCCTCAAGCCTCTTGAAGAAGGCACGATCCTTAACGACCGTTACCTGATCGAGAAAAAGATCGGCGGTGGCGGCATGGGTGCTGTCTATTTGGCGAAAGATCGAAATCTCGGCGATGTTCCGCGGGCCGTCAAGGAAATGGTCCAGTCCCACATCGAGGAAGCCCAGCAAGAAAAGGCGATCGAGGACTTTAGAAGGGAATCGATGATCCTCTCATCCCTGGACCACCCGGCTATCCCGACCATATACGACTACTTTTTCGACCAGGCCGAAGGACGCTTTTACCTCGTGATGAAGTACATCCCCGGCGGAGATCTGGCTCAGCGGCTTAGGTCCGCGCCCGAGAGACGCATCGACGAGGCAACGGTCGTTCAATGGGGAATCGAGGTCGCGGACGTTCTTGATTATCTCCACAATCTGCCTCAGCGGATAGTTTATCGTGACCTAAAACCGTCCAATGTAATGCTCGATTCCGCCGGAAAGGTCATGCTTGTGGATTTCGGCATCGCAAGGTCAATACATCAGCAAGATCAAAAAGGTGTGACCGCTATCGGTACGATGGGTTATGCCCCGCCGGAGCTTTTCGGCGGAAAGGTCGATCCGAGATCGGACATCTACAGCCTCGGCTCGACGATGTTTCATCTGCTGACGGGCGCCGATCCGCAGAATAACCCTCTGCTTATCTTTGATTTCGAGAAGAATCCGCGTCCGAGACAGATCAATCCGCGTCTGAGTGATCAGATCGAGAGCATCATTATGCGTGCTGTCGAATACAACGCCGAGCATCGATGGTCAAGCGCGGGCGAACTGCGGCATGAACTCACTCGGCATTTGTCGGATCTGCGGTCAGGAAATGTCACCTACGGCGTCGGTGTCGTGCCGACGGTCGTCAGCCTTTCGCATCAATTCGTCTTTTGCGGATTCTGTGGGCAGAAGATCGTAGCGGCGGATCAATTTTGTGCTTTTTGTGGAGCGAAACAGCCAATCGCTCAACAACAGCGGCCATTGGCCTCCCCGGTAACAACCGCCAGATTGGTGATCGATGGCACGAGCGAATTGATCGCTCCCGCCTTCACGCTCGAAAAGGAGGAGAACCTAGTCGGCAGGCGGGATCCGACCTCGAACATTTTTCCGGAGGTGGACCTTTCTAAATTCGATCCCCAAACAAAGATCTCGCGAAGGCATGCGAGGATACTTCGGGACGGGTCTATGTACTATGTCGAGGATCTCGGGTCGTCAAATGGCACGGTAATAATCCCGCAGGCGACAGAAGCGATGAGGCTTTTGCCGCATCGGCCCCATCCGCTCGCCACGGGTGATCGTATTCGTTTGGGTGATACGACTCTGCATTTCCTTGCCAGTTAATTCTGTTTTAGAATCTACCGACCGGATCACAGCCGTATGGACAATGTCTCAACGATCGATACCAGTATCCACCGGGAAACGGAACTCGCCCCGCCGTTCCTTTTGAGGGTCGGAGCAGCCATTATCGATTATTTGGTTTTAATAATTTTGCCGGTGATCGGCTTGTTGTCCGATACTTTTTTTGCCGGCGGGCTGCATTTGATGACCGACAGGACGCTATGGTTGATAGGCGTTCTGGCATTTCTTTTTAACGTGGTCGTTCTTTCTGTCCTGTTCCGGCGTAGCCTCGGTAAAATGTTGGCCGGCTTGACCATAGTCGGGGCCGACGGGTCCCCCGCTAACCGGGGGAAAATACTTATCCGACAGAGTCTCGGACTTTTGATAACACTTGCAACCGGCGGACTAGGCTTTTTGGTTAGCGTCTTTAGCCGCCATGGGCGTACACTCCACGATCTCTTGACCGGAACTGCCGTCGTTCGTGATCGCTGATACCTGAGGACCAAATGGCCCGCATTATGATCCAAGGCCCGCACGGGCCTGCAGAAACAATAGAGTTAACTCGGCTGCGGACCACGATCGGCCGGTCGGCCCGGAGCGACGTCTGTATTCCGGATGCCTTTGCCTCGAGACTCCACGCTGAGATACGCAAGGAAGGCGATGCATTTTGGCTTCATGATCTGGGATCTGCGAACGGGACACGATTTAATGGGAACCTGATCTCGGCTGCGGTTCCTTTGACCACCGGCAACGAGATTCAGATCGGCGAGACCGTCATTCGATTTCAAGACGACGACTCGACGCGGAGTTTCAGCCAAACGCTGTTCGCCGAGACGACCGACGCTCTCGATCCCTCGAACACGATCGCCCTTTCGGGACGCAAGAATCCGACGACCGAGATACTTGATTCATCATTCTCGAGCCGAAATGACCTTCTGGGTCTGATCAGCAAGGTAGGGGTCGCACTTCTATCGTCAAGCGGCCTAGATCAGACGCTCGACCAGGTCGCTACGCTTGTTTTCGAAGCGGTCCCGGCGCAGCGTGTTGTTATCATGCTCCGCGGCAATAAGCCCGACGACGAACTCCAGATCAGGGTCGCTCGCTCCAGAAAAGGCGACGAACCGATCGACGAGATCCGCATCAGCCGGGCGATCATGAGCGAGGTGATCGAGAACGGAAAAAGCGTTCTAACCGCCGATGCTCAACAGGATCCGCGGTTCGCGTCACAGACGATAGTGCTCCAGGGAATCCGCAGCGTACTTGCCGTTCCGCTGAGCGTCGATGAGCGCAATGTGTTCGGCCTGATCTACGCCGACTCTGAAACCCGGAATGCAACGTTCACCGGGGAACATCTGGACATTTTGACGACGCTTGCGTCCGTGGCCTCTATCCGGGTCGAGAATGCAAGCCTTTTAGACGAGCGCATCAATCGGGAACGAATGGAACGCGAGCTCGAACTCGCGACCGAGATCCAGCAGCGATTCCAACCGGCCGGCCCGCCGAAAATGGATGGCTACGAGTTTCAGGGGATCTCGTTCAGTTGTTATGAGATAGGCGGCGATTACTACGATTTTATACCGCTTCACGATGGCAGGATGCTTATCGCTTTGGGCGACGTTTCGGGCAAGGGCACGGCGGCTGCTTTGTTAATGTCCAGCCTGCACGCGGCTGTACATGGCCAGGTGGCGGCACGTCGGACCCTTGAGGAGACCGTCGCCTCGGTCAACGAATATCTTGCCGAGAATACGCCCGCTAACCGTTTCGTGACCTTGTTCATCGCAGAGCTGGATCCCGCTTCGGCTCGGCTGAGGTTCATAAATGCCGGACACAATCCGCCTCTGATCGCACGCACCTCAGGCGAGATCGAATTGCTCGAATCCGGCGGGCTTCCGCTTGGCTTGATGACGATCGCTCAATATGAACCGGGCGAGATCACGCTGGAGAAGGGTGATGCTATCGTGGTCTATTCCGACGGCGTTTCGGAGGCCAATAACCTGGCTGAAGAGGAGTTCGGGCTAGAGAGACTCAGAGCCGTGGTCAAGAACAACCTTTCGCGCTCTGCGTCGGGTATCCGGGACAAGGTAGAATCGGCCCTGAGTGAGTTCACGGGCACCGCGCCTGCCAATGACGACATAACGCTTGTTATCGTTAAGCGTGTTTAATTTTGTTGACCGTTTGGTCATTGCTCCGTTACAATCGAAGGTGCGAGCGGAATCCTTCCTATGTTCCGCAGCTCCCCGCCGATGCCCGCACCTCGAAAGATCAGCCTCATATATTTTGTCATCGCCACACTGCTTTTAGTGGGCATGCTGCCGCTTGTCGTTACCGGTTGGCTGCTCTCGGAGCGTTCGGCCAAGGAACTCAGGGCCGCGGAAAATCGCTATCAGATCCAGCTTGTGCAGGAAAAGGCCAGACAGATGGAGGTCTTTTCGGGCCGCATCTCGGAAGCAGTAGGCGGTCTGGCGACCGCGCTCGAAATATCAAAAGATCCGACCATACTTGCGAGCGCCGCTATCGAAGCTAAACTCGCCGAGATCCTGAAGCAAAATCCGGACATTGCGGCTCTCTATATCAAGCCCGCGGCCGGAGATTCACTCTCTGTTTTTCGAACAGAGCAAGTAAATCGGGCTGAGCTTGATGCGATCGCGGTAGATTCGGAAAAGCACTCGGCCAGCCGCGGTATCGCTGCCTTGCGGCCGGTGCGTATCGGGCCAATGCGAATGCCGGTCATGCCGTTCGTTGCCCATGCCACGATCAACGGTGCCCCGTCTGCGACCATCATTGCTGTGGCTTCGATGAGCAGTATCTCGCAGTCAGTTGTCGGCTTGAACGCCGTTAATGACGAGGACCTCTGGCAGAAAGGGCTGCCAATAGTCTTTGTAGTTGATGCATCGGGAAACTCGGTATTCCACCCCGACCCGGCCATCGCCGACGCTGGGCGGTCGATGACAAATATCAAGATCGTAGAAGAGTGGATCGACTCCGGGAAACAGGTACAATCCGCTCTCGTGCCGTTCGATGCCGAATACAACGGAGTTGGCTACCACATGATCGGGGCGTATTCGACGGCCAGGCTCGGCGGCGACTCGGCATTCGGGGTGATCGCGATGCAGGACGAGGCAAAGGCTCTCGCCTCGGTCTCTGAGATGCGCACCCAGACATGGATGATCAGCTTAGCTTTCGCCCTGCTTGCTCTGGTAGTTGGCAGTGTCGGGGCGAGGTATATGACCGCTCCGCTGATGTCGCTTGTAGATGCGGCAAAGCGAATAGCCGATGGCGATCATTCGTCTAGAGCAAAGATAAAGAGTGTTACCGAGGTCGGTTCGCTCGGGGAAACATTCGACCTGATGGCTGATCAGATCGAGGAGCAAATAGCAAAACTCGCAAAAGCCGCTGAGGAGAATCGTGAACTCTTTGTGGGCACCGTAAAGGCTCTTGCAGCGGCGATCGACGGGAAGGATAAATATACACGCGGCCATTCGGAGCGGGTCGCACGCATCTCGGTCGCGATCGGACGCAGGATGAACCTGCCGGAAGATGAGTTGGAGACGCTTAGAATTTCGGCTTTGCTCCACGACGTGGGTAAGATCGCGATCGATGACAACATCCTCAAAAAGCCGGCGGCTCTGACCGATGAGGAATTCGAAATCATGAAGCAGCATCCGGTGCGCGGCTATAAGATAATGTCTCAGATCCCGGCGATGAAGGAATTCCTACCCGGAATGTATATGCACCACGAAATGGTCAACGGGAAGGGTTACCCGCAAGGGCTCAAAGGCAGCGAGATCCCGCTTCAAGCGAAGATTGTGTCAGTGGCCGATACCTTTGACGCTATGACCATCGACCGGCCTTATCAAAAAGGAATGGAACTGGCCGCAGCTCTGGACAGGCTTCGCGACCTGGTCGGTACCAGATATCAATACGAAGTTGTTGAGGCTCTGGTCGCGGCTGTAAATGCTGGCGAGATCGGGCAGGGAATTATCCGCCAGCTAGCTGAGAAACGGGCGGCAGAAGCGTCGGCTGCCGAGAATGCTGCGGCGAGTGCCGATACGGAACTCGGCCCCATAGATATGCCCGGCGATCCACTGCCTCTTATCCCCCAGCCCGAAGCCCAAGATGAACGAATGATCGAATACGACGATCAGGAGGAAGATATTGGTGAGCCTGAGCTGCCTTTGACCCTGCCGGATCCCGTCGATGGCGAACCCGCCGAGGAACGTCTGGAACTATATACGGCTGAACAAGATGGGCTCCAGGATGCGATCGAATTCGTTTATGATGACGGCGAAATTAAGATCGATGTCACAGAGGTCGAAGAGGTAATCGTTGCAGATATACTTGATGAGAGTCAGCCGTCTGGTGAGCAGGAAATCGATCCGCTGACCCTCGATGACGACATTCATGCAACATTTAGCGGCCGCCAGTCTCTTCCGTCCGATGACGAAGACATACTCGATCGTTTGATCGCCTGAACTACGACTACAAAATTCCTACTCCGTCAGGATCAGTTCGATCGCCCCTCATCAGCCGACTCGGCCATTATCCGGATCAACATTATGTATCCCCCGGCGTGACGGGATATACTCGTTAGTTTGCTGGATCGTTGTTAGCCGCCTTTTGGTTGGCGCTCAGCGATCCGCGCTCGCGTTCATATGGCATTTTGGCGAAGGAAAAAACAAGATCCACTATCAACTTCGGTACTAGGGCTCGACAAGACCATCGAAGAATTAAAGGCTCAGGAAGAAGCCGTCGAACGGGAGGTCGGTGTCCGTTTTGCGAGAGCGATCGAGAAGACCCGATCATCGATCAACGATCGACTAGACAGTGTATTCGAGGGCCGGAAGCAGATCGACGAGGCGTTCCTTGAGGAATTGGAAGAAATGCTGATCTCGACCGATATTGGAGTTTCGACGACCATGCAGGTACTGGATGCGGTCCGTCGAGGCGTCACACGGTCCGAGATCAGCGATATTTCTGCCCTTAAGATCGCGATGAAGCGCGAATTGCTTCAGATACTGCACACTTCGGAAACGTCGGGTGTGTCCGACGAACGCAGTGTCTCCGACGAGATCAAACCTTATGTATTAATGGTGGTCGGCGTGAATGGCGTTGGGAAAACGACAACGATCGGGAAGCTTTCCCAACGCATCAAGTCCGAAGGAAACGATGTGCTCATCTGTGCGGCAGATACGTTTCGTGCCGCAGCTACCGATCAACTCGAGATCTGGGCCGAACGAGCCGGGGTCGAGATCGTTCAGCAAAAACAGGGAACCGATCCCGCCGCAGTTCTCTTTGACGCTTTAGCTGCCGCAAAGGCCAGAGGGACAGACGTTCTGATCGTCGATACCGCCGGCCGGCTCCACAATAAGGCAAATTTAATGGCCGAGCTTGAAAAGATGAAGCGTATAGCTGGCCGTGAAGTTGCGGGCGCTCCACACGAAGTTTTACTCGTGATCGACGCTGTCACCGGGCAGAACGGACTCGAACAGGCAAGGCAGTTCACGCGTTCTGCTGATGTTACAGGGATCGTGCTTACTAAACTCGACGGCACCGCAAAGGGCGGTATCGCGGCGGCGATCTCAAAGGAACTCGATCTTCCGATCAGATATGTCGGCATAGGCGAACAGATAGACGACCTTGCGGTATTTGACCCAGAGCGATACGTGGAGGGCCTCTTCGGTTAAACATCGATGCCAAATGAGATCGATCTAAAACTGACCGAAAGGGCGCTTGAGCTGGCTCAGGAGGGTGTCGGCCTAGTTAGTCCTAATCCGCTTGTTGGCTGCGTGATCGCGGACCGGTTCGGCTCGATCGCGGGAGAAGGGACGTATATCTACGATCATATCGACCACGCCGAAGTGATCGCCTTGCGCGAAGCCGGTGAAAGGGCGGTCGGCGGTTCGGCGTATGTTTCGCTGGAGCCCCACGATCATCAAGGTCGCACACCGCCCTGTACTGACGCACTTATCGAAGCCGGCATCGCCCGTGTAATATGTCCGATCGAGGACCCCAATCCGCTAGTCTCCGGTAAGGGATTCGCCCGCCTGCGGGCCGCGGGCATCGAGGTCGTTACCGGCATCCTCGCTGCGGAAGCCGCTCGTATCAACGAACAATTCATTTGCTGGCATCGCAAGAAACGTCCGTTCGTTCATCTGAAAATGGCGATGTCGCTCGACGGACGGATCTCTCTTGACGAGAGTATCTCCACGGCGCTTTCCGGCCCGGCGGCCCTCAAACGGGTCCACGAGATGCGGAATGCGGCGGACGCTATACTTGTTGGGGCGAACACGGTGGTGGTCGATGATCCGAGCCTGACGGATCGCAGCGGCCGTCCTAGGCGTCGTCCGCTTGTGCGTGTGATCTTAGACAACCGGCTTTCGATCACGCCTGACCGAAAGGTGGTCGCGACGGCGAAAGATTATCCGACCTATATATTCACCAATAGCCGGAGTGCTAAACGGATCGAGGAGCTTCGGGATGCGGGTGTCAAGGTATTTGTTACTGAGATGGGCGGACGAGACCTCGCGGGCATTCTCGAAGAAATGCGGTCACATGACATCCAGCGAGTCCTTGTCGAGGGCGGGACCGAGGTTGCGGGCTCATTTGTGGATGCGCGGCTGGTTGATAAAGTAACGTTGATGACGGCTCCGTTGATAATCGGAGGCCGCGAGGCCCCGGTCGCTATCGGTGGGGCGGGTGCCTCGACTCTAAATGAGACCCTCAGGCTCTCGGATCTGTCAGTGTCACATTTCGGCGCCGACCTTGAGATCACCGGATACCCGGCGGCATAAGGAACCCAAGGTCCGAGCTCGCGAAATTCTCGAGGTTCGGATAAACGTAGGAAAGATCGGAATTGGATAGTCCGAACCACCGCGATAGCGTCGCCGCGTATTGCTCAACAGATGTCGTTGGTATCCAGCGTCCCCGCGCGTTGGCGCCGCCGTCAGCATCGTCCGGCCCATTATTGACCAGGGTCGGGAACGGGGTTCCGTTCGTTGTATTCATTCCATAGAAGTCAGAGGAGACCACGGCGCCGCCTACGACCATTGCGTGCCCGGCCCAAGCATGGTCGCTCCCGACGTTAGTACCCGAGCCCCCGGGATTGAATGTCCTGTTAAAATCCGAAAGCGTGAATTGCGTGACCTTATCCCCGATACCCTGAGCCGTCATCTCGTCAAAAAATGCTCTCGATGCCTGGCTCAACCGTGAGAACAGCGTTCCCTGGCCCGTCAATTGGGCGGTGTGGGTATCAAATCCGTCAAGAACACAGAAGAATATCTGGCGATTCATCTGCAGCGTTGATCTGTTCTTGATGATCCTGGCGATCTGCTTCAACTGGTTGCCGATCTCGGTATTCGGGAACGCCGTAGTCACCTCGGCGCTCTGATTCAATGTCGTAGAGATACGGATCGCCTCGCGGTGAACATCGTTCGAAGCTCCGACAAGGTCATTTACGTCGGCGAGGTCCATCCCGGCCTGCAAAGCCGCAAGACGTGCATTTGCTGCGGGCGTGCCGTTATACCCTAAGAGTGACAGGAGGCTGTTAAGCGGCGTCGGAGCCGGACCTACCGCCAGAGGCTGGCGTTCCTCGCCGACTGTGAACACGCGCGCTCCGGCTATGGAGTTCACCATCGGTATCAGTCGTTGCGGGTTTGCGGGAATTGTCATTCGATCCGCTATGCGGCCGCCCCAGCCAGAGAGCACGACCACGTCCGATCGAGCATTCATTTGCTGATTGGATTGATCAGTATGAGAGAACAACTGCATCGGCCGACGGCCGGAATTCGTCTGATATTGCTGTCGGGTCAGTGGCATCACGAGCGTGCCGATATTCGTAACGAACGCAAGTTTGCCCTGTGCCCAAAGCCCGTGCAGCCCATTGTTGATACCGCCGGTGACCGGGCCAAAACTTGGATGCAGGCCGTAGGTAAGATTACCTATACGCGGCACATCGATCGGCAAAAGTGAACTCTGAGGCAGTGCTAATCCCTGAGGTGCGCGCGCGGCCGCATATGCGGCGTAGTTCGACACGTTCGCATCCGAATGATTCGGGACGATCATGTTGTTTGCATCGTTTCCGCCGCCGAGGAATATGCAAACGAGCGCTCGATAGTCATTGGGCACTTCCGCTGCGCGTGAGAACGGCACCTTCTGAGCGAGTGCCGTGACTTGACCAAATACGCCCATGCCGCTCGCAAGCGACGCCATCGTCAGAGCCTTGGCCGATCTACAAATGAAATCTCGTCTGTCGTTTTGCATACGATTATCTTTGCACCTGATATTGTGAGGACGCGGCTATCAAATAGACCGCGGTCTTAGCCCTTCGGAGTGGATCGGTTGCTGCAACGGCGTTCACCGCCTGCAGTATCAACCCTTTTTGCTGCTGCGTCATTGTCCGATGCATCATCCGGTAGTCGAGCGTGTCGAGCAGAAGATTGCCCGTCGGATCTTCGGCTGCCAGGGCAGCGTAGGCGGACAGATCAAGCGATGTGCCGCGAAGCGAATCCGTCGCATTCGGCGTTATACCGTCGATGGTAAGCAAATGCAGAAAGTTGGTCCGGTTGACCGCAAGCCCGCTGTTGAGCAATTCAAACTCCGGCCCGAGAATTGTCGTACCCGAAACTACGTGCTTAGGCGAAAAATAGTTGAAAACACTCGGGGAATTGAATGGATTCTGCCCCATCGCCGCTGCCCAAGAGCCTAGAGCTCCATCGCTGAGGTCCTGACCGTCGTACGACCGAGCAGGGAATATGCGAGTCAGATTCGTTATCAGCTGGACCGGTTCACGCAGCTTTCCATACCGAGGAGCCGTCTTTACATCACCGCGTGCTTCCGGATCCAGAAGGATAGCCCTGACGACGGCTTTCATATCGCCCCGTATGCCCGACCCGTTGTCGTTAAAGGCTGCGGCTACATGTTCAACATATGCAGGCGACGGATCGCTCGTAACCATATGCTGGATCAGCAAACGCGATATGTACGGGCCGACATTCGGATGTTCAAATATGTTCGTGATCGCCGCATCAAGCGAAGCGTCAGCGTAGTCACGGATCTGGGTAGTGGTCGTGCAATTCTGACAAGCCGGTATCGAGGTCACCGACGCGCCATGATACGACATCAGCGTTTTGGCCGAGAGATCGTGGTTAGCGGTCGAGAGGATCATCGGGTCCAGGTAATTGACCGTTCCCGGGGTCGCATGCGGTCCCGTATTGTTGAAAGACCACCCGGTGAATACCTTTGAGAATTCGTTGATTAGGTCCTGGTCGTAGGTAGGTATCGGATGGCCGTCGCCGTCCAAACGGAGCCGCCCGTCCTGTTCCAGCATGAACAGCCCGATCGAAAATAGCTGTAAGATCTCTCGCGGGTAATTTTCATTTGGGTTCGTCTTCGTACTCCGAGCCATGTCGAGGTAATTGCCCATTGTCGGGCTCAGCGTGACGCTGCGGAGTATGTCTTTATAATTACCGAACGCATTGTCCTGAAGTATCCGATGGTAAGCAATGGCGTGACTGGACTGCTGGGTCACGAGGCCCGACGTCACAAGGATCTGGCTCAAAGCCCAAGCTACGCGATGACGAAGCTGAGCGTTACCATAGGCCGCTTCGCGAAAGAACCACAACTGGAGCGGCGTCATCGTATAACGGTCGCGGTAGCAGGCAGGGAAGGCCGCAAGGCTGCATTCCGTCGGGATCGATGTGGGCATCTGCGGCGGATTCGGCATTTGCAGGTACGGATACGGAGCGTTGAATTGCTCCGCCAGCCATGCTCTCAGGCCGATCCGCCGGATCCTCTCGTCTTCCGCTGGTGACGGCCCAAACGTAGCCTGCTCAAGAAATCTTATGCGGTCTCCTGACCATCGATAGCCTACATATTCGGCGCCGCCGTCGTTGACGCGTGTGGCCGCCGCCTCAGGTATGCGGATCCGTCCGCCGGTAGTGCCGATCCCAACTTTTAGATAGTTGCTTACATTGCCGCGCCAGACGATCGATAACAGCGAGTCGCCAATCGGTTTTGGCTGTCCGCGATAGCCATACACATCCCTGATCCTGATCCCGATAGCCGCCACACCGCTTTTCAGCCGTCGAAATGATGTCGTGTATAGCTCGTAGATCCGGCCGTCAGATTGCGTGAGGTAGGCACGAAATGCATTTGCCCCGTCGGGCGAAGTACGCGGAATATTTTCAACATAAACCACCATTTCGCCGCCGACATCAAAGACCGCGTCACCCGTAGCAGGTAGTTCCGGGCCCGCGGACTGTGGACGAATGGCTAGGAGCCTCGTCTTGTCCATCGAAGATAAGAGTCGAGGCGCGGGTGAATTGGGATCGGGATCCTCCTGTCCAAACACCGCTGACCCAACGGCGGCGATCACGAACACGGCCGATGTGAAACAAATGACGAGCCTTCTCATACACGAACTCATACACGAATCCTCAATCTTCAAGCGTTTGTGGTGGTTTACGAATGGTCTCGTTAGGTTATATGCTAAATGCCTCAGATACGCAACGCTAATTCGTATACGATCAAATCTCATCGGGACCTAGCGACGCCATTTATGCCCTCCGAAAAGCATCACAGCCCGAAGAAAAGATTTGGGCAAAACTTCCTTACCGATACTGATGCTATCACGTCCATAATCCGAGCTCTGGCCCCGAACCCTTTGGATAAAGTGCTTGAGATCGGCCCCGGTACGGGAGCCCTGACTGAGATTCTGCTTCGTTCGGTGGCGCGCATCTCTGCAGTTGAGATCGACCGTGATCTCGATCTGCCCCTTCGAAATAAGTTTCACGATCAACCGGGATTCGATCTGATATCTGCGGATGTTCTCGATCCTTCGTTTGAGATCGCGGCCTTGGGCGTGAACAAGATCATCGGAAATCTTCCGTATAACATTTCGACTCCGATCCTGACCAAACTCGCTGTTGAAAGGGACGGGATCGACCGCATGATCCTAATGTTTCAAAGGGAAGTGGCCGATCGCATAACGGCTCCGGTCGGTTCGGATCGCGGGCTAATGACGATCGTGGCTCAGCTTGCTTTCGATATCGAAAGGATCATTGATCTGCCGCCCGCTGCGTTTAGGCCGCAACCTAAGGTTTGGAGCACGGTCCTGAACTTGCAGCCACGACCGGCGAATTTCGGGGATGAGCCGGGTTTTCGAATCCTGCTTGCGGCAGCGTTCGCGCAAAAGCGTAAGACGCTCGGGAACAATCTTAAAGCCGGGTACCAGTTAGCAAAGGTCTCAAGTGCGATCGACACAAGCCGGCGGGCGGAGTCGCTTGAACTAATTGAATGGGAGCATTTATATCACGCGCTAAAGGGAAAGGCCGGGCCCTAGAAAGGTTCCCGGCCATTTTTCCAGCGATCGATCCCGGCGTGCCTAAGGAACGATGTATCCTGGAGCAGGTTTGTCGCCCGAAGCTCCGAATTGCTGAGCCCTGAAGCTCCCCGATCCGGGATTCAAAAGGAACCACATCCCTCCGTCATTACGGAACACTGCGAGGTCGCTGGCTCCGTCGCCGTCGTAATCGCCCGGAGCCGGGAGGTCTGTCGAGAGGCCAAAACCGATCCCGAAATAATTTTGGGCAGAGCTTCTCATAGCGAACCAGGTCCCTGTCGATGGTCGAAAGACGGCCATATCAGATCTACCATCGCCATCGTAGTCACCAACGACCGGAAGGTCGTCCGACAACCCGAATTGAGCCGCATAGAATCCATCTCGGCTTCGGTTAAGGTACCAGATACCGTTGCGGTAAACGGCCTGATCTGTACGGCCGTCGCCGTCGAAGTCCGCAGCGACCGGTTTATCGGTTGAGACGCCGAATTGAACCGCCAGGAAACCGTCGCGGCTTTGCATGATGTACCAGGTACCGTCCGACGGACGATAAACGGCCGGATCGGCCTTTCCGTCACCGTCAAAGTCGCCCGGCTGGGGGATGTCTGTCGCCAGACCAAAGTTGACCACCGCGAATCCATCACGTGAACGCTGGATGAACCAGGTGCCGTTTCGATACACCGCCACGTCAGACTTTCCATCACCGTCGTAGTCGGCCGGGACCAATTTGTCCGTTGCTACCCCGAATTGCGAAGCCGTCACAACGTTGTCGCCGCTGCGGAGGATGTACCACGCACCCTCAGCGGGCCGGAAGACCGAGATATCCGTCTTCGAGTCACCATCGAAGTCAACGAATTTCGCCCGCGACGGTGCAGAAGCCTCGCCGAATACAGTGAACCTCGCTGCCTGGCTTACGGAGAATCCATTCGCCGCGGCAGGGTCAGTTATATACCAGCGTGCAAAGAATGTGCGGCCGACCACGTTCGCAGTTGCAGGTATCGGCAGGCTTATCGAGGCCCAACCGTTGCCGGCGCCCGTATTTTGGGTCACCGCTGTTACCCTGGCGAGCGAACCGGTCGCCGGGATCGAGGCCGGCGTCCCCGGATCGGTTTCGTCGATGACAAGCACGGCGTTGGCATTACCCAGCGCACTATTCACCGATACTGTGAAATTTGGATTTCCGGCGAGCGGTGGTGAGATCGCCTTGATCTGCGGCACAACGTTGCCGGAACCGGCTCGGCCTGTACCCGTGATGGCGGGCACGCGATTCGACTCCATGTAGAGTGTCGGCCGATCAAAAGGACCGGTCTCGTTTGCCACGCGGGGATCTGTCATTGCTTGAATGAACGCAACTATGTCGGCCTGGGCACCGGCGTTCAAACCTAGCGGACGTATCAGATTATTGGGCTTATTCGGCCCGTTGAAATCCCCGCCGCGGTTATAGAACGCCACGACCTGATTCAGCGTCGTGAAGTTGCCGTTATGAAAAAATGTGCCCCGAAGTGCAGCATTCCTCAAGCTCGGAACCCGGAACTCGCCCGTATTCTGATTGTTGCCGGTTACCTGAGATCGGCCGGTGTCCTCATTCTGCGGACGAACTCCGATATACCTGAAGGAATTGTCGGTGAATAGGTTGCCAGCGTGGCAGACGGCGCAACTCGATGCATTGAACGCATTTCGCCCGCGTTGTTCTTGTGCGTTGAGCGCCTGGATGCCCTGCGCATCGAGATCGATCTTCGTCTGATCGCTGTACAGCGTGCGCTCGTATGTCGCGATCGCCATTATTATCCGGGCAGGCGTCACGTCCGGGGTACCAAAAGCTTCATCGAAAAGCTCAGGATACGTTCTGCCGCCGATCCATGTAGATAATGCCGTCGGCATCGACGGAACAAGGGCCAGGGGCTTCGAACCGCTCACACGAACCGCGATATCGGTCCAGTTGCGGCCGCCGTGAGCCATTTCGGTCGAATTGACTGGCGGGCCCGCAGCCTGGCTCTCCAGAGCTCCGCCGGCATTGTAGATGATCGCATTTGTTATCGGATCGCGGAACACGCCGTTAGCTCGTCCGTCCCAAAATAGCTCGGGGAAATACGCGGCGTTCACCGCCGGGACCGAACGTCTGCCGGTGACTTGATCATTGAGCCCATAACCGGCAATGCTCATGTAGGTTCCATCGGGATTCGTCGATGGGATACCCGACGATCCGCGGATATCATCCGGCGTGCCGAAGAGGTTGTCGGGGCCCGGATTTATATGCCCGGTCGGGCTTCCGGCAGACCGAAGGTCGACGCCTCCGGTCGAAAGATGATGGCATGTGCCGCATGAGACCGTTCGCGTCGATGATAGTTGTTCGTCCCAGAATAAAGCCTTGCCTAGATACGTTTTGGTCGCTGTGATCGGGTTGGCCGCCGGTGTTCCGGGTGGCGGTTCCAGCGGCAGAAGCGGGCCGGTCTGCGTACCGTTAGCTCTTACGCCCGTGTCGGCGGTGCTCAAACTGCTGACGGCAGAACCGTTCTCAGCCCTCACCCAATAGTAGAATGTCTGGCCCTGCGGGGCCGTTGTATCGAAAAAGGTGTTGGATACGCTGGTTCCTAGTGCTGTTGCTGACGAGCTATCGTTGATCGTGTTTCTGAATATCCTATAGGTCGTTGCACCGCGGATAGTGTCCCACCAAACAGTGACTTTGTTGTTATAAACGCCGTCGCTCGCTGTCACGCCGGTTGGAGCACTGAGCGGTGATCCGCCGGTCTGACTGCTTACTCGGGTACCGCGAGACATTAATGAAACGACAGCCAACATCGTGAACCCGAGACACAGTAATATTTTGATGTTCCTCATTTTGCCCTCAAACAATAGCAACTAACGAAATAAATGGCCAAATCTTCCTTTTATGAAATTCCTGCTGCGAAAGAGCCGGGATTTTAGATTGCTGGTGGAGATACCCATGATCTCAGCAACCTCTTCAAGCGGACGCTGCTCCGAATAGACCAGCGTCATGGCTATCCTGTCGCGCTCGTCCAATGAGGACAAGACCCGTTCCGCGAGCTGGGCCGTTGCAAGCTTTTTCTCGACAGGCTGGTCGGACGATGCTATCTCGATCTGTCCGCCTTCCTCGGTCTCAGAATCCGAAAAGAGCGCTTCGGCGCGGCGTTTCTTTTTCCTGAGGCCGTCGTAACAAAGGTTGACCGCTATACGCAGAAGCCAGGCCGCAAGCGACCCTTCGTTTCCTCCCTTGTAGCTTTTAAGAGAAAAATACGCCTTAGTAAACGTCTGCTGAAGATATTCTTCCACGTCAGACGGGTCATTGAAGATACGGCCGATCGTTCGCGCGACCTGACGCTTATGGCTTTCAAATATCTCCGCGAATGCGGCCTCGTCGCCCGCGAGCGTCCTGGCGACAAGCTGGTCATCGCCAACCGCCGGATCTGGGTCCGAATAGCTCCGGAGTGTCTTAGATATGTCGTCCAAATCGATGTAGAAGGCCTCTTCGAGCATTTTTAACGCAATTTGCGAAATCGACAACTCGATCAATCCCTTTTGACGCCTTTCGGGCCGTCGCCGCGAGATTCTATCTTGTAGCCGGCGGGTACAACGAAAAGGTCAGCCTGGGGCTCGCCTTTGACTATGTTCGTGAGCCTGAATATGTGCTCACCGACGATCGGGTCTGTGTGTTTGGCCAGCACGATCACGTCGAGTTCCGGCGAATACCATGTCTCGGTAACAGCTTTCAGAGTTTTGCCGCCGTCGCTGAACGGTATATCGACAGTGATCCGTGTTCCTTCGCAAGCGATGCCCTCGATGACACGCTGCCCGAGCGATTCCTTTTGGGCGCCCGGCGGCAGTGCGGGCTCTTGGGGTTCGGAGGCTGCAAGCGGATGTTTTCGTGCGACCTTGCTGTTAGCGTCGAGAAAATAGCGGGCTTTTGCTCCGAAGTCATTTATGAATACCAGCAGTTGCGGCTTTCCGTCGCCGCTGCCTGAAACGAGGCCGCCGATCTCGAGCGGCATTTCGCGACGGGTTCGCCCTGCCGAATCACGATATTGTGCTCCGCTGCGTTTCTTTTGAACGGTCGTTCCGTCAAACAGCCGCTTTGTGTCCGAGATCTCGATCTCGGCGGAGAAGGGTTTTCCCGCGACAAGCTTGTCGCCAAATCGAAGTTCCGCTGAAAGGAACTCAACATTCGGCGGCGGGCCGTCAGGCCTGCCGGGAGCACGTGGGGCTCGTGGTCCGATCCTTTCGATCTCTGACCTGTCGAGTGCTCCGTCGCCGTTCGTGTCGAATCTGGCGAAGGCCTTCCGCACGATATCTGCGAATTTCGCCTTGTCGATCGGCCCTTCAGTGCCCGAGTTGTCAAAGAAGAATGGCGGCAGCGGCAACCGTTTCATCATTTGGTGGTCGCCTTCGCGGCGTTCGCCCGGCATCCGCTCCACAGGCATTTCCGGACGCGCTAGCTCCACCGTTCCTATTCCGTCGCGATCGAGTCCGCGAAATGTATCGTCGATCGCGGCCTCGAGTTCTGCGCGGTCAAGACGGCCGTCGCCGTTCGTGTCAACGGCTTTGAGCCAATCCCCGGGGCCTCCGTCAGGTCCTCGGCGGTCCATCGGCGGCACACCCGGCGGCGGGCCGGGCATCCCCGGACGTTGTGCTGAGACTGCGGTTGCGGCCGCGAGCAAAATGAATATTGCGAATAAATGTTTCCTTGTCATGATCAAAACCTCCGGGAGAGAAGCTTGTTACCTTATGAATCTGATCGCCCGCGTCAGGCCGTCGTCGCCGACCAGCACCTCGGCATCGATCAATTGCCCGCTGCGCCGAACCGTATCGCTCAGGCCGAGGGACGCAAGCATTGCTGAAGAAACCTTTACCCGCACGATCTGGCCGCTTTCGGCATCTGGGGCATAAGAGAGCGGGATGAATTCGGTCCGCACTTCGTTCATTGCAACGGTTTGACCGATCCTCTCCGCCGTCGCTGCAGAAGACCGAACGCTTCGTTTTTGTGATACCGCGATAATCTCCCTCGAAGGTTTCGCAAGTGTCACACGTTGAACAGGTGAAAGATCTTTGCCTTCAGCAAAACCAAATGAGCCGACATATGAGTTTGCATTAACGCTCACCGAAGCGGTCTGCTGCGTCTTCTCGAGCAAAGGAAGCACAGCCGCAACCGCGATCGCCGCCGCGGCGGCCGCAGGGATCGCCATCGAGGCCAGACGGAACAGTCGAGAGCCGAGCGAAGGAGCGGCGCCAAATGGCCGGGTCGCTATTTCGCGTTTGATGGCCCACCAGACCTTTGGCGAAGAGGCGATCTCATCAATAGCTGCGTCGTCAAGCGAGCCCGAAGCGAGCATTTGCCTCATCAGATCGTCAAACTCAGGATCGTTAAAATCTTTAGCCATATTCAGCCTCCAAATTGCGGGCGTCGGTTGAATGACGCGCGTTCCCGGCTGTCGGTTTCACTTTTCTTCACAATATGTTTACAAATGCTTTACCTTTAGCCGCCGGGGAGCGAGAGGCGGGAGCTGTGCTATACTCTTCGATCGATCATTCAAGCAAGCAGGTAGTTAAATGAGCAAGATAGAGATCGTCCCGCTTGGCGGCATCGGCGAATTTGGGATGAACTGCATGGGCATCCGCTACGACGATGAAATGATCATCGTCGATGCGGGTATGGGCTTTCCGGAAGAAACGCCATACGGGGTCGATATTTCTATACCGAATTTCGATTTCCTGGAAGAATACCGCGACGACATTACAGCGATCATATTGACACATGGGCACGAGGACCATATCGGAGCTTTGCCGTACATTCTTCGCAAGTTCAACGTCCCCGTCTATGCTTCGCGGTTCACTCTCGGGCTTGCCGATAGAAAGCTCGAAGAATTCGGGATGCTTGACGATGTGCTTTTGCACCGTGTCAAGGCCGGCGACCGCATCGAGGTCGGCGTATTCGGTATCGAGTTCATCCACGCTTCGCATTCGCTCGTCGAATGTTTCTCGCTTGCGGTTCATACGCCTGCTGGGACGCTCGTCCACACCGGCGATTACAAGATCGACGACACTCCTGTGATCGGACGGCCGTACGACCTTGAGATGCTCGGCCGCGTCGGTGATGAAGGAGTGCTTGCCCTCCTATGCGACTCGACCAATGCGACGGTTCCGGGCAGAACGCCATCCGAACAGGCCGTAATTCCGGCGTTCGAGGAGATATTTCAAGAGTCGGACGGGAGGCTCTTCGTCTCGACGTTCTCGTCGTCGATCCATCGGCTTCAGATAATCTTCGATATCGCACACAAATTCGGCCGCCGGGTATGTGTACTTGGCCGTTCTATGCAGCGAAATGTCGAGATCGCGTCCGACATGGGGCTGCTCCGCGTCGTCGGCGATACGATGATCGAGTTGGGCGCGTCGCGGGCGTTGGCCGACGACGAGATCTGTTATCTGGTCACCGGATCGCAGGGAGAGATGCGCGCCGCATTATGGAATCTGGCAACTACCACATACAAAGGCCTCGAGATCGAAAACGGTGACACCGTAGTGCTCTCAGCCCGCATAATCCCGGGCAATGAGAAGAACATCAGCCGTTTGATCGGTCATTTATACAAACGCGGAGCCAATATAATTGAAGAGAAACGTCGTCTTGTTCATGTAAGCGGGCATGCTTCGCTGGAAGATATCCGGATCATGGTCGAGACCTCACGGCCGCGATACGTCGTCCCGATCCACGGCGAATACAGAATGCTCTTTCGCCAGAAAGAATTCATCAAGAACCACGTCGCAGGCTATGACGACGACGATATCGTGCTCATCGAGAACGGCGAGATACTCGAGCTCGACGAATACGGCGCTCGCGTGGTCGAGAAACATGAGCTACACAAGACATTCATCGACGAAGAATCGCTCGAGGAGATCGAATACGACGTCATCCGCGAACGCAAGAAGCTCGCTTACGGCGGCATGATCTCGCTCGTTGTAACGGTCGATCGGGCACGCCATACGCTCGTGGGCGAGCCTCAAGTGACGCTAAGCGGCGTCGCGGGGCTCGACGTTACGAATGGTTTCGCGGCCGACGCAAGGCGGGCCGTCGCTAACGCCGTCGGTGAGATGCGGCCCGAACAGGTCGCCGATCGCACTGTTTTCAAGGAGAATCTCCGGCTCCATCTCAAGCGGTTCGTCCAGCGAGAAATAGCGGGTAAACCGGTGATCGTGACCACTGTGGTCGAGGTCTAGTCGCAGGGGAGTGACACATTTTTGCAGAGTATGTCGTTCGAGGGTAAAAGGGTCTTTATCACAGGTGCGTCGAGCGGAATCGGGAGCGCTCTGGCGGCAGCTCTCGCAAAAAAGGGAGCAGTCCTTGGTTTGGCCGCTCGGCGGCGTGATCTGCTCGACAAGATCGCAAAGGATTGTGAAAAGGTTGGCGCTACCGCACGGGTGTTCTCCATTGACGTCACCGACGAAGATGCCGTCCAGCGATCGGTGGATGAAATGATCCACGAGTTCGGCCATATTGACATTCTGATCGCGAACGCAGGCATAGGCGGCAACAACGCCGAAACGCGCGAACTAGAGCCGCTCGCGGTAAAAAAGGTTATCGACATAAATCTTCTGGGAGCGGTAAATTCAGTCCATGCCGTGCTGCCAGGTATGAAAAAACGCGGCAGCGGCCATCTCGTCGCGATCTCGAGCCTCGCCGGATTTCGCGGGCTGCCGCGAAGCGCCGCTTATTCGGCAAGCAAGGCCGGGATGACGGCTTTTTTCGAGAGCGTCAGGCTCGATGTCAAACACCTGGGCATCGACGTGACGATCATCCAGCCCGGATTCATCAAAACGCCGCTCACCTCAGGCCGCGAGGCAAAAATGCCTTTCATAATGGAACTCGACGCCGCGATACCGCTGTTTCTCAAGGCGATCGAGCGGCGAAAACGGTTCGCGGCCTTTCCGTGGCAGCTTGCGACGATCGTCCGAGCCGGCAAATTCATGCCCGCGTGGCTCTACGACCGCATCGCCTCACGCGCTAGATACCGCGAATAACCGCGTTCGGCGGCGGGATATGGCAAAAGTTTTAGCTAGCCAACGAGATCTCCAGCGATCTGAGAAAAATTTCTGATCGTTTCAGAAAATTTCTCAGCGTGTAAAAAAATTTCTGAAAGGCCAGAAAAATTTTCTAGAGCTCCAAGAAACTTTCTGAGACGCTAAAAAACTTTTCTCGACCTCCAAAAATATCTCTGAGACGTTAAAAAAATTTCCTCAAGCTCCAAAAAAATTTCTGAGAGTCTAGAAAAATTTTCTCAACGTCCGGGAAAATACCCCGAATCGAGGACTTTTAGGGTTCGTTTTTGCCAATTTGTCCCTAATGTCGGACAATGTGGTTCAGCCTCGCCATGGACCTATTACAAGCCATAATACTAGGGATCGTACAGGGTTTGACCGAGTTCATACCGATATCTTCGACCGCACATCTTGTGTTCGCAAGCCGTTTGACGGGCGTTTACGACGGGCATCCCGAGATGTTGACCGCCACAATGGCCGTAATTCAGTTAGGAACGCTCGCGGCCGTTTTTGTCTATTTTGCGGGTGATATATGGGGCATCGTGTCGGCGTTCGCCCGCGATCACTGGAATCTGGTGTTCAACCGCCGAAAGATGCGTTTTTCCGGCACGGACGGCAACCGGCCGATATTTCTTAGCGAAGAATCGTGGCTCGGCTGGCTGGTCATACTCGGCTCAATACCGATCGGCACGGTCGGCCTCCTGCTAAAGGATTTCATCGAGGGCCCCGGGACCAAGAATCTCTGGTTCATCGCGACAATGCTGATCGTCGTTGCAATCGGGCTGGTGATCGCTGAGCGCGTGGGTTCGCAACGTAAGGAACTACGGCATTTCGGGCTCGTGGATGCGTTGACACAGGGATTCTGTCAGGTCCTGGCGCTGATGCCGGGCGCCAGCCGCTCCGGATCGACGATCATGGGCGGATTGTTCGCCGGTGAAAAACGGGAGGCCGCCGCCAGGTTCTCGTTCCTGCTCTCGATACCGGCTATCTCGGCGAGCGGATTGCTCGAACTCAGAAAAGCGGTCGTCATTCTCCCGCGCGAAGCTCTTGTCCCGCTCGTCGTCGGCACGGCTGTCGCCGCCATCGTCGGATATTTGTCGATCTGGGGGCTGCTTGCGTATTTGCGGCGCAATACGACGCTCATTTTCGTCGTTTATCGGCTCTTCCTCGGCGTTGCGATACTCGCTCTGCTCTATTTCGGCGTCATCGATCCGGTCGTACGCTGACAGCTCCCCGCGATGCCGATCGAAAAGAAATGGATCATCCGCAAACACGACGCTGAAGCCGTCGGGCGTCTCGCCGCTGAGCTCGGAGTAGAACCAATCGTTGCGGCACTTCTGATCTCACGCGGCCACAGCGATGCCGAGCTTGCGCAGCGGTTTCTCTCGCCGTCGCCCGAACATCTCCACGAACCGACCCTTTTAAAGGGAATAGATGAAGCGGTCGCACGGATCGAACAGGCGATCGCGGCCCGCGAAAAGATCCTGATCTGGGGAGATTACGACGTTGACGGCACCACAGGAACAGTTCTGCTTCGCAAGGCACTTGCTCTGATCGGTGCCGAGACCGGCTTTCACGTACCAAACCGCTTTACGGAGGGATACGGAATAAATATTCCGGCACTAGAGACCGCGCTCAAAGATGGATTTTCACTCGTTATAAGCGTCGATTGCGGAATTCGCAGCTTCGAACCGCTCGAATGGGCTCGGGAGCACGGACTCGACGTGATCGTCACGGATCATCACCTTTCCGACGAGGTCAGAGGTAATCCGCCAGCGGTCGCCATAGTCAATCCCAACCAGCCCGGCTGCCCGTATCCGGATAAGCATCTCGCCGGCGTCGGCGTCGCTTTCAAGCTCGCCCACGCGCTCCTTCGCGGCCGCGGCCTCGAACACGAAGTGCCTCAATTTCTAAAGATCGCAGCGATAGGCACTGTCGCCGATATAATGGACCTGACCGGCGCGAATCGGGCGATTGTCGCTCTCGGGCTGTTGGACCTTCAGAGAACGGACAATTACGGGCTCAAAGCGCTGATGGAAGTATCCGACTGCCGCTCGGATATGACGAGCTACGACATCGGGTTCCGCATCGGTCCCCGAATCAACGCAGCGGGACGAATGGATGTAGCTCGGCACGTCGTCGAGCTTTTTGAAGAAGAGGATTGGGGCAAAGCGCGCCAGATCGCGGCTCTTCTCGACAGCCGAAACCGCGAACGCCGCCAGATGCAGGAACGCATAACCGAGCTTGCGCTCGACGAGGCCGCCCGCAACCCCGGCGATCTGACGGTCGTAGCCGGTGAAGGCTGGCATCAGGGCGTCATCGGACTTGCCGCATCCAGGATAGCCGAAAAGCTCTATCGTCCGGCGGTCGTGATATCGCTCAAGGACGGCGTCGGCCACGGCAGCGCGCGTTCTATCAAGGGATTTCATCTGCTCGAAGCGTTGCAGACGTGCGAGGACCTTTTCATACAATACGGCGGCCACGCCGCTGCGGCGGGGCTCAAGATCGCCGAAGAGAACATCGCGGCGGCCCGCAAACGGCTCGGAGACCATGCGTCGCAAATATTTCGCGACGATCCGCCGGTGCCGGAGCTCGAGATCGACGCTGTTGTTTCGCCCGAGACGCTCGGTTTGGGCCTTGTAGAGTCGCTCAAGCCGTTTGAGCCATTTGGAGCGGGAAATCCAAAGCCTGTATTCCTCACAAAGGGCCTCACGCTGCGTTGGGAGCCCTCCGTGATGAAGGAAAAACACCTAAAGCTCAAGGCGGTGTCTGACGGCGGTAAATTGTTCGAGGCTGTTTGGTGGGACGGCGTCGAGAGATCTAAAGGGCAAACGCTCGAAGCAGGTTCCCGCATCCAAATCGCGTACGTCCCGGAGGCGAATACCTGGCAAGGCAACACCCGGCTTCAGCTTGTCGTTGAGGACTTGAGAGCGGATAATTGAGCACGATGGATCAAGCTGCGGCACAAAGCACTGAATATAAGCTGCATACGAGTCTGCCACGCGTGGTGGGATACGCCGCCTTGGCTCTCGCTGCGGTCGCCGTAGTGGTTGCCGTTATCTCGATCGCGACCCGTAAACAGCTGGCCGTCTCGTCCTTCGATGATCTGCGGTCGCGGCTCTCAAAGGACGTTATTGCAGAGGTCAGCGGCTATGAACGACTTGAATCGGAAGCCGGGCTGCCAAAGTTCCTGATCCGGGCCTCATCGTCTCGGACCTTTGCTGACCAGCATCAGGAATTCGACGATCTAAACGTTCTGATCTATGACTCCGCGGGGCAGCCCGCCGATACGATAAGTGCTAAGAGCGGCATTTACCTGCCGGGCGAGAATAGGAACTTCACCGTTTACCTAAAGGATGACGTATTCATCGAGACTCGGGACGGGCTTCGTGTTCGCACGGCGGAAGGACGATATGACCGCGCAACTGAGTTAGCGGAAAGCGACGTTCGCGTCGAGTTCGAACGGCAGAACGTCCGTGGCTCTTCTTTCGGAGCGCGGATCCTGATAGGCGAAAAGCGCTTGGAACTGCTTCGCGATGTGGATATTGAGGCATTCGACTCTGATGAAATGGCGAAAGCTAATGTGAAATATGCGCATTTTCGTGGTTCATCAGCGACTTTTCTCCAACCGGAAGGGCGCATTGACCTCAACGACGACGTGGTGATCGATATTGATTCGAAGGATCGGAGTTCGACCATCCGCTCTGACCGGGCAACGGCATTCATGGAAGGCGAAACGCCGGAGACACGTAGCATTCGATCGGTCGAGGTCGCAGGTAATGCCCGCATTGTTTCGCGTTCTGGAGCTACAGCGACATCCCTCGAAGCCCAAAGCGTGAAATATCTCAGACCTGAGGATCGCTTTGAACTCCACGGCGGTGTGCATATCGTTGCGGGCAGTAGCTCTGACGCGGCTGACATCAGGTCGAATGAAGCTATCTACGACCGTCGTGCGGCAACGATCGACCTTAGCGGCAATGCCGTTGTGTCGCGAGCAACCGATGAGGTTCGCGGCGACGCCATTTCAACTCAGTTGACGCCTGCCGGTGTACTGAGAAAAGCAGATGTGAACGGCGGTGGCTATCTCAAACGCGTAAGTCCCGAACGTCAGATCGAGGTCAGAGCGGCTTCAATGTCGGCTGACTATGGCCCGGACGGCCAACTATCCCGAGCAGTTACTTCCGGATCACCTCGCGCGGTACTCACTCCGTCGGACGCGACAAGCTATTCGCTTGTGACGTTCACCGCTGCACGCGGCATCGAGCTCGGATATCGGCCGGGCGGGATTTTAAGAGATATGCGAACCGACGGCAGGACCACGATCAAGCTTGATGTCCCCAATGACAAACCTGATGCGGCAAATAAACGCGTCACCGCAGACACTGTGGTCACGCAGTTCTCACAAGACGGGAACGAGATCATCCGCGCAGAGGCGGCCGGCAACGCAGAGTTATTCATAGAACCTAAGCGTAAGGCACCTGAGAATTACTATACGACCGTGACCGCTCCGCGATTCGTGTGCGATTTCTTTCAGGGCACCAATGATGCACGGACCTGCAACGCCGCCACAAGGACGCGAACTGTCAGAAAGCCGACGGATGCCAGTACCGATCGCTCCGACCAAACAATGTCGGCTGATCGTTTGACCGTTGATTTTGATCAGAATACCCGAGATATCGCACGGCTTGTTGCCACCGGCAGCGTGAAGCTAAACGAGGCCGATAGGAACGCGACGGCAAAAGAGGCCATGTTCACACAATCCGACCGTGTCGCACGGCTGCGGGGCGAGCCGCTTTTTTGGGATGCGAGGTCGCGTGCAAAAGCCGCCGAGATCGACTGGGACCTTGCGACGGAGCGTTCCACACTGCGCGGAAGTGTCAGCACCACGTTCTACAACGCAAGGCAGATGAGCGGTGCGGCTCCATTCGGCGATTCGGAAAAACCGGTCTTTGTAACATCTGAACGTGCCGAACTCGATCAACGCGCCGACGTCGGAGTCTATATAGGCAATGCCCGCGGTTGGCAGGGCGACAACTATGTACGGGCCGACAGGCTGACCGTCAGGGCGAGGGAAGGTAAACTTTATGCCGAAGGGTCTGTACAGAGTCAGCTTTATGAGGCTAAGGTCGTTCGCGGTGGAAAAGAATCCACGGATACTGTTTTCGCTGCGGCGCGCACCATGAGCTACGACCGCGATTCTCGACTTCTACAATATCGGGATGCGGTCGATATCCGCCAGGGCACAGATCGTATCACCACGGACGCGGCCGACATTTACCTGAATGAAAAGAACGAGATGACCAGAACGGTAGCGGAAGGATCAGTTGTGATCACTCAGCCCGGGCGACGCGCGACCGGGAAGAGCGCTGAATACAGTTCAAAGGATGAGATAGCAATTCTTCGCGGCGATCCAGCCGTCGTCACCGACTCTGAGAACGGTGGATCGCAAGCATCCCAGATCACGGTGTATTTGAGGGATAATCGATACATAGGCGAGAGCAGGCCCCGGCCAAATGCCTCGGGCCGTATCCGAACCGTTTACAAGATCAAGAACGCCCCCTGACCAATGCCCGACAGCACCTCACCACAAACGCCCGCGGTCGCCGACGAGATCTTTCTCGCCGGCCGGAGCCTGACGAAGACCTATACCGGTCGCCGCGTTGTTGACGGCGTCGATATCGAGATCCGCACCGGCGAGGTCGTCGGTCTGCTCGGTGCTAACGGAGCCGGCAAGACAACTACTTTCTACATGCTGGTTGGACTCGAGGATACCGAGTCGGGCAGCGTCGTGCTGAATGGACGAGACGTCACGAGGCTGCCGATGTATTTGCGCGCACGGCTTGGACTCGGGTACCTGCCGCAGGAAGCCTCCATATTTCGGAAATTGACTGCCGAACAAAACATCCTCGCAGTACTCGAGACTCTTCCTCTTACCCGCGAACAGCGTATGGATCGGCTGGAGGAGCTTCTTGCGGAGTTCGGAATAGAGCACTCCCGCAAGGTCCGCGGCGATGCCCTTTCGGGCGGCGAGCGTCGTCGCTGCGAGATCGCCCGATGCCTGGCGACCGCACCCCAATTCATACTTCTTGACGAGCCGTTCGCCGGTATCGATCCGCTTGCGATCGAGGATATCCGAGATCTGATACTTTACCTCAAACGGTCCGGCATCGGGGTCTTGATAACAGATCACAATGTTCGCGAAACGCTCTCCATTACCGACCGAGCCTACATCCTATCCGAGGGCAAGACCCTGCGTTCCGGCACGCCTGACGACCTGGTCAATGACCCGGACGTGAGACGGCTTTATCTCGGGGACCGGTTCACTCTCTAGCCGGAACTCGTATTTTATTTTCATTCCAAAGCGGTTATAATCGTTTTTAGGAACGAAAGTTGCGCTCACTTGCGTTCTCCGTCGATCTGCCGCATCTGACCTTTGGATGATCTATGTCATCACTTCGGCTTACCGCCAAGCTCCAACAGCGAATGGTCCTTACTCCGCAATTGCGGCAGAGGATCGAAATGCTCCAGATGAATTCGCTTGAGCTTGCTGAATTGGTCGAGCAGGAGATGATAGAGAATCCGCTCCTCGAAGAAGTGATGCCCGGCGACGAGGTCGATGAGATCGCGAGTACGATACTCGACCAGAACAGCGACAGCGGCGACGACCGGCCTTTGGTTTCGGCAAATACCGAACCCAACACGATCTCTGAGGAGGAATACGCGGACCTCGAAACCATCGCAGCTATCGAGCCCGGCGAGAATGGATTCGATCAAGATGCCGCTGCCGAAATATACGGCGATGATGAGCCCCACACCGAAACCTCAGACGCTTTCGACGAGATCGATTTCGGACGTGAGTTTCAGGAGTACCTCGATCCCGGCTATCGCACTCAGGAGATCGAGTACAAAGAGGACGCTCCAAGTTTCGAACAGTTCCTGACCCAGGCACCATCGCTCACGGAACATCTGGAGTGGCAGTTGAACTTACTATCACTCTCGCCCACGATCGAGGCGGCCGCGTTGGCGATAATCGGTAATCTCGATGCGGACGGCAGACTTGTCGAGGACCTCGAGGTCGTAGCGGCCCTTACGCCATGCTCCATCGAGGCAGCCGAAGCTGCTAGGCGTGAGGTCATGATGCTCGATCCGGTGGGTTGTGCGGCTCGTGACGTAGCGGAATGCCTCCTCGCTCAGCTTGATTCCGAAGGTGAAAGTGACAGTTTGGCCGCTCGGCTCGTTGCGGAGCATCTGCATGACCTACAGCCGCACAGGCTGCAGCACCTGGCAAAGATCACCGGCGTGGACATTCACCGTCTGGATCGTGTCATTGCGCGGATCCGTGAATTGGACCCTTATCCCGGCCGCAGATATGCTTCAAAGGACGCTATCTACGTTGCTCCTGAAGTCGTCATCGAAAAGGTTGATGACGATTACCAGATCTATTTCATCGACGACGGAAGCCCGAGGCTGCGCATTTCTCAGTCATATCAAAAGCTGTCTGAGGAAGCTCAGACGAGTAAGGAGACGCGCGACTTCATCAAGGATAAGTACAGGTCAGCCGTTGACCTTCTTCGCAACATCGAGCATCGCCGACAGACGATCTATCGCGTTGTCGAATGTATAGTACACAGGCAGCGTGACTACCTGGATCGCGGCGTTGAGTATCTTAAGCCGATGATGTTGAAAGACGTTGCCGAGGACATCGGTATGCACCTATCGACGATCTCACGCGTGGTCAACAGAAAATACGCACAAACACCGCAAGGCGTCATCGAGCTGAGGCGTTTCTTCAGTGAAGGAATGCTCAACGAAGAAGGCGAAGAGGTTTCGACGAGGATCCTAAAGCTGAAGATCAAAAAGATGATAGATGACGAGGATACCCGCAAGCCGCTCACAGACGATGAGATCGCAAAGATTTTAAGTAAGGAGGGAGTCAAGCTTTCCCGACGAACTGTCGCAAAATACCGCGACCAAATGAATATTCCCGGTTCGAGGGAACGCAAGACGGTCATTTGACCGATAGATCACCTATGAGACTAGAATTCACCGGAAGACATATCGAAGTGACGCCGGCTCTCAAAGAGCACGCCCGGTCGCATTTCGAGAAGATCGAGGATCTTTTTGCAGGCAAGAACCCTAAAGTGCATGTGATCATCGAAGTTGAGCGGGGCCGTCACAGGGCCGAGGCCGTGGTCAATTGGCGGAATGACACACTGACAGCGACGGCAACGAACTCCGACATGTACCGGTCACTGTCACTCGTTGTAGGCAAGATCGAAAAGCAGGCGCGTCGGTTGAAGGAAAAAGTGATCGATCGCGCCCACAAGGCCAAGAAGACCGCGTTGGTCGCCGCACGCAGATCTTCCGGCAAGCAATCGCCGGCACGAAAGGCTTCCGCTCCTGCACCGGTACCTGCTGCCGCTAATGGCCCACGGATCGTACGGACGAAACGCTACAATGTAAAGCAGCTGACGCCGGATGAAGCGGCAAAACAGTTGGCTAAGGACAAATCTGGATTCGTTCTATTCAGAGACCGCAACAGCGATAATCTGTCTCTTATGTTCAAGCGCACGGACGGCGACATTGGGTTGATCGAGACCTAGATCCCGATGAGCGGCAGCGGTCGAATGGCCTTAGTATATGTCAGCTAAAAGGAGAGAGAACGAACTTCCGTCGTTGATAATCGTAACCGGCCTGAGCGGATCGGGGATGAGTTCTGCGACGGACGCTTTCGAGGACCTCGGCTATTTTTGCGTTGACAATTTGCCGGTAACGATGGTTTCGACCTTTGGCAGGCTAATGGTCCCCGACGGCGGCAAGGCTCCCGCGATCGAACGAGCCGTCCTGGTCATTAACATTCGCGAACGGCATTTTTTGGATGAATTTTCGACCGAGCTCCGTAAATTATCCAAACGGGGCCTGATACCGTATATATTGTTCTTTGACGCTTCGGATGAGGTCCTCCAGCGGCGATTTTCGGAGACCAGGCGTCCCCACCCGGCGGACCACAGCAAAGGCCTGGCGGCGGCTATCAAAGCCGAAAGGCGAGCGATGACCGATGTAAAGCGTATCGCCGACCGTATAATTGACACCTCGGAGCTTACCGTTCATTCGCTTCGACATCTGATCGTCCAGACCTTCAGCGGAAATCCTGATAACCGTCCGATGAAGGTCAATATTGTCAGTTTTGGACATAAATTCGGTGCCCCGCGTGGCCTCGATCTTATGTTTGATGTTAGGCACCTGCCGAACCCGTTCTTTGTCAAGGAATTGAAGCACTTACCGGGCAGCGATCCGGCTGTCGTAAAATTCCTAAAGGGTGAACCGGAAGTGACCGAGACGATCGAAAGAGTTACGAACTTGCTCGAGTACCTGCTCCCCAAATATCAACGAGAAGGGAAGTCGTACCTGACCATCGGTGTTGGGTGCACCGGAGGCAAACATAGGAGCGTGATGGCCGCAAACTCGATCGGAAAGCAATTGAAAAAACTCGGATTCCCCGTGTCGATCGAGCATCGCGACGTGCAAAAATAGATGAGCAGAACCAACAAGATAGGCGGTGTGATCGTCTCACATGGGCAGGTGGCCAACGAACTGCTGGCAGCCGCAGAGACGGTCGTCGGTGAGATAGATAATATTGCCGCTGTTTCGATCGGCTGGCATGACGACGTAGAACTTGCGCAAGGAGAGATCGAGCGTGCGATCGCGGCTGTATCTAAAGGCTCCGGGGTGTTGCTCGCCACGGATATGTTTGGCGGCACTCCAACTAATATTGCTGCAATGTTCCTCGAGCCCGGCGAGATCGAGATAGTCACGGGTGTCAATCTTCCTATGGTCATCAAGATAGCGGCAGCACAGAACGGCAGGTCGCTTGACGAATTTGCTGCCGAGGTAGAGGAACAAGGCCGCTCCGCGATCACTCGTGCGGGCGAATTGTTGGCCCCGCAAAGAGCAAAGCGTGATGCCTGAGCTCGAAGCGGAGGTGATCAATCCACTCGGACTCCATGCTCGGGCGGCTGCCAAGGTCGTGCGTGCGGTGGCAGGGTTTGACGCCGATGTCGCGATCGTGCGGGTCGCGGATGGAGGCCGTGCGAACGCGAAGGATATACTCAGTATTCTTTCGCTCGCCGTGACCGTCGGCAGCCGTGTGATCATTACAGCTGATGGCCCGGAAGCTGAATCCGCATTAGCCGCTGTCAGCGAACTTTTTACCGCCGGTTTCGGCGAGATCGACAAGGGGTCGTGAACTCAATGACAAGCACAGGTAAGGTCGGGATAATTGGTGTTCCGCTAGGTTTTGGTGCCGGGAAGACAGGCAGCGAATTGGGCGTTAATGCCATGCGTTTGACGAGATTCAGAGGAGCATCTCTCGCCGAGCATATTCGAGAGCTTGGTTTTGAGGTTGCCGATCACGGCGATGCCGAGATCAGCCGGCCGTCCGCCGAGCTTGCCGACGGCAACCCTAAACACCTTGGGGAAATGCTAGAGTCTTCTCGGAATATCATGGATGCCATATCGGAACTGTTCGTGGACCGCGAACTTCCGATCATACTTGGCGGTGACCACTCGATCGCGATCCCGACATTCTCCGCCATATCCGGTCATTTTCGCCTGAAAGCTGAACCCGTCGGCCTCATTTGGTTTGACGCTCATGCCGATATCAACACGCCGGAGACATCTCCGTCAGGCAATATTCACGGGATGCCTCTCGCGGTTCTTCTCGGTCACGGGCATCCGGACCTCGTCGGTCTGGGAGGTTTCTCGCCGAAGATCGATCCCAGATATTTCGCTCATATCGGTGCTCGAGATGTGGATCCCGGTGAACGCTCAATGATCGAAGAACTCGGATTGAGAAGCCATTTCTTCACAATGAGCGACATCGATAAACGTGGCATGGCCGCGTGCGTGAACGAGGCGATTTCTATTGCTTCTGGGGCCGCCGGAGGCTACGCGGTAACTTTTGATGTCGATATGATCGATCCACGGTTCGCACCGGGCAGCGGAACTCTCGTTCGCGGCGGCACCACATATCGCGAAGCTCATCTAGCACTTGAACTTATAGCCGAAGACGGACGAATGCGCTCCTTTGAGATCGTAGAGGTCAATCCTCTACTGGATCAGTCGAATATTACGGTCGAGCTCGCCTGCGAACTGATATTATCCGCACTTGGTAAAACGATCTTGTAGCCGTGGCTGTTCAACGTGACGCCACAGATGACACCATCGCAATTTGATATTAGAATCTTCCAGAGTCTCTCGCAGCGTTAGTGCGTTGACTACCCCACGAATATGAAAAAACGCATTTGTGTGATCTTTGGCGGAAGGTCCGGCGAACATGAGATCTCGATACGTTCTGCGCGAACCGTCCTTGAACAAGCCGACCCGGCAAAATACGAACTTATTCCTATCTGTATCGAGGAGGACGGCAGATGGCTGGGTCCTGCGGATGCATTGATGGCGTTCGATGAAGGAACGCAGGCCGCATTCCGCAGAGCACACGGAGAACCCGAACGATTCGGCGAGGGTTCGACCGCGTTGGCGGTCATTCCTGAACTGTTTGGCTCCGGGCGGATCGACGCGGTATTTCCCGTGCTGCACGGTACTAACGGCGAAGACGGAACGATTCAAGGGCTATTCGAGATGGCGGACGTGGCCTACGTTGGATGCGGTATGCTTGCGAGCTCCTGCGGTATGGATAAGACCGTAATGAAGACCCTTTTTCGGGATGCCGGGCTGGCCCAATGCGACTACGTATGGTTCCTTCGCGATGAATGGAACTCAAATCGAGACGCGACAGCGGCCCTCGTCGGTGAAAAGATCGGTTTTCCGTGCTTCGTCAAGCCTGCAAATCTCGGTTCGTCTGTTGGTGTATCAAAAGCAACCGATCGTGAAAGCCTGGATGCCGCTATAGAGCTCGCCGCCGAGTACGACCGCAAGATAATCGTCGAAGAGGCAGTGCCAATGAGAGAGATCGAGTGTGCCGTGATGGGGAATTCCGACCCGCGAGCCAGCTTGCCGGGTGAATACATCATTCGCGAAGCCGGGAAATCTTTTCTGGATTACACAGAGAAGTACGCTGGCACCGGAAATAATGAGTTCGTCGTGCCGGCCCCGATTTCAGAAGCCTTGGTAAAAAAGGTTCAGCAAATGGCAGTGCGGGCATTCAAAGCTATCGACGGGTCGGGCCTTGCTCGGGTAGATTTCTTTCTTCGAACAGATAACGGATCTTTGCTTGTAAATGAGATAAACACTATGCCCGGACTGACCGATGCTTCAGGTTTCCCGAAAATGTGGCAAGGGACCGGTTCGGCGTTTCCCGATGTCATCGACGAGTTGATCCGACTCGGTCTCGAAAGGCACGAAGACAAGAAGCGGAACAAAACATCGCGCCTCTAAAGCCCTGAGCCCCGCTTACCTGCGTAGTAGCCTTTGCGAGAGCGTATCGTGAGGCCCGGCCGCGATATCCGCACCTCGATCGGGTGAAACTTGCCGTCGAGCGCCCGTTCGTCAGGCTCGAATCCCAGCGTGTACTGATTTCCAAGCTCTTCTGCTATCACTCTGAAAGCCTCACGCACCGTTGAGCCGTTTGGTGAAGCAACAAAGGTTCCGCCGCTTTTCTCTGCAAAATTACGCAAGGCACTCCGCGCCCGCATGACCTCGATTCCGTTGTCATCGATTGAGGACAGATCGACAGTGTAGATATTTGCACCGGCATCTGACGCAGCCTTGATAGCGCGCTCAGCCGTATTTTTGCTTCTCGTGTCCGCTCCGTCAGACAGTACGACTATCGCTCGGCGTTTCTCTGGACGACCGTTCAACACGTTGGCTGCCGCAACGATGGCATCGTTGAGGACGGTCATACCGTCAGCTTTCATCTTAAAAAAGCTCTCGGGTTGTTCCATCCGCGTCCTATCAAAGTCGCTTATCAACTTGACGGCCGAATCGAATGAATAGATCGCGACGACATCCTCGACGCGTGTACGATCAAGAAAAGCTATCGCCGCTCCTCGGGCCACCGAAACTCGGTCACCCATACTGCCTGATGTGTCCACGAGAATTATCGCCGCAAATGGGGTCGATTCAGCGGCAAAGATCGATAGCGGCCGCACGACGCCATTATCCAGGATCGAGAATTCGCTTTTCTTGATGCCCGTAACGGCCTTACCGGCTCGGTCTGTGACCGAAACGCCTACAAGCACTACCGACGAATCAACTCGGATCGTCTCTTCTTTGTCTTGTGCGTGTGCAACTGCCGAAAGGGAATGTCCGATGCCCGCAAAGGCGGCGAATATTATGAGATTTGCGGCAAAAGTTCTCACTTGGCCAGCTACTTGAAAACCTTCAGGACGCGAATCAAACGGAGCATTGAGTTAGATGTCTCGATCGCCACGACCGACGTAGTGTAACGCGAGATCCTTTTCAGTTCGTCGACCAGCTTGACCGTGCGTTCGCGAAGCATCTTGATACCGTCCACTATGTCGGCTGGCTCCTCGGGACGAACCGTCGGATCATTCTCGGTGTCGCCGCCCAGGCCGTTGAGCACTCGTTTGGTCAGTTTTTCGAGCTCATCAAGCCGCTCGCGATCTTTTGCTGAAAGCGAGGTGTTGGAGGAGAGATTCGATTCGATCTCTTCGAGTATCTCGATAGCCTTATCTCCGCGTTCGAGCATCTCCGCGAATTCTTTCTTTTCGCGATCGAGCTGCATCTTGTACATCATCTCGCGGATCGGTTGGGGGCGAGAGTCGCCGGGGCCGGTTATCGGCGAGCGGCCGTCGGCGTTTTGGGCAAAACTCGAGGCGGCCATTCCTATTATAAAAATGGCGATGTTCGCGATCCTGCGAAGGTCGAATCTCATCTTTTTCGGTCAGATCAAGGGCCTGTATCCTGTACCGGTTCGGGCGAATTCCCGGTAACAGCTTCGACAAGCTTTGCCATTACCTCGTCTTCGATGACACCCGAACTCCTAAGCGTGATCCATTCCGACGTGAGTCCGGTTCCTCCCCGTCCCTCGACCTTTGCGATGATCGAGACTTTGCTTTGAATGCCGTCGATCGCCTGGATCTCGAACGTCAAAGTGTACTGTGCGCGGGTCCACGCTTCATTGTTGCCGTCAAAGACCGCGTATCGATTCAACTGGTTCTGCGTGGTCACCGCACCCTTTGCAAAGACGTAAGGCAGCGTGACGACAAGGCCGTCGCTGAATCGGGAAGCGGCCTCGTCAACCACGATCTTGCGTTCGCGGAGCACATCGGCTATTGCCTCGAGAAGTGCGTCGCGTCGTGCGTTGAACTTGTACGGATTGTCGAGCCTATCGCGAACCTTCGTCTTTCCTTTGCCCCAGTCCCATGAGCGAGTGGCATCATTGCCGCGCGATGTCACTCCCTTGTTGTCGTCTTTTATTTTTTGGGTTTGAGTATCGACGCCCTTCTGGGCAAAGGCGCCGACCGCGGCGCTCAGGGAAATGATCCCCAATGCTGCAGCAAGTCTAAATGTGCTTTTAAAGGAGGTCATCATAAAAATAATACAGCAATACGAGCCAGGTTTGTAAATAAGATGATTCCGGCAAACAAAAAGTTGTAGAGATCACGGCTTCTGGCTCTCCCGCTCAAGATCCCATAGCAGCAAATGCTTGAGAAACGCGTTATAGGCCGCAAAATATGCAATGGCTAGGCCCGGCAAGCCGTCTAAAAATCCGCGACGCAAAATATATCCCTTCGCAAATGCAGCGATCGGAGCTGCTGCAATAGTGAGGTATGTGGCTCGCCTTCCTTCGCGAAACATCTTCTCGGCCGAGAGCGGAGCATAACGCTCCTGGATCATCTTGGCGTGATGGCTCACGCCGCTGCACGTAAAATGCAGGATATCGCCCTTGAGTGTTCGAATCGTCGTCCCGTGATCCATCGATACCGACTCATGAATGGGAACATCGGGCCACCGGCCCTTTCTCCGGTCATAAAGCCGTAATTGCAGGTCCGGATACCATTCGCCGTGTTTGATCCAGCGGCCCATATAGAACGTCGTTCTTGGGACGCGATACCCATCGGCCATCTCGCCTCTTAGCATAGCTGCCTGGATCTCATCGGCCAGTTCGGACGAGATGCGTTCATCGGCGTCCAAACTCAAAATTAGGTCATTCGATGCGGATTCGGCAGCAAATTGCTTCTGTTTGCCAAATCCAAGCCAAGGCTGCACCAGTACTCGAGCTCCCATCTCCGTGGCGATCTCACGGGTACGGTCGCTGCTTTCCGAATCGACTACTAGTATCTCGTCAGCCCAATTGACCGATCTGATAGCGTCAGCAATGTTGTCTTCTTCGTTGAGCGTGATAATGACTGCCGAAAGCTTCACGGTAGAGAGTTTCGCAAGTTTTTGCCAAAACGGAAAGTGCCGCACTAGGGCGGCACCTTAGAAGCCTCTGGCCTGATCGATCAATTCAGGTCGACCGGACGGTCGAGCTGTATCCCGTTGACGCGAAATGTCGTCACCGTGACCCGCTGAAGTTCTGCATTCGCTTTCGTATAATCGGTCTCAGCACGGATCTCAGCATTCTTAGCGTTGGTAAGTGCGTTCTCACGCTGAAGAAGCAAGAACGTCGTCGAACGTCCCGCATCATATAGTCGTCTTTCGCCGGCAAGCTGAACCTCGGCGCTCTGACGTGCACGTCTGGCCGTGAACACACGCTGACGCGCCGTTTCCAATGCCTGGACCGCGTTTCTGACGTCCACCATCACGGCTTCTTCCTGGGCTCGCGTTTGAGCTGCAAGCCTCTCTTCAGTTATACGAGCGCCTTCCAGATTTGCCTTTGCGGTGCGATTTCTCAGCGGAAATGAGAATGTTACGCCGACCGAGTAATTAGGGGCATCCGAACGAAATAGATTTGGCAGCGACCTGTTAAAACCGCCGGCAAGATATGAAGGACTGCCCGGAACCTCGATCAGCGGATTCGCGATCTGGTTATTGGCCGGAAGCAGCGTATTCAGACGGGTGCGCAGGATCTCGGAATTACCCGTGAACTGAGACACAAAAGTGCTTGCGGTCGTAACTCCGCCGCGAGAAAAACCATTCAAAGAAAAGGTCGTGTTGAGATCGACTTGCGGTCTGGTCTGGTCGCGGTAGTATTCGATATCAACCTGATTTATCTCTCGAGCCAGCTTGAGCCTCTTGAGCTCGAAACGATTGTCCATCGCGTCGCGCATCGCATCATCCAACAACACAGGTGCCGGATCGACCACCGGCAGATCGGTCGGTACGATGGTCTGCCTCCATTCGGGCGACAGCGGGTCACGGATCAACAACTGCTTTAGGGCATTCTCGGCAACCGTCACATTCTGCGTCGCCGACAACACGTCTCCTTCGCGGGTCGCAACCTCGGTCTCAAGTTCCGCTCTCTCAAGCGGCGCCGCAATGCCTGCGTCGATCCTTGCTTCGGTCAGGCGGAGATTCTCTTTTGCCAAGTTGAGATTTGCAACCCTGTTCTGCTGATCTCTGAGTGCAAGGACCAAGTCCCAATATGCTCGCTGCACAGCAGTAATGGTGGAAATCGCCTGAAGGCTGAATTCAGTATCTGTCTGCTCGAGCCGCTTTTTTGCGATCCTAAGCTGCTGGCGTTTGGAATCGATCTTGCGATTACGAAAAAGCGGTTGAGTATAGCTTACGCCCAAAGCCGAAGAATACACCGCGCTTCCGCTGCCGCTGATCGAGCCCGAACTCAACTGAGCTTGTGCAAATGCGTTCTCGGTCCGAGAATTATTGAAAAATACCTGATAGCTGCCGCCGCCGGGACGAATGAACTGGCTAAAATTCGTGTTGAATCTAATATCGTTGGTCGCCGTGGAACCTGTTGTAGAGCTTCGCGAATAGTTTGGTGCGAACGTGAATACCGGGTCAAAGACTCCTCGCTGAGCTTCTAATTGTGTTTTCGATATCCGGACGTCAACCCTCGACACCTCGATGTCATTGTTGTTAGACAACGTGCGTCGAATAGCGTCAGCCAGCGAAAGCGGCAGTGGATCGGTCGTCTGAACCCCGACACGAGTAACAGGGGAAGGCGTGTATGAATCCGATCCCGAACTCGGGACAGTCCGGTTCACGTTAAGCCTGGCTTGCTTTAGAGCGTCGCTTTCCGACGAGACGGGTGCAACCTCCTGAGCCGCCCCGCTGCCAGATAGGATCACGGACAAACATGCAGCCGAAAGTGAAAGAATTGAACTCCGATATAATGGTCTCATTCGCGGATAGCTCCAAAACTTCGATCTTAACAGACCTCAAATAAAGCCGAAGATCTCGGCGATGTTTTACGGCACAATAAGGCCAATTGTTTCAACAAATCGGCCTTACCACGCGTCGATCCAAGGATCCGGGTCGAAATTGAATTATGGCCACCGATACGATATTCTCAAGTTTATTTTTTACTAACACCTCCGGAGGATATTAGAAATGGGTATCAAGGTCGGTATTAATGGGTTTGGCCGTATCGGAAGGAACGTGATGCGTTCATGCCTGGGTGACTCGGACATCGATTTTGTCGCTGTGAACGACCTGACGGACACTAAGACTCTCGCTCACCTGCTTAAATATGATTCGGTAATGGGGAATCTCGATCACGAGATCACTGCCGGCGACGGAATGATCAAAGTCGAGGGCGACTCGTTTCGTGTTTTCTCCGAAAAGGATCCGGCGGCCATTGATTGGTCGGCCGTCGGTGCCGAGATCGTGATCGAATCGACGGGACGATTCACAAAAGCTGAGGATGCAGGCAAACATCTTCGCGGATCGGTAAAAAAAGTGATCATTTCCGCTCCGGCAAAGGGTGAGGACGTCACCGTCGTGCTCGGCGTCAACGATGCTATGTATGACCCGTCAGCGCATCACATCGTTTCAAATGCATCCTGCACTACGAACTGCCTTGCTCCTGTGGCGAAGGTGATACACGAGAACTTCGGCATCAAGAATGCTTTGATGAATACGATACACAGCTATACGAACGACCAGCAGCTGCTTGACCTGCCGCACAAGGATCTCAGGCGTGCCCGTGCGGCCGCACTATCGATGATCCCGACCTCAACGGGCGCGGCTAAGGCCGTAGCCCTCGTGATCCCCGAGCTGAAAGGCAAGTTCGACGGCATTTCGGTCCGCGTTCCCACTCCAAATGTCTCGCTGGTGGACGTAGTGATGAACGTTGAAAGGGGGACATCCGCAGACGAAGTGAATCAAGTGCTTCGGGATGCTTCGGCAGGCCCGCTCAAAGGGATACTGGCCGTCAGCGACGAGCCGCTTGTTTCGATCGATTTCAAAGGGAACTCGCACTCATCGATCGTCGATTCCGAGAATACAAAGGTCATCGACGGCACTTGCATAAAGATCCTGTCTTGGTACGACAACGAATGGGGATACTCCTGCAGAGTTCGTGACCTGGTCAAGTTCATGGCGGCGAAGGGCATCTGATCCAATGGATCAATCTATATTGGCTGACAGCTTTAGCTATTGGCTGTCGGCCATTTTTCGAATATGAACAAGAGAACCATCAAAGACGTGGATCTGGCGGGCAGAACGGTGTTTATCCGTGTCGATTTCAATGTTCCGATCAAAAGCGGGGTGATCGAGGATGACACGCGAATTCGCGGAGCCCTGCCGACGATCAAGTACGCGCTCGATCAGGGAGCAAAGGTCGTGCTTGCGTCCCATCTTGGGCGTCCGTTGAAGGACAAAAAGAAGGCCGAAGAAAAGGGAATGCCTTTCGATGTCGCGAAGTATTCGCTCAAGCCGGTGGCCGAAAGACTCTCAGAACTGCTCGACAAGCAGGTCAGGTTTTCTGAATTGGACAATATCGAACAGGCCGTCTCAAATCTGGAAGCGGGCGACCTGGTAATGCTTGAGAACCTGAGACTAGACGCCGGTGAAGAAAAGAATGACCCCGAGTTTGCCCGTTCGCTCGCTAAGGGTATAGACGTCTATGTTAATGATGCATTTGGAACCGCGCACCGGGCACATGCATCGACGGAGGGCATCACTCATTTTGTCGATACCTGTGTCGCCGGCTTGCTGATGGAGAAAGAACTTCAGTTTCTGGGCAAGGCGCTCGATGACCCCGACCGTCCATTTGTCGCGATCCTGGGCGGCGCCAAAGTCTCCGACAAGATACCCGTGATCGAATCCCTCATCCGGCGACGCGTTGACAAACTTCTCATTGGCGGAGCCATGGCCTATACATTCTTCAAGGCACAGGGCTTCACCGTCGGCAAGTCTCTCGTGGAGGATGAGATGATGCCGAAGGCCCTTGAGATCGAACGCATGGCCAATGATGCCGGTGTCAAATTGCTTCTACCTACTGACCATCAAGTGGTTGATAGTTTCGATCCGATAAATTCGGTAAAAACGATTCCTATAGAGTTTACAAATGCAGGCCTCGTCGGATTGGACATAGGCGTCGAAACGGCGTCAATTTTTGCGAACGCTCTGGAAGGCGCAAAGACCATTGTGTGGAACGGCCCGATGGGGATGTTCGAGGAGAAGCCGTTCGATCAAGGCACGATCGCTATAGCGAACGCCGTTGCGAAGGCTACGGACGAAGGAGCCGTTTCGATCGTCGGCGGCGGTGATTCGGTCGCAGCGGTAAATCAGGCGGGCCTGAACGGCAGGATAAGCCACATCTCCACGGGCGGGGGCGCGACGCTCGAGTTCCTTGCGGGAGATATTCTGCCGGGTGTCGCGGCGCTCAACGACCGTTGAGGTTCGGCAATTTAGGATGATGTTCTCAGACATTAGAGGGATACTGTTGATGATCGCGGGCATGTTCTCCGCTGCCTTTGGGATCAAAGGGTTTCTCGTGTCCAGCAGGTTCATCGATGGCGGGGTCACAGGTATCTCTATGCTCATATCTGATGTGACCGGTTGGTCGTTGGCGGTCCTGCTCGTAATTATCAATATTCCGTTCATCCTGATCGCCTACAGGCAAGTCGGCAGGAAGTTTGCTGTTATGAGCGCGTTCGGCATCACCGGCCTGTCGGTCATCTTGCATTTTGTTGAGTTCCCGGACGTCACACCAGATAAGCTGCTTACAGCCGTATTCGGCGGGCTGTTCATTGGCGCCGGTATCGGATTGGCCATCCGCGGCGGCTCAGTACTTGACGGGACTGAGATCGCAGCTCTTTTGATCAGCCGCCGGAGCTATCTCCTGCAGGTTGGGGACGTAATACTGGTTCTCAATGTTCTGATATTCGGGGCTGCTGCGTTCTTGCTCAGTGTCGAGTCTGCGATGTATTCGATCCTGACCTATGTAGCTGCGACAAAAGCGATCAGCTTCCTGATACATGGTGTCGAAGAATACACCGCAATAATGATCGTCTCTACCAAGAACGACGATATAAGGGAAGCCATCACCCGTCGCCTGCACCGCGGGGTCACGGTATTTAGAGGTACGGGAGGGGTCGGATCGACCGGTGAGGTCAATGAAGATCGCCCGATACTTTACTGTGTGGTGACGCGACTCGAGATCGGAAGCATCAAAACCGTTGTGAACGAGATCGATCCGACAGCCTTCATGACGACTCACGCACTCAGCGATGTGGACGGCGGCCTAATAAAACGGCCGCTCATGCACTAACAAAAATATGCGAAAACCCGTTATAGCCGGCAATTGGAAAATGTACAAGCTCATCGGCGAATCGATCGAATCGGCCGTCAGCCTTAAACCTTTGGTCGCGAATGCCTTCCACGCCGAGGTGATCATTGCACCGGTGTACACGGCGTTACGATCGGTGGCTGATCGACTGGACGGGTCAAATATCAAAGTTGCGGCCCAAAACTGCTCCGTCCAGAATGAATTCGGCGCTCTCACCGGCGAGATCGCACCTGTAATGATCAAAGATGCCGGATGCAGTCACGTCATAATTGGCCACAGCGAACGAAGGCAATTTTTTGCCGAGACCGATGAGACTGTAAATCGCAAGGTCAAAGCTGCTCTCGGAGCAGGGCTGATCGCGATCGTCTGTGTTGGCGAGGACCTAGCATCCAGGGACGCCGGAACCCAAAATGTGGTCGTCGAAGAACAAGTCATCGCGGGGCTCAACGGTTTGACAGTTTCTGACATGGAACGTATCATAATCGCTTACGAGCCTGTTTGGGCGATCGGGACGGGTAGAACCGCCACGCCTGTACAGGCTCAAGAAATGCACGCCCATATCCGCCACCTGATTGCCGCGACTCACGGCAATCAGGTGGCGGAGGCTCTGCGGATACTCTACGGGGGCTCGGTCAAACCTGAGAACATCGCTGAGCTGATGGCTTGCGAGGACGTGGACGGAGCGTTGGTGGGAGGCGCAAGTCTTTCCGCTGAAAGTTTTGCCGGTATCGTCAACTATACCGGTTAACTGATCGGTTTTTATAAAATGGTTTATCTTCTCTACGGTATATTTTTTCTTTCGTGCGTGGTGCTCGTTATTGCTGTTTTGCTTCAGCCGGGTAAGACCGATGCGGGAGCACTGTTCACAAGCAATATCTCGAGTTCGGCATTTGCACCTCGCGGGACGGCGACCATTTTAGCTAAGATCACGATCTCGGCGGCGGTCATATTCATGGTCTCGGCGCTGTTGCTTTCGATGCCGGCATTGAACGGGAATGTCTCAGTACTTTCGTCTAATCCGGAAACTATTGAATCGTCTGAGACCGCGCCGACTGCCAATACAGAACCGGCTCCCGCAGCAAATAATGATGCTGCGCCGTCGTCCGCTCCGGCCGGCGAACAGCCTGCGGCCAATAAGTAGGTTGATTGACAATTAGTGCTCAGGTGGCGTAATTGGTAGCCGCGCACGTTTGAGGGGCGTGTGGAGTAATCCGTGCGAGTTCGAGTCTCGCCCTGAGCACCATTCGAATTGCGAAAACGGCCTAGTGGGCCGTTTTTTTGCGCCGGGGCGAATCGCTCTACCCTTCAGGCACGAACCGCTAGACTGGCGAGAGGCAAATTGCAGCTCATTTCACTACCATCGTTCCGGTCCCTTCATCCGTGAAAACCTCGGCAAGTATCGAATTTCGGACCGAACAACCGATCACATGAGCCGAGCCGACACCACGGCGTACGATGTCCGCGAGGTTCTCAAGTTTTGGTACCATACCGTCTGAAGCCCGTCCGGAATTGATCAGATCGATCGCTTCGTCCGCGGTGAGCCGCGATAGCTTGGTCTCAGGGTCTTTGGCATCCAAATAGATACCGTTCACGTCGGTGATCAGCACGAGCTTCTCCGCGACGAGAGCAACCGCCATCTCGGCTGCGATCGTATCCGCGTTTATGTTAAAGATCCGTCCGTCATCATCGGCTCCAAGCGACGAGATGACGGGCAGGTAGCCGCTGTCGAGTATGGTTTCGATCAGCGTCGCGTCGATCTCGACCACGTCACCGACATTACCAAAGTCGATCGTCTCGGTTTCTCCGGTTTTTTGATTGTAGTGGTCCTTTGGCTGTCGTCTCACGGCCTTGACCACTCCGCCGTCGATCCCTGACAGACCAACGGCGTGAATCCCGCGGCGTCGAAACTGCGACAGGATCTCTGTATTGATCTTTCCGCGGAACACCATTTTCGCCAATTCTAAAGTTTCGTCGTCGGTCACACGGCGTCCAGCGACGACACGCTGTACCACCCCGAGCCTTTCTGCCAATTCCGTAAGCTGCTTTCCGCCGCCGTGCACAACACAGACGCGTATGCCAACCTCGTGCAGCAGCCCGATCTCCTCGGTTAACGAGGCGAGTACATCGCGGTCTTCGGTGGCCTTCCCCGAGAATTTGATCACGAATGTCTTTCCCGCAAACCGCTGAATGTACGGCAGAGCTTCGCGCAAGATGTCCAGAGTATCGATATTCATTTGATCAGCTTGGTCAGTATCGCTTTTTGAATGTGCAAGCGATTCTCCGCCTCGTCGATCACCACCGAACGCGGTGAATCGATGACCTCATCCGTGACGATCACATTTCGGCGAACGGGCAGGCAGTGCATGAAGATCGCGTCAGCAGTGCGAGCCATCTTTTCCGAGGTCACTATCCAATCACCGCGAAAGGCGGCCCTGTGAGCTATGTCCGCCGCAGCGTCACCATAGAATTGCTTGCCGCCCCAGCTTTTGGCATACACTACATCAACTTCGTCAAACGCAGTGTCCGGATCGTCAACGAATTCGACGGTTGTTCCGTTCGCGGCCGCATGTTCCTCGATGCTTGCTATGAGCCGCTCGTCCAAACCATATCCCGGCGGGTGAGCTATACGGAGGTCATGCCCAAACTGAGCGGCCGCAAGTGCAAAACTATTCGGCACTGCCATCGGCAGCGGTTTCGGATGCCAAGCCCATGTGAGCAGCAGCTTGCGTCGGCCGGCACCGAGCTTCTCGCGTATCGTCATCATGTCAGCCAGAGCTTGGCAGGGATGATGCATTGCCGATTCCAGATTGATTATCGGTACGCTCGCATACCGCGCGAAGGCATTCAATATCGGATCTTCTCGATCGACGTCCCAGTCCCTCAATTCAGCGAACGTCCGAACGCCTATCGCGGCTACATATCGTTCGAGAACGCGCACGAACTCGGCGAGATGTTCGGTTCTGTCCCCGTCCATCACAACGCCGTCGCGATGCTCCAGCGACCAGGAAGTTCCGCCCGGTTCGATGAATACCGGATTGCCGCCGAGCTCGTAGATCGCTACCTGCATCGATGCTCGAGTTCGCAGACTTGGGTTAAAGAACACAAGGGCCACGGACCGGCCCGCCAACGGCTTTTGCGGCAGCGACTTTCCGGATCTGGCAGCGATCGCTTCATCGACCAGCGAAGAAAGTTCGTCGTACGGGAGGTCTTCTGTGGAGAGCAGGTTGCGGCTCATTGATCAGCTCCTTGGCACTTTTTAAGAAACGGGCAATGCGTCATGGCAAACGGTTGATGAACAGATCAAGATCAGAGACAGGTGTGTTCAGCGGCGGCAGTAGACGAAGCACCTTCGGGTCGCTCGACGTTCCCGTGATTATTCCATTTTCGAGTAGATGTTTATGAATGCTATTGCATGGCTCGTCAAACTCGATCCCGAGAAGACAGCCTTTGCCGCGAACAGATCGAACGCGATCTTGCCCCGAAAGCTTCTCACGAATGAACCTTTCGACCGCCTTTGCATTCTCGATCATGCCATCAGCCTCGATGGCTTCGATGGTAGCCGCGACCGCCGCCATAGCTAGCATCCCCCCGCCAAACGTGGTTCCGAGGTCATTCGTGCCGATCCGGCCGCTTATCACAGGAGTCACGACGCAGGCCCCGACGGGTATGCCGCTGCCGAGACTTTTTGCGAGTGTTATCATGTCCGGCACTACGCCTCCAGCCGCCTCGCTCCCTGAAAAGAACCAGGCGCCGGTCCGCCCGATCCCTGTCTGCACTTCGTCAAAGATGAGCTTGGCACCGACCACATCGCAATGAGCCCGCAACTCTTTGAAAAAGCCCGGCGACGCCTCTCGGACACCGGCCATCGACTGTATCGGCTCGATCACAACTCCGGCGGTCTCGGCATCGATTACCGACCGCGCCGAATCGATATCACCAAATTCCGCATCAGCGTGATAGGGAACATTGGGTTGCCCGAGCTCACGATAATGGCCAAGAAATGTCGCCGATATCGCATCAGCGGTCCTGCCGTGAAATCCGCCGGAGAACGAGACGATCTTTTCTCGGCCCGTAGCCATCCGAGCCATTCTCATTGCGTTCTCGTTCGCTTCCGTCCCCGAATTGCAGAAGAAAACCTTGTCGAGTCCAGCAGGCGTTCTTGAAGCCAGCATTTCGGCGGCTGCCGCTCGTATATCTGAATAAACAAGGTTGGAGTAGAAGATGATCCGCTCAGCTTGCTCTCTGATAGCTTTGACCACATGCGGATGTGAATGACCGGTCGCACAAACGGCATGGCCACCGTACAGGTCCAGATACTCCTGCCCGTCCGAGGTCCAAACTCGGGCACCTTTGCCGCGCTCGACGACGATGTCCATTTTTGCGTATGTCGCGATCTCGAATTGATCCTCGACCGATCTGACATCTATTGGTTGTGTCCTAATGATCGCGTTCATGGGTTGCTCCCGGTTAATCTCAGGCCCGTCGTCTCGTCAAGCCCGAACATCAGATTCAGGTTCTGCACCGCTTGCCCTGAGGCACCTTTTACAAGATTGTCGATGGCTGAGAAGACTACGAAATCTCTACCTCGGCCGTGTACGGCAATGTCGCAGAAATTCGTGTTCTTGACCCAATTGATATCGGGCGAGCCTTCTACAATTCTGACAAAAAAGGAGTGCTCGTATGCCGATCTGTACAGTTCCGGGAGGTCGATCTCTATCTCATACGGCAGCTGCACGTAACACGACGCAAAGATACCGCGGGTCACCGGCATGCTATGTGTCATGAACGTCATCCCATTGAATCCGCCTAAGCTAGAAAGATGCTGTTCGATCTCCGGAACGTGTTGATGCAGAAAAGGTTTATATGCGTAGAACGAATTAGAACGCTGCGGATGATGGGTGTTGGCGGCGGGCTTTGCACCCGAACCGCTCGAACCTGTTTTAGCATCTACTACGATGCGGCTGCCTGAAAGCAACCCGGCCGAAGCCAGCGGTGCCAATGCGAGGATAGTAGCGGTCGCAAAGCATCCAGGGTTCGCGATGCGCCTAGCATTTGAGATCACGGGCCGCGAGGTTTCCGTAAGGCCATAAACGAATTCCTTCTGGATATCACCGGCATGTACGAGGCCGTAGTATTCGCGAAATGCCTCAACGTCATTTATCCGAAAGTCACCGGACAGATCGATCACCTTCACGCCTGACGGCAGCCGCGGCGCTATCTCAAGGGCATGCCCGTGCGGCAACGCGATAAATACAGCGTCGATGCCATCAAATTCGCTTACTGACGTCGGCATAGACGAGAAACATAGTTCGGTCAATTCAAGCAAGTTCCGGTGCACGTCACCGACCGGACGGCCCGCGTGTTCATTTGCTGTCACAAAGACGATCTCAACGCCTGGATGAAATAGAAGTATGCGCAGAAGTTCGCTGCCTCCATAACCGGAACCGCCGATGATCGCTACTTTGATCTTAGTGGTGCTCGTGTCCATTTCACACCTTGACGGAACCGGCGACATTGGAGAACGCCAGATCGAACAAGGCGGCCCCGTCGCGGCGAGCGTTACCCGCCGGCAAGCCGAGCCGCTCGACAATGAATCTCTCACCCATCGGAGCGTCTGTCACTGAACCGGCAACCACATCGATACTAATGCCGAACTCGCGCAGGACCGCCGCTCCGCCAATGACCCCAACGTAGTCCGATGCGCAAAATACAACGGACGCAATAACGCTCATAACGGGTCTGTCGGCCAGGATGCTCTCAACCGAATAGCCGCCGACAATGCCGTCGCCCAGCTCAGCAATGATCAGGTCGGGCCCAAATTCATCAACGTGGTGAAACAGGGTCGAAGCTACTTCGGCTAGATCCGCACGGCCCACGGTGGAGGGAAGTCCGCAATCGAGAAAACTCGCGGTTACAAACGCCCCGCTATCTTCCATCTGCAGCGTATCGCGCAGACAGGCAATTCCTGACAGCTTAACTCCGGCTACTCGCATCCCGCTCTTTGCAGCTTGTTTTATCAGTTCCGTAGCAGCGACTGTCTTCCCCGAATTCATACAGCTTCCTGCTACCAATATCACGGGTGCGGCGGGTGAATGGGCGCGTTCGATCCTGAGAGCTCGGTCGGCGATATTGACCGGGCGCCCATCTTGTCCGACCACAATCCCGATCACCTCTAATTCAATGGCATCAGTCAGCGACGAATGATGCCCGGAGCAGATACCGACGACGCCGCCCATATTGAGCAGATGCAGTCGATCGCCCGGACCGATGGAGCCGGGAACGTCACCAACGAAACCCTTCAGGGCGCGTCGGCTGCCAACTGCCCCCAAAAGTATGTCACCGGCCTTTATCTTGGCCAGGCGCCCCGATGTGAGTTCAAGGTTGCCGTACGACGTACTTTCGCCGAGCGCCCGGACGGCGACGACGTCACCCGATAACGGAACAAACCTCTCTTCGGAAACGGGGACGCTCTTCGAGATCCCAAGTCGCGCGGTTACGGAGCCTTTTTTATCAATATCGATCTCTTTCAAAGCTTTCTCCATCACTGATCCAACAGTACAGTCCAGATCTTGCTCATAGCCGACGCCTGGCTGACACGGTCTTTCACTGCAATGAATATCGTGTCGTCGCCTGCGACGGTTCCAACTATCTCATCGATATTCGCGGAGTCAATTCGAACCGCAATTGCGGATGCCAGGCCGGGATCGCACTTCGCGACCACTAGGTTCTCGCCGGCCGCCAATAGGGAGTGAATGCCCGTTGCAGCTGATCGAGCGGGCCGATTTGGCAGGGAATATTTGCCATTCTGCTTTTCCACTCCCAGCTCGTCGAGGTCACGGGAGATACTTGCCTGAGTGACCCGGAAACCAAGTCGCGAGAGCTCGGCCGCGATATGTTCCTGCCGAGCTATTTCACTGGTTGCGATCAACTCCAGTATCTTTTTCTGTCGCTCCTTTTTTTGCATACTCCCGACGATCAAGTGCATATCACACGAATATACACAGCTATGAGATGCATATTATGCATTATGGGTTGTGAATATACAAGGCCCTACGGCTCACTGAAGGTCCGGGATCAACGAATGATCAGAAAATGGCAAGCTTGATACGGAGGAATTTCTTTGGATTTTGGCGAAAATCGTTGAGTAACTTGGTCCCTTCGCCGGTGAAGGTCGCGACGTTATTCGCGGTCTGATTAATACTATTGTAGAGCGTCTCGTCGGTCAGGATCTTACCCAACGTTCCGCGACCCTCACGTGCGTCAGCCAATATCGCATCAAGTTTTGCGGTGGCTGAACTAAAGCGAGTTAACGCATCGCGAGCGTCGTCATACATCTTTTCGTCCTTCAGGAGCTTCCCGGCGGTGCCTCGGCCTTCTCTCAGATCGGTTGAAACTGCTTTGAAATCGGCCGCTATCTCATTGAACTGGCCGACCGCACGTCTCAGGTCGGCCACGGCAGCCCGCGTCTCGTTATAGAGCGCGTCGTCGGAGACAAATTTTCCGGCCGAGCCTCGGCCTGATTTGATATCTGCCGAGATCGATTCCAGATGAGTGACGGTCCTCGTCAGACTATTGTAAAGTTCCGGATCGTTAACGAGTTTGCCGGCCGATCCCTGACCACTGTTGATCTTATCGATCGTGGCCTGCAGACGCTGCATCGTTGCTTTTGCTTCGGCAACGGCTCCGTCGAGATTTTGGTACAGCGATTCGTCATTTACAATTCGGCCGAGAGTGCCATCGCCTTTGTTCGCTTTCTTTAAGATCTCATTCGCAGGCACCGCAAGCTTCTTGATCTGTTCAAGGAGGTCATTGCCGGTCTCGGTAAGCTGATTCATCGATATCGCCGAACTAGATCTGAGGATCGAACCTTCCCTGACCGCTGCTGCCGAAGAGCTCCCGGGCGAAATGTTGATCATCTTCTCATTGCCGAGCACGGAAGTGGCGATCAGCCGGGCGGACGAATCCTCGCGAATCAGTTCCGTTATGGGTTTGCCTTCGAGAGTGCTCCCGACCGCCAACGTTGCCTCGATCCGATTTTCGTCCTCGTCGTCCGGCGGCAGGAACTTTACGTCCGTCACCTTGCCGATCGAGACTCCCGCGAGTTGGACATCCGCGGCCGGCCGAAGCCCGTCCGCACTGAGGAAACGAGCCTTGAGATACAGCTTTTTCTCGAACGGATTGAAATCACCTGTCGAGTTCAGGATAAGGAATGCGAATAGGATCAGAGCGGCCAGAACAAATATGCCGACACGGAGTTCGCTCAGGGATAGTTTTCGTTCGGTCCTAGGCATCGCTAACTATTTGCCGCGCAGAAAACGTCGAATATACGGATCATCTGAGGCTTGAAGATCTCTGATCCGGCCGTCGAAGATGATCTTTCCCCTCCGGATCATTATCACTTCAGTATTGAGCAAGCACAGATCTTGCCCTTCTTCAGCGAAAAGGACAGTGCCTTTGCGGTCAACGATAGCATACTCAGAAGCCAAGTAGGTAAGGTTGGTCATCTCGTGGGTGACGAATATCGAAGACACTCCCTCTAGGTCCCTGAGTTTGATCGCAAGTTCGCAGATGGTCCTTGCCGTCGGCGGATCAAGCCCCGCCGTAGGTTCATCAAATAGAACGATGCTGGGGCCGCCGATCAATGCCCGAGCGATACCTACGCGGCGTCGCATACCGCCAGAGAGTTCCGAAGGCAGCTTATCGATCGCATCCTCGAGATCCACGAATCGAAGCATTCGCTTTACCTCGTGTTCGATCTCATCCTCGTCGATACCTTCTTCGTTCAGCCGATAACCGACGTTGTCGTAAACCGAGAGCGAATCAAATAACGCGCCTTCCTGAAAGATCATACCGATCTTTCGCCTGACCTCCATCATCTCCTGATCGTCAAATCCGACGATGTTCTCGCCGTCTATGAGTATCTCGCCCGCGTCGGGTTTGATCAGTCCGAGAACCAGGTTGATGATCGTTGACTTTCCGCTGCCCGATCCCCCGAGGACCGCTTTGGTCTGACCGCGGTCAACGGTAAAGCTAACCTTGTCGAGCACAACTTGGTCGTCAAAGGCAAGCTCAACGTCCCGAAACTCGATCGCGGGCAAAGAAAACGAAAGAGGAGCGCTCCCCACGAGGTCTTCGTTCATTTCTCTATCAAAATGCATCGCGGTCCCTATTAGAAGAGCGTTGACTTAAAGAGCCCCATCAGTAGCTTTGAAAGGAAAAAATCGGCAACGATCACACAAACAGACGACGTGACTACGGCGTTGGTCGTCGAGAGGCCGACGCCGACGGTCCCGCCCTTGGTACTCAAGCCTCTATGACACGAGACCAATCCGATCAGAAATCCGAACACCGCCGGTTTGATGATCGATCCCATAAGGTCCTCGATCGATACACCGACACGGACAGACTGAATGTAAACGTTCGTATCAAGGCCGTACAACTGCCTCGCCGTGACACCGCCGCCAAATATCCCGAAAATGTCAGCGGCGATCGTCAAAAGCGGAAGCGTCACCATTAGAGCGACGACGCGGGGCGTGACCAGCTTTCGAACCGGCGAGGTCCCGAGAGCCCGCATTGCGTCGATCTGCTGCGAAACGACCATCGAGCCGAGTTCGGCCGAGATAGCAGAGCCTACGCGGCCCGCGACCATAAGTGCCGTTAGCACGGGGCCGAGCTCACGAATGAGCGTGGTCGCTACTCCTTGACCGGCGCTCGCTTGGGCACCGTAGTATTGCACAGTGGGATAAGCCTGCAGTATGAGAACTCCACCGGTGAAGAACCCCGTTAATGTAACGATCGCCATCGACCCAACGCCGATCTTGTCCATCTGAAAGATCATCTCGTCGATGTACCGGGGCTGTTTTCGAAGTCCTTTAAGGCACCGCCAGCAGAGAAGCGTCATCTCCTGCAATTCAGTAAGGATACGTCCGGCTAGAGATAACATAGATTTTGGTCGACGGTGCTCGTGATAAAGGATATATCGGCGTTTGGCTTCGTCGCAAATAAAAACGGCCGAGAACAGCGGTTCTCGGCCTCTTGAAATTGAATAGATCGACGGCTTATGGGCGCGGCCTTATCCGGCCCGGCTGGCGGTCCGAGTTATTCGGCGTCGAAGCAGGCTGCAGGTTTTGGCGCATATTATTCAGCCTGAGTCGTCGTTGTTCAAACTCCTCCCTGAGCGTTCGAAATCGTGTAACCTGCTCAGGTGTCAGTATCCTGCGCAGCAGCAGCTCGTTCATATTTCGGATACGTATCAATTCGCCTTGTGCACGGATGACCTCGGCCAATCTTGAATCGAACTCCGATTGATCGAACGTATCGCGATATATCGCCTCATCAAGCTGTCGGTTCGCGTCGCGCAGCCTCGAGAACGCCGCTTCGAGCAGAGGTCTCCGTTCCTGATTCATTCTCCGGACGGCTTCGACCTGCTGACGGTCGAGGCCTAACATCTTTAACAACGCGAACCTTTCGTCCGGGACTGATCGAACTGCCGGCGTCGGCGATGGCTGCGCCCTGGCGTCCTCATCTTGAGCCGCGGCTCCTGCCGCAAGTATCACTAGCGCAAATCCGATCCATAATGATCTTGTAATGTTCATAACTATCGCCTTGCTTGATTCAGCTTGCATCAAGCTCATCAAAAAGTACCGAAAGACGCAGGCTGCCGTCGGCTATGTCATTGCGTTCATCGAGATCCAAAGGCTCTCTGATCTCCTTCCGCTTGACCCGGGAATCAGCCTTGACCGCGGCGACAGTGTTTCGTTTCGCCGGTGCGGCTGGCCTCGCTGTTACAGAAGGCGGGATAACATCGGCCTCTATATCCTGCGTTTCACCGTAGGGTATCCCAATGCTCAACAAGCGTGCATCGGCAGGCTTTGCTGCGGTCAATGCCAATTCATTCTGCGATGCCGCCCGCGCTAAGAATATCGCCGAAGCTCCGATGGCCGCGATCATGATCGAAACGGCCGCAATGGGTCTCCACGCGAGCCCGTTCAAACTATTAACGAACCTTTGCACAACGCCGGCAAAGCCGTGCGGCTGTGCAACCAATGGAAGATCTATCTTAGGCGTAGACAACGGAGCGAACTCGACTGACTGCCATTCCGCCACATCGAGCCGGGCGTGGGCGATCGAGGCGAATGCGAACGCGCAATAGTCGCACTCCGCAAGGTGGTCCTCGAACTGCACAGTTCGCTCATTAGCCGATTCTGCATAAAGCAGTTCAACGGCCAGAGCTTCCCGGTCGGCGGCAGATAATTCACAATTTGTCCTAAGAGTATTCATCATTTCAGGACACCTCGACCGGAGTATCCTCAAGCCGCATCTTCAGTTGACGGAGCGCGTTGTACAGTCGGCTCTTTACCGTACTCAGCGGCATATCCAGAGTTTCTGAGATCTCTTGGAACGTCATCTCCTCGAACTCTTTCATCACGACGACCTGCCTGAGTTCCACCGGCAATGCACCCACGGCTTGCCTTATCACTCGGATCCTTTCGCTTCTCTCGGTCAGGATCGACGGAGCCGTTCGACCGTCGGCTTTGAAAGCGTTCGCAAAGGCCGGATCGCTATCGTCAACCAGATCCTCGGGCCGCACTCTCTGCCGTCGTTTTAGCGACAGGCATTGGTTTATCGCGATCCGATGCAGCCAGGACGACACACGCGCATCGCCCCTGAAGTTGCTCAGATTTCGATAAGCCGCAACGAATGCCTCTTGTGTACAATCGCGGGCGTCCTCTTCGCGTCCCAGCATCCCGTAACAAAGCGCGAATATCCGCCGGTCCCAGCGGCGAACGATCTGAGCGAAGGCGTCTGCGTCGCCCTCTACAGCCAATTCAGCCAATTTCTCGTCCGAAAGATCGCTAAGCATCATTCTCGATCAAAAACATCACGCCATCTCGGCGATGCCTTGGCCAGAAACCAAGGCGCGGATCGGCCGCATACATCATTTTAGACGCATGCGGCCTCAAAATGGTCGTATTAATACGAGCGTCAGTATGCCCGAGCAAAAACAACGCGTCGGGCGGAAGGCTTTCCGGAATAAACACAAGCGCCCGCTTCCTCGGCTGAATTCAGCGGGATACATCGGATCGTCGCCTTTGTCTCTTCTTTGATCTTTTCTTCAGTTTCCGGGGTCCCGTCCCAATGAGCCAGCAGGAAGCCGCCTTCTTCGATCTGCGTAGTAAAGTCTTGCCACGAATCGATCACGTGCGTATTATTTTCGCGAAAGGCAAGAGCGCGTCGATGAAGATTGGCCTGGATCTCTTCGAGAAGCTCCTTGACGCGGCTCGCTATGCCATCGATCGGCAGCGTTTCCTTTGTAAGTTCGTCGCGGCGGGCCAACTCGACCGTTCCGGCCTCGATGTCACGCATGCCGAGGCCTATCCGTACCGGCACGCCGCGAAGCTCGTATTCCGCAAATTTCCATCCCGAGCGCTGAGTATCGCTGTCGTCGTATTTGACCGAGATGCCCTCGGCGCGGAGTTCGGCCGCCAGCGGCTCAACTCGTGCCGAGATAGCGGCGAGGTCCTCCGGCGAACGATAAATAGGAATGATCACCACCTGGATCGGAGCGAGTTTAGGCGGCAACACAAGGCCGTTATCGTCCGAATGCGCCATGATCAGAGCTCCCATCAGCCTCGTTGAAACACCCCAACTCGTCGCCCAAGCATATTCGAGCTGATTCTCTTTATTGACGAACTTCACATCAAAGACTCGAGCAAAGTTCTGCCCCAGGAAGTGCGAGGTGCCGGCCTGAAGAGCCTTGCCATCCTGCATCATCGCTTCGATGCAATAGGTATCCACAGCACCGGCGAATCTCTCATTTGCTGTTTTGACGCCCTGGATGACCGGAACGCTCATCCAATTTTCGGCAAAATCGGCATAAACGCCGAGCATACGCTCGGTCTCTTCGACGGCTTCTTGTTCGGTCGCGTGAGCGGTGTGTCCCTCTTGCCAGAGGAACTCGGCCGTCCGGAGAAATATCCGCGTGCGCATTTCCCAACGGACGATATTTGCCCATTGATTTATCAATATCGGCAGGTCGCGCCAGGACTGGATCCAATTCTTATAAGTGTTCCAGATGACCGTTTCCGAGGTCGGACGTACTATCAGTTCTTCTTCGAGTTTGGCCGCCGGATCGACGATCAGCCCTTTGCCGTCGGGATTCGCTTTGAGCCGATAATGAGTGACCACAGCGCACTCCTTGGCAAATCCTTCGGCGTGTTCTTCTTCTTTTTCGAGGAACGATCGCGGGACGAAAAGAGGGAAGTAGGCGTTCTCGTGGCCGGTCGCCTTGAACATATCGTCGAGCGCCCGCTGCATCTTTTCCCAGATCGCAAAGCCGTACGGCTTTATCACCATACAGCCGCGGACCGCGGAGTTTTCGGCGAGTCCGGCACGTTTGACGAGTTCGTTGTACCATTCGGAGTAGTTCTCCGATCGTTTTGGCAGCCCTTTGCTCATATGAATGCTTTCTGTGCGGCGATACGCAAACTCCTGATGATAAGCGAAAAATCAGAACGAGACAATTTAACAATAGTTTTCGCTGATAACTCACGGCGTGGATTTGGCTCCGTCGTGTGTTACATTCTTTGTCGCTATGAGCGATTTTCCGCTTGACCTCCAGGATACGGCGGTCGCATTTGCCGACAGGTCAGACAGCGAGCTAAAAGAAAAATATCGTCTTTTCAAGGCACTCAATTCACCGATCCTCAACTCGATCGGGACAGGATTGACGCAAATGGCCCTGTCGCTCGGACTCCCAGTCGAAGGGCTGATAAAACGAACCATCTACTCTCAATTCTGCGGCGGCGAGACGATCGAAGAATGCGAACCGACTGTTCAGCGACTTGCGGCCGCGAGGATCGGGTCGATCCTGGATTACTCGATCGAGGGCAAATCCGGCGAAGAAGATTTTGATCGCACTCGTGACGAGATCATACGCACCGTCAGGCGCGCGGCCGACGACGATCGCGTTCCATTCGCTGTTTTCAAGGTCTCGGGTATCGCTCCGCTTGGGACGCTCGAGAAAATGAGTGCAAAGAAAAAGCTCGATGCAAAAGCTCAAGCCAAATGCGAACGCATCCATAATCGCGTTAGCGAGATATGCAGGGCCGCTTACGATCTGGGCCAGCCGATCTTTATCGACGCCGAAGAAACGTGGATACAGGACGCGATCGATCGGCTCGCGACCAAGATGATGGAAGAGTTCAATCGCGAAGCACCTATCGTTTACAACACGGTGCAGCTTTATCGCAGCGACAGGCTCAACTATCTCAAGAACGCGCGGCGACAGGCGCAGCTCGACGGCTACTTCTACGCCGTCAAGCTCGTTCGCGGGGCGTATATGGAAAAAGAACGCGAGCGTGCCGCTGAGCAGGGATATCCGTCGCCGATCCACGAAGACAAGGGCGCCGTCGATGCCGATTTTAACGCTGCGTTGGAGTACTGCTTAAAACACGTCGGCGATATGGCTTTCGTTGCGGCAACGCACAACGAAGACAGCGTGCAGAAACTCGTTGCGATGATGAATGAGGCCGGCATCGGCGCAGACAACCCTACTGTCTGCTTCTCGCAGCTTTACGGTATGGGCGACACGATCTCGTATGTGCTTGCCAACAAAGGATTCAACGTCTCGAAATACGTTCCGTACGGTCCTGTGACCGAGGCCGTCCCTTATCTCATCCGGCGTGCGGAAGAGAACTCATCGGCTGCCGGGCATATGAGCAGGGAACTCGAGATGATCGCACGCGAGATCAAGCGACGAGGCATCTGACCCTCGCTTTGGCGCGCACGGAACCTTTTCCCCCGAAGTTCGTAATCGTGAGTATGTTCTGCCCCAAATGCGGCACTCCCGATCAGTCCGCTTTATCCTATTGCCGCAGCTGCGGCACGTACTTGCCTGACCTTACGGCAGCCAAGCCGGAGATCCCGGCGGATCATCACATAAAAGCGAATTTCGTTCTGAGCGCGATGACCTTTGTCGCATGTTTTGCGATGTCGGCGGCGCTGTTCGCCGTGTTCGGTGTTGGCGAAGGGACGCATTTTCTCATCTATCTGACAGCGGGCCTGCTGATCGCGGTCGGCTGCTGGAATGTGCAGACTTTTTGGCGGACGGCACTGCTCCGCAAGCAGATAAACAAACTAACGCCGCCGAGGCTCGAGGAACGCGAGCCGAGATCGCTCGCATCGCCGGCCGAAAGTGAGATGCCCGTACCCGCAAGCGTTGTCGATCGCACGACTCGCCGACTCGAGCGGCGATGATCGGAGCCGATCAGCGCACGCCGAGCAGCAGCCGTATCGACCTGTCAGACACCGTTCTTTCATCGCTCGACCGCCACGCTTCGACAAGCTGCCTATCGACTTCACGCAGCGGCTTGTTTGCCAGACGCGCGGCCTGCGTGCTTGCGAATGCCCGCTCTGTCATAGCGACGTGCGGTATGTCGCGAGGCAAAGTCTCCGCTTCCGCGGCTGCCGCCTCCGCGTATTCCACATCCGGAAAATAGTCGCGGAACGCGGCGATGTGCCATATACGATCGTCGCCTCCGCCGTCGATCGCGAGCACTTGGATGAGCGCGTATCCCGCCTCGATCTGAAACACGAATATGTCTCCCGGTATGGTCTGCTGTGGCATAAATGGCAGATTAGCATAAACCCCGAACGGCTTGTAGAATCGACCTTCGGCGCCAAAACTCGATCGAACGTGATATTGACATGACAAAGACGACCACGGCTGACGAAGCCGTCAAAGCGATCCGGTCCGGCGATCGCGTGTTCATTCATGGAGTTGCGGCCGCGCCCGCCCGCCTGATCGACGCGATGACGCAGCGTGCTCCCGAACTAAAGTCCGTCGAAGTGGTTCATCTACATACCGAAGGCGAAGCGCCTTACGCTCGGCCCGAATTTGCCGACAGCTTTCGCGTCAACGCGTTCTTTGCCGCGGCCAACACGCGGCAGGCGATACGCGAAGGCCGCGCCGATTATATTCCGGTGTTCCTTTCGGAGATACCGGCGTTGTTCCGCAAAGGCGTGCTGCCGATCGATGTCGCGCTCGTCCAGGTCTCGCCTCCGGACGATCACGGATTCTGTTCGCTCGGTGTGTCGGTCGATATAGCCCGTGCGGCGGTCGATACTGCAAAACAAGTCATCGCCCAGATCAATCCGAGAATGCCGCGTACGCTTGGCGACGCTCTGCTGCACGTCAATTCGATCGACGCGGCGGTCGCGGCCGACGACGAACTGCCTGAGGTCGCGGCTCCCGAGCTGACCGATATCGACCGCCGGATCGGCTCTCACATCGCCGGTCTGATCGAGGACGGAGCGACGCTCCAGATGGGCATCGGGTCGATACCAAACGCCGTGCTTGCAGCGCTCGGCGGCCACCGGCGGCTCGGCGTGCATACCGAGATGTTCTCCGACGGGCTCATCCCGCTTGTCGAAAAGGGAATAGTCACCGGCGAATGCAAGACGAAGCATCCCGGCAAGATCGTCGCCGGATTCGTGATGGGTACGCGGCGGCTTTACGATTTCGTTGACGACAACCCGCAGGTGCTGATGCTTGACATCGCTTACGTCAACGACAGCGCTGTCATCCGTCGCAATCCGAAGGTGACGGCCATCAACAGCGCGATCGAGGTCGATCTGACCGGCCAGGTATGTGCGGATTCGATCGGGACGCTACATTATTCTGGCGCCGGCGGCCAGATGGATTTCATACGCGGAGCGTCGCTGTCCGAGGGCGGCAAGCCCATCATCGCGCTTCCGGCCGCAACTGCCCGCGGCGAGAGCAAGATCGTCCCGCTCCTCAAGCCCGGCGCAGGCGTTGTCACGACGCGCGCCCACGTTCATTACATCGTCACTGAATACGGCGTTGCCGATCTTTACGGCAAGAATCTGAGGCAGCGTGCTGCAGAGCTGATACGCATATCGCATCCCGAACATCGCGACGAACTCGAGCGAGCTGCCCGCGAGCGTTTCGGCGGTTAGCGGCGTGATGTTATTCTATCTATTTGGCCACGACACATAATATTGGAGCATTGAGACGATAATGTCAGACAAAAAAGAAGCAGTCATCATCAGCGCGGCACGTACGCCGACAGGCAAATTCCAGGGAGCACTCAAAGGATTCACGGCGCCGGACCTTGCGGCCATTGCGATCAAAGAAGCCGTTTCGCGGGCCGGCATCGAGGCCGGACAGGTTGACGAAGTGATACTCGGCTGCGTCGTTCAGGCGGGCGTCGGACAGGCTCCGGCACGCCAGGCGGCGATCAAGGCCGGGCTGCCGCCCGAAACTTCGGCTCTGACGGTCAACATGGTATGCGGTTCGGGGCTGCGAGCGGTCGCGCTCGCGTCACAGGCCGTTCAGCTCGGCGATTCTGAGTTCGTCGTTGCCGGCGGTATGGAATCGATGTCGAACATCCCATATGCGATGCCGGGAGCACGCGACGGATACCGTATGGGCAATCAGACGGTGACCGACCTGATGATCCACGACGGGCTCTGGTGCCCGTTCGAGAATTGGCACATGGGCAACACCGGCGAGGTCGTCGCCGAAAAATATCACATCACGCGCGAGGCCCAGGACGAATTCGCCGCAGCATCGCATCAGAAAGCGGCAGCGGCACAGGCCGCGGGCCGATTCGCCGACGAGATCGTGCCGATCGAGATACCGCAGAAAAAAGGCGACCCCATCGTGCTCGCGGCTGACGAACCGGTTCGCCCGGACACGACCGCTGAAGGTCTGGCGAAGCTCAAGCCTGCATTCAAACGCGACGGCGGCACCGTGACGGCGGGCAACGCTCCCGGCGTCAACGACGGCGCATCGGCGCTCGTCGTCACATCGGCCGAAAAGGCCGCTGAGCTCGGTATCGAGCCGCTCGCTCGCATCGTCGCCCACGCGACATCCGGCATCGAGCCGAAACTGATAATGATGGCGCCGGTCCAGGGTGTGCTCAACGTGCTCAAAAAAGCAGGCTGGGACATCGCCGACGTCGATCTGTTCGAGCTAAACGAGGCTTTCTCGGTCCAGGCGCTCGGCGTCATGCAGGAACTCGGGCTCGACCTCGCCAAGGTCAATGTCAACGGCGGCGCCGTCGCTCTCGGCCACGCCATAGGCAACTCCGGCAGCCGCGTGCTCACCACGCTGCTCTACGAAATGAAACGCCGCGGTGCCAAACGCGGCGTCGCAGCCCTCTGCCTCGGCGGCGGCAACTCCGTCGCAATGGCAGTCGAACGCGACTGACCCCGTCTGACAGCGGCTTTGCCGCTCTATTTGCGGAAAAGCTGTTCTCAACCAAGGGCGGCTTTGCCGCTCTATTTGCGGTAAACTTGCTCTCAACCAAGGGCGGCTTTGCCGCTCTATTCGCGGTAAACTTGCTCTCAACCAACGGCGGCTTTGCCGCTCTATTTGCGGAAAAGCTATGCTTTTCCGGCGCGGGCCTTTAAGCCCTCTGCGGCTCCGCCGCCGCATCGTTACGATGTTTCAGATCTCAAGAGACAGCCCTGCTTATTTCTTGACCTCCGTTGCACATGATCGGCTGCCGATCTTTCGGCAAGACAACATCAAGCAGGTCATATGTGACGCATTCGATGAAGCTCGCATTTCCGGCGGCATAAAGATCTTTGCGTATGTGATAATGCTCGACCACACGCACGTGCTGACAGACAACGCACGTGAGATCAAAGACGTTTTGCGCTATTTGAACGGCATTTCGGCAAAACGGCTGCTCGACCACCTTAAGGAAAATGGCCACGAAAGCTCGCTCGCAAAGCTGCGCATTCAGGAGCGAGTGAATAATCATAAGCATTCAGTTTACGAGCATCACCCGAACGCTCTCAGGATCACAGGCGAAGACGCACTTATGCAAAAGGTGAATTATATTCATCTCAATCCCGTTCGGGCCGGTCTGGTCGAACATCCCGATGACTATCTATTCTCGAGTGCTCGGCAATGGCACGGCAGATCATTAGAAAACGAGCCGCTTTTGACCGATCATAGATCGATCAAATGGAGATAGGAACGGCGGCGTAGCCGCAGTGTGTCATCGTAGCCACTCCGGAAAAGCGGAGCTTTTCCGCAAATAGATGGGCGGAGCCCGAAGAATATGACTGTGTGTCATAGTAGCCACGCCGGAAAAGCGGAGCTTTTCCGCAAATAGACGGGCGGAGCCCGAAAAATATGACCCGGCCGGCGGAAAGGGAAGATCTTCTGCGGCGCGCAGAAATTTTTCTGCATCTCCAATTAATTTTTCTCGACGCTGAGAAATTTTTTTGCGTGTCCAAAAATTTTTGATGACATCACTCCATTCGTCATATAAATATATTTATTTGCAGCGGTTTAGACGTATTGGGTTAGAGTGTTTACTTATCAAATTCGCGGCGGGCGGGCTGATCTGAGTGGATAGTGGCGTTGCCGGGCCAAAGCATCTTCGGGCGAGGCTGCAAGATCTAATAAGTGACCCGCGTTCGCGTGCTCGGCTTTTTCCGCTTCCTGTCATTATCTCACTATGAAGCTCGGCTGGAGGTGCGATAGTTGCAACCCGGCGGAAGCAGCGTCGTATATATAACCGAGGTGGTCGCTATGGCAATGAACGCAAAAGAGAAGGCACGGCTCCTGGGGCTGCTGTTTGGCGTCTATACGGCGGTCTCGCTGGGCATCGTCCTGGTGGTCGGCATCATTTATACGGTGATATTAGCCGTCGTCGCGTCGGCCGAGCCCGCCAGAGGCAGCTCGCCGCCGCCGGACTTTCTGCTGCCGTTCGTTGTCGTCGTATTCGCTATTGCGTTCGTCGTGACGTTCCTGTTCGCGATACCTGAGATCGTCGCCGCTTACGCCCTGCGTAAAGAGAAGCCCTACGCCCGCATATGGACCATAGTCGCATCGGCGATCGCGTGCATGTCGTTTCCTTTGGGGACGGCGCTGGGTGTATTCGGCCTTGTTTTCACGTTCAGCGAAGAGGGCAGGGCATATTTTGAGGAACTCGATGTACGCGGACGCCGGCTCAACGCCCAGGCTTCGCTCACTCCTCCTCCGCCGCCGAATAGCTGGCAATAAGCCTAAAAGAGATCGATGCGAATGAGCGTTCGGCCCGAAACCGAACGCTCGTTTGTCGTTATGGCCGCAAGTCTATTATCCTGTATCCTGCTTGAACGAATTTTAAGCCTTTAACAACTGACAAATTATGAGTGAGACCATTGGAGTGATCGGAGCCGGCACGATGGGGAACGGCATAGCACAGACCGCCGCATCGGCCGGCCTTGAAGTGATGATGTGCGACATCTCGGCGGATTTCGTCGAACGCGGCGTCGCAAATATTTCGAAGAGCCTCGACCGTTTCGTCAAAAAAGAAACGATGACCGAGGAGCAAAAGGCCGAGGTCCTCAGCCGTATCAAGACCACGACCGACCTGAGCGACCTCGCGGATTGCGGGCTGATAGTCGAAGCCGCGACGGAGAACTTTGAGATAAAGCGAAAGATCTTTGAGCGGCTCGACGCAAATTGCCGCGAGGACGCGATACTTGCATCGAATACGTCGTCGATTTCGATCACCAAGATCGCGGCCGTTACGAACAGGCCCGAAAAAGTGATCGGAATGCACTTCTTCAACCCCGTTCCGCTTATGAAATTGGTTGAGGTCATCCGCGGTATCGCAACTAGTGACGAGACTTACGCAAAAGTTAAAGCAGTTTCTGAACAATTAGGAAAGGTTCCCGTCGAGTGCAACGACTATCCCGGATTCGTCTCAAATCGGGTACTGATGCCGATGATCAACGAGGCGATCTTCGCCCTGCACGAGGGCGTCGCAGCCAAAGAGGCGATCGACGAGATAATGAAATTGGGCATGAATCATCCGATGGGCCCGCTTACGCTCGCAGACTTCATTGGGTTGGACGTTTGCCTCGCCATACTTAATGTATTGCATGAGGGCCTGGGCGACCCGAAATACAGGCCGTGCCCGCTGCTCAAAAAGTATGTAGATGCCGGCTGGCTCGGGCGCAAGAGCGGAAAAGGTTTCTACGAATACGTCTGAACAAAACGGCGGCTTGAGCCGTAAAAATGCAGCGTTCATAAGAAAACTATGCGAAGTCTTCGAAATATCATCGTCATTTTGGCGGCCGCGGCCGCCATCTCGGCCCAGGTGAAGGTCCCGCCGCTCAATATCGTCGAGCGGAAGCTGCCGAACGGGCTCACGGTCGTGTCGTTACGCGACAATTCGAGCCCGACGGTCGCGATACACGTGCTCTACGACGTCGGTGGCAAGAATGATCCGCCGGGCAAATCGGGATTTGCGCATATGTTCGAGCATATGATGTTCAAATCGACCAAGAATATGCCGAACGAGAAGATGGATCGGCTGACGGAGGACGTCGGCGGATTCAACAACGCCTCGACGTGGGATGATTTTACGAATTACTACGAGGTCGTGCCGTCGAATTATCTCGAAACGCTGCTCTGGGCCGAGGCAGAACGTATGTCGAACCTGAACGTTGACGAGGCGAATTTTGCCTCGGAACGCGACGTCGTCAAGGAAGAATTTCGCCAGAGCGTGCTTGCCCAGCCGTACGGCCGATTCTACGAATATATCTCGAGCCTTTCGTACAAGGTGCATCCGTACAAACGCGGCGTGATCGGCGACCTCGACCAGCTCAACGCCGCAACGGTCGATGACGCTCGGGCTTTCCATTCGCTTTATTACAGACCGGACAACGCTTATCTCATCGTCGTCGGAGACTTCCAACAGGCTCAGTTCGACGCTTGGGTCGATAAGTATTTCGGCGTTATCAAACAGCCGCGATCGTTCATCCCGCGTGTGACTGAGGTCGAGCCGCCGCGGACCAAGGAAGAACGTTACGCCAAAACAGCACCTAACGTCCCGTTCCCGGGCGTCGCCATCACGTACCTGGGCCCGCGATCGAACGATCCGGACATCCCGGCTCTCCAGGTCGCCGAGGCAATACTCGCCCGCGGCGACAGTTCGCGGCTGTATCAGAGCTTGGTCTATAAGCAGCAGATCGCCCAGGAAGCTTCGTTCAACGTCGATAACAAGGTCGAGGGCGGCCTGCTGTATTTCTTTGCGATCGCAAGCGAAGGGAAGACCGCAGACGAACTCGAAAGATCGCTGCTTGCCGAGCTTAAACTCATACAGGACAAAGGCGTGACGGCGGCCGAGGTGACAAAGGCCAAGAACCTGCTCGTCGCATCGCAGGTCCGCAGGCTGGAGAACAACGACGGAAAAGCCATCGCGATCGAGCGGGCACTCGCTTATCAAAAGGACGCGCGAGCCGTGAACACAGGATTGGCAAAGATCCAGGCCGTCACAGCCGCTGATGTTCAGCGCGTGATGAAAAAATACTTCTCAGATACGAACCGTGTCGTGATCCACTACTCGAATGACGGAGGTTCAAAATAATGCTTGCACGTAAACTTACTTCATTCATTGGATCATTGGCCGTCGTCTGCGGCTCGCTTGTGCCTTCATACGCCCAAGAATCACCGCCGGCCCCGTCGGCCCCGAGATCGGTCAAGATACCGGCCGTCCAGACCGCAAAACTCCCGAACGGGCTTAAGATAGCGGTCGTTCAGCGGCGCGGAGTGCCGCTCGTCGCGGTCAATCTGCTAATCGACGTCGGCGCGTATGTCGAGGAACCGGACGAGGCCGGGATCGCGAATATGACGGCGTCGCTGCTGACCAAAGGAACCAAGACACGCACCGCGACCGAGATCGCCGAAGCGATCGAATTCCTAGGTGCTGACCTCAACGCGGGTGCAGGCTGGAACGCGACGAATATCTCGCTCAACGTCACTTCGGATAAACTCGCGGCCGCGTTCGCGATCTTTGCCGACGTGGTCCGATCGCCGAAGTTCGAGCAGTCGGAGCTCGATCTCGCCCGATCGCAGGCTCTCGATGGGCTGACGTATAACCTGAAGCAGCCGAGTTTCCTTTCTAATTACGTCGCTACGAAATACGCTTTCGGCGAGCATCCGGCCGGCGGCACGCCCGACACTCTGGCCAAGATGACCGCCGCCTCGGTTCGGAAATTCTACGACGAAAGCTATCTTCCCGACCGTTCGACGATGATCTTTGCCGGCGACATCGACCTGGTCAAGGCAAAAGCACTGGCGACGCGTTATTTTTCGACATGGAAGCCTTCGGCCAGCAAGGAACTGATACAAAGCATCATCACGAATGCGGCCCCGAAGTCTAAGCCCGCTGAGCCGAAGACGCCCGCCGGCATTCTCGTCATCGATCTGCCGAACTCGGGCCAGGCGTCGGTGAGCTACACGAAAAAGATGCCGAACGGTAGGGTCGATAACGCGAAAGGAAAACCTCAGGCCGATCCGGGCTATTATCAGGCGATGGTGCTCAACTCGGTCTTAGGCGGCGGATATTCGTCGCGGCTCAACGCAGAGATACGCATCAAACGCGGCCTCAGCTACGGTGCGGGCAGCGGTTTCGGCTGGCGTTACGGCGACTCGAACTTCACCACCCGCGCCCAGACCAAGAACGAGTCGGCACCCGAAGTCGCGTCGCTTGTCATCGACGAGATCCGCAAACTAACGGCCTCGTCCGTCGATAACGACGAGCTTGTCCCGCGGAAATCTGTCTTGACCGGCGGATTTGGCCGCAGCCTCGAGACGATAAACGGTTTGGCGTCAGCGGTCAGCGATCTCTACGCTTTCGGCCTGCCGGCGTCGGAACTCAACTCGTACATCGGCCGCGTCAATTCGGTGACCGACGCTCAGATCCGCAGCTTTGCCGCCGATCATCTGCTCGGCGGCAGCATCATCATCGTCGGCGATTACGCCGTTTTCAAGAACGACCTTGCTGCTCGGTTCCCGGGTGTCAAGATCGACGTGATCAAGGCAGCCGATCTCGACCTGAGTAAAGATGATCTGCGAAAGTGAATAAGGCGAACTGATCGCCCGCGGAATACCCAATAAGCACGAAGAAGGTTACCATTAAGGTGCCTCTTCGTGCTTTTGCCCAAATATATCGGCCGCCGCTTTTGTATGCACAAGGATCTCAGGACGTTCATCGACACTCTGCGACGCGAAGGCGAGATCGCGGAGATATCCGCCGAGGTGGATCCCTATCTTGAGATCGCCGAGATACACCGACGCGTCATCGACGAGCAAGGCAAAGCCCTGCTCTTCACCCGTGTAAAGGGTTCGCAGTTTCCGGTCGTCACCAATCTATTCGGCACGATCCGCCGCATCGAGCTCGCATTCGGGCCAAAGCCTCTCCAGTTCGTTCGCCGTGCCGTCGAAGCCGCCGAAGAACTTCTCCCGCCAAAACCTGCGAAGCTCTGGGCATTCCGCGACCTGTTCCTGTCAGCTGCCAAGCTCGGCACGCGGCATGTCCGCGACGCGCCGGTGCTCGCTTCGCGTCAGCCGACGCCCGATCTCGAACGCCTGCCGCTGCTCCAGCTCTGGCACGAGGACGGCGGACATTTTGTAACGCTGCCGCTCGTCTATACCGAGAGTCCCGTTGACGGCAAGCACAATCTCGGTATGTACCGCATCCAGCGCTACGACAAAACAACGACCGGCATACATTGGCAGATCGGCAAAGGCGGCGGATTCCATTACCACGAGGCCGAACAGCACGGCGAGCCGCTCAAGACGACGATATTCCTCGGCGGGCCGCCGGCGCTGATACTGTCGGCGATAGCTCCGCTGCCCGAAGGCATCCCGGAGCTTATGCTCGCGTCGCTGCTGGCCGGACGCAAGATATCGACGGCCGACAATCCTTTGCCCGGACATCATCGCCTGATCGCCGAAGCCGAGTTCGCGATCTGCGGCCGTGTTCCTCCGCGCGAGCGGCGGCTCGAAGGGCCGTTCGGCGATCATTACGGATACTATTCGCTTGCTCACGAATATCCGGTGTTCCATGCCGACGCGGTTTTCCACCGCAAGGACGCGATCTATCCCGCGACGGTGGTCGGCAAGCCGAGGCAAGAGGACTTTTTCATAGGCGATTTCCTACAGGAGCTCCTTTCGCCGCTGTTTCCGCTCGTTATGCCTGCGGTTCGCGACCTCTGGAGCTACGGCGAGACCGGGTTTCATTCGCTGTCGGCGGCCGTCGTTCGCGAACGTTACGGCCGCGAGGGCCTTTCGGCGGGCTTTCGCATCCTTGGTGAAGGCCAGCTTGCGCTTACGAAATTCCTGCTGCTTACCGATACGCCGCAGGATCTCAAGGATTTCCGCGCCTTGTTCGAACACATACTCGCACGTGCCGATTGGCAGCGTGACCTTCACATATTCACGCAGACGGCCTTCGACACGCTCGATTACGCGAGCGGCAAGATAAATCACGGCAGCAAGGCCATCCTGATGGGTATGGGCGACGCTAAACGCGAGCTCAAGCGCGAATTCACCGGCGAGCTTCCCGCCGGCGTGCGTGCGGCTGAGCCTTTCTGCGGCGGCTGTCTCGTGATCGAAGCCGAGCTGTACGAGGCCGACCGAACGCTTGCCGAACGCGTCGCAGGTTCGGGCCATTTTGACGAATGGGAGATGGTGATCGTCCACGACCGTATCGAATACGCACGAACGGCCGAGAAATTCCTCTGGGCGACGTGGACGCGTTTCGATCCGGCGTCGGACATCTACGCAAAAGAGGTCGAACTGCGGAACAACCACGTCGGCTATCGCTCGCCGATAGTCATCGACGCGCGTATGAAGCCCTGGTATCCGAAAGAGGTAGAGCCGCGCGATGATATCGTCCGGCTCGTCGATCGTCGCTGGAGCGAGTATTTCCCGAACGGACGCAACGCCGTTAGCTAACGCGAGGCAGCTCACGAGAACAGGTAAGAAAAAGCTCATATACGCATCGGCAGCGGCCGCCGCGATCTGGGCGGCGTGCTTGTTCTGCTACGCATGGCTCGTCGAGCCCACGCGGCTGGTGGCGACGCGTGCGGACGTCGAGATACCGGGCGGCAACGCTCTCGACGGCCTCAAGATCGCGATGATCGGCGATATCCACGGCGGATCGAACGCCGTCGATGCCGAGATGCTGCGGCGCGTCACCGCCTTGGCCAATGCCGAACAGCCCGACCTAATCGTGCTGCTCGGCGATTACGTTTCTGAGACGCGCGCCGTCGGTGCGGACGGGCGGCGGATACTTCGGATGCCGATGAGCGAGATCGCCGACGGACTTGCCGGGCTCCGGGCTCCGCTCGGCGTATTCGCGGCGCTCGGGAATCACGACGGCGTGTATGGATCGGACGCCGTCGCGGCCGAGCTCCGCCGCGTCGGCATTCGCGTACTTGTCAATGAGACGGTTCAGCTCGACAACGACGGTAAGCCATTCCGCATCCTGGGATTTGCCGATCATTTGTCGCTGCCGCAGAACTGGAAGCGGGTCTCCGATCTCGGCCGTGGACTCGCCCAGCAGGGAAACGGGCCGATCATCGTACTCGAACACAGCCCGGACATACTGCCGATGCTGACCGGCGAACTCGCAATGTCGTCGGACCTCAAGCTGATACTCGCGGCCCACACGCACGGCGGTCAGGTTTGGATGCCGCTTGTCGGGACGCCGATAGTGCCGTCGTCATATGGGCAAAAATATTCCTACGGGCACATTCGAGAGGCAGGCATCGACATGTACATAACATCAGGCGTCGGCACCAGCATTCTGCCGATACGTTTCATGATGCCGCCGGAGGTTGCGGTCATCAAGTTAGTATGTGGGTCAGATCAGTAGGAGACGTGAGCGACCACGATCGATCAAGTCTCGCTCAGAGATCAGAATCTGACCTTAACGCCGCCGTTGAATACTCTGCCTTCGAGATGCGTGTAGATCTCGGCGAAGGTAGGAGCATTGAATGGCGGGAAAACAATCGGGCCATACCTGCCTTGACGCTGGTCAGTCAGATTCTCACCGTTTATGAATAGGCTAAAATTGCCGATCGTCTTTTCAGCGAATAGGCCTATCTCGCCTGTTCTTCGCGTCAGCGCTCGGTTTTCGAGGGTTTGCCGGCTCGCGAAGTAGAACTCCGCACCAAACTTGTAATTCTCGCGCCTTTCGAACACCAGTGCAGAATTGATCCTATGCATCGGGGTCAATGTAAGTCTCCTCGTTCCCGGCAAATATCCGGCTTTTGCATCGGTCAGAGTGTAACCAACGAAGAGCTTCGCTATACCGTACTCCAACCTTGCATTAGTTTCGATACCGCGAGCTATCACAGGCGAACCCGCATTCGAGAACCGGAAGATTTTGTCGTCGTCGGACCTTAGGATCACCGAATCGTCGATCGTAGTGTGAAAGAACATCTGATTTATCGAATATGTGAATGTGTCGTTGATCGCTCCCCGGTAGTTGATGTCGAATGTTCCACCGCGGCTCCGTTCGGCTTTGAGGCCGTTTGCTCCGCTGACGTTCTTGAATAGCCTGGTCTCGGCTTCTTCCGTGAACATTGTCGGCAATTTGTAACCAGTGCCATACCCAATTCGCGTGCTCAGGTTCCGGGTCAGTCTTACCAGAAGCGAGACCCTTGGAAGCGCGAACGTCCCGTAATCTCGGGTCCGATCGAGTCTGAGTCCTCCTTCGACCGATATCCTGTCAGTGATGTCGAACGTATCCTGCAGAAAGATCCCGCCGGAGATCCGCCTTTCGTTTCTCGGTTCGACATTTCCGGGTGATCGCTCGCGAAAATCATCAAACACAAAGCTTCCGCCGGCTACGATCGCGTGCGCTCCAAATGCGCGCCCATATGAAATGTCACCGAAAGAGTTGAACTGAGATCCTCTGAAGTCAATGGTCGGCGTTTCCAATTCTCGCCTAAAGAATGCGAATGCGTACTTTGCCGACAGTCGCCCGCCGCCAAACTCATGAGCCAGATTGAACGTCGTGACATTTCTTATCGATCGATTCTCCTCGAAGTATGAATTTATGTCCGAGGGCCTATCTCTTACTGCCAGGATATTCCCGCCGCGCCGCTTCTGTGCCGAGGTCGAATTGCCAAGCGTTAGCGTCGTTCTTTCGCCGAGGTAGAACAGGAGTTTCGGCGTAACTGTCAATGCCCGCGTAGCGGGCAGCTCCGTAAAATTATCTCTGTCCACATCGTAGGCCTTTTGAAAGTTTGCTGACCCCAGCAACGTGTAGCCCACCAGCTTGGATCTTCGCGAGTTGAATACTGAAACATCAGTTCCCAGAGCCGAGGTCATATTGAGTACGAGCGTTGTTACAGGTTCGTCACTTGGATCCTTAGAGACGAAATTGATGACGCCCGCGATCGCTGAACCGCCGAAGAGCGTCGCGCTCGGGCCCTTTATTATCTCAACTTGCTTCAGATCCAGCGGCGGTATCTCCAGCACGCTTTGACTTCCCGAGAAACCGCCATACGAAGGGAAGCCGTCCTTGAGTATTTGTGTGTATCTGCCGTCAAGGCCTTGGATCCGGACGCTTTGCGAATTTGACGTGGCAGACGTCTGTTGGACCTGGATGCCGGTGCTCTCGTGCAACACCATCGAAACGTTGCCGGGACGCATATTGATCTTCTCTTCGATCTCTTCCTCATCGATCGCTTCTATCCTGGTCGGCTCATCCTCGATCTCGCGTCCCGTCCGCGTGGAGTTTACCGTGATGTCCGCAACACGATTATTGACGGCGATGAATACCGTCCTTTCCGAACTGTCACTGAGCGGAAATGACAATTTTAGTTCGACCGTGCCGTAACCGAGAGCCGTTATCTCGACGGCCTGTTCGCCGTCCGGGATGGATCCCAGCCTCGCACGGCCCTGCGGATCCGAAACTCCGGATATATCTGAATTCTTGATGCTCACCTTCGCTTCCGCGACCGGAAGCTTGGTATCCGCATTCTTTATCAAGAAGGACAAGGTGTTATTGCCCTGGGCCGCGGCCGTTTGAACGGCGAATGCGACCGCCAAAAAGACTAATATCTTCATAATTACTCCTAACTATTCAAAAACAGACTAACCGCCGGTGCGACACTACGAGATCGAACCGGGACTTGATATGTTGCTGTATCTTTGAACGAGTTAGGCTTTGGGAGGCTGCCAGATCGAATTCTTGAATGTCGTTACCGGGCGGTCCCTTCGGATGCCGATGGTCCGAAAATAGGACACCAACCGCCAACCTGGGTTCGTTGCGGGCACGTGCAGGCCGATCGTCCCGGTGATGCCGCAACAAGAACAAATGCAAAACACCGGACACTGATCGGCTCCGGCGTCAGAGTCGCCGGCGGCGTGAAAATGGGATATACACGCAGCGCCCGGGGGTCGTTCCTCTGTTGAACGGCCCAAAATGTCCTGACACGGCAGTGTCAGCATCAGGAACATGTACCCGATAACAATGATGCTTGAGTGTCTCACAAGTCAAAGAAAGATTATGACGGCTAGCGGACACAAAACGCAAATTCAACGCAAAATGTTTCTTACGCGGCGGAGGTCGCCGTCGTTGGGTGCGGGCCTGAGCTTGAGTATGCGGCACATCACGTTATAGACGTCGATGTTCGGGAACGCCTCGACGATCTTGCCGCCCTTGAATGCACGCCCATGGGCGATGAACGTGGCCCGCATCTCCTCGTAGCGGTTATCGTAGCCGTGGGCGCCGCGCGTTTTGCCAAAATCGTCGCGGCGTTTCTGCGATTCCCAGCGGCTGCGCGTCGTCATCGCCCAGCCCACTTCCGACGAACAGACCACAGGAGCTACGCGCGGGCCGTCCTTGTAGTGCAGGCGTTCGGGGATATCTGCTTTTCGCCAGCAGGTGGTGTGCTCGAGTTTAGCAAGCGCGTCCATCACGGATCCCATGGCTTCGGGCTTGGGAAATATCTGCCAGATCTCGCCCGTGGTCAAAGGATCGCGTTCCATCCATTCGGGACGCACGGCGTCGTCCATGATGACGACATTCCCAGCCGGGACCGGAGCCATTCCGTGATCCGAGACGATTATGATGTTCGCCTTGCGGCCGATGCCGCGTTCGTTGAGGCCGGCGACGAGCCTCGCGAGATCGCCGTCCACCTTTTTGACCGCACGTGCCACCTCATCGGATTCCGGCCCGGCCGAATGGCCCGCGTCGTCCGTATCGCTGAAATACAGCGTGATCATCGTCGGACGTTTATCACGCGGAAGATCGAGCCAGCCGAGCACCGTATCGACGCGTTCTTCGTTGGGGATCTTGCCGTCGTACATCTTCCAATAATTCGGCTGCATCCCGTTGATCTTGGCTTCAGAACCGGGCCAGAAGAACGAGGCCGCGATCTGGCCTTGTTTCTCGGCGGTGATCCAGATCGGTTCGCCGAGCCACCAGCGGCCGTTCGACACTTCGTCGCGGTTGCCCATGGAAAACACGGTCCCGAAGTCGAATATATTGTTCTCGACGATGCCGTGATGAGCTGGATAGAGGCCCGTGACGATAGTGTAATGGTTAGGGAACGTCTTGGTCGGTAACGATGGCGTCATCCAGCGTGCTCTTACGCCTTCGGCAGCGAGCCGTTTGATCGTCGGGGCGTCGTATCGGTCGAGGTAATCGGAGCGGAAGCCGTCGAGCGAGATCAGGATGACCGTCGGCTTGAGGTCCTTGATCGGTGCGGCGGCAAAACACGCGGCCGCAAATGCCAATAACAGTGCGGCGACGGCGGCGGGACGCAAAAAGTTCGGCTTTCTCATTTACCGAAGAGTATAACAGGCTTCGTGTTACGCAAAAATGACGCTGACGGGCCGCACGATCGCGGCTTCGAGGTTAGAAATCGCGACTCGGAGGCTGAATATTGCCGCTCGGAGGTTGAAAATTGCGGCTCGGAGGTTGAAAATTGCGGCTCGGAACGGAAAAACTGCTGTTCCGAGCCGAATTATCACCGCTTTGCGTCGAAAAATACCCTCGCAACAGTGAGCGCGGGCGCTATCGCGTTCAAATGATTGAGCGAGGCGTCATCGATCATATGAACCCGCACCAACTCCGGACTGACTCCGCGCCGCATCATCGCGGCATAAGCGTTCTTTGTGTTCTGCGAGGCCACGACCGTGTCGTTCTCTAGCGCGATCATCAGCATCGGCACTCGCGGCGACCAGTCGAACACGTCGTTGTCCTTGAGCATCCTGACAAATGCATTGCGTGGATCATTAGCACGCATGGCGGACAGAAATGCCGGCTGCATGACGTTTGCGAGCTTGTTCTGCGACCTCATAAGCGTCGTCGTTATGCCGATATTCTTGATCAGTCCGTCATCCGACGGGCTGAGCGAATAGTTGACCGCGAGAGCGTTCGCCAGAGCCGGCTTGAAGAAATCCTTCCATTTCATCCCCTTGTCCTTGACCAGATAATTGACGCCGTAGGAGGTCAGATACAGCCGCAGGATAAAGCCGACCTGTTCGCCGGTCTCGGCCAGTATCGACTGGCGGGTAGCACCGGAGAGATCGTACGGGCCCGAGGCGGGCGCAGACGCGGTGACGGCATAAATAGGCTCGGTCATGGCCTGCAAGGCCTGGGTCAGAGCCATCGCAACACCGCCGCCCTCGCTGTATCCGGTGATGTAAAGCTGCGTGCCCGCCGCGTAATTCCGCTGGCGCATCATCTCGCGTCCGGCAGCGATGAGATCGACCCCTGAGCGAGCGTTGACCTTGCTAAGCGGATACGGATGGGCCGCTTTATGGTCGCCTAGGCCTATGTAATCCGGCAGCATCACGGCATAACCGCCGGTCGCGAATCCAACGATCGCCTCATTGGTTTCAGGAGCGGCGCCCGTGCCTTTGAATTTAGAAGGTGAGCGATCGCGATCGACCGTCGTGCCGTGACAATATACGACGACGCCCCTCGGAGCACCGCCAACCGGCAATGCCACAAGGCCCGTAAGATTCGCCGCCTTGCCTTTGGCGTCGAGCGAAGCATACGTGACCTTGTAAAGCTCGACCGGAGCAGATGCCGGCGTAAGCACGCCGGGGCCAAAGGCCTTTGCGGCCCTGTCATTGAGGTCAGCCGCCGACATCGTGCCGTTCAGCGTAGAAGACACGAGCCGCTGACCGAAAGAAATAGAAAAAGCGGCCGCTATAAAGGCCGCTGCGATCAAAAACCTGCGAAGATTGGCCGAATCAATCATTATCCCCTCCCTTTAAGCCCTTAATTGTGATCTGAGATCTGATGCTGTTAGCAATATAGCATTCTTTGTGAGCTTTGTGGTGGAGCTCGGCTGTCTCGTCGAGAGTCGGGAGCCTCTCGCCGCTCCATTCGATCTGCGGATCGAGCGTGATCTTTGCGATCCACTGCCTGCCGTCTTCCATCGCTGCCATCTCGCCAACGGCGTTGTCGGTGTAACTTGCGATGTTGAATCCCTCGCGAGCCGCGAGATAAAGAAAGGTCAACATATGACACGAGGCCGCCGACGCTACCAGAGCTTCCTCGGGATCGACCGCCGCTTCGACCGAGAACGGAACTCGAACCGCGTGCGGCGAAGACGACGCCGGCACCGTCACTCCTCCGTCAAAGACCCACTCATGCCCGCGTGAGTAGCGGTTTTTGGTGAACGTCTCGGGTGAATCCGATGTCCACGTTATTCTTGCAGTGTAAGTGGACATATTGTGGTATTCAGTTTATCTTACGTCACATACACTTTAAAACCGTGGCCGAGGCACGCTGCGATTAAGCCAGTTATCTTTAAGCTCCATAATCTGGTGGATATCATTTTGTGCCGGTTCAGACGTTAGACGTCGGATTGCGGTTTGATTACGCTATGGAATTTGTACTTACAACATTTATTTTCCCACTTAAAAATAAAGTTTTGTTATCGGAACATTTTGGTTTTTATCTTGATAACCCAAGAACAAAAGACGAAATTGAGCTAATAAAGCACTTCTTGAAAAAATCATATCATTCTGGGGAGGACCTTAAACTTCCACCAAAATTTAAGAATCCAGAAATGAATGAGCAATTTATTACTCTTGAAAAGTTGATTAAAGAAATACGGGAACACTTATATGACAAAGATCCTGTTGTCAAAGACTTTTTTGATGCGTATGAAAAAAAACCTATATTTGAATTTGTTGCTCGCATGTGGATCGTGGCTCGATTTGATGATGAAGGGGAAAGCAGCAAACTAAGAAAGGAATATAAAAAACATAAAAGGGCAGGAGAACGGGCTTTTTTCATATTAGATGAAGAAAATCCCATAATAAAGGGCTCAAAAGCCTTACTTGCGTACGGACAATTGATATCCTTACTGACACACACGGAAAAAGAAAAATACTTTGGAAGAGTTGTTTTTTTGGATACGGATTTCCCTAGGCGTCCCCTACATCTTTGGCGTGAATTTATGATGTTTGCTCTGTACTGTAGAGATTATGTTGATTCTGACGTTTCTGGAGAACATCATTTGATAAACGACGGTCTTAAATGGACCTTCTTTCCTTACTTTACAGAAACTTTGGACGTTAAAAGGCAACTTTTAGATAGTGCTTTTTCAACCGGACTTGGAGAAAAATTGCTTTATATTGGAAGTACATTAAAGATAGCCCACGATATATGGGAAGTAAAATCACGGTTGTTAATGTTGACGAGCATCATCGAAATGTTACTTACACATAACCCAAACACGAACCGTTTTAATGTAGAAGACTCGATAAATAAGCAGTTTCAATTAAAAACAAGCCTTTTGGTTTATTTAAATGATAAAAATAGAGATATAGATGCGGTGCAAAAACGCCTAAGAGTGATTTATGAACAAAGATCGAACGTAGCACACGGAAATTTCGATTCACTTCACAAATTCATGAAAACCTTAAAAAGCAAAGAAGGCAAAGAAGAACATTTCGACAGTTTAATTGTGGACTTATATGTTTATATTAGAGCGATCTTAGAAGAGTATTTGAAGGATAAGAATCTTGTGGAATTTTTGAAAGACAACTAGTCCTAAAATGGAGAAGAAGGCTGTTTCCCCTTTAACACTATCGCACAAAACGGCGTAATTTCGCGGACGCTCTAGATGGGTATTCAATCAACTACGATATCTTCAGGCTGAATATAAACGATCTTCCCATCCTTTTCGACCACCATGGGAACTCCAGACTCTTTATGTTTGCGACGCACATCTTTCATTGCCCCCTGAATCGCACGATCGATCTTCTCGTTCGTTTCCGGGCTATTAAGATTAAACTTCCCCGGTCCTAAAACGTAAATCGCGGAGATATCGAAATCTTCGTCTGCGAGAATTTCTTCAATTTCTTCCTCGGTCCAAATCATATTAAGGTCTCAACCTATACAACATCCTCGGGAACGGTATCGTTTCGCGGACGTGTTCGATGCCGGCCATCCAGGCGACGGTGCGTTCGATGCCCATGCCGAAGCCGGCGTGCGGGACCGAGCCGTAGCGGCGGAGGTCGAGGTACCATTCGAATATTTCCTGTGGCAGGTTGTGATGTTTTAGCTGCGAGATCAGATAATCCAGATCCGCGGCGCGTTCGCCGCCGCCGATGATCTCGCCATAGCCTTCGGGTGCGAGCAGGTCGATGCCGAGGGCGCATTCGGGCCGATCCTTATCGACCTCAAAGTAAAAACCTTTGATCGCGGTGGGGAAATGATGTACGAAAACCGGCAGGCCGAACTGCTTCGATAGATACGTCTCGTCGGGGGCTCCGAAATCGCCGCCCCACTCGAAATTGTTCTCGAGCTCGCCTTTTGCATGGCCTTCCTGCAGCATTTCGACGCATTTGTCGTAATGAAGCCGCGGGAACGGACCTTTTATCGCTTCGAGAACGGACGTATCGCGTTCGAGCGTCGCAAGCTCCTGGCGGCGGTCATTGAGCACGCGATCGACGATGAAGAGGATCAGGCCTTCGCCGAGGTCCATCATATCCTCGTAGCCCGCGTAGGCGACCTCCGGTTCGACCATCCAGAACTCGGTAAGGTGGCGGCGGGTCTTTGATTTCTCCGCACGGAACGTCGGCCCAAACGCATAGGTTTTGCCCAACGCCATGGCGGTCGCCTCGTTATAAAGCTGTCCGGACTGCGTCAGATATGCTTTTTCGTCGTCGAAATAATCGACCTCAAATAGCGTCGTCGTGCCTTCGCAGGCCGCCGGCGTAAAGATAGGCGTGTCGGCGAGCGTAAAGCCGTTAGAATCAAAATAATCACGCACCGCTTTGATGACGGTGTGGCGAATCTTCAAAACAGCGTGCTGCCGTTTCGATCGGATCCACAGATGACGATGATCCATGAGGAACTCCGTCCCGTGTTCCTTTGGCGTGATCGGGTAATCGTGGACATTCTGCAGCACCTCGAGCCCCGTGACGTCGAGTTCGACGCCGATCGGCGAACGCGTGTCCTCTTTGACGGTTCCGGTGACGATGATCGACGATTCCTGGCCCAAACTGTCCGCCAGATCGTAGAGAGCCTCGTCGTTCGGCTTGAAAACGACGCACTGCACGATGCCCGTCCCGTCGCGGAGCTGCAGAAAGACAAGCTTGCCGCTCGAACGTTTGTTATAGAGCCAGCCCTTGAGCGTGACGGACTCGCCGATGTGATCCTTTAATTGGTCAATATAGGTTTGCGACATAAAACCCAAGTTTAGTAGATATTCCCGTCGCCGCAAAAGCGGCCGCAAATGTTCGCGAAGATACGTAGGGCGAGCTAACCCATTACCCGGCTTAGTGTTGCTCAACGCATGTTAATGTCCGACCACGCCTTGACCCGGGCGAAGTACTCACGGATCCAATGGAATCGTTCGCCGTCGTAGTCTCTTCGTTTAGCATCTACCCCGATCGCGTCGATCCCAAGTTCGCTGCATAGGAACAAAGAACGGGCAAGATGATAGTCCTGGGTAACGATTACCGCGCGATCGATGCCGAATACGCTCTTCGCTCTGAGGCACGATTCATACGTCCTGACGCCTTCCGCGTCGAGCTCAATGTCTGTTGCCGGAACGCCGAGATCGATCGCAACGCGCTTCATCACATCGGGTTCGCTGTTGCCGCCGCTCAATAGGAGCCGCTTTACCTTTCCGGCTTTGTATAGTTCGACTCCGGTCAAGGTTCGATCATAGAGCGTGTTCGATGGCGATCCGTCGTCGGCTACGCGAGCTCCCAGCACGATCGCGACCGGTCTGTCATCGGGTACGTCGTTCACGTCCCAGTAAACACGATCCGCCGCATAGGTGACGACGCGATAATTGATGGCGATGACGGCGGCGACAGCCGCGAGGCCCAGAAGAAGAATCACAATGATCACGGCTTTCATCGAAGAAATTTTATCATTCGGAGGCCATTTCCGTTGCCACGGTGGAATTGACCCGCCGTTTGACCTAGCATGAAGGTATGGCTGAAGGCGAAGACAAGAAAAAGAAGATCGACTACAGCGGCGCTTGGGCCGAAGCGAGGAAGATCATTTGGGCGGCACGCTGGCGGCTCGTACTCGGCAGCGTTCTGCTGCTCATATCGCGCGGAGCGAGCATGGTCTTGCCCGCATCGACAAAATACATCGGCGACGAGATATTCACGAATCGTAATTTTGCGATGCTCAAGTGGATCGCGCTTGCTATTGGTATCGCCTCGCTGGTGCAGGGTGTGACTTCGTTCGCGTTGTCGCAGATACTCGGCGTCGCAGCACAACGCGCGATCACCGAAATGCGCAAACGCGTCCAGGCTCATGTTGAAAGGCTGCCGATATCGTATTTTGACTCTACACAGTCGGGCCAGCTTATATCCCGCATCATGTCGGATGCAGAGGGTATCCGCAATCTCGTAGGAACGGGCCTCGGCCAACTGCTCGGCAGCTTTGTCACAGCGATAGTAGCGATCGGCGTTCTCTTCTGGCTCAATTGGAAGCTCACTTCGGCGACAATGGTGGTGCTCGTACTATTCGGCATCGCACTTTACTACGCATTTAGGTTCCTGAGGCCGGTCTTCCGCGAGCGGAGCATCATCAACGCCGAGGTGACAGGGCGGCTTGGTGAATCACTCGGCGGCATACGCATCGTAAAGGCCTATACGGCGGAAAAGCGTGAGGAGCGGATATTTGCACATGGTGCCCATCGGCTGTTTCGCAACATTGCAAAAAGCGTGACCGGAGTTTCGGCAATATCGTCCTTTTCGGCGGTCTTGATCGGAGCGGTTGCCGTGGTGATGATCATCATCGGCGGCAATGCCGTGGCAGCCGACGAGATGACCTTGGGCGATTTCTTGATGTATATCTCGTTCACGTTCATTCTCGCGATGCCGGTATTTGAGCTGACCGCGATCGGGACCCAGATAACCGAAGCGCTCGCCGGACTCGACCGCATTCGCGAGATATTCGCGATGTCCACCGAAACTGAAGAGGACGCACGACGCGATCCGCTGCCAAGCGTCGATGGAAAGATCGAGTTTCGCGACGTGCATTTCGAGTATGAGGCCGGCGTGCCGGTCCTGAATGGTATCTCGTTCGTCGCAGAAGCAGGCACAACGACCGCGCTGGTCGGGTCTTCAGGCTCGGGGAAATCCACGATCCTTTCGCTGGTGCTCAATTTCATACAGCCGACACGCGGGACGATACTGATCGACGGCAAGGACATAGACACGATCCGGCTGCGCGATTACCGGCGCCAGCTCGGAGTAGTGCTTCAGGATAATTTCCTTTTCGACGGCTCTGTACTCGACAACATCAGATTCTCCGATCCGGAAGCGACGCTAGACGAGATCAAGGCGATGTGCCATGTCGCGAATGCGGATGAATTCATTGAGAAGTTTCCGGCGGGATATAAAACGATCGTCGGCGAACGCGGGGTCAAGCTCTCCGGAGGCCAGCGGCAGCGTCTCGCCATCGCTCGAGCTCTCCTTGCCGATCCTCGAATCTTGATCCTCGACGAAGCAACATCGTCGCTGGATTCTGAGAGTGAAGCCCTCATACAGGAAGGCTTGAACAACCTTCGCAAGGGAAGGACGACATTCGTCATAGCTCATAGGCTTTCAACGATCCGCTCTGCCGATCAGATACTCGTCGTCGAAGCAGGCAACATCCTCGAACGCGGCAGGCACGACGAACTTATCAGGCTCGACGGCAGGTACAAACAGCTATATGATAAGCAGTACCGCTACGAACAAGACCTATTCGTCAATCCGGGTGAGGATTTCACCGGAAAGGGAAGTTCGGAGCTTGCAGCGACAAAACTTTGATCGGAGAACACAAATGGCCGAACGACAATCCTAGGCAAATCACACTCGGTGGTATCCGCTTTTTCATTTCGTGGTGGGACCGCTTCTTGCTTTGAACTTTTTGTCACATCTCGTAAGGCTGATAATGGCCCCGAGCTGGTCGATGGCTTTTTGGACGCTACTCAGCGTCACGCTCATACTGCTCGCACTGACCTCGAGGATGCAGCCTTTGAAGGCTCAGGATCGAGTGATCAGGCTCGAAGAACGTCTTCGTTACCGAGAACTGCTAGACCCCGAAACTGCGGCAAAGGCCTCGGCCCTGCCCGAAAGCCAGATCGTGGCCCTGAGGTTCGCGTCGGATGCTGAACTTCCCGAACTGGTCAACCGAGTCATTTCAGGCGAACTAAAGACGCAGAAAGAGATCAAGATGGCGATAAAGGATTGGCGTGCAGACAATTTCCGCGTTTGAAATCTGAAGAGATCGCGGTCAGCCGGAATGATCTTCAGCAGCTATCTCGCGGGTCAGGATCTCGTTCATCACCGGAAACCGGCCAAGCACGGATAGCGACCTGGCCGTGATCCTAAACATCGGGATTATGAACGGGACGAATTCGGCCTTGCCACGCATTGAGGACTGGTAAGAGAACGTTCCGGCCGCCTTTAAACAACGCTGCAGGGTCTGAAGCCGAAATTCGTAGGCAAATTCGTCCTCATCTATCTTCGGCAATCCGAGCGTCCTCCTTAGTCCAAGAAAGTACCGGCGACGATCAGCCAGCCATTCCGGCGTCGGCGGCACTGTTATCCGGTCGAGCAGAAGCGACACAAGGTCATATGCGGCCGATCCGATCCGAGCGTCCTGATGATCGATGATCCTCATCCGGCCTTCGTGGTCCAGCATAAGATTGGCCGCGTGAAAGTCCCTGTGGCATAGAACTCGGGCCCGCCCGGCAAGCTCCGCCGAAAGAGCCGAGAACTCCTCCGAAAGCAGTCGATCGGTGTGGCGGTCGAGCATTCGCTTGCGAAAGGTCGAGAAATAATGTTCCTTGAAATAATTTAGTTCCCAGAGCAGCTTATCTTTGTCAAAACTCAGTTTCGAGGCGATCGATCCGCGTTCGAACGCCAGAGGAGTAGCAAGCTGTATGCGAGCTATAAGTGATATCGCTTCATTGCGCAGCCGATCGCATACTTCCGGTACCGCTTCAGCCATTCTGTCGCGGAGGATGTCGTCGCCAAGATCTTCCTGAAGTATCACTCCGAGTTCTCCGTCAACGGCATATATCTCCGCCACCGGCAGATCGGCAGCACGGAAAAGTTCTGTAACATCGACGTAGGGATGTTGGCCGGCGACGAACGGCTCAGGATAAACGCAGGCTATTGCAGGTGACCCCTTCCAATCGACGCGAAAATACTCGCGCGTGGACGCATCGGCACTCAACCGGGCCGCGGCGCCGGTCAGTCCATGTTTCTTTGCGAATTCCTTTAGTCTCTCTCCAGGATCTGTCATAGCCTTCGAACGCCGTCAATTGAGCGGTACCACGTAGTTGTCGCCATTGACGTAGCCCTTGAGAGCTTTCTCAGGTATCTCTGTGCAAGTGCGTACCATATCTGCCCGGACGATAGCGGCATTATCGTAATGCTCGCCCGCGTTGATGCGAACGCCGTCAGCAATAATAGTGCGATAGAGCATTGCACCGTCACCGATCGATACGTCATCCCAAATGACCGTATCCTTTAGGCTCGCGGCTCCCTCGAGCCGGCAGTTTCGCCCAAAATGCACGTCGCCGCTTCCCATCATTGCCAGGCTAATGTCCAGATATCGAGGGATCGTTGAAAGTTCGTACCAATCCGCGTCTGAAATGTGGGCCGCGATCAATTCGCCGTTATCGATCGCCGGCCGATAGAACGTCGGCACGATGTCTGAATAAACACCTCTCGGTATGTAATCAAACACAGTCGGCTCCAGAATATGGATCCCTGTGAACATCAGCGGCGGTTCCAGCGTTGGGTCAAGGTCGCGCAATTCAGCTTCGTTGAGCGGAGCCGCATGACCGCCGAATCCCGTCACTCGCCCGTCATCAACCTCGACTATCGTAAATCGTTCGCGCTTAAGGTTAGGCTTGAGTACCATCGTCGCGATCGCACCTGACCGTCGATGTGTATCAAAGGCAGCTTGAATATCTATGTTTGTGATTATTTTGCCGTTGATTATTAGAAATGTGTCATTCTCCAGGTGTTCTCGAGCATTGTCCAAAGCTCCTGAAGTGCCGAGGATCGAAGGTTCTTCGAGCGTGTATGCGATATTGACCCCGAAAGCCGAACCATCGCCAAGTGCATCAATTACGGACGCGGGTTGGTGATGCAAATTGACGACAACATCCCTGAAGCCAAACTTTGCGACGTATTCGGCAACGTAGCCTACTAGCGGCTTTCCGAGAAAGGGAATCGCGGGCTTTGTTCTATCAATAGTGAGCGGAAAGAGCCGAGTACCGAATCCCGCCGCTAGGATCATTGCTTTCATACGAGCAAAAGTTAGAGTATAACCCACTACCGACGGCGCAGAAAATCGATCGATCCTCAGAGAAAAAGGGCCGGAGCTTTCGCCGCCGGCCCAAAAACAGGAAATGAACAAGTGATCAGTGGGTGTTGAAATTAGCAACCGGATAGTCGCCGTTATTGCCCCACTCGAACCGGCTGTAAGCTCCCGAACCCGTAGCCAACACATGGAAAAAGACCTGGGTCGGGTCGGCGTTAGGCCGCCAAACCGCAACGTCCGTCTTTCCGTCGCCGTTATAATCACCCTGGGTTGGGAAGTCTGACGACGAAAGTCCGAATGCTCCCAGGAATCCAAGTGTTGCAGGTGCCGTGCTCGGACGATAGAACCAGTTGATATTTCCGCTGATCCCTCTTACGACACACACATCGGTCTTGCCGTCGCCGTCATAATCACCCGGTGCAATAACGTCAGTGGCCAGGCCAAAGACAAAGTTGCTGATGGCGTTCGACCCGTTTATCCTCTGCCAGAATATAGCCTGACCCCCAACGCCGGAATTGCGCTGGACGAGGAAATCATATTTTCCATCGCCGTCGTAATCACCGGGAGCCGGAAAATCGCCGTTCTGACCCCACGGTTCGAATACGATCTGCCCGTTGAAAGTACCGCTACTGGCCCTGTAATAGAAGAAACTCTGCTGGCCCGCCGATGCACCCGCTCGATAAACTGCGGGATCCGCCTTACCGTCGCCCGTATAGTCGCCGACCACCGTCGGATCATCACCGGTCTGGCCAAAGAAATCCGTACGCACTGTATTCGTTTGACTCTGGAATATATAGAAGGCTGCCTGGGTAGCCGGAGCAGGTCTCCAAACCGCGAGATCCGATTTGTTATCGCCATCGAAGTCAGCCGACACAAAGAAGTCCGAGGCCAATCCCCATTGCTGGAACTGCCAGCAGCCCGGTTCCGCCGTTCCGTTGTAGCATGTGTACCACGTTACCTGGCCCGACGGACCGCCGCCCGTATTACGAACGACCGTGTAATCCGTCTTACCGTCGCCGTTATAGTCAACCGGCGCCTTTACCGGAGCCGCACCTCCGGTAAGGGTTAGGTTCGCCGCCGAGACTGCACCGGTATCCGCCTGACATCCGTCTGTAAACCGCAACGTCCAGGTTCCATTTGAGGTAGGAATACCTGCAAATGCAGCAGTAAGGTTAGTAGCCGGCATCGGATTTGTCGCGCCTGCACCGCCAGAGCCCGTTGTCCTGTAGGTACCAGTCGTCATCACCTCGGCCGTCCCACGCACCGTCGCTTCCTGCCACCAGCCGCCGCTGGGAGGTGTCGGAGCAACGTCTGAGAAATTGTACAGAGCGCCGAGGTCCGAGCTGTCGCCCACACCGGCGGCCGTGGTTGAACCTGTACGACCGAATATGGTGAACGAAGTTGAATCAGGAGAGATCAGGGTAGCAACGACATCACCCATCCATGTATGATTCGGAGAGCCAAAGGTCATATCGACCGAAACGGACGACGGAGCCGATGAGATCCCCGTTACATTGAACGACACGTTCAGCGGTGCACCGGGCGACGGTGCACATCCTGAACCGCCATCCGGTATCGGTCCGGTGCCCGTTCCGGGAAATACCGCTGCAGGAGAAGCAGACGAAGGGCTCCCACCAGCCTTAGCCACGGCGTTGTTAATAGAAGCTCCATAGATAAGGACCGCTGCAACGGTCCCAATAACCGCAAACATCCCGGTCCAAAAGCGCAATGCTGATTGTTTCTTTCTCCAAGTCATAACGATCGTTCGACCTCCAATGCCATCAAGCTATCGATCCCGACAAAGCGGACCCAATTCGCCGACGGCAGATATCCAAAAAATTGGTAACTAAAAAGGGACTTTCCACCCGTAGATTAAGCGGAAACCCCGAAATTGTCAACGGAAAGGGAACTGATGATCCTAGATGGCCGCGGATCTGTCTGAGCTGTAACACAATCTGGATCTAAAATGGACATTTCCCGTTCAGTATCTTACTGTTTTCAGGTTCGAGAGTCAGAAACCGATCATATGACCACAACAGGACGCAATGACCGCCGCGAGATATTCGGCTGGATGATGTATGACTGGGCCAACTCAGCATTCTTTACAACCGTTGTTACGGTCCTCGCCGGCCCGTTCATTACGAGCCTCGCACAGGCGGACGTTGGCCGCGGAGGGACCGTCATCGATCTTGGACCGTTCGGGTCTATTACATCTGACAACCTTTTCACCTCTACGCTCGGAGCCTCGATCTTCATCCAAATATTTCTTTTGCCTGTACTCGGCTCGATCGCGGATTTTACGAGTCTTAAGAAAAGGCTGATGGCTATCTTTTGTTATTTGGGAGCGATAGCGGGTTCGCTCCTTTTCTTTATTACCGGCAAAGCTTACCTGGCCGGGTGCGGACTTCTCTTTGTCTCGAATATCTGCTTTGCGGCTACCAACGTTTTTTACAATTCATTCCTGATCGACATCACGACCGAGGACCGCCGCGATAGCGTCAGCAGTTACGGTTACGCTCTGGGTTACGTTGGCGGCCTAATAATGCTTTTCGGAAATCTGGCTCTGATCAATTATCACGATGCGGTCGGTATCGACAAGGAACTTGCGGTACGCATCTCGATGCTTGCCGCTTCCGTTTGGTGGGGTGTTTTTGCGGTCGTGACCTTCGCCCTGATCAAAACCCGTCCGCCGGAACGCGCCGTGGCCACAAGAAAATTGGTTACGACCGGTTTCGTCGAGCTTTGGCGAACTCTGCGGGAACTTGCAGAATTGAGATATACGCTCCTATTCCTGGTCGGCTATCTGCTTTACAACGATGGCATTCAGACGGTGATACTCAATTCGTCGGTATTTCTTTCGCAGGAGCTTTTTATCTCCAAGGGCGTCGAGAGCGACCCGATGTTCCTGCTGGGGATCTTTATCGTTGCTCAATTTGCAGCTCTGGTCGGAGCATTGATATTTGAACGGATATCCCGTGTCCTCGGCTCTAAATGGACGATCGTTGTTTGTCTAGGAATTTGGTCAGGTATCGTGATATTTGCTTACGGATTCCTCGAATCGAAGCTACAGGCCTGGATCATGTCAGTATTCATTGGACTGGTACTTGGCAGCACGCAGGCGCTCTCACGGTCGTTGTTCTCACAGATGATCCCACGTTCTCGCGAGTCATCGTTCTTTGGACTGTACGAGATCAGCGAGAAAGGAACTTCATGGATCGGCAATGCGGTATTCGCGATCGTAGTTGGTTCTACCGGCTCATACAGGAACGCGATCCTTGCGTTGATAGTTTTCTTTGTCGGGGGAATGTTAATACTGATCTTCACGAATACGACCGCAGCCATCCACGCCGCCGGCAATCTTACTCCGGAAGAATCCGGTTCAAACTAAAAAGGCCGGAGCCAATCGGCTCCGGCCAAATCATACTGAACACCAATAGGGATCAGTGTGAATTATAGTTTGCGACAGGATAATCACCCTGTGCTCCCCATTCGAATCGACTGTAGGCTCCCGAACCAGTCGTCAGAACATGGAAGAAGTTCTGGGTCGCGTCTGCATTAGAACGCCACACAGCGATGTCGGTCTTGCCATCGCCGTTGTAATCGCCCTGCGTCGCGAAATCCGTGGCTGACAGGCCAAACGGCCCGAGGTAGGTGACCGAGTTCGGTGCTGTACTCGCTCTGAGGAACCACCAAATGCTTCCTGAAATGCCACGAATGACGCAGATATCGGTCTTGCCGTCGCCATCGTAGTCACCCGGAACAACAACATCGGTCGGCGTGCCAAAGATGAAATTGCTTACCGCATTTGTGCCATTGATACGCTGCCAGAAGATCGCTTGGCCGCCACCTGCGTTACGCTGAATGACAAAATCGTATTTGCCGTCGCCGTCGTAGTCGCCCGGTGCGACGAAGTCACCGTTCTGGCCCCACGGTTCGAATACGATCTGGCCGCTGAATGGTCCGCTGCTGGCTCGGTAATAGAAGTAGCTTTGCTGGCCCGCCGAGGCACCAGCCCGGTAAACTGCCGGGTCGGCCTTGCCGTCGCCTGTATAGTCTCCCACCACGGTCGGATCATCACCCGACTGTCCAAACGAGTCATACCTGACCGTGTTGTTTGAACTTTGCAGGATGTAGAACCCGGAAACACCCGGTGACGTTGAACCACGCCACACGGTTATATCGGTTTTACCATCTCCGTCAAAATCAGACGGCGTGAAGAAATCCGTTGCGATACCAAACGGGGTCGCCGAGAAGCAACCGGGCTCGGCTACACCGTTTGTGCAATTGAACCATGTGATCTGTCCGCCGGCGCCGCCGCCAGTGTTTCGAACGACCGACCAATCGGTCTTTCCGTCACCGTTGAAATCGACCGGCGATTTGATCGGAGCTGCCGGGGCCGGCGTGTAAGTAAAAGTATCTATGCCGATATAGTTCGAATTCGCACCCGTCGGGCCGCCGTTCTCAACGAAATATCGGAATCCAAGACGGCCGCTGGTAGGCCCGGATAGACCTGAGATCGTTATAGTGAACTGAGTCCAAACCTCAGGATAAACGCCGCCCGTCGCATATGACGGATTGATATCCAGGAGAAGTGTGGTGAAATCACCAATTCCCGTGGGGCCTGAGCCGACGTTCGTGCTCGCACCATTGGTCGAGAGCCTGACCTGCAGCCGGTCCGGGAACGGATTGGCAGTGGTCGTCCGCGTATAGAACGTGTAAACGTCGCCATTGTTCATCGTCCGGTTCGGAGCAAGAAGCCAGTTGCTGATCGTGTTGGTACCGGTCGTATTGTTGAAATTCGCTCCAATATAGGCGGTAGCTGCACCGGCCTGGGAAGTGAAAGTCGCAGAGTTCCCCTGAAACCAGCCAGTACTGCCAACGGGAACGCTGTTGTTCTGTAGGAACCATCCCGACGTCGGCAGAGTCGTGATATTATCGAATCCCTCAGTGATCGCTTGCGCATTAGCCGAAAGCGAAAAAACGAAAGCCAAGGCGAAAGCTGAGACGATCGTGAGTAAGCCCGATCTGGAGCTTCGCCAGGAAGATGTATTGCCTGATGAAAGTCGCATTTCTGTGTTCTCTCCTTATGGTGGTCAAACTTCGCCCACGATACTCGGAAACCGATAAAAGTAAGCAAAAGTCAATGTCAAGTGTGAGTGAGCCAGCCCTAAACCTAATGGATTTTTGAGTTTAAGTCAACCGCTGCAACGGTTGTCAACTATTGGGTTAGCAAACTGTTTGTAAGAAATATCCGACAACAGCGAACATCCGGTTGCCGAACTCCTGTTGGGCATTTCGGATGACGGCAACATTCTTGATATATTTCAATGAAACACTTAGACCTATGATCACCCAAAACTCGGACAAAATAATAACGATCTTCGGCGGTTCGAAGTGCACCGAGGGCTCAGACGAGTACCGATCTGCTTATACGCTTGGCAGTTTGCTGGCGGCCGAAGGCTTTACCATATGTACGGGCGGATATCTCGGAGTAATGGAGGCCGCTTCGCGTGGAGCTCGGGACGCGGGCGGTCGCGTACTCGGGATAGTAATGAATCAGTTCAAATCCGAACCGAATAGATATTTGACGGACAAGGTGGCGACAGACCACTTTTACGAACGGCTTCAGAACCTCATTACCAGGTCGGTCGGTTTCGTGGCCGTACGTGGCGGCATGGGAACCGTCACGGAACTTTCGCTAGTGTGGAACAAGCTGCAGACCCGTGTTATCGGCCGCAGGCCGCTCGTGCTGCTCGGCGAATGTTGGAAGCCGGTCGTAAATTGTTGGCACGAAAATCTGGTAGTCAGCGATGATGATCTTAAATGGCTTGATTTTGCGGATACGCCGGAGGCTGCAGCATCGATCTTGATAGACAAGACAAGGAGCGTAACATTATGAATTGTCCCAGATGCGGGATCGCCCTTGCGGCGGAAGCTAAGTTTTGCGGATCATGCGGGTTCACTCTTGTGGCCGCGCCGGCTGCGGAACCATCGGCGTCGCCCGGAGCTTTTCACTTCGATGAGGACGGCCGCGGCCAAGGGCGCGGATATACCTGGTCGATCGAGCATCAAGGAGCATTCGCGCTTGCGGTCGTGAACCTGCAAGCCGGCCAATCGATCTCAGCCGAAGCCGGCGCTATGGTCTCGATGTCAGCCAACATTGACCTGCAATCTGAAATGAAAGGCGGCGTCTTTGGCGCTTTGAAACGAGCGGTCGGCGGCGAATCCGCGTTTGTCTCTACCTTTACGGCAACAGGAGCGCCAGGCGAGGTAACCCTTGCACCGGGAGCTCCCGGTGATGTCGCAGGCATCGAGATGACGAATCAGGCGTTCATGGTGCAGTCGAGTTCATATCTCGCGGGCGACACCTCGCTTGTCATCGATACTAAATTCGGCGGATCGAGATCATTCTTTGGCGGCGAAGGTCTATTTGTACTTCATGTCTCGGGAACCGGGCTCCTTCTGGTTTCATCTTTTGGAGCAATTCACCGTAAGGTGCTCCGACCCGGCGAGAACTACGTCATCGATACCGGACACTTGGTCGCCTGGGAAGGACATATGACCTACAATCTGAGAAAAGCTTCAAAAGCCGGCTACTTCAGGAGTTTTCTAAGTGGCGAAGGGCTCGTGGCCGAGTTTTCGGGTCCCGGCGAGATCTTGATCCAAACGCGAAACCTAGCGGCATTCGCCGGCTTGCTCAAACCGTTCTTTCCATCGCAGGGCGGAAGCGGCAGCGGATTCTCGTTCGGCAGTTGACGGATCGTGAACAATTGACAGTTACAGCCCCTGACAAAACCGAACAGCGGGTAGTACTTCACGGTGCTTGCGTTTCACACGGAGCCGCTGAAGGCCGGGTCCTGTGCGTCTATGGACGAAAGCGGCAATATTTCTTTCAAAGAATAGAAAATTCCGAAGTTGACAGCGAGATCCTCAGGTTCGAACGTGCTGTGTCGAGCGCAGCGAAGCAGTTGACGTCGCTTGTCTCTCAACCTCCGCAGAACTCGGTCCCGAATGCTTCAGAGATCTTTGACGCTCACTTGCTGATACTGACAAGTCCGACCTTCACCGATGGAGTGATAGAGGTGATCCGGCATCAGCTCGTTAACGCAGAATGGGCGGTGAAGCTCGCGTGTGATGAGCAAGTGCGCCGGCAGAAGAACGCTGCATCCCCTGAACTTCGAGAAAGATACCTGGACATCATTGATGTTGCCGAACGGGTCCTGAGCCATCTCGGCGGCGAGGACTCGCCGAATCTGCAGATCGACAAAGACTCTGTTCTGGTAGCAGAAGAGCTGCGTCCGTCAACGCTGCTCGAACTCGGCGACAATCTTCCTCGCGCCATCTTGACCGAGCTTGGCGGCTGGACGTCGCATACTTTCATAATGGCACGCGAGCTCGGGATTCCTGCGATAGCCGGGATCAAAGGCCTGATGCGGAGTGCAAGGCCAGACGACCCGGTTGCCGTCGATGCCGATAGGGGGCTCGCTGTGCTCAATGGCACCGTCGATGACGATCTTACCTCATCGTCGTTGCCGGGCACCACAACGAAGCCGACGGGCGGCACTGCCGCTGCGGCATGCGTCGTGTCGGTGAATCTCGATGAAACGTCGAAATTCAATGAAGCGTTCGAACTCGGCGCCACAGGCATCGGCCTGCTTCGTTCGGAATATCTATTTCGCCACGCCCAGGGCTGGCCGAGCGAAGAGCTTCAGGTCGAGATGTATTCGCAGGCGATCGCAGCGGCGGGCGGCCGTCCGGTACGCATTAGAACTTTCGATTTCGGTATCGATAGGGTCTCATTCGGCGGAATGGTTTCTGAAAGGAACCCAGCCCTTGGCCTTCGCGGAGTGAGGCTCGGCCTGGCTCGCGAACCAAGGCTTCGCGCACAATTTCGGGCACTGTTACAAGCCTCGGTCAACGGCCCGGTTCAGATCGTCATACCTATGGTTTCCGGCACGGACGATCTCACCCGTACCAGGGCCATACTGGACGACGAATACGCCAGGAGTGAAGCTGCGTTTTCGGATATTGAACCGCCCCGGTTCGGAACGATGGTCGAGGTCCCGTCGGCGATATTGCAGATCGACGACCTGATCAGGCACGCTGATCTCGCGTGCCTGGGCACGAACGACCTTGTTCAGTACACTCTAGCTGTCGATCGCGACAACGGCCTTGTCGCCGACTGGTATAACTCGCTGCATCCCGCCGTCGTTCGGTCGATAGCTTTAGTAGTAGAATCCGCGAACTCTGCAGGTAAGGAACTTGTGGTTTGCGGCGAGATCGGCGGTTCACCATTTTACATTCCTCTTCTATTGTCGCTCGGCGTGCGCCACCTTAGCGTAAGCATTTCAAGCCTTGCCGCGGTGAATGAGACGTTGGCCTCCGTCGACATTAGCGACGTCCACGACATCAAGCAGCGGGTACTTGGCCTGGAAACGGCTGCGGCCATCGAAGCAGAACTGCGTCGCATTTACCTCGAACGTTGGCCATGGCTCGTGGCTTCGGCTGCTTGATCATCCTACCTATTTTTTAAGAATCCGGGTCCAATTGGTGATTTTTAGTCGCTGAAGGCGATCATCGGTTTGGCCGCGATCGTCGACAGGAGTGTCGAATGCGAAACTCGGATCACAAAAAGATCATGTCTTTCCCATTGAGATGTGTCACGGCCATATTTGCGGCCGCCGCTGCGTCGGGTTATGCGGATGGACAGGTCCTACAGGCAAATAACCCGTTCTTGCCTGATCCGCGCATTCGTTCGGTATCGTCTCAGGACACCGCAGCTATCTCGACCCCCTCAATATCTGTGATCGATCCAAAACCTGAAAGGCCGGTCGTGCCAATCATTTATGCGAGCATCCAGCGTGCTTCTTCGCCCAGTGCGGCCGCCGATGCAGTTTCGAGATACCTCATCGGCCCGGGCGACAAACTTTTGATAACAATAGACGGCATCGAACGCTCCACAAAGAAGGTGGTCGTTGGCGCCGACGGATCGGTAGATTATCCGCTTGCCGGTTCGCCTATCCGTGCGGCCGGCAAGACCTCGTCCGAGGTCGAATCGGAAATATCGGGTAAGGTCAAGATCGTTTCGCAGCCGAAAGTTTCGGTGCGAGTGGCAGAATTCGTTAGCCACACCGTTGAAGTGAGCGGCGCGGTCGAACGTCCAGGAACCAAATTCCTCCAAAGGGAAGCGATCCCATTCTTTGTTCTTCGTGCAGAATCTATACCGTTCGCGGGCGTGAACAGTGTCGTCATTCGCCGCGGCGTCACGGGAATTACTGAGAAATTTCTTCTGACCGGCCCCGCTATAGAGTCGCAGTTGATCTTTCCGGGCGACAGTATCGAGTTCCTGGGTCCCGACCTTGCGGATCGCACCGCAAAAGTGACGGGCAGTGTGAGGCATCCGGGGGCGATACTGATCAATGCAAGGATGAGTCTAACACAGTTGATCGAAGCCGCAGGAGGACTTAGCGGCCAACCGACGCGAGCTACGATCAAACGAAGCTCCGACGGGGCAAAGAGCATTACCGTGGAGATAAAAGCCGTCAGCAAGAGTAAGGCTGCAGATCCCGAGGTGCTGCCCGGCGACTTGATCGAAATAGGCTGAACGGACTCTTTGTAACCTGCGGTTAACTTGAGCGTTTCATTGCAAAACATTTTTTGCTATACTCTTTCAGCCTTGCTATGGGGCAAGCCGGGCGGTCGCCGGGTCGTTTGACCCGGAGGAAAGTCCGAACACCTTAGGGCAGCGAGCCGGATAACATCCGGGCACATGGGTTTCTAGCTTGTGTGACGACAAGTGCAACAGAGAACAGACCGGCCTCGATCCGTCGAGGTTACGGGTGAAACGGTGAGGTAAGAGCTCACCGGCGTCTGCTGGTAACAGCGGCGGCCAGGCAAACTCCTCGTGGTGCAAGATCAAATAGGGGATCGCTAATCGATCGTACGGCCCGTACGAAGTCGGAAACGGCGGCAGGTCCCGGGTAGATCGCTTGAGCAATTCGGTAACGAATGGCCCAGATGAATGATCGCCGCTTGGCCCCGGTCAGGTACAAAATTCGGCTTACAGGCTCGTCCCATAGCTTTCAGGCACTTTTTATTAGAGCAGACTATCAGAAAAGGAGACCCCCACAAGTTTATGGCTAACCGTAAAGGTGTATTCATCGGAGCATATGTTCCAAATGAATTGAAGGAGTCGCTGCGGCGCCGTGCCGCCGGTGAACATAGAACACTTTCGCAGGAGATAACTCGAATTTTGATCGAAGCGGTCCACGGTAAAGGTCTCCCGCCCGGGAGCGTTGACCGACGTGGGAATCCTACGGTACCGCGACGCCGCTCAACAGATCCGCCGACGCGTCGACGGTCTGAGGATCTTCCATACATCCCTGCTGATGGCAAGAAGCCCTGACCGCCGGGCTTTCAGCCGAACTTCCCGAGCCGCTTGATCTTTTAAGATCTGAGCGGCTTTTCTTTTGCGGAAATCAATTTGATAACATCAGAGCATGAACTCAAAGACCGTTGGCGTCGGTGTAATTGCACTGCTTATCGGACTGGCAGCCGGATTTCTGCTTGCAAATTCGCTCAACCGTACCGAGATATTGGCACTCAAGGCTCAGGTCGATCGAGGAACTGCAAACCCAACGACCGGCCAGCCCGACGGCGGCAATGCGAACGATCTTCTCGACCCTGAAGAGATAAAAGCGAAGATCGCTCAAGCTGACGCTGATCCCGAAAATATCACGTTTCAAAAGAATCTCGGCGGCGCTTTGTATCGTTATGGAGCGATGCGCAAGGATACGGCATTGATCGAACAAGCCAAGCGATTGCTGGAACGCGCCCATGCTCTCGACAAAGAGGACTATCAGATCATCGTCGATCTGGGAAACGCGCATTTTGATATCGGATACTTCAAAAAGGACAAGGAGTCACTGAAGCGTTCGCGAGAACTCTACGACCTTGCTCTAAAGAAAAAACCGGAAGACGCCGACGTTCGGACCGACCTTGCCCTTACCTACTTCTTACAGGAGCCGGCAGACCTCGCGAAGGCCGCAGCGGAATTTGAATCGGCACTCAGATCCGACCCAAAACAAGAGCGTGCTCTCCAATACCTTGCCCAAACGTTGATACGGGCCGGAGACTTTGATAAAGCACGGGAATCCGTCGCAAAGCTGCGGGCATTGAATCCAAAGAACGAGTCTATAGAGCTGCTTGAATCACAGATAGCGAACCGCAAAGCAGCCAACGTCCAATGAGGGAATTCGTCTTCATACTTATTGTGATCGGAGTATTGCTTGCTCTGACCGCATTGAAATATCGAAAGCAGATCGTCGGGATGATAGGTGTTGCAAAGGCATTGCGTGACGCGTCCGCTCGAGATCTAGCAGGGAAAGGCCCGGTTGATCGGATTCAAGCAGTTCGACTCGTCAATTGCATGAGGTGCGGTAATTGGGTTCCCGAGGATCGTGCCCGCTCGATCGGCGGTTCTATCGTGTGCACAAAATGTCGCGCGTGATCAGAATTGCGACAAATACCAGCCGATAATGCGATCTCCGTAAAGCATCGAAATGAAGGAACCGATCCCTAAGAATATGCCGAACGGAATTTGAGCCTGGAGATCCTTTTCCTTTTGCCGCGACAGCATCGCGATCCCGCCGACCGCTCCGGTAAACGCACCGATGAATATCGTCAGAAGCGTAAGCCGCCAGCCGAATAGAGCTCCGATCCCAAGAAGCAGCTTTACATCGCCGAGACCCATTGCATCGACGCCTCGAAGCGCTTTCCAGATAGCTCCTATCAGCCACAATGAGCCGCCGCCCACAAGTGCGCCGAATATCGCACCTGCCAGGCTAACTGCCCAACTTGGCCAACCCGAAAGATATGAAATAGGAGCGACGGTCATGTCGGAAAAGCTGTGATCGAACACGGCAGGGAATACGACCCTTACGATAAGTGCGGCGATGAACAACGGATATGTGATCACGTTTGGCAGGATCATGTGGTCCGCATCGATGAACACAAGTGCCGTCATCGCGGCAGTGAATGCGAGTGCAACGCCGAGATACGGAACCAGACCGAACTGGAGATACACGATGCAGAACAACACGGCAGTCAGTAATTCGATCGCCGGGTATCGCCATGAGATCGGCGATTTGCAATTCGCACATTTTCCGCCGAGTATCAACCAGCCAACTATTGGGACGTTATGCCAAGGCTTTATGCCCCTCCCGCAGCTAGGACAAGCCGAACTCGGCAGCAGAGAACGTTCGTTCGGGACACGATAGATAACGACGTTCAGGAAGCTGCCAATGCAGGCTCCGACGATGAAAATAAGTATAAGTATCAATTGATCGGGCACTCCGGTCTCAGACTCAATTAAGGTGAAAATCATCGGCATCAGCGGCTCGGCGAAGGCTCGGGGACAAGCTCCGGCCCCCGACGATGATAACGTGTAAGTTCATTATTTCCTAGCAAATGATCGCGTCATAATTTATCATTGCTGTGTTAAAAATCGCTTTAGACAGGGTGCTTAGATTTGAAACCAACGGACATTAAAGATCCCGAATATTTTCACAAGGTCGTGGATTGCCAGTACGCGTGCCCGGCTCACACGCCGGTGCCGGAATACATCCGGCTGATCGCAGCCGGAAAGTACACCGAGGCGTACATGATCAACTGGGACTCCAACGTATTTCCCGGCGTCCTGGGCAGAACGTGCGATCGCCCATGCGAGCCTGCTTGCCGTCGCGGCCGCGTTGACGAAGAGCCGGTCGCTATATGCCGTCTAAAACGCGTGGCCGCAGATAATCGCGACGACGTGATGCCCTATATGCCGCAGGGACCCTTTACGCCAAATGGAAAGAAGATCGCGCTGATCGGAGCAGGTCCGGCGAGTTTGACGGTCGCCCGCGACCTGGCGCCGCTAGGATACGAGATCCACCTATTTGACGAACAGTTCAAGGGCGGTGGATTCATGCGGTCGCAGATACCTTCATTTCGATTGCCCGAACAAGTGCTCGACGACGAAGTGAACTATATATTGCGGCTGGGTATCCATACCCATTTCAAGCATTACGTAGCATCACTTAAGGTATTACTTGAACAGGATTACGACGCGATATTTGTCGGGACGGGAGCTCCTCGAGGGCGTGACCTGCCCGATCTGCCCGGCCGTCAGGAGGGCGACGCAAACATTCACATCGGCATCAACTGGCTCGCCTCGGTCGCTTTTGAACATACGGACAAGATCGGCAAGACCGTGATCGTACTCGGCGGCGGCAACACGGCAATGGATTGCTGCCGCACGGCGCGACGTCTCGGCGGAGAGGACGTGAAGGTCATTGTCCGCTCGCCTTTCGAAACGATGAAAGCCAGCCCGTGGGAAAAAGAGGACGCGATGCACGAGGACATCCCGATCATCGACAACCACGTGCCGAAATCCTTCGTCCTCGATAAGGGCAAACTCGTCGGAATGACTTTCGAAAAGGTCGAGGCCAAGTATGACGAAAACGGCAAACGAAGCCTTGTACCGACCGGCGAGCCCGACGTTTTTTATCCGGCAGATGATGTACTGATCGCGGTCGGCCAGGAGAACGCATTTCCCTGGATCGAACGTGATCTCGGCATCGAGTTCGACAAATGGGAAGTCCCGGCCGTAGATCGCGTGACTTTTCGATCGACGAATCCGCGGGTGTTTTTCGGCGGCGACGCTGCATTCGGCCCCGAGAACGTGATCACAGCAGTTGCTCATGGGCATCAGGCGGCTGTCTCGATCCATTTGATGTGCGAAGGCAAAGATCTCGTTGCGGATAGGCCCGCACCGCATGTGAATCTTCACTCGATGAAGATGGGAATTCACGAATGGGCGTATGACAGCGAGATCGACGAATACGACCGTCTCGTCGTCCCGCAGGCTCCAAAGACGAAAACTTTGGTCAACCGAAAGCAGGAGGTCGAGCTCGGCTTCGATCCGCTCGCGGGCTACAAAGAAGCCGAACGCTGCCTCAATTGCGATGTGCAGACCGTCTTTGAGGCGCCAAAGTGCATCGAGTGCGATGCCTGCGTGGACATCTGCCCAACAAGCTGCATCACGTTCACGCCGTTTGATACGCAGAACGGCGAAGAAAGCGATCTGCGTTCACGCACCAAAGTTCCTGCGTTAAATTTGAAACAGGACCTCTACGTCGCCGACGGCCTCAAGACTGGCCGCGTCTTGGTCAAAGACGAAGACGTCTGCCTCCACTGCGGCCTTTGTGCCGAACGCTGCCCCACCGCCGCCTGGGACATGCAAGCCTTCTGGTACAACGTCACCAAAGCCGGCCACCTCAAATACGGCCCCACCGTCGTAGGCAACGTCGTCCAGATCACAAGGAACGGAAATGGCGCGTCCTAAGAAATGACCAGTTATGGCCAGGTTGACATGGTGATAGAATCTTGGTGAGGTGTGAGAAATATGTCGTTTGTTGCAAACGTTGAAGAGCAGGCATTGAGCCTGACAGCAAGGGAGCGGGGTGAGTTGATCACAAAGCTCCTCAGATCGTTGCCGGCGTTTCCGTCGGATTCGGATGTCGGATTAGCTGAAGCTAAGCGGCGTCGCGAGGAAATGCGGAAACATCCTGAAATCGGTATTTCGCTGGACGAACTCGACCGACGAATGAAGGAACGCTATCCATGATCGTAAGGCTTCATCCCCAGGTCGATAACGACCTGCTCGATGCCATGGAGTATTACGAACGTGAGGCAGTAGCAGATTTGGCTCTTGAGTTCTATCAGGAGTTTCGGCGTTGTGCAGAGGTCGTCGGACAGCGGCCGACATCTTTCCCGGAGATCGATGATGGCATACGGCGGATGAACTTTCACCGATTCTCGTTTCACATATTGTTCGAAATAATTGATCCCGAGACGGTTGAGATCTTCGCGGTCAAACACGACGGCCGTGACCCGGATTTTGGGCTTGATCGATAGTTGTCGCCGGATGCCGGCACAACCGCCCGCGGATTGCAGGGCCTTCTGGTACAACGTCACCAAAGCCGGCGAGGTTAAGTATGGTCCGACCGTGGTAGGCAACGTCGTCCAGATCACAAGGAATGGAAATGGTGCTGTCTAGTTCTATGTCGAGTGAAGTGTGGTAGCTACGTTCCGTGCGGAATGCTGTGCTGGTAAAATACGGAAAGTGAAAGAAAGTGAAAGAAATTAGCGAATATCTCAACAGAATCATCCTCGGCGATTCATTGGCTGTAATGCGTGAAATGCCGAGCGAAAGCATTGATTTGGTCGTCACGTCGCCACCGTACAACATCAAGAACTCGACTGGCAATGGCCTGAAAAAGGGAACCAAGACGGGAAAATGGTCCGGTGCCGCTTTGCAGAATGGCTATTCAGACCATCACGACAACATGGGACACGCAGAATATGAATGGTGGCAAAATGCGTGCTTGTTAGAGATGTTCCGACTTCTCAAACCAACTGGAGCGATCTTCTATAACCACAAACGACGCGTACAGGCAGGGCACCTACAAGACAGGGACGCGATCGTAAAAGGTTTACCAGTTAGACAGATAATCATTTGGAAACGCGCTGGTGGCATCAACTTCAATCCTGGGTACTTCCTTCCGACGCACGAAGTGATCTACCTGATTCCGAAACCGGACTTCAAACTTGTGCCAAAGGCTAACGCTGTGGGAGATGTTTGGGAATTCAATCAGGAGATGAAAAATCCGCATCCGGCTCCATTTCCACTTGCTCTACCGCAACGTTGTATTGAATCAACTAACGCTCAGGTCATCCTTGATCCATTCATGGGCTCTGGAACGACAGCTCTTGCAGCAAAGCTCGCGGGTCGTAGTTTTATCGGAATAGAAATATCGGAAGAATATTTGAAAATGGCAGAAGATCGCCTTGCAACGCATCTATTCGCCGCCTCTGCCAATGGAAAACCATAAACCAGCAGACATCGATAATATCTGGCGTAACGTCTATTGGTTTGCACGCCTCTTAGTCAACACGGACCAGCACGCCGGTTTTGGTTCAAATACTGCTCACGTTGCCGTATTGTCAGGCGCTTTGCGAACCGTTCTCGACGGGCCTGCAAACGCCGAAAAACTTGACGACGCGGAACTTCTGGAGGTGCTTAAAGCCACTCTCCGCGAGACACTCTCTAAGTTTTCTGGCGCAACAACAAAACGTCATGCCGCACACAACCTCTTGGCCGAGGCATTAAACAACCGGATCGACTCCATTGATGATTTTAAAGTCCTTCTCTTTACCTGTGAGAACGTCTTGATTCCGACGAACGCTTTGCTCGATGCTGTTCCGAGCAGTGACAAAGATTTCACGAACATCATTGGCAAGGCATATCTGGAAACGCAGGGCGAGGAAGGATTGGCAACGGTCATCAATCTCTGGGATGACGCTGGCGTGCAGGGCAGTCTCACCGCCGAGCGCGTCCTCGTTGTTAATGCGTTCAGGACTCTACGCACGAACCTCACTAACGATTGGGACGTCTTTGAGACCGACGCTGACCATATCCTGAGCGCATTTGTGCAAGAGATAGAACGACGTCTGGGTCAAAAGAGAAAGAGTCGAGCGGGAGGAAGTCTTGAGGATGTAACAAGCGTTATCCTTTCGCACTTCAGGATACCAACCACTCACAAGCCCAAACATTTTCAGGCTGACATCGAAGTTGATAAATGGGTTCGAGGCGCGGACGGTTGGTTGATCGGCATCTCCTGCAAACGGACGCTTCGTGAACGTTGGAAACAGGTTTCTAGCGCCGATTCGAGCATTCTGAGCAAGTTCAAGATTAGAGAGGTTTGGCATGTCATTACGTATTCCAACGATCTGAGCGAGGACAAACTCGTCACGCTTGGAGCTGGTCGCCACATCTTCTATTTACCAGATGAAAGTCCGGCTTACAAAACTTTCTCTAAGCACATTGGTATGAAGGACTATGTTCGACCAATGAGCAACTTCATCTCTGACCTCAAAAAGGTCACAAAGACAAAATAGAATCGCTTTCTCACTCGACTGGGCGATGCTCCGGTTGATATTGATCGCGTTCCGGGTCGGTTGGATTGAGTTCCGGGTCGTTTAAATGGTAGGTTAGGTCGAATAATTTTCTGTTTATGTCGCTTGGAACACGTTCCAAGCGGCTTGGATGACAATCAAAGCGGCTTGGGCGACGTTCCAAGCGGCTTAGAAACCTTTCCAAATGATTTGGACAGCGTTCCAAATCAGGTATATGATGCGATTTGAAGGGTGAAAATTAAACCGCCCGATCTTGTAAACCTCAATAAAAACCGAAGCAAAAAGGAGAGTAATATGCCAAAAGTTGATAATAAAACTGTCAGAGAAAAGTGCAATAAGATGAACGACGCCTAGTTTGAGGGTGCTCCGAGATAACGGCTTCATCTGTACCCGAAGGGCAATTAGCCACGTCCTTCAGGACGTGGTAACGTAACGCGAATATTTTCAGAGGGCGTTTTAACGTCCTTTCCAGTGGTAACGCAGCAATGTCCGACAGCGTTTATTCCGAGATCAATTTCCACATCACTTGGCACACGAAAAGCAGTCTGCCGATGCTAACGCCTGCGATCGAGAACCGGCTCTATCACTATCTCACTCATAAGATCATTGAGACGCCCGGCGCTTACCTTCACGCCAACGGCGGTATCGCGACACACGTCCATATCGGTGTCAGCCTTGAGCCGAATATCCTTGTATCCGACTGGATCGGCAAACTGAAAGGCGGCAGCTCGCATTACATCAATCACGAGGTCCAACCGAAAGCTATCGAATGGCAGCGCGGATACGGCATTGTTACTTTCGGAACGCGCGATCTGAAATGGGTTGTCGAATATATAGAAAATCAGAAGGAGCATCATAAACGAGGAACGATTCACGACAGGCTTGAACGAATCACGGAGGATGATGCTAAAGCTGCCGGAGAAGGACGGTAAAACGCCCTGGGATAGCTTTTCGACATCTGACCACGCCGTGAACGGCGTGGCTAATTGCCGCGAAACGCGGTGCGGCGAAGCCTAAGCGATACGCTCGCGGTCCTTTCATCAGCAACTATGAAACCCAGCATAAAACGGATCATTCTTCGCATTGTTCATATTGTCGCCGTCATACCGGTGCTTGGATACGTTCATCAGCCGGTGGCGGAGGCGGCCGAGTACCAGCGGTTCACGCAGACCGTTTTTATCCCCGTCGCGATGCTCACCGGCTACTGGATGTACATGGGCCTCGTCTGGGCCCTCATCGGCGCCGGTTCATGGATCGCGTTGAATTTGCTCGTCGGCGGCAACAACGGCTTCGGCATGGCCCTGCTCGCCCAGATCGTCATATTTGTGGCGAGATTCATCTGGAATAAGACTCAGAAGAGGCCGGCGGCCGCGTAGATATTTATGAAACCAGAAAGAGTTTACGCACTGATATTCGCGAGTGTCTATCCGCATTATGTGAAAAAGGTCGAGACCAAAGGCCGAACGGTCGAGGAACTTCATGAGATACTCCGCTGGCTGACAGGCTACACGCAGAAGGGCCTGGAGAAGGTGATCGATAAGAAGAAGACGCTGCAGGAATTCTTTGACGAGGCGCCGAAATTCAACCCAAACGCTTCGCTCATCACCGGCACCGTCTGCGGCATTCGCGTCGAAGAAATCGAAGACCCGTTGATGCAAAAGATCCGCTACATGGACAAACTCATCGACGAACTCGCCAAAGGCAAAAAGATGGAAAAGATTCTGCGAACGGGAGAGTAGCTCCGAGGGATGGTCAAAGATGAAAGGCTTTGTAGCAGTTGTAATATTTCTTGGGTCGGTTTCGGTATGCCCGCAGGCAATTGATCCGGGATTTGCCTTTGGGCGAGATTACACGTTCGAGCGAATGGTGGCCACACGCCGGGTCAACGACGCCGATGACAAGGGCACCATCAAGCTTGTCTCCTACGTCTATCGGCCTGTGAAAGCTGGCACGACGAAAGTGGTGCTCTTCAGTCATGGTTCCACGGGCGGGCTAATTCGATCGGCCCGGGAGCCACTCGACGGCCCCCCATTTGCGCTGGTCCGGTTCTTTGTCTCCCGTGGCTACACAATGGTGATACCCATGCGGCGTGGGCGGGCAGAATCGACCGGAAAGTACGTTGAGGAATGCTCGGTGCTCGCCGGTGAATGTTCCACGGCTGATCAATTGAGGCTCGGCGAACGAGGGATCAGCGAGGCACTTGCTGACACGAACGCCGTGCTCGAACAAATCGTTTATGGAAAGTTGGTTCGGCGAAACACGAAGGTGATCGCTGCCGGGATCTCGAGAGGTGGCTTTCTGTCGTTGCTGTTGGCGGCTGAACGCACGGAGGTGGGAGCGGTTATAAATTTTGTCGGCGGCTGGTATGGCGTAACGGCCAATCTCAGCACCGACGAAAACGAGAAACGCATGGCAGATCATAAGATCCGGCTGCAGCGAGCTGCAAAAAAGGTCACAGTCCCCTCACTTTGGATATACGCCGCGAGGGACCAACTTTATAAGGACGGTGTTCCGCAGAAGCTTTTTGGATATTGGACCGATGCGGATGGCTCTCGCGCCGAATTTATCTTCGTCGCCGACCACGCCCTGCCGAATGGCCATTTCATAGCGCAGGATCCCAGCCTGTGGGGGAAGCAACTCGATTCGTTCCTAAAGCGAACGCCCTAAAAAGGCCCCCATGTCCGATATGAGAAAACTGATCGCCGCGATAAATATGTCTCTCGACGGGTTTTGCGACCATGACAAGATGGATGCGGATGATGAGGTGCATCGGCATTATGCGGAGCTGCTGCGTGACGCGGACACGATCATCTACGGGAGAAAGACATTCGAGCTGATGGAGTTCTGGCCGACGCTGGTAGCGAACCCGTCGGGTAACGCGGCGATGGATGAGTTCGCGGTCGTGATGGACGGGATCCATAAGATCGTCTATTCGCGAACAATTGAAAAGGTCGATTGGAAGACCGCCGAACTTAAAAGGGAACTTGCCAATGAAGATATCGTTGCACTCAAGAGCCAAGATGGAAAGCCAATCCTCGTAGGCAGCCCGAGTATGATAGTTCAGCTAGCCAACCTCGGCCTCGTCGATGAATATCAGATCGCGATTCACCCAGCGATCGTCGGCAGCGGTTTGGCATTATTCAAAGGAATCGCCAAGAGAATTGATCTCAAGCTCCTAAAGTCAAAAACATTCGTATGCGGTGCAGTAATTCACTACTATGCATCAACGGGTCAGAACCTAGAGCGATAGCGACTGAGTTCCTATTTCGTAAGAACAATTGCTGTATAAATAAACAATGAAGTTTGAAAAACCGGTTCCAAATATCTTCTATGTTGATATTGCCGACGGTGTAAAAATGTTCGTCGATTGTCTGGGATTTGAGATCGGGCATGATGAACGAACATCACGCCAGCCGTTCTGCGTTGTCGAAAAAGACGGCTTGCGGGTCAACCTTTTCCAAAACACCGAGCTTGCCAAAGAACACAGCCCCGAGTTTCGGCTGGTGACCCAAAATATCGCCGAGGTTTACGACAAGATCTCAGCGTCTCATCCCGAATTCCTCCACCCAAACCTCCCAAAGATCACCCTCCGCCCCTGGGGCGCCAAAGAATTCGCCATAATGGACGGCCAGATCGGCGTGATTATTCAGGAGTGGTAAGCCTCCATTGGATCGATCCCAAGATTAATTTACGACACCAGTCGGTTGCGCTTGACATATGCAACTGAATGGTTGCATACTTGTGCCCGTTCGATATGAAACGGGATATCTTTCAAGCCATAGCCGATCCTACGAGGCGAGCGATCATTGCCTTGATCGCTTTGCAGGCGATGACGCCGAACGCTATTGCGGAGAATTTTCACACGACGCGGCAGGCCGTTTCTAAGCATCTGCGGATATTGACGGAATGCGAGCTTGTGACGCAAGAACAAAAAGGACGAGAGATCTACTACCGCTTAAAGATCGACAAAATGAAAGAGATCGACGAATGGCTCGAGCAGTATAGAAAGATCTGGGAGTCGCGGTTTGAGCAGCTCGACACGCTGCTGTCAGAGTTGAAGCAACAGGAGAACATGAGATGAAACCAGCCGAAGCAAGCCTGCCCTCGGAAACCGAAGTACTGGTAAAACGGAGCTTTGACGCCGCCGCTGAACTCGTTTGGCGGGCTTATGTGGAACCCGAGCTATTGCGTCGCTGGTGCACGGGGCCGCCGGACTGGTCGATGCCTGTCTGCGAGATGGATATGCGCGTCGGCGGTCAGTATCAATGGCGTTGGCGAAATGACGCGGACGGTATGGAGTTCGGATTCAAAGGTGACGTTCTCGAGGTCGTGCCGCACGAGAGGATCGTCCATACGCAAGCCTTCGATCCGGGCAATATGGGCGTTTCGATGGGCGCCGAACCGTCGATCATCACTGTGACATTTGATGAGTCGAACGGCATAACGAACGTCGCTACTATGATCAAATTCGCTTCTAAGGCCGATCGCGACCAGGCTCTGTCGACCGGGATGACCGACGGAATGGAAGTGAGCTACACACGGCTTGACGAAGTGCTGGCGGAGATCGAGAAAGCGCCGTAGAGACTTAGTGTCGTAATTCTAGTTTTTTTTTGTGTCTTCACTTTAGACCGCATAGACAGCACACCAAGTACACGGAGCCTGAAAAAAGAGGGAATTGGGAAATGGAATTCATAGTTAATAAAGAAACAAAAACGGTCTCGATCGCCAAGGAGTTCAATGCGGAGCTTTCGTTGGTCTGGGATGCATATACAAAACGGGAGCTTCTCGACCAGTGGTGGGCGCCTAAACCGTTCACTTCGGTTACCAAGGTGATGGACTTTGAGGTTGGCGGCCGCAGGTTTTACGCGATGGTCGGCCCGGATGGCACTGAGCGTTGGGCCGTACAGAAATATACTTCGATCACGCCGAAGACAAACTTCAAGTTCTTTAACGCATTCGCCGATGCGGACGAAAATCTCCAATTGCCCGGCTCGGATTGGAGCTTCGATTTCATCGCACTTGGTGACACAACTACGGTAAGCGTCTCGATCTACAACGAATCGCTCGAACGAATGGAGAGAATTATGGCAGACGGCGGCTTTCAGAACGGGACAGAGATGCAGCTACAAAATCTGGAGGAACTGCTCGCTAAGCTATCGCGGCAAAATGCGCATTAAGGTTTTTAGCCGCGAATTTACGAACAAAACATCCCAAACTCGTACATTTGTGGCTGATCAAACCCTAAACATTGTATGAACGTACAGGAAAAGATCAAGGAGTTTATCGCGACCCACGCGGAGCCAAAACGCAGCGACCTGCAGACTTTGCACGACCTCGTTTTGCGAGTGAAACCGTCAGCTAAATTGTGGTTCCTCGACGGAAAGAACGCCGACGGAAAGCAAGTTTCAAATCCGGATATAGGTTTCGGTTCGCGACCTCATAAATACGCCGACGGGACGATAAGCGAGTTTTATCAGATCGGTATAAGCCCCAACAAGTCCGGCATTTCGGTCTATATCATGGGTATCGAGAACCGGAAATACCTGCCCGACACCTATGGCAAGACCATCGGCAAAGCAACCGTAACGGGCTATTGTATCAGGTTCAAAACGCTGAAGGATATTAACGTTGATGTGCTCGAATCGGCGATACGATTTGGGATTGAAAACACCGGCGAGGAATCAAAATAATGCGAAAGATAGTTGCATGTGAGTTCATGACGATCGATGGCGTCATACAGAACGAGGAAAATGACGGCGACGGCTTCAAGTATGGCGGATGGTTCTTTCCGTTTGCTGACGAGGTGACTGGCTCCGTTATTCAAGAAAGGCTGGCGAAGCCTGTCGATCTGCTTCTTGGCCGAAAAACTTTCGACAGTTGGGAAACGTATTGGCCGACGCATTCGAATTTTTGGCCGAACGTGATGACCGCGACGAAGTACGTCGCCTCGAACACGCGCACAACGAGCGATTGGCAACCAACAGTCTTTTTGTGCGGTGACCTTGCGGAAAAGGTCCGAGAGCTAAAACGATCCGATGGGCCCGACATCCATGTTTTCGGTAGTGCGGACATGCTCCAGACGCTCTTCAAGGCAGACCTCGTCGACGCGCTTGAGCTAATGATCATTCCCGTCACGCTCGGCACCGGAAAACGCCTGTTCCAGGACGGTACCATCCCTGCTGCATTTAAAGTAACCAGCAGCCAGGTCGCCCCAAAAGGCATCATCTGCGTCACTTACGAACGCGACGGCGATGTGAAGACTGCAGCACCGCCGATAAAAGAAGATGAGTAGGTAGGGCAAACGCGGCAGACGACCAGCGCGTCTCAAGATAATGGGTTAATTATGAAAAGCAAATTACGACTTATTCTTGTTCTTATGTTCGTTTTTGCAGTAGGGTCGGCGTTCGGACAAGATTCGGCTACCTATTCAAAAACTCGAGAGCTTCTTCTAAAAATGGATCGGACGAAATCGGACAAGACAATGAAGAAGCTTTTTGAAGAAGGGATTGAACGAAAGTCCGACCTCATTCGTGCAATCGACGATAAGGAACAACGAGTCAGCGTGAACGCTCAGGTAATCATCAACTACCTATCGGACGCCGAAATGTTGGCGGCTATTTCGAGAAGTCGCGAGCAGCGTGCGTTAGCAAAAGCGGAATTTTGGGCGCCGAAGATGACCCTTGAAACAGAAACAAAGATTCTGAATGATCTTGGTGCAGATCTAACCGAAATGATCTTGAAGAACCTTTATCCGAAGGAATGTCATGCACGGTTAATCGGATTCAACAAGGACAACCAAACAGCGCTTATCGAAGTAATCGAAGGAAGTGTTTTTACAACTGGCTACCACGTTTCGATTAGAAAGGAAGGAAAGGGTTGGCGTTTGCTTTCAAATAACCTTGTCTGGAATGGCTAATCGCGTCACCACATGAGGATAATTATGAATTGGAAAATAAATATGAAGATAACCGCTTTTATTCTGATGATGTTCCTCGCGAGTATTGCAACTGCGCAGCAGAAACCGGTTACGGGGTACGCTCCGGTTAACGGGTTGAAGATGTATTACGAGATCAAGGGCGGCGGTGAACCTGTGGTGTTGCTGCATGGGGCGTTTATGGCGATCACGGACGACTGGCGTTTGTGGATCGACGAGCTCGCTAAAACGCGCAAGGTGATCGCAGTAGAAATGCAGGGCCACGGGCGGACCGCTGACATTGATCGAGATATTACTTACGAGAATCTCTCCGACGATGTGGCTGCGTTGCTCGACTATCTCAAGATCGAGCGAGCCGATGTCGTCGGTTACTCTCTAGGAGGCGGAACAGCCATGATGACCGCGATCCGCCATCCCGAAAAAGTGCGAAAGGTTGTGAGCATTTCGCACCCGATCCGACGCGACGGATGGGTCAAGGAAGCGAACGATTTTTGGCCGAACTGGACCGTTGAGATGATGAAAGGCTCGCCCGCCGAAACTGAACGCGAGAAACTTAATCCGGTTAAGGGTAGCTTTCCGGCGTTCTTTGCTCACATCAAAGCGGCGGCAATGAGGCCGTGGGACTTTGGCACCGAAAGATTCTCGGCCACGAAAGCACCGATGTTCTTTATCCACGGCGACGCAGACGGCGTACGGATCGACCACATCGCCGAAATGTACCGGCTCAAAGGCGGCGGCAATATCCACGGCGATATGAGTCCGCGTTCCGCATCGAGGCTTGCCATCTTGCCTAACACAACTCACGTTACACTGATGAATCGCATGACTACGATCATCCCGATGATCAACGACTTCCTCGACGCAAAGCCGTAGATGCCGAGAATCACGTAGATCCGGCCGCAGGTCTTCCGCACCGTAAAGATCAGCTTTTTTGGCGCGTTCTGATGTTCTTGCGATCTTAGGATTGATAAGGACGTTGGAACGCCCTTACAATATAGTTTACATTTACATCCCTTGCCGTAAATGGCGAGGCAGAATATCGAGATACGAGAACGAGGAATCTATGGCAAAAGTTACGGGTATCGGAGGCGTGTTCTTCAAAAGCAAAGGCAGCGGAGCTGACCTAGGAAAGTGGTACAAAGAGAACCTCGGCATCGAGCTGGAGCCGTGGGGCGGTGCGATCCTGCGTTGGCCGGAGGACAAGGCCGATGACGGCGGGCTGACCGTTTGGAACGCGGCTGACCATGATACTAAATGGTTCTCGCCCAGCGATTCCTCGTTCATGATCAATTATCGCGTCGATAATATGAACGATATGCTTGAACAGCTTCGTGCCAATGGGGTCGAGATCCTGCAAGGGCCGGAGTCACACGAGAATGGTAAGTTTGCGTGGATAATGGATCCTGACGGCAATAAGGTGGAGTTGTGGGAACCGATGGCCTGGGACGAGAAAAACAAACAATAGTGGTAAAAGTTAACGACTTTGTAGTTCGATTTGCGAACGTCAACGGCACAGGCTCGGCGTCTGCTAACGCTCTATTCACCAAAGCGGTTTACCGTATGGGCGTGCCTGTTACGCCAAAGAACATTTTCCCTTCGAATATCCAAGGGCTTCCGACCTGGTACGAGGTACGTGTTAGCGAGAAGGGCTACCTCGGACGGCGAGAAGGCGTGGACATGATGATCGCCGTCAATCCGCAGTCGATGAAGAAAGACTATGCGGACGTCGCCGCAGGCGGATATTTCCTCTACGACTCTTCAAAACCTTTGCCGCCGGCCTACGAACGCGACGACATCACACATATCCCGATCCCGTTGATGACCCTTTGCAATGCCGAGTTCACCGACGCCCGGCAGCGGCAGCTTTTCAAGAACATCATCTATATCGGAGCGCTTGCCGCGCTGTTCGATATTGAGTTCTCCGTGCTCGAAGGCATGATCGGCGAACAGTTCAAAGGTAAGGAAAAGCTGATCGAACCGAATATCAGAGCACTCAATATAGGCCTGAATTACGCCCGCGAGAATTTTGACTGCCCGCTCGATATTCGCGTGGAACGCCGCGATCTGCTCGCCGGAAAGATCTTATACGGCGGCAACTCTGCCTGTGCGCTGGGCGCGATATATGCCGGAGCGACCATCGCTGCGTGGTATCCGATCACGCCTTCGACGTCCGTAGTCGATGCATTTGCCAAGTATTGTGCCAAGTACCGAGTGGATGCCGAGACGGGTAAGAACAACTACGCTATCGTTCAGGCCGAGGACGAACTCGCCGCGATCGGAATGGTGATGGGGGCGATGTGGAATGGCGCCCGTGCATTCACGGCGACGAGCGGGCCAGGCGTTTCGTTGATGAACGAGTTTCTGGGGCTTGGTTATTTTGCTGAGGTGCCGACAGTGCTGATCGACGTGCAGCGTACGGGCCCGTCAACAGGGATGCCGACGCGGACGCAGCAGTCAGACATCTTGCTTGCGGCTTACGCATCACACGGCGACACGAAACATCCGCTCTTGTTTCCGGCAGATCCGAAAGAATGTTTTGAGATGACCGCGCAGGCATTCGACCTCGCGGAACGCCTGCAAACTCCGGTGATCGTCATGACCGATCTGGACCTCGGCATGAATGATCACATCACGGATGAACTGGTCTGGGATGACTCGACGCAATACGATCGCGGCAAGGTTCTCTCCGCCGAACAACTCGATAACATTTATTCGAACGGCTCCGCTTTTAACGGTAAATGGGGCCGCTACCTTGACATCGACAATGACGGCATTCCATATCGAACCATTGGCGGCACGCACCCTACGCGCGGAGCCTTCGTCACACGCGGCTCGTCACGCGATGAATACGGCGTCTATACCGAGGACGGCGAAGCCTACGTGCGTAATGTCGATCGATTAGCGAAGAAATGGGAAACGGCCAAGAAATTGGTTCCCGAGCCACAATTCCTGCAAACGGCTAACACGAGACCGGATGGCGTCATCTTTTTCGGCACTTCGACATACGCTGCCGAAGAGGCCATAGAATTGTTGCGGAAAGACGGGATCGAACTCGACGCAATGCGGCCTCGGGCATTTCCGTTCAGTAAGTTATTTCGCGATTTTGTCGATTCGCATTCACGCATCTTCGTTATCGAACAAAACCGCGACGCCCAATTCCGCAGCCTGATGATGATCGAACTCGGCACCGACGCGTCGAAACTGATCTCCGTCCTAAACTACGACGGCATGCCGATCACGGCGGATAATATTTTCAGGCAAATAAAGTCGAACCTGAGTATTATGGACAAGGTGACCCCTTGAGAAAAAAGTTCGCCTTTATTGCAGTCAGCGTTCATTTGATACTCTTCGGACTTGGCATTTACTTACGAGGTGGTTTAGCTGAACGATTTCATTTCTAATATGAACCAGTTCTTATGCAGGCGCTACTTCTTTTCGACTTCGTTTGGCTCTGGATTGGCGATCTCCTATTTTCGCCGTCTCTCGAAGACCCGACAAGGATCCTTGTGTTTACAGGAGTGGCGGCAGGCATACAATGGTACTTTGCGGGATACGGCATCGGCGCAATATTAGAAAAACGAAACAATGACCTACGTTAGATCTACATTCAGACATCCGGCATTGCCGAAGAACGACCTTGGGTACACGGTCGATTATTACGAGGGCTCGCTTTCGACGTTGTGTGCGGGGTGCGGGCATGATTCGATCAACGCGGCGATCGTGGAGGCGTGTTGGCAGTTGAACATCGAACCCCACAAGGTTGCGAAGCTTTCGGGCATCGGCTGCTCGTCGAAATCACCGGCTTACTTTCTAGCGAATTCGCACGGCTTTAATTCAGTGCACGGGCGTATGCCTTCGGTGGCAACCGGTGCAAATCTCGCCAATCGTGATCTGATTTATTTCGGAGTATCGGGCGACGGCGACACGGCTTCGATCGGGATGGGGCAGTTCGTGCACGTCGTGCGGCGAAACCTGAACATGGTTTACCTCGTGATGAACAACGGCTGCTACGGCCTGACCAAAGGCCAGGATTCCGCAACCGCTGACGCCGGCTCCAAAAGCAAAGCGGGAAGCGTGAATCTCTTTGAAGCCATAGACCTGGCGGGGCTTGCCATCGAACTCGGAGCCACTTTCGTCGCGCAAAGCTTTTCCGGCGACAAAGATCAACTGATACCACTTATAAAGGCTGCGATGAAGCATAAAGGCTTTGCCCTGCTTAATGTGATCAGTCCTTGTGTCACCTTCAACAATAACGAAGGTTCTACCAAATCCTACGACTATGTCCGAGAACACGTCGAGGTCACCGGTACCGTGGATTTTGTGCCACTAGAACGTGAGATCAAAACGCACTACGAAGCAGGCTCGATCCAGGATCTCACTATGCACGATGGTACGACGATCCGACTTAATAAACTCGCAAAAGATTGGGACCCAGCCGACAGAATGTCAGCCGTCAACGCTATTCATAATGCACGCAGCCGTGGCGAGATCCTGACAGGTTTGCTCTATATAAACGAAGATCACGACGACCTACATGGGCTTCTAAAAACAAGCACGGCACCGCTGAACAGCCTCGGGAAAGACCGCCTATGCCCGGGCGGCGACGAATTGCGCAAGCTGAATGCTTCGCTTCGTTGACCCGAGTCGCGGGATCAGAGCCTGCAACGGCTGTCGTTAAGCTCTGGCAGCCCAGAGAAAATGCTTCTGTAAGGTCCCGCGTACTCGTCGATGTTTCTTTTGGCCCGTCGCAGAACCGAACAATAGTATGCATGTGACGCCAGCTTCTCTGAGAGGAAGCGCAGAGCGATCGCCTCACTTGAATATTCGCGAAACTCCCAGATCTCTGTTGGTGTCCCGCCCATCTGCTTGGCCATTTCCAACAGTTTCGCATCCGAAGCATTGTGGCCATTCTTGAGGAAAATGGATCTGTACGCTGGTATCAACTTATCCTGAGTGCGTAGTAGTCCCGCGTTCGTCTCAAGAGCCTGCTGTACGTGACCGATCTCATGCGAGAGTTTGGCTACGGCAAGAAGACGCGGAGAATCTACATCGACATCCTTTAAGGTCGAAAGCGATTCAAGTATTGGATAATAGAACGAATCAGGATGGCCGTGCTCTATCTTGTCTCCGAGCGTGATGGTTGCACCGACAAAGTCACCGGCTTCGTCCCATTCGAATCGGTCCGTGCCGGCATTCATTCCGCGTTCCGTGGTCACGACGATAGTCAATCGAAAGGCTTCGTTCGAAGCGAATTGTTCCCACTGTGCACGCCCGAATTCCGTCGAAAGAAGCTGGCGCTGCCACTCATCGAATCGCGGCTTTAACTTGCGCGAGACATCGAGCCTGATACCGCCCTTGAAAGGCTCCCGGCTGTCGATGGTCACGTTCTCGAACGTACAACCGGTCAGATCGCGCGCCGCGCCGGCAGACGATAGCACGATCATAAAGATCAAGGGGACAAGAATGCGCCAGCCCATACGTCGAACCTCCTTTTCTCGGCCAGTCCTGATGAATCGATTTGGTTTGACTAAAATAGCACGAGTTGATCCCAAGCCAAAAGCATCGGTCGTCGGAGAGGCCGAATCAAAATACGCGGAGCTCTGGATACCTCAACGTGCCGTTCAACTGCAGGTCGTCACGGGGTTGCCGCAGGAGTTCTGCTTCGGCAGCCAACCGATCTTGTTCTTATATTTTACCTTGAATCCAAAGCAACTAAAGCCGACGATCTCGACAAAATTCTCGGTCGGGATCTGTCCAACGCGTTTAGATGACTTAGACGCCAGGGCATAAAGGGTTGCCGCGCGATCAGTTCGAGTTTGTACGTTCGTTCTGACGCGGCTCGCAGGTATCCAGCCGTCTCCGTCGAAGAGCTTGACACCTGATACCGTTTCAGCGTGGTTGATCCTCAACCAACCCGGCGAATAGCCGACAATGTCCAGCATTGCAAGTTGATCGTCATCATCACCGGCAAATGGTATCTTTCCGATGCGTTTCGCAGCAGAGTTTGGCGCGGATCGAATGCTGATATCGGCCGGTCTGGATCGATCATTGATGAATGCTTCCACGCTGCATCGGCCCTGGGCTTTTGTCGAGACGGCCATCAATGCGATAGCCAACGTTAGCAATACGACATTTCCTGTCTTCATTTTTCTTGTTTTCCTCCAACTTGATTCGACGCCGTCCCTCAAATGAGAACGTCACGATTCAGATCGCGGCCAATGTTGACTAGTGTCTTAGCAGGATTCTGCGCCGGAATCAAGATGGGTTCGAGCGGACGGCGAAGGCGTGAAACAAATTTGGGGGAGTCTGGAGGCGGCGATCGGAATCGAACCGATGAATAAAGGTTTTGCAGACCTCTGCCTTACCACTTGGCTACGCCGCCGCTATAAAGGATAAAGGAGAAAGCAAAAGGGAAAGTTGGTAAAGCGTCCGCTTTAACTTTTCGCCTTTGTCCTTTCTCCTTTAGGAAGCTGGAGCGGGAAACGAGACTCGAACTCGCGACTTCAACCTTGGCAAGGTTGCGCTCTACCAACTGAGCTATTCCCGCGTTGGCAAATGATAATTCTACCGTCTGGCAGAATTTTGTCAAGGACGGCTATTGATCGGCTGTGATGTCCTTGAGGAAGCCCCAATCACCGCTGGCATTGATCTTGATATTGCCGATACGTTTGTTTGCAACGATCATGTTGGACGGATACCACAACGGAAGCATTGGCATTTCACTGCTGACGATGCTCCATGCTTTTCCGTATAATTCCTTTGCTTTGGCCTTGTCGGTCTCTGCCATTGCATCGGCGATCAATTTGTCCACATCCGGATTAGAATATCGCCCGCGATTGCAGCAATTCACCACGTCACTCGGTATCTTGGAAGTGCTGTACAGGTCACGGAAAAAGATCGGATCCTGGTTGCCTCCGATCCACACGCCGGTATAGAGATTGAACTGACCTTGTTTAAGCTGCTCGCGAACCGTAGTCAGATCGAGGGTTTCGATCCTTACGTTCAACCCCACCTCGGTGAGCGAACTCTGCAGCACTTGAGCGTATTGATTGACCGCCAGATTTCCGGCGCCGTATTTGAAGACGATCGGCTCGTTTGCATAGCCAGATTCCTTGATCAGTGCCTTTGCTTTCGCTTCGTCATAATCATATGTCGTGCCGGGAGAGTACGCCCATGACGCTGGAGGTAAGATCGAATCAGCAACCCGGGCCTGATCAAAAAGCAATTCCTTTACGATCCGCTTACGGTCGATCGAATAAGCGATCGCTTGCCGGATCTTTAAGTTATTCAGAGGCGGCTGCGACGAATTGAGCAACAAGTATTGAATATTGGAACCGTCGGACTGCTCAACCTTCAGCATCGGGCTTGCGGCAAGTGAACGAAGCGTATCCGCCGAAATGTTTGTCGGATTCGGTGCGATGTCCACCGCTCCGGTTTGCAGCTCAGCCTGCAGCGAGTTCGCATCCGTTACAGTCTTGAGACGAAGCTTTTTGATCTTCGGGGCTCCTTCCCAATACTCCGGATTGGCCTCCATCTCAACAATATTCTGGCCCACGTCCAGCGAAACAAACTTGAAAGGGCCCGTGCCCATCGGCTGATCTTTTTGTTGATCGATGGTCCCGTCGGCAATAATCGGGATCGCAACGAGATTCGACAGTAGCTGATTTCGCAGATCGGGGCGTGCGACCGTGAAGATGACCGTCCTGGCATCCGGAGCCTCGATAGAGAGGATATGGGGAACTCTCCGCGTCTCTTTTTTCTCTACAGGCTTTGCCGGGTCGGTGGCCTTTTGGCCGTCAGTCGAAGGGGAAGCGGTCGGAGCCGGTGCAGGTTTGTCTTTTTTCTCAACAAGCTCGGTGTCAAAAAAGGCCCCGGCTTTGAATCCATTCTTTTCGAACAACTGGGCGAATGTGTATTTTACGTCGGACGAATCAAAGACCTTACCGTTGTGAAACTTCACACCGTCGCGCAGCTTGAACGTGATCACCTTTCCATCCGGAGACGCTGAGATCTCGCTCGCAAGCTCTCCAACATATTCAAAGCTCTCATTCTTGCGAACGAGCGTGTTGAACATCAGATTCTTGACTCGTTCGGCCGCTGCATCCGAGGTCACTGTCCCGATGGTGTCAAATGTCGAGAACTTCTCAGGAAGAGCGACCGTCACGGTCTCGGAATCACGCTTGCGACAGGTCGAAGCGGTTGAAAAGATAGCGACTACGAAAAGGAATAGTAAGGTTTTCTTCAATTTTCTAAGCTCCTATGTCTTGAGTCGAGCGTTAAACCGTGCGATCTCCTCAGAGATGACGCCGATCTCAGCGATATCGAAGGTCGCCGGCGGCTCCAACGATCCGTGCAGGGCTCTGAGGCGTTCAAGTGACCGATCCAGGCGTTCAGGTTCTATCCGTCCCGAACTGACCGCGTCCATTACCGCAGAGTGAGCCGCCCTGATATTGTTTTCGCCCGCGCAGATCGCCAGCAGGTCATTGCCCGCTTCGATCGCTAGTATGCTTGCCTCGTCGATGCCGAAATTGCGGACCACGGCGCCCATCTCGAGATCGTCGGTAATGGAAACGCCTTCAAAACCAAGCTCTGACCGCAAAAGTCCGTCCACAAAGCGGCGAGACAGCGACGAAGGTAAAAGTTTGCCATTTTGCCCGATCTCCTGCAAGGATGTCCCATTGTAAGCCGCGTGGGCGATCATCACAGCCGTCGGCATCTCTTCCTCGAACCATGCCGAATATGGAAGCAGGTCAACGGCGCGAAGTTCCGCTTCGTCGATGTCGATAAGCGGCAGCTCTTCGTGCGAATCGACCCGGGCCGCGCCGAGACCGGGAAAATGTTTCAGGCATCCGGCAACACCTTGAGACCGAAGCCCTTGATAGAATGCAAACGCCAGAGCTTTAACACTCGCCGCGTCGCCGGGAAATGGCCGCGTGAATAAGCCGTTCGAGGAGCCTGAACGTTCGCCCGAAACTACATCGACCACCGGTGCAAAGTCCAAATTGATACCCAGGAGCCGGAGCACGCGTCCAACGAGGCGACCCATGTCTGAGGCCTCTTCTATGTGCTGAATGGAAGCAGCCGCCGCGAGCGGAGTAATTATTCTTTTAAGCCGATCGACAGTTCCGCCCTCCTGATCGATCGCGATCATTGGCGGAACCACGGATACGTCCCTGATCGCATCTGTCAGCTCGCGAACCTGCGTCGAGCTTCGAATGTTGCGAGCGAAAAGGCATATTCCGCCAGGCTTTATGTCGTTGAGAAGACGAGCAGAAGGTTCGTCGAGCTCCGGCCCGGGAAGCCCGATCATAAATAACTGTCCGATCTTTTCGGTAAATTCCACTCGACGACTTGAGGTGAGGCCAGATCCTTTTTTCGAATCATATCAAACGACGGGCGGACAGGGAACCGAGCTATCCCGTTCGTGTTATTATCGACCGATGCGATCCGCGGTTCTGATCCTCAAGCGTCATACGCATCTCTGCATACTTTTCGGTCTTCTGTTCATATTCTCGCAATCCTTGTATTCGCAAGTGAATTGCGACGCGAGAACATTGTTTACAGCCAAAGCCTGCAATGGCGATGCGGTAAGCGATGAAGAACGGGCTCTATATTCTGAGATCGTCAAATATCGACACGCGTCAAACGTTGAAACGCCGGCACTCTCTAACGCGCTCAGCATACTCGCAAACAGGCGCTTGCTGGATCTGAAATTGAACATGCGAACGCTGACTCACAGTTGGAGCAATTGCCGTTACGACCCCAACGAACTCGGGACGCTTCCGTGCCTTAATGAAGCACCTCGCCGATTCGGCCTGGACTACAAAGGGAATGCCTACGAGGTGCTGTATTTCACCAGTAATGCCAAAGTAACCGCCGGGGCTGCGGTCGAAGCCTGGAGCCGAAGCAGGCTGCATAGTTTGATATTGCTGAACCGCGACGAATTTGAGCCATACTCATGGGATGCCGTCGGAGTCGCCGTTTCAGGAGGCTTTGCTTCAGTGTGGTTCGGGGGGCAAACTCGGAATTCGCTGTCATTTGCAAAGTCGGAGGACGGACTCGGTTTGTCTCTGAAAGCCCTGACTGAAGGATTCGATAAGGTGGTCCCGGTCGCAATTGTTTCTTCGACCGTGGCCGAAGCAAAATGGGAAGGGGTCTCAAAAGATAAAAGTATTCGGCTGACGATCTTCGGAACCGAAAAGGAAGTAGCCGAGGCCAATGTCCGCCTAACCATCGCCGTTTCAGGCTCCGGCAGGCCGTCGCCCAAGAGTCTGGCGACGGTCAAACTGCTGCTGCGAAACGTTTTCCCGAAATGGGAGGAACGCGACAGTTGGCTTGAGGCCGCGGTTGCCAGCATCTCGAATGACAGGAGTACAGTGTTCGGAAAGGTTGTCGAAGGGGCCGACGTCGAGGCTTCGTATGTTGGGGGCTCATTTGCGTTGACGATCTCGCCGTCCACACGTGTTCGATCACGGCAGCTTTAGCAGTTAGATCAGGCGTTCCTTTACGGAAACAAGGAGTCTGTGGGCTTCGTCCGACGAAAGCCCGGAAATGTCCGTGTTTCTTATCTCGTCAATGACAGCATCGTTGACAACGGAAAAAAGTGAAGCTTGTGCCGCTTCTTTCTTCGACGCTGCTTTGTCGATGCCTTTCGGCGCATTATCGCCAAATACTGCGAGTTCGTATTGCTCCAATCTGCTCAGCACTTCACGCGCGCGTTCCACCACGGACCGCGGAATTCCGGCGAGCTTAGCGACCGCGATACCGTATGACTTCGAGGCTGCTCCCGGCTGCAGCTTGTGGAAAAAGACTATCTCACCGTCGTTTTCTGTCGCAGTTATCTGATAGTTCCTTGCTCCTTTCAATGCTTCGGCCAGCTCCGTGAGTTCGTGATAGTGAGTCGCAAAGATCGTCTTAGCCGCGTGTTCAGGCGAATCATGCAGATACTCGGCCACGGCCCACGCTATCGATAATCCATCAAAGGTCGAGGTCCCGCGTCCGATCTCGTCCAGTACAACCAGGCTCCTGGGAGTTGCATTCCGCAAGATCGCCGCAGTCTCGGACATTTCGACCATAAAGGTCGAGCGACCCGATGCGAGGTCGTCTGAAGCTCCGACCCGTGTCCAGATGCGATCCACGATAGGAAGTTTGGCGGCCGCTGCCGGGACGAACGACCCGATCTGTGCCAGAACCTGAATAAGTGCGATCTGGCGGAGGATCGTTGATTTACCGCCCATATTCGCTCCGGTAATTATCAGCAGCCGATCGGTCGAGTTATTCATTAGGACATCGTTCGGAACAAAATTGTCGCGAAGTGAAGCCTCGACCACCGGATGCCTTCCATGCCGGATCTCCAGAAGATCGCCATCATGCAGCACCGGACATACATAATTGCGGTGCGAAGCGGTCTCGGCCAGGGCTGCCAGGGCATCGAGCGTCGCGACGGCACGAGCCGTAGAGCTTATCCTTCTTGTTTCTGACCTTGCTCGGTCGCGAACCTCGTGAAAAAGGTCCGCTTCCAGCCTAATTATCCGGTCCTCGGCAGATAGCACCTTCTGCTCCCATTCTTTGAGTTCGGGCGTCGTGTATCTCTCGGCGTTGGCCAGGGTCTGTCGTCGTTCATAGCCTTCCGGGACGCGGAGTATCTGTGCCTTAGGCACCTCGATATAGTAGCCAAAGACGTTATTGAATCGGACCTTGAGACTCGTGATCCCTGTCCGGATACGTTCCTCGGATTCAAAACCCGCAATGGTCTGCTTGGCATTTGTCGAGATCGATCGGAGCTCGTCGAGTTCCGCGTTGAATCCTTCCTTAATTACATGGCCGTCTGCGAGATTGACCGGCGGCTCGTCAGAGATCGCTGATGAGATGAGATCCACCAGATCCGGCAGGTCGTATATGTTCTCCGCCAATACCTGCAGCAGAAGTGACTGCGCGTCCGAAAGAGCTTCGTGGAGGTCAGGCGTACGTTCAAGCGCGTTGCGAAGAGCAACAATGTCTCGAGGCGTAGCGGTCCCTAGATTGAGGCGACCGAGAAGCCGTTCCAGATCTCCCATCGCTTTCATTAGGAAACGTAGACGTTCTCGTAAGATCGTGTCGCTCAACTCAGAAACCGCGCCCTGACGTGTCTGTATCTCGCTTCGCTTGAGAGAAGGCCGCAAGAGCCAGCCGCGCAGAAGTCGCGAACCCATACCCGTGACCGTTTCGTCAATTAGCGAGAAAAGAGTGCCCGATCGATTGCGCGATTCGACAAGCTCCAGATTCTCGAGCGTGACCGGATCTAGGATCATGTGGTCGGCCGCTTCCAGATACTCGATGTCGGTAATATGATCGGCCGAAGCCATTTGGGTCTCGCGAGCGTATGAAAGGCAGGCCGCAGCGGCAGAAATGGCGTGGACCTTGCCCGCGATCCCAAATGATTCCAGAGTCGCGACACCGAAATGATCCTTGAGCCGCTCTTCGCCTGCTGCCGCATCCGAGTGATCCTCTCGGACAGTCAAGAGCAGATCACGCGTCTTCGATTCAGGCTGTTCAGGGAAGAGCGCCGAATCATCGGACTCCGCTAAATTGAATGCTGCCCGAACGGCCGTCTCGCTTTTACGATCGCAAATCAGCTCCTTGGGTGAAAAAGCCCCCACCTGTTCGCTTATACGCTGAATAGCATCCGGGCCTTCGGATTGAAGAACGCTAAGGCGGCCTGCTGAAAGCTCCATCAGTGCCGCAGCCCAGATATTGTCGCTGCCGTCGAGTGCGGCAATGTAAATCGGTTCGCGCTGCTCCGTCAATTGCGGGTCGATCGCGGTTCCGGGCGTTATGACGCGAACAACCTCGCGGCGGACCAGTTTCACGCCTTTTTTTGCTTCTTCGGCTTGTTCACATATAGCTACACGAAATCCCTTTCGCACGAGCCGGGCGATATATCCCGCAGCGGCATGATAGGGGACACCGCACATCGGGATCGGGTTTGGCGTGTCCTTTTGCCGGGCAGTCAGCGTGATCTCGAGCTCTCGCGAGCCTACGATCGCGTCCTCGTTGAACATTTCGTAGAAATCGCCGAGCCGAAAGAACAGAATGGTGCCCGGGTACTGCTTTTTGATCTCCAAATACTGCCGGAGCATTGGCGTGGCATTATCCATAGCCGGATCGAGTGATAGGAATCTGAGTTTAGCGAAAACATCAGAAGTTTCAAAACGCCTTGTTTCCAAAAGCCCTTATTATTGTGTAAGATAATCGTTTGCGGATCGCCTGACTGCAATGGAGCTCTTCCCCCGTATCGTATTTTGATCGTGGAGAGAATTTGATGAGAACAAATCGCTTGATCGTGGCCGCCCTTGTTATTGTCATTTGGCATGTGGTTTTGGCCGCTCAGGAGCCGACGCTGCCGCCGAGCAATGGCCCGACTGGGCTCCAGGCTTCGCGCGACGATAGGTACCGCATCGGGCTGCAGGATGTTTTGGATGTGCAGGTGTTTCGCCATCCGGAGCTCAACATACGTGCCTCAGTCAATCCCGACGGCATGATCTACCTGTACCGACTCGACAAGCCCATTTCGGCTGTATGCAAGACCGAGCGTGAGTTGGCTCGCGATATCGAAGCTGCGTATAAGGTCGGCCACCTTCGCGACCCGCAGGTCAACGTCACGGTCGCAGAACAACGATCGCAGTCGATGGCAGTGATAGGCGCGGTCGAGAAGCCAGGCAGCTTCTTTGTTAGCCGCGAGATGAATCTACTCCAACTGCTGGCGCTCGCGGGCGGGCCGAACAAAGAATCGGGTACGCGTCTATTCGTTGTGCGGGGCGGCAGCGTCTCCGCTTGCCAGGATGCGAACGCTGCGGCCGACGAGTCGTTCATGTCCTTCAAGATCAGAGACGTCCAGGAAGGCAAGGTCTCGATGAAAATGCGCCCGGGCGACGTCATTTCGGTCCTGAAGGCCGATATCATCTACGTTTATGGCAATGTGATAAAGCCCGGCCCCGTTGAAGTACGTGAACCGATAACGCTTACGCAAGCTATTGCAACGGCCGAAGGCTTGAAACCGGCTACGGACAGGTCTGAGGTGCGGATCATCCGGCAACGCGGCCCGGGCCGGGAGCCGGAAGACATAGTGGTCAACCTGGGAGAGATCGAGAAGCGACGCGCAAAGGATCCGATCCTGGAACCTAATGATATCGTCGCAGTCTCAAAGGACCGAACGAAAGACATCCTTGTCGGATTCAAGAACGCAATAACCAACGGTTTGCCCAGCATCATCGCACGCGGTGTTCCGGTACCGTAGAGATCCAGTATGAAAGAGAATCGCGAGATCATCGCGGCGCCATTATCCGAACAGGTCGATATTGAACGGCCGATCGAGCCGGGTATCATCCCCGGGCGATATCAATCGTACCGTCCGCTGGGCAGCGAGACGTCGCAGTTCCTTGATTATTGGCGGGCTATTCGCAAACGCCTTTGGCTCGTCGCCGGTATCGCAGTTCTGATGACGACGCTCACGGCCATTTATATGGCCCGCAAGCCTAACATTTACCAGGCGAAATCGGTGGTACAGGTAGATCTCGAGCAGGTCAACCCGGATCTCGTTACGTCAGATGCCCGGCGAACGGTCACAAATTCCGATCCCGCTTACTTCAATACCCAACTTCAATTGTTGTGGAGCGACGGGCTGCTGCGTCGCGTCATAAAGGAACATAACCTCGATACAAACAAGGATTTTCTAAAGGAGCGTACTGAGGGCGGGACCTCGGTGATCCGCTCGATCCTGAAGGCAGTTGGGTTGTCGAGTTCCGATCCGCCGAGAGACGGCTTTTCGCTGAATTCAGATTCAACGCTATCGGCCGCTACGAATGAAGAGATCCAGGAAGCGATCAGGCTTACGCCGTTCGTTGAGGTCATCAAGCGGAATCTCAGCGTGGATCCGGTACGCGAATCGAGGGCCACGGTCAAGGACACTCGTTTGATCGATATCTCGTACAAGAATAATGACCCGGTGCTTGCGGCAATAGTCGCCAATGCAATAGCCGAGACGTTCATTAATCAAAATCAGGAAAAGCGTTCGGGAACCAGCAGGAAGACGAATGATTTTCTACAGGAACGCATTGCGAGCCTGCAGTCCGACATCCGGTCCGACGAACAGAAACTCGTTGCGCTCACACAGGAAGCCGGGATATTGAAGACCGATCCGGACACGACCATCGTCATCGATCGGCTTTCGGGCCTGAACAAGGCTCTTCTCGAGGCTGAGAACGCTCGTAAGAATGCGGAGGCTAACTATACCGCCGTCGCCAACTCGCCCGAAAGGCTAAAGGCACTTGCCGAACAAGAAGGACAGAAGTTCTTCGCCGATCAAGAGACCGCGATCCGGACGCTGCAGGCCGACACTATGAAGAAGATCGCGGACCTTCGTCAGACGCGCGAGCTTAGATTACAGGAATATCTGGAGTCGGCGCCTGAGATCCGCGAGATCGACGCTCAGATCACAAGCTATCAGAATTCGATAGACCGAGCCGTCGCGAAATTTCGTGAAGAACTTGAGAAATACCGCGACAAGACCTCAAAAACGATAGTTGAGAACCTCAAGACAAAATATCTTCAAGCCAAGGCTAACGAAGATAAGATCAGAGCGGATTTCAACCGGCAATTCGGTGAGGCCAACGTCCAGAACCAAGCGGCCGTCAATATTAAGCTTCTCGAACAGAATATTGCCACCAACAAAGGATTCCTTGACAACCTGCGAAAGCAGGTGAGCGGTAACGACATTGCCGCTCAAGGTTCGGACAACAACATTAGCTTGGCGGAGCCTGCAGTGCCGCCTGACCTTGCGGTCTCTCCGCGTCGCCTGACAACGGTACTGGCTTCTTTGTTCCTATCGACGCTGTTCGGTATGGGGCTCGCTCTGTTCCTCGAGTATCTTGACGACACGATCAAATCGACGGAGGAGATCGAGAATTACCTACAACTGCCAGCTCTGGCGGCGATCCCGCGTATCGATGCAATGCCTAAACGCAAGCTCCTGCTTGTGGGCGGCAATGACGAACCAAATGACCGCGAACGCTCCGAACTGCTGATCTATGCGGATTCCCGCTCTTCGCTCGCAGAAGCGTATCGGCAGTTGAGAACGTCCATTCTGCTTTCGACCGCCGGGCATGCTCCGAAGTCGCTGCTTATCACTTCGAGCCTTCCAGCCGAAGGAAAGACGACGACGGCGACCAATACGGCGATCAGTTTGGCTCAAACGGGTGCCAAAGTACTGATCATCGATGCCGACATGCGTCGTCCGAGGCTTCATTCGGTATTTAGTATCGAGAACGGCGAGGGCTTATCGACTCTGTTGTCGAGCGACCTCAACGAGGCCCAGATCCGCAAAACGATCAAGCAGGACCCTGGTACCAAGCTCCATTTGCTGACCTCTGGCCCCATACCGCCGAACCCCGCAGAGCTGATCGGTTCGCAGCAAATGGCTGATCTAATGACGCTGCTGCAGAAGGACTTCACTCATGTCGTCGTCGATTCGCCGCCGATAGCGTCGTTCACCGACGGCGTGCTGATAGCTTCGATGGTGGATGGCGTCATACTTGTGGTCCACTCGGGCAAGAGTTCGCGTCAGGTCGTCCGCAGGGCACGTCAGCTTCTTAACGATATCGGAGCCAAGGTTTTCGGCGTTGTGCTTAACAATGTCAACCTCAACTCGCAGGAGAATTACTACTACCAGAGCTATTACCACAGGGACAATTACCGCCACTCCGACGAAGCGTGACCTTGCCCCGATCAATTTATCATTTCTATGAGTGACAAAACGAAAGTGCTGGTCACAGGTGCCGGCGGCTTTATCGGCAGCCATCTCGTGACCTTCTTGAGAGAGAAAGGCTATTGGGTTCGCGGCGTTGACATCAAATACCCCGAATTCGGCGCATCAGATGCCGACGAATTCAAGCTGCTAGATCTACGCCGATGGGAAAATTGTCTGTCCGCGACAGACGGCATCGATGAGGTCTACGCTCTCGCTGCAGACATGGGCGGGATGGGTTTCATTTCGTCGCATCACGCTCAGATACTCTATAACAATTCGCTCATTAACCTGCATACGCTTGACGCGGCTCGTGAGAACGGAGCAAAGCGATATCTATATACGAGTTCTGCCTGCGTATATCCGGAGTTTCTGCAGGAAGATACGAACGTGACCCCGCTCAAGGAAGAGGATGCCTATCCGGCAATGCCGCAAGACGCCTATGGATGGGAAAAACTCGTCTCTGAGCGGCTGTGCCTCCATTATCACGAGGATTACGGAATGGAGACACGAACCGTCAGATTCCATAATATCTTTGGTGAGAAGGGAACTTGGGAAGGCGGCCGCGAAAAGGCCCCGGCGGCGATGTGCCGCAAGGTTGCAACCGCTAAACTGACCGGCGACCCCGTCGTCGAGATCTGGGGAGACGGCGAACAGACGAGATCATTCTGCTACATCTCCGATTGCGTCGAGGGCATATATCGGCTGATGCGTTCCGATTTTCGCGAACCGCTCAATCTGGGTCAGGATCGAATGGTATCCATAAATCAACTAGCTGACATCGTTGCCGAGATCGCCGGCATCTCGATCGACAAAAAACACATCGACGGTCCGCAGGGCGTACGCGGCAGGAACTCAGATAACACCAAGCTGCGCGAAGTACTCGGATGGGAGCCGTCTGTCTCGCTGGAAGAGGGCCTGGCCATTACCTATCGCTGGATCGAGCAACAGGTCAGCGAATCTTACGCAAACTCCGAAAGCACGGCCTCCGCCTGATTCGGTTCGCACGGAAATGGCGGATAAGGCCACAAAGGTCGCGCTCGTTATTCCGGTGTACAATCGCCGGGAGATCACGCTTCAGGGGCTTCGGAGCTTGAGCAAGATCGACAAGACCGGGCTCGATGTCAGGATATTCATCGTCGATGATGGCTCGACAGACGGGACAGCTGATGCGATAGCTGCCGCGTTCCCAGACGTGACCCTGATAAAAGGCGACGGAACCCTCCATTACGCCGCAGGTACGAACCGCGGCATTGAGGCGGCATTGGAATGGGAACCGGACCACATCGTCACGATGAACGACGACGCGGTCTTTCACGAGCAGTTCCTGCGCAGATTGGTCGCTGCGGCGTCCGAGAATCCCCGGACAATAGTCGGAGCACTGCTGTTGTTGTGGAATGAACCTCACAGGGTCTTTCAGGTCGGACAGGTGTGGGAAACACTTAAGGGCGGTTGGCAGATACCGGATGATCTCACCGCTTTTACGGTCCCTCAGAGTATTTTCGACGTTGAGTGTATCGTAGGCAATTGCGTACTTGTCCCTGCCGACGCGATCCGCGAATGCGGACTGATGGATGAGAAGCGGTTTCCACATGGTTGGGGTGATGCCCAATGGATGGCTCGATTTGCGAAGCGTGGCTGGCGTTTGGTGATTGAGCCACGGGCGTATGTCTGGTGCGAGCCGAACACGTATCCTAAACCGCTCCACAAGGCAGGTGTGCGGCCGGCGATCCGTTCGCTTTTTTGGGACCGACGACATCCGTTGAATCTCCAGCGGCAATTCATAGCACGGTGGGAGTCGGCCCCGTCAAAGCCCAAAGCCCTGGTCGCTTACGTGGTCTATCTTGGCCAACTCGTCTCGCGAACGTTTTCATTTATCATCCGACGCGATAGAGGCCACGCGGCCTGATCCACAGAGAATGACCACTAACTCGATCGGATCACCTCTGCCTGAAACGATCTGCTTCATTTGGAACTATCTTAAATGGGGCGGAGCGCAGATGTATTTCCTGTCGATCCTTCGAAACGCTCCTCAGGGCCAGCGGTTCGAGATATACGTCCCCGCGGGCGCCGGCGAAGACATCCAGCGGTTTTTCGACGGATATGGCGCCGAGTTCAATTACTTAAAATATTCGTCTGATCTGGAACCAAAACGTTCGGTCGTTGCCAAACTCGTCCAACATTTCCGGCGGCTCAGATCTGAGTTTGAGATAATCAAAGCGACCCGCAGGATACGCAGAAAGGGAGCCGTGGTGCACATTGAAACTGCTCCCTGGCAGTCTTGGATCCTATTGTTCTTCCTTAGTCGCAACGCCGGTGTTTTCGCAACTGCCCACAATGCGATGCCGCCGGATCCTCCGGTCTGGAGGCGTTTGATCTGGCGATGCCGGCTGCGATTCTTACTTCGCAGGAGCAGATTTCATCTTTTCGCAGCGAATGAACATGCCCGTCAGAGCCTGCTCGAGATAGCGGGAAGCGACCTTGCGTCAAAGATCTCATTGACCCGGGTTGGGATCAATCTGTCTGAGATCGATCAAGCCCTCGCGGCGAAGCGAGATGATACTGTGGCTGACGAACCGATCCGAGTTCTGACAGTAGGCCAGTTCATTGATCGAAAAGGCCGATGGGAATTGCTCGCTGCAGCAAAGCAAGTTCTCGGCCAAAATCGAAGAGTTCAATTCATTTGGATCGGGCCGCAGATGCCGGACAAGAACGAGGCCGCTCGGATCGAGTCATACGAACTCGGGGGTTCATTTCGGTACATGCTGTCGTCCGATGCCGGCAAGACACGCCTTGAACTACTGGCCTATTTCGCACAAGCCGATATTTTCGTGCTGCCGAGTCTCTGGGAAGGCCTTCCGATCTCAATTCTCGAAGCCATGGCTCTAGGATTGCCCGTCATCTCAACCAGGCTTAATGCGATACCCGAGGCCATCGTTGACGGAGAGACCGGCATCCTTGTCGCCCCGGGCGACGTAAAAGCGTTGGCTCGATCGATCATTGAGCTTGTTGATGATCCAAACCTAAGGCTAGATCTGGGAATGAACGCACGTAGGCACGTAAGAGACCACTTTGACGAGCGTGATCTGGCGATCACAGTCTTCGATCACTACAGGGCTGCCGGAGATCGACATGACTAACAAGGTATCGCGCAGGGTCTCATTGCTGACCGACACGATCCTGAGTCTGCTCTCATGGTTCCTGCCTATAATCACCGGGCTCATCGCCACGCCCGTGATCGTAAAGAGCCTGGGCCGTGTCGAGTACGGACTATATGCTTCACTCATCGGTTTTATCAGCTATTCCATCCCGTTCGGTATCGGAAAGATACTTGTTAAGTACGTCGCAGAGTATCGAGCATCAGGCGAGGACAAACGACTCTCGGAATCGATCTCGTCCACAATTTGGCTTAGCCTTGGACTGACTATCACAGGCTGTACGGTGGTCGTACTCTCTGCCGGTTACATCGTACAAAGCGTGCTTGCCCTGCCAGAAGAGCAATTCTCGATCGGGCGAAATGGCATCTACTTGGCGAGCGCCACCATTCTGGCGATGATGGTGAGCCAGATATTCCAGTTCATACTGCAGGGGCTGCACAGATTTCGGCCGTATCTGTTGATCACAAATCTGAGTGGCATACTTTTGAACGTGGGTAACGTTGGCCTCGCTCTGACAGGAGCAGGCGTTGAGGCTCTGCTTTGGTGGAACCTGACCTCTATATTGATCATGGGCGGCGTGTTTGCCGCGACAGCGCTTCCCGGACTGCCGGAATTCAGTATTCGGCCTTATTTCCGCAGCAGGGAGTGGCCCTTCGTCATGCGTTACGCGGCCAGCATCGTGGTTTACCAAGTCTTCGGCAATATTCTCTTTATATTCGAGAGGGCATGGATAATACGCCGATTTGGTACTGAATCTGCTACGTATTATCTGATACCGATGACGCTAGCGATCTATCTCCACAGTATCGCGACCAGCTCGATCCTCGTCGTGTTTCCGCTCGTTAATGAGCTTCTCCATGATCGAGAGCGGCTGGAAATGTTGTATCTAAAGGCGAATAAGATGATCGTCGCATTTATCTCCTTCATGGCGGTCGTTCTCATTTTCGGCGGTGACGGCGTGCTGGAGCTATGGGTCGGCGCCGAGATCGCAAAGAATTCGTATCACCTGCTGATCATCCACACACTTACGTTCGCATTTACGGCAAGTTTGATGATAATCGGGATGATCGCCGAGGGATTTCGGTTCCCATATTTCAACTCGATATTGACTGTGACTTGGGTTATCGTCGTGATACCACTTATAATTTTCGTAGTCGACCCGTGGGGTCTCGAAGGCGTTGCAGGAGCCAGGCTGTTTGGTGTTGTCCTGACCCTGCCGCTTCTTTTTGTTTTTGAGAGGATCTACCTGGGTAGGGTCCTTTGGAGATTCTGGTCCGCGACGCTCGGAAGGCTCTTGATAGCCGGTGCTGCGGCAGCTGCGGTACTGGTCGGGATCGATGCTTCTGTTTTTGGCCTGCGGTGGTACTCGATCGCGTTGAGGCTGGCACTGGGGATCGGGACTTTCCTCCTGGTGGTCGCAGTCTCCGGGTACTTCAGCAAAGAGGAACGTCAAATGCTCCTTGAACTCGTTTACAGAAGAAAGGCATCTCAAGAATGACAGCACGACCCCAGAACGAAGATAGGATCCCTCTCGTCCAACGACTTGACGAGATATCGAGGTATTGCCGCGGGAAGAAGGTTTTACATCTCGGCTGCGCGGATTCGCCCTATACTCAGACCGCCATCGAAGCCGGATCGCTGCTCCATTTCGAGCTTGAAAAGATCGCAGGCGAGCTTTACGGATTTGATTTCGATGACGCAAGCCTGAATATTCTCAGAGAACGCGGATCAACGAATCTATATGTCGCTGACCTTGAACATCTCGAGAACACCGAACTGGATGAGACATTTGACGTGATCGTCGCGGGCGAGATGATCGAGCATCTAAACAATCCGGGACTCTTTTTGGATGGCATTAAGAGATTCATGGATGGTAACACTCGTCTGCTGGTGACCACGATAAATGCTTATTGCGGTATGAGATTCTTTCGGTACGGTCTGACCAAACGGTACGGACGGAATGAGCCAGTGCATCCTGACCACGTAGCTTATTACTCGTACTCGACGCTTTCGCTCTTGCTCAACCGGCACGGATTGGCGGTGGAACGATTTATGTTTTGCGATCTTGGGCGGGAGCACAGGCCTACAACGCCATTCATTATTCGGTTGTTTAATGATGTTTCCGTACGATTCGCGTCACAGTGGGCCGATGGGGTTTTTGCAGTTTGCCGACTTGCCGATTCTACCGCTGTTGAAAATTCCGTGGATCTGGAGGCATGAAGGTCCAATCGTGCGAGTATATGAACGTGACGGACGCTGATCATAACCGATCCCGGTCCGAAACCGGCCCCGAATCGATGGCCGGGCCACGAACACACGGCTACGTCCTCGATCTTTTCCGAAAGTATGTTGAGCCCGGCGGCCGGGTCCTTGACCTAGCAGCGGGCCAGGGAGCGTTGTCACTGGAACTGCAAAGCCTTGGCTATGATGTGACGGCGGTCGATATGGACCGCGATAATTGGAAGGTTTCGGCCGTCGAATTGATCGTTCGCGATCTAGACAGCGAGTTTGCCGATGGGATCATCGGAGAAGGATCCGAGTTTGACGCGATAGCCGCAGTAGAGATCCTCGAACATGTGGAGAATCCTTTCAATTTTATCCGCCAATGCTCAAAGCTCCTGCGGCCCGGCGGATATTTGGTCATTACGACACCGAACGTAGAATCGTTGTTCTCGCGTTTAGTGTTTTTCTACACCGGACGTCTAAATGGATTCGGTGAGGGTGAGACGGTGCGCACAGCTCATATCACGCCGATCTTTAAGTGGAAATTGGATATGATGCTTGAGGAGTCGGGATTTGAGATCATAGACGAGTCGTTCTTACCATACGAGATCACTGCGGGCATGAACTTCAAGGTTCGGTCCGTTGCCAGGTTCGCAAGGCTTTTCGAACCGTTCGTAAAGGGAAGTAAGGGCGATGTCGGCCGCGTCATAGTGGCCAGGTCCATTGCGGTAGAAGACAAGCGATAGATGCAGCAGCAAAGACAGATCATCACTCATCCGGGGTTCTCACGGCCAGACCGCACGATCTGGGTCGTGCTTGCGATCTGGGCTGCGGTAATAGCCGCGGTGGCCGTTCTCTTGTGGATCGAGAACGAAATGGGTGACTCTAACAGCGGAGTATATCTTGTCCCTTGGATATTGCTGTGCGGTACGGTCGTGTTGTCACCGTCTGCGTATCTCTTCTATAAGAACAAATTCGATCTATTTCATCCGCTCGTCTTCGCTGCCTGGTCATATGTATTCCCGGCCTTCGTGGTCGGCGGCATAATAATAGCTCTGGACTTTGCGAATCCGTTCTTCATGTCACACGTGGAGGACCCAAAGACCAATATCCCGTACAGCCTGCTGCTGGTCTCGATCGGCTTTGCCGGTATGATCGTCGGATTTGCCCTGCCTGTCGGACGCTTCCTTGGGGAAAAGATAGTGAACTTACTTCCGAAATGGGAGTGGGAACCTACCAAACTTTGGGGACCCGGCTTTCTGCTGATGTTCATGGGGATCGGAGTCAACATCATCGGACTTATACGCGGCATCATGGGCTATCAAAAGCTTGAAGAAGTAGGGATCTTTGATTCGCTGCTTTATTTTCTGCTGACGATCCTGACCGTGGGCACTATTCTAGTATGGCTGGGGATATTTTACGCAAAGGAACGAACGCCGATCTTTTATATTGTAGTAGCTGCGGCGGTTGCCTTCATACCTCTTAGAATGGCGTTGCTGGGCAGCCGCAGCGGCTTGATGATAAGCGTTATGCCTATAATGATGGCATATCTGTATGCCGGCAGGAAGCTTACCGTACGGTCGTCTCTCGTCCTCGGAACGATCGCCGTTCTTGCGGTCGGGATCGGGGTAATTTACGGAACCAGCTTTCGCAACATCAAAGGTTCTGAGGCCAGGGTCGAGGCTGGCGAATATGCGGCCCAGGTCGGCGCCACGATAGATTATTTGACTGGCGAAGACCCGATCGAGATCCTCGGCTCGTCTCTTCAAGCGCTATCTGACAGGATAGAGAATCTCAGTTCGCTTGCCGTCGTCGTATCCAATTACGAGCGCCTGGCACCATTCGAAGCAAGTTACGGGCTTGAGAACAACATAGTTAACGACGCCTTGACGTCGTTCGTCCCTCGATTCGTTTGGCCCGACAAGCCCAACACGTCCGACGCCCGAGCTTATAGCGATCTCTATTTTAACTTCGGCGAAAATTCGTTCGCGATATCTCCTTTTGGCGACCTTTTGCGAAATTTCGGCCCTATCGGCGTACCTCTGGGCATGCTGATCGTAGGTTTGTATCTTCGGGTGATCTATTCTGCGCTTATCGACAGCGGCTCGCCTGCAATGTGGAAAAAGGCGGCATATTTTCCGCTTCTCACGGTCATCTCGTACGAATCGTTCTATGCGATCATCTTTCCGTCCCTGATCAGAACCCTGGCTGTGCTTGCCGTCAGCATGATCCTAGTCAACATATTGGTTCGGGGCATTCGACGTAGTCCTCGCAGTTGAGATCTGAGCTAAATCACCCTGAATACCCGTGTTATCATTCTTGAATTGATCCGCCATGTCATCGACTGTATTTACAAATGGATGCTTCGACATTCTCCACGCGGGCCACGTAGATCTGCTCGCCCGGGCTCGAGCTCTTGGTGACAAATTGATCGTCGGCATCAATAGCGATGGATCAGTTCGAAAGATCAAGGGTGATGGCCGTCCATTCGTCGATCAGAACTCACGCCGTGAGGTGCTCCTGGCGCTTCGTTCGGTCGATGACGTATTGATCTTCGACGAACCTACCCCCGAACGCATCATCCGCGAGGTTAGGCCCGATATATTGGTAAAAGGCGGCGACTGGCCCGAAACCGAGATCATCGGAGCCGAATTTGTGCGCTCATACGGCGGCGATGTTCGGTCGCTTCCATTAATGGGTAATTATTCAACGACGCGAATAGTTGAAGCGGTTCGGGATGCCGGAAATTCCGTGCCTATGACCGGAGACCTGATCGAGGTGTCCTCATTGGATGAACATCTCGAAGTGTTTAGAAAGTTCTCCGAGCAATGTGGCCCGGCGATAGCAGAATGCCAAACCCTGATAATCGACACCTTTCGATCGGGAAATAAACTTTTGATCTGCGGGAACGGCGGCAGCGCTGCCGACGCTCAGCATCTCGCCGCCGAATTTAGCGGCCGATATGAAATAGAAAGACGCGCTCTTCCGGCCATTGCTTTGACTACGGACACATCGGCACTTACAGCGATAGGAAACGATTATGGTTTTGAACGCGTCTTTGCCCGCCAAGTGGAAGCGCTTGCGGTAAGCGGCGACCTTCTGATCGCAATAAGCACCAGCGGGAACTCCCCCAATGTTTTGGCGGCTGTGATGTCGGCGAGGTCGGCGGGCTGCAGGGTGATCGGGTTGACCGGCATATCGGGGAAAAAACTTGCGGGACTTTCAGATTCATGCGTACTCGTGCCTTCGTCTCGTACTGCTCGGATCCAGGAGTGCCACATAGCGACGGCCCACATCTGGTGCGAAGCTGTCGATCAGGCATTCTCAGGAGGCGGTGACGAATGACGACGATCGATATAGGTCGATTCTCACAAGCGAAAATATTGGTGGTCGGTGATCTGATGCTGGATCGCTACTGGTGGGGAACAGTCGACCGCATCTCACCCGAAGCGCCGGTGCCGATAGTTCAGCTTAACGGGACCTCGGTAAAAGCGGGCGGAGCGGCGAACGTAGCCGCTAACATCGCCGGTTTAGGCGCAAAGGCCACACTGTTGGGAGTTACGGGCGAAGACACCGAAGCAGAAGAACTCGTTTCGGTGCTCGATGGCGAGCCTCTGATCATCAAGCGATTCGAAGCAGTGGCCGGCCGATCGACAACCGTGAAGACCCGTATAATCGCTCACGATCAACATGTCGTAAGGCTTGACCGAGAGGAGAAGAACCCTGTACCCGAAACGAACGCCGCAAATATAGCGAACTCGATCAAGGAACTCATCCCGGAAATGGATGTGGTCATAGTGTCCGATTATGCAAAAGGCCTATTGTCGCCGGATCTGCTAGGTTTCATTGTTGATGTCGCACGCGAACACGGTGCTCCTGTATTTGCTGATCCAAAAGGCAAGGATTTCACTAAATATCACGGCGTATCGATGATAACGCCGAATCTCCTCGAAGCGGCCAATGCTTGCGGCATCGAGCACAACGACCCAGGATTGGTGTCGAAAGCCGGGTCCCAACTGCTCCGCGATCTCAATGCCGAGAACGTACTTATCACAGAAGGAGCGAACGGAATGACGTTATTCGGCCGGACGGATCGATCGACGCACTTTGATGCCGTCGCCCGCACCGTATATGACGTTACGGGTGCCGGAGATACAGTCATCGCAACGCTTGCCGTCGCCGCGGCCGCCGGCCTGGAATTGGAGGACGCAGCAATGATAGCAAACATCGCTGCCGGCATAGCTGTCGGACGGGTCGGGACGGCCGTCATTTCGCAGGCGGAACTGGCGGAAGCATACGCGGCCGCAGGATCGTCCGGCAAACGGGCCCAGCAGATCTGACATGCCGACAAAGGTTCTATTCGTCGAACGAAAAAGATCATCTTTTGTCAGCCTGGAGAAGGTGTTCAGGCTGGTGGCGTCAGCCTTGGATCCAGAGAGGTTCGCTGCATCATTCGCTCAGATGCCGTTCTCGAACGACCTCGTGAGCGTCGTGCGAAATCTGCTTTTTTTTCGACCCGAACAAGCAGATGTCTATCACGTAACGGGTCACGTACACTACATAGTGTTCCGTCTTCCCGTCGAACGCACCATTCTAACGATACATGACCTTGCATTCCTGCATACCCGTAAGGGATTGCGGCGATTCATGTTGAAAAAGATCCTGCTCGATTGGCCGCTGCGTCGAACGCGTTATGTGACCGCGGTTTCCGAGGCCACACGCGACGAGATCGTGAGCTTTCTGCCTCAATTCGAAGGCAAGATACGCGTAATTGACAATCCCCTCGATCCTTCGCTGACCCCGTTAGCACGGTCAGCATTTCGCAGCGAAAGGCCCGTCATACTGCAGGTCGGGACGATGAAGCACAAGAACGTCGTCAATCTGATCAATGCCCTGGACGGTATCGAGTGTGAATTGAGGATCGTTGGCGACCCGGATCCTGAGATAATAGAAGCAGCTTCGCGTGTTTCGCTTCATGTGGAATTCCTGAGACAACTTGACGATAGGGCGATGTCGGAAGCGTATCTCGATGCCGATATTGTCGCATTCTGTTCAACTTACGAGGGATTTGGCCTGCCCATAATTGAAGCTCAGGCCGTAGGCACGCCTGTCATAACAAGCAACCTCCGTCCAATGTCCGATGTGGCGGGCGAAGGAGCAATGCTCGTAAACCCGCACGATCCAAATTCAATAAGGGAAGGGATCATCCGGATCATCAACGACGAGGCTTTAAGAACATCACTGGTCGAAGCTGGTTACAAGAACATTGACCGATTCCGTTCCGATCGCGTCGCGGACAGGTATATGAAGCTATACGACAAGGTCAACCAGAGCCTCGAAACTTATCAGATGCTGCATTAGATAATGTGGTCTATGTATATGATCTGCAATATGTTACGCTATTGGCTTAGTTGATCATGGGTGAAATTGTCTGATATGAATAGGGTATTGATCTTCGGTGGGAATGGGATGCTCGGGCACAAGCTCGTTCAAGGCCTTTCGTCCCGATTCGAGACGTATTACACGCTTCGCGGTGAATACGAGGCCGTTCAAAGATTCGGTATCTTCGATCCAGTATTTGCCGTTGCGTACATTTCAGCTGAGGATCCCGACTCCATTAGAAGGGCGATCGATCTGACCGAGCCGGATGTGGTCATAAATGCGATCGGCATCGTCAAACAGGTCCCGTCGGCCAAGAACGTGATAACGACCCTGACGATCAACTCGATATTTCCGCACAGGCTGGCTGAATTGGGCCGTGAATGCGGATTCAGGCTCATTTCGATCAGTACCGACTGCGTCTTTGATGGCATAAGAGGAAATTACAGCGAGGAAGATCAACCAAATGCGACCGACCTTTACGGCAAGAGTAAAAATCTCGGGGAAGTGCTAGGCGAAAACTGTCTGACGATCCGTTCGTCGATCATCGGCCGCGAACTCGACTCGTCGCACAGCCTGGTCGAATGGTTCCTCTCTAATCGCGGCCGCCAGGTAAAGGGCTATACGCAAGCGATATACTCGGGCTTTCCAACCGTCGTATTTACGGATATAATTGCGAGTTTGATCTCTGATCATAAGGAATTAAGCGGTCTTTACCACGTTGCGTCAGACGCTATCGATAAATTCCGCTTGTTAGGGCTCATTGACCGATATTTCGGATCCGGGATCGATCTGATCCCGTCGGATGAACTTAAGATCGACCGCAGCCTGGACGGCTCTCGATTCAGGGCAGAGACCGGATTCAAAGCAAGATCCTGGGAGGAAATGATCGAGCTTATGGCCAACGATCCGACTCCGTACGACACTTTTCGAAAATGAACGAATTAAGAGGAAAGCGGATCCTTGTAACGGGCGGCACTGGCTCGCTTGGCCAGACCCTGGTCCGCAGGATCTTGTCAGGCGAAATGGGCGAGCCGGGTTTAGTTACCGTTTTCTCGCGTGATGAAGCAAAGCAGCATTATATGCGGCTTGAGTTTCTCAATCGTGAGAAGGCGACCGACGAGGTCATCTACGAACGAGCTGCCGATCGGCTTAGGTTTCGCATCGGCGATGTGCGCGATCTTGCGGCTCTGTCATCTGCGATGAGAGAAGCCGATGTCGTATTCCATGCGGCGGCTCTCAAGCAGGTTCCTTCATGTGAATATTTTCCATTCGAAGCGGTACAGACGAACGTTATCGGAGCTCAGAACGTCGTCCGGGCGGTAGAGGATGCCGGGCCGCAGGTGGAACAGGTGGTCGGCATCTCTACGGACAAGGCCTGCAAGCCGATCAACGTAATGGGCATGACCAAGGCGCTTCAGGAACGGATCATAATCGAAGCGAACCGAAGCACGTCGGGAACCAAATTCAATTGCGTTCGATACGGAAATGTAATTGCATCGCGGGGTTCGATCGTGCCGCTCTTTGTCGATCAGATCCGTAACGGACAGAGTGTTACGATCACGATGCGAGAGATGACCCGATTCTTACTCTCTCTGGATCGGGCTGTCGATACCGTGTTCGAGGCGATCAGGAGCGGCCGCCGCGGCTGCACCTTCGTTCCCAAAGTGCCTGCCGCGAATATTGTGGACGTGGCCCGGGCACTGATGGGCGAATCAGAGGTGCCGATCGTTGAGACAGGCATCCGCCCGGGCGAAAAGATCCACGAGATCATGGTGTCGGAAGAAGAGTGCTTTCGGACGATCGAATCTAACGGCTATTACGTCATCCTCCCAGTCCTGCCGGAACTCCGTGGTGCCGATGAGGCCGCACCCGCACTCAAAGCGGAGTATTCTTCCAAGGACGACAATATCGGCGTCGCCGAGCTGCGTGAACTCCTCGCAGGCGCAAACGACGAGATCAAACGATTCATGGCGAGTGCCTAGACAACGCCTTTTTTCAAGCGAATGCGAGTTTTGACCATATTCGGGACCCGTCCCGAGATCATCCGGCTAAGCCTTGTGATGAAACTGCTCGATCAGCACTGTGAGCATATTACGGTGCATACTGGACAGAATTATCATGAGAGTCTCAGCGACGTGTTCATTCGTGACCTCAAGGTCCGGCAGCCGGACCACAATCTTGGTATCAAAGCAGACACCTTCTCAGGGCAGATCGGCCAGGTCATCTCTAAATGCGACGAGGTGATCGAGGCTGTAAAGCCGGATCGGATCTTGATACTTGGGGATACGAATAGTGCCTTGAGTGCTATCCCTGCAGCACGACGACGGATACCGGTCTTTCACATGGAAGCCGGGAATCGATGCTATGACGACAGGGTTCCCGAGGAGGTCAACCGACGCCTGATCGACCACGCAAGCACGGTGTTGCTGCCATATACTGAGCGAAGCAAGGAAAATCTCGTCCGCGAAGGGATCGAGCGTGAAAGGATCTTTGTAACCGGCAACCCGATCAAAGAAGTGCTCGATCATTTCGATCCTCAGATAGAATCCAGCGATATTTTGTCACGGCTGGGGCTCTCGGCGTTTGATTATCTCCTGGTGACACTACACAGAGCCGAGAACGTGGACATTCCCGATAGGCTTGCAGGTATTTTCAGGGGCCTAGAGGCCGTCGCAGACAAATTCTCGAAACAGGTACTTGTCAGCGTTCATCCCAGGACTGCTGAGAAACTTAGGCGATTCAAGGTCTCGGCAGATTCCGAAAAGGTCAGACTGCTCGATGCTTTTGGATTCTTTGATTTTGTTCATCTGGAAAAGAACTCTCTTGCGGTATTGACCGACAGCGGCACTGTTCAGGAGGAATGCTCAATTTTCCGCATACCGAACGTTACGATCCGAGACGTCACTGAGCGGCCCGAAACGCTCGAATGTGGGAGTAATATTTTGAGCGGTGCCGACCCCGAAGCGATAGTGTCGGCAGTCGAGCTTGCTGTCGCACAGCCGGCATCCTGGGACCCGCCGAAAGAATACCTGGCTTCGAACGTAGCCAGCACGGTCAGCAAACTAATTCTCGGATATCACAGCCTTCGCGTACATCGTTGAACCAATCTCGCTATGAGCAAAAAGAAGGTATTGATCTTCTGTGACTATTACTTGCCCGGGTACAAAAGCGGCGGCGGCATGTGGACCGTCGTAAACTTGGTTTCGCGATTTGCCGATTTATACGACTTTCACATCGTAACCAGGAACCACGACGGGCGATCGGATACGAGACCGTATGACACTGTGAAGACGGACGAATGGAACGATATCGGGAATGCCCGAGCGTATTATTTCGGTAAGGGAAGCCTATCAGCTGGGACTGTTTCCAGGTTGATCGACGAAGTGAAGCCCGATGCCGTTTTTCTCAACAGCATGTTCAGCTTACCGTCGATCCGATTCTTGAACGCCCGCAGAAAGGGGCTGTTGCCGGAGCTGTCGGTCATACTCGCTCCATGCGGCGAAACATCGGTAGGTGCACTGTCGATCAAGCCATACAAGAAAAAGCTTTTTCTCAAATACGCCAGTATGGTCGGCCTGTATGACGGAATCATTTGGAAGGCATCATTCGACTCTGAAGCCGACGAGATCCGCAGCCTGATGGGTGCCCATGTCGAGGTAATGGTCGCGCCCGATCTGCTGCCCGCGGCAATATTGCCGGATTACGATCAAACTAAAAAGCCGACAAAGCGGCCCGGAGCGGTCAAGTTCGTATTCATATCCCGGCTATCGCCGAAGAAGAATATCCACTACTTTATCGAAAGGCTGTGCGATGTGACCGAAGGCGACATAAGCCTCGAGTTGATAGGCCCGATCGAGGATCGCGACTATTGGGGAAAATGCCAAACCGCTATAGATCGACTTCCCGCAAATGTGAAAGTCATTGTGTCCGGCGTTTTCGAGGATCAGCACGAGGCGCTCCTCCGCGTAATGGAAAATCATTTTTTCGCGATGCCGACATTGAACGAGAACTTTGGTTACGTGTTCATCGAGGCGCTTGCTGCGGGCTGCCCACTCTTGATCAGCGACCGGACGGTATGGTCGGACCTCGAAGATCGCGGTGCGGGATGGCGAATTCCATTAGAAGACCCTGATGGCTACACGAGAGCGATCCGCGAGTGTTTGGAAATGACCGATGAGGGCTTTCAGGCAATGTCCGCACGGGCTCGGCAGTACGCATTGGACCAGATCGCCGATCCGCGATACACACAGGCAACGGCTAATGTACTCAGTCGAGCGATGGATATAGCGTCGCTGCCCGCCAACAATGCCAGGTAGCGAATTCCCAACCGTAATCCGACGGCGGCGGCTCTGGGTCGTTTCTGAACTCTATTACCCCGAGGAAACCTCGACCGGTTATTATCTGACCAGGATCGCAGAAGGGCTTGCCGACGCCGCAGACGTGAGAGTGATATGCGGGCAGCCGAATTATTCCCGTCGAGGCATCAAAGCAGCCAAACGTGAACGGCACAACGGCGTCGACATCTTCCGCGTAGCCGGGACAACGCTCAACAAGAACGTCATTCTATTCCGGCTGATCAATATGCTGACGCTCGGCGTGACGACCTTTTTCAAGGCGATCGCGTCCTTCGGTCGCGGTGATTCAATCTTGGTAGTGACGACGCCGCCCTCGATGCCGTTCATCATCGCGAGTGCGGCACTGTTACGAGGAGCCGGATACACGCTTCTGATTCATGATAACTACCCGGAGATCCTGATAGCAGCGGGGAAGGCGAATCCTCGAGGCCTTTTCGTTCAAATCCTCGACCGGCTGAATCGTTGGCTTTATAAGCACTGCGAACGGATCATAGTTGTCGGGCGCGATATGAAACTTCTTCTGGAAGCCAAAACACGCGGAACTCCGGCTCCGATCCATGTGATACCGAACTGGGCCGAACTAGAGACCGTAGAGCCACGTCCGAGAAGCCAGAATCGAACATTAACCGAGCTTGGATTGACGGAAAATTTCGTGGTTATGTACGCCGGTAATATGGGTTGGCCAAATGATGTCGAGACAATAATTGATGGCGCGACCGAGCTTTCGAGTGATACGGGCATTCAATTTGTCTTCCTGGGGGCCGGTGTAAAGAGAAAATGGATCGAGAACGAGGTTGATCGGCGTGGGTTAAAGAACGTGACTATACTTGATCCAAGGCCGCGCGAGGATCAGATCGACTTCCTGAACGCTTGCGACTTGGCTCTGGTCTCGCTCGTTGACAGAATGAAAGGAGTTTCGATGCCGAGCCGGACCTACAATATCCTCGCTGCCGGAAAGCCTATCCTGGCACTGACCGATCCCGAAAGTGAGCTTGCAATGGTCATCGACGAAGATGCGGCCGGTTGGCACGTGGCACCGGGAGACGTCGAAGGCTTTACCAAGGCCTTGTTGACAGTTCGTGACGATACCGAACAGCGTCTCTCCGTTGGCGAGAATGCTCGGCGTGCGGCCGTCGAAAGGTATTCTTTAGAGTCTGCCGTCGAAGCCTACAGGCAGGTGCTTTTCGGTCAACGAGTAGAATGACGATCGTTCTTTGGATCATCCTGATGTTATCCATCGCGGCCGTCACGGCGGTCGGGGTCGGCCTGCTGCGCACCTGGACCTTAAAGTGCGGGATCCTGGATCATCCAAATGAACGCAGCTCACACGAGGTACCGACACCACGGGGCGGCGGCCTGGTAATTGCCGTAGTTGCCCTGTCTTCGCTCGCCGCGGCCGCCTGGTGGTCGGGCCTTCCGATCCCTTATGCTTATGTGATCGGAGCCGGCCTGATCGTCCTTATCAGTTGGGCAGACGACATTCTTTCTCTCTCTTTTCTTATCCGTCTTTGTGTTCATTTCCTGGCCGCTGCGATCGTCGTTTGGGCTTCCATTGACCTATATCAAATTTCCTCCGGATCGATCCGTGATCTGTTGTTGATCGCAGCGGCGATAATTTGGATCGTTTGGATGACCAATGCATTCAATTTTATGGACGGGATCGACGGGATCGCCGGCCTACAAGGCCTCGTGGCTGGCTTCGGTTGGTTCGTGGTCGGGTACACGGCGGGAAACTTACTTTTAAGTGTCATCGGGGCGGCAATTTTGGCGGCGTGTGCAGGATTTCTTGTTTGGAACTGGAGCCCCGCGAAGATATTTATGGGAGATGCCGGAAGCGCTTTTCTTGGTTTCACGTTCGCGTCGATCCCATTTGTTTTCGTCCATCAGAATACGCCATCTCGTCTTGGATTGATCGCGGTCGGAGCGGCTTTTGTGTGGCCATTTGTGTTTGATTCGGTTTTTACGCTCTTTCGGCGGCTTATCCGCGGCGACAAGGTCTGGCGTGCGCATCGCGAACATTTGTATCAACATTTGGTGATCTCTGGCTGGAGCCATCCACGTGCAGCTCTCCTGTACGGAGCAGCTGCCGTCGTGTCGGGCGGGGTTGGACTTGTATTCGGGGCGGGCGATCTGACTGGAGTACTTGCGATCACGATCGCAGCGGCGGCTACGGCGTTTGGAATTCTGGCGGCAACTGCACTATCTGTGCGACGGAGCAAGGACGTCCAATGAAACGGTCGGGTTCCAAAAAAATGCCGTTGCCGATAATGTTTGAGAGTTTCGGCGTCAGAGTCAGGATCCTAGGTTCAACACAAAGGATCGTGAATCGAGCATTCCGAACTGCTCAAAGGGCCATGGTCGGCAAGCTCGCTCCGTACGTTGGTGACGTTGTCGATCATACGTTCGAATTTCGATTGACGCCCAAGCGAGGCATAAATCTCTACCACAATGACAAATATGTTACGTCGTCGCCGTACGGAGTTGGCCTTCTAAATTATTTTGACAGTATCCTTAGAGTAACGATCGGAGAATGGGCGCGCGGGTTTGTGTTCCTTCATGCAGGGGTCGTCGGGTGGAAGGGAAAGGCTCTAATACTGCCTGGCCATAGCCACTCGGGGAAATCAACCGCGATCCTCTCGCTTGTTAAGGCCGGAGCGGCATATTTGTCGGATGAGTTCGCCATTATTGATGAGGTTGGCAATGTTCATTCTTTCGAGCGTCCGATAAATATCAGATCGGCGACTGGCGGAAATAAAGATGTTTCCGAGATCGATCCAGCGACTATGGGGAATGTATTCATAGGGTCGATGCCGGTTGGAGGGATACTTTTTACTCAATTTGTGTCTGGTGCTGCATGGTCGCCTCGGAGCCTGACGCCCGGGACAGCTTTGATGAAGTTGGCAGAACAAGCCCTTTCGATACGAAAGGAATCGGAATTCACGATAAGAACCTTAAAACTGACCGTAGAGGATTCGGTACTTTTAGAGGGTGAGAGACCTGATTCTGATGAATGGGCGGTGAATTTTCTGAAATTTCTTGACAATTGTAACTATTAGACTAAACTAGGGTTTGGTTTACTCCGTCCACATTCTAGTTGGAGGTTATTTTATGATCGATCGTTTGCCGAAAGCGCGCCAGTCTGGGATCGTCGTGCAGGAAATGCCCGGTGAAGTGCTTATTTACGATACCAAGACGAACAAAGCTCATTGCCTCAATGAGACGGCTGCTGCGGTGTGGCGGAGATGTGACGGGAATACAAAAGTTGAGGACCTTGCGTTAGAGCTTGGGCTGGGACTCCATGGAACGCAAGTTCCTGCCGAGCTGATATGGTTGGCTGTTGATCAACTATCTGACAAGGGACTTTTGGAGACCAAGCTCGAAGAGTCAGTGAGATCGGAAAGCAGGCGAGACGCTTTAAAGAAGATCGGCATGACGGCAGTCGTTGCACTCCCGATCATTGCATCCTTGGCGGCTCCAAAGAGCGCCCTTGCTGCAACTTCGTGCGCTTGTGTCGCTGATTCTGATTGCATGTCAATGGCGGGATGTCAAACAATGTGTGACAACATGGGAATGTCTCCGACTTTTGTTTGCATAGCATAAATAGCGTTTGACCGCATATGCAGATTCGATCAGGGGCCGTAGCGGCCCTTTTTCGTTGCCGATGAAGAACGACCTCCGCTGGAACATACTTGCCAGAAAACGACAAGAAGTAGAGATCGCGCGTGCCTACGACACTCTATCCGTCTTCACTGGAGAACTGCTGTTTATAAAAGGTTATTTTCTAGGACGATATTATCCGGCCGAAATATTTCGAGATTGCTCTGATGTTGATGTCGCGGTAGATCATGATGCCTACGGCCAGATACTCGACTCGTTGGGGCATCGCGAACTTACGTCTCTCAAGATCGACCTCCATAGCGAACTTCGTCACCTTGATTCTCTTGATTGGGATGATATCTACGCATCGTCGATCGAGGTCGAGATCGAGGGACGACAAATCAGAACTCCGTGTCCTGAGGATCACGTTCGAATTGCCGCGGTCCATTGGTTGACTGACGGCGGCGAGTACAAGCATCGACTTTGGGACGTTTATCATTTGATCGACGCGAACAGGAGTTCATTTAATTGGAGCCGATGTCTCGATGTCGTTAGTGCCACCAGGCGCAGATGGATCGTCTGTGTTATCGGACTCGCCGCAAGATACCTCGGCCTGGATCTATCCGGTACCCCGATAGAATCCGAAGCACGGAACCTGCCTTTGTGGATGACGAAACGATTGGAAAAGGAATGGGAAAGCGATGTACGTCTCGTGCCGCTCCATTCGATCCTCCGAGATAGACACAGGTTATGGCAGCAGATTCGGAAGCGCGTGCCGCCAAATCCGATCCAAGCTACAATTGACGTCGAAGGAAGCTTAGATTCAAACGTGAGGTTCCATTACCAAATTCTGAGTGCGATGCGTCGAGTTGTACCGTCGGTAGGGCGGATCACAGACGTATTGCGGAACCATGATCGGAGATGATTGACAAATGCGGTCGCGTTCTATTGGCTATCGACGCCGCGGTTGCCGGTGGATCGGCGGCGCTTTCGATCGACGGCAAAATAACGGCCAGCATCTCGACAAAGGGCCAAAGTTCCTATCGGGCAGAGAACATGCTTTCTCAGATCGAGGGACTTCTCGCGTCGGCGGACTTGGATCCAAAATCGATTACCGATGTGGTCGTGTCAGCCGGCCCGGGGAGCTTTACCGGAATAAGGATCGGGCTCTCTACGGGTCTTGGGCTCTGTCGCGGATCCAGCGCACAAATGGCGAAAATACCTTTAATGGCAGCCATGGCGGCCGGTTCCTTAACTTCGCGGCCTGAGATCCTCGTTCCAATGGGACGCGGCGGTGTCTGTTCGCAAAGTTTTGACGTGTCGAGCTCGTCGATCGTGCCGACATCTGATCCGCACATCTTGGAATTTAGCGACCTGAGGGTCTATCTTTCTTCTGCGTCGAGGGAATTCGTCGTACTCTCCGCCGATCTGATCGAAACCTCTGGCGATCTCTCGGTTGGATGCGAAATTACAGTTTTGTCAGCGACCCCGGCGGAGCTACTCCTCAATGCATTCGGCGATAGTCGGATACCCCATGACTCTCCAGCGATCTTTATCTCAAAGGAATCGACGAGGTCCGCGGAATGAGGATCCGCCCGATCGCACCGGCCGACATCCCCGAACTTATCCGTATAGCTGATGACACGGGACTTAGCCCGTGGACGGCTTCAAACTTTCTTGATGAACTCCGCCTCAGCAATTCGATCATGCTCAAACTCGAAGGCGATGAAGGGGAACCCGGAGGATTCGTCGTCGGGCGCGTTTTGACTGACAGCCGAGGAATGGAACCGACAGAGGCTGAACTTTACAATATTGCGGTCATTCCAAGTCTCCAGGGACACGGCTTCGGACAGCAGGTGATCGATGCTTTCTTTGAAAAGTGCAGAGAAGCCAACGTTAAAAAGGTGTGGCTCGAGGTACGCGCCGGCAATACCAGAGCTCTCGATTTTTATTCTCGAAATGGATTCTCGATAGCTGCCAAGCGTCCAAAACTTTACACGGCACCCGTTGAGGACGGTTATCTTATGCTCAGAACGATGGATTAGGGTGTTCTTAACCGATTTTTCTTGATTCTTTCATAAGTGTTGGTATAACATCCAAATTGAGCCCGTTACCAAACTGTTACAGCCTGGCATGGGCTCACGAAATTGAAAAGTGAGGACAAAACGCCATGGACATGTCAATAGCTGATCCCGTGCGGGATGAACTGCTGAAAACGAATCCGATGTTTCGCGAATTGGTTCACCAGCACGAGGATTACGAACGACGGTTATCAGAATTAGCCCATCTCACATTCCCATCTGACGAAGAACAACTCGAAGAAGTTACGCTAAAGAAAAAGAAACTCGCCATAAAGGACGAGATCTACGAAATGATGCATGCCCACACGACCGGGCATTAGCGGGTCAAAGAGAACCTGAAACGAGAATTAGAACTGGCGATGACGGGGACGAGGCTCCTTGTCATCGCCTTTTGTTGTCACAGACAGGGGCATAGCTTACGATCTCGCCGCCTAAGGCAACAGAGAACGAGGCCGGGCCAATAGCCGCCACGCTTGCACCGTCGGGCTCAGTCGGCAGCTCTATCTGCGAGGTGCTGCGGCCGTTCCTCAGATTCAAAAGGACGCCCCGTCGGCTATCGAGCGAAACGACCACTAGATTGTCGCCGCCAATGCGTTCGACGCATACGATGCGGCCGTCCATTCGACGTTTCCAGGCGACATGGCCGCTCGCATCGATACGGTAAACAAAATTATCGTGTGACGACACGATCAAGCCGCCGTCAATTCGGATCGATCCTGACACCTTACCGCCGAGCCTGAGCTGCCATGACCTTCTGCCGTCGGTTCGGCTAAGCGATGCAAGCCGCCCGGAACTATCGCCGACCAACACGTCACCTGATGACATCGAATCGACAACAGCTATCTCGGTGAATGATGTTTCTATAGTTGCGACAGCCTCGCCGGTGGCCGGAGAGAGGACAGTGACCCGTGATCCGGAGGCAAGAACTAACGATCTGTCGTCGATTGCGGCAATGGCGGAGATTCCATTCGCCATCCTAAATCTCCAAAGCAAGCGCCCGTCAACAGCGGAGAACGCTGAGATATCACCGAGTTCCGTCGATGCAATGACAACTCCCGACAGAGATAATAATCGTGACGCACCTCCGCCCGGCAGATCAGCCACCCATGTCGGAACGCCTGTCTGCGCCTTGACGGCTCGCAGCGTCAGCGGCCCGGACTCACCCGAAGCCGACGGCCCAGTCACGACAAATACCATGTCGCCAGTTGAGGCGATACCTGACATAAGTCCGCCGCCAAGGTCGGTACTCCAGAGCTTTTTCCCCTCGTGCGATTCGATCGCGACGAGTTTTGCGTCATCTGTCGCCCCGATGACCAGTTCGTTTCCTGAACTCGCAAGTGTAAAACGACGATCAGATTCCACAACGCTCCAGCAGCGTTCAAACTGGGCCGGCGAATCGGACGCAGCGTGCGATCCTGCTCCAAATGAGGCTATTACAGTAAACAAAGCAATGATCGGGAACAGAGAGGAACGTCGAAGCATCGGCAGAGAATTGTATCTGGGACGAGATTTTATCATAGCCGGCATCCATGTTATATTGATGCATTCTCAATCGGTTTAGTTTTATTTAACTTTCGTTCTCGAGGACTCCTCTATGTCATTCAACAAGATAACTCTGGTGGGCAATCTTGGCCGCGACCCGGAGCTTAGATACACGCCGCAGGGCAATCCGGTGTGCAGTTTCACCTTGGCAACTAATGAGCGGCGGCGTGATAAATCAGGCGAATTCCAGGACATAACGCTTTGGTTCAGGGTGACTCTCTGGGGAAATATGGCGGAGAATGCTGCTAAATACCTTTCAAAAGGCAGGCCCGTCTATATCGAAGGACGCCTAAGGGTCGAGGAGTGGACCGACAGGGACAACAATCAGCGGTACACTCTGGAGGTGAACGCTACGGACATGCAGTTCATAGGCTCACGAGCAGATGGAGACTCCGGCGAATATACGCGTAATGAGGCGGAGAGCTTCAGCGGGCCTCCGAGATCCCAAAGCAGTGAATCTAATTCACAAAGCGCGACTGCCGGATCATCTGCACCGCCGGCCCCGCCGGCCGGCGACGATGATATCCCATTTTGAAGTTTCCCGACCGATCACCGCGGATAGGCAGCAAGGTCAGACCCACTGACCCATCTTTCTGAATTTGTCGTACCTTGCGTCCAGGAGCTTGTCGGGGCTGAGCTTGGTCAATCGATCAAGATCGGCCTTGAGTTTTGCTTTTAGAGAGTCGGCGATCGAATTGTAAGCCTTGAGCGCAGCCTTATCTTCGTCCTCAGGTATTCTCCAGGGCTCCGGTTCAGGGATAACCTCATCGATCACACCCAGCTTGATCAGGTCAGACGCAGTCAACTTAAGACCTTCCGCGGCATCGGGGGCCCGGCCGGCATCTTTCCACAATATCGCCGCACAGCCCTCGGGTGTTATTACGCTGTAAACTGCGTTCTCCAGCATATAAACACGGTCGCCGATACCGATCGCCAAAGCACCGCCGGAGCCTCCCTCGCCGATCACGACAACAATGATCGGTACCCGAATGCTCGCCATTTCCCTTAGATTGAACGCGATCGCTTCTGCTTGGCCGCGTTCTTCGGCGTCGATGCCGGGATAGGCACCGGGAGTATCGACAAATGTGATTATCGGCCGCCCAAATTTCTCCGCGAGCCGCATCACACGCAGAGCCTTCCGATAGCCCTCGGGTTTCGACATAGCAAAGTTCCGATGCCTGCGTTCATTGATATCTCTGCCTTTTTGTTGGCCAATAACGCAAACCTCGCGGTCATCCAGCCTGGCAAAACCAGCCACCATCGCAGGATCATCGGCAAAACGGCGGTCGCCGTGTATCTCGATCATTTCCGAAAATACGGAATTGAATATGTCCACCGAGTAAGGTCTCTCGGGATGTCGTGCAAGCTGTACACGTTCGAACGCAGTTGCCATAGACGTCAAGTTTATTCGTATATCGGGTCTTTATCCAGCGCGTCCAGCTTGCTGCCAAGTGACCGTACAACCTTTTTCCTCAATTTTTCGACGCAGTGCGTCCGTCATCGTAACCCTTGGCGAACCCGATCGGAGCCTCACTTCCACCCCGTCGGCATCTAGAGCCAGGATCACTTCTGAACTGCCGGGCGACGAGGCAAGCGTTGAATAAAGCTCCTCAAAGAAATTACCGCCGGGCCTCGGGACTGAGATCGTGACCGAAGGCGCAGTTTCTGCGACGACACTGGCAAGCGGCCGGGCCGAGCCGAGCTCGACCGTTAGATCCTGATTCTCGTTCGTTCTCACCTTTGCTTCTACCACGATGACCGAATCGTTTTGCAAAATGTCGCGGTGTGCGAGAAGTGCTTCGGCCCAGACCATAACCTTGACCGATCCAGAACGATCCTCAAGCCGAAATGAGGCAAATCTCTTTCCAGCTTTGTTGAATCGGACCTCGAATCCGCTCACGACACCGACTAACTTGATCTTGGAATCAACCTTGGCGTTCGAGTGATCAATGACAGGCCTTAGCCTGGTGCCTGCTATTTGATCCGCATACTGGTCAATTGGATGCGACGCAAAATAGAATCCGAACGACGCCTTCTCGTTGTTCGACAGTTCGACCTCGGTCCAGGGCCGAACATCCGGCAGCGGCGGCGGGGTCGAAGCCTCGCTCGTTCCAAATAGTCCGGTCTGCCCTCGCATCCTGTCGTTCGCTGCACGCTGTCCATGTTGGACCGCAGTATCGATCTGAGCCGCCAACTTAGCCCGCCATGACGCAGGGGTCTCGTTCTCCGGCATCAAGGAGTCGAAAGCTCCCGCCCCGATAAGGCTCTCAAGAGCTCGACGATTCAAGATACCTCCTTCGACCCGCGAGGCCAGATCCAGCATAGACGAAAAAGGCCCGCTCCGTCTGGCCTCGATCATCGCATTGACGCTTGAGGCCCCAAGCCCTTTGATAGCGCCGAGGCCGAATCGCACAGACGTCTCAAGCGGAGTGAATGTGAGTCCGCTTTCGTTGATATCGGGCGGGAGCAGAGTAAGGCCAAGCTGTTTTAATTCGTTAGAATATTTATAGACCTTTGCGGCGTCGTCGGCCTCGTGTGAGAGCACCGCCGCGTAAAAATAAGAAGGGAAGTGGGCCTTCAAATAGCCCGTGCGAAACGCGAGCACGGCATAAGCCAGACTGTGGCTTCTATTGAAGCCGTAGTCGGCGAACTTGGCCATCAATTCGAAGATCTCCTTCGCGGTGTTCTTGTTCACACCTCGCTCTACCGCACCTGAAACAAATCGTTCGCGATGCTCGGCCATCTCCTCGACCTTTTTCTTGCCCATGGCCCGCCGCATTAGATCGGCGTCTCCCAGACTGTAGCCGGCAAGTTTTTGCGCGATCTGCATTATCTGTTCCTGATACACGAGGACGCCGTAGGTCGGCTTAAGAAATTCTTCGAGTTCCGGCAGGAAATACTCGACGGGCTTGAGTCCACGGCGTCTTTCAACAAAATCCGTTACCATCCCGCCGTCAAGCGGTCCGGGGCGATAAAGAGCATTCAACGCGGAGAGATCTTCCAGGTTCTCCGGCTTCATCCGACGACAGATGTCCTGCATTCCGGACGATTCGAATTGAAATATCGCATCCGTACGCCCTTCGCCAAACAGCTTCATTGTAGCCGGATCATCCGTCGGGATCTTTGTCCAATCGATCTCGATCCCGGTTCGGGCCTTGAGCTCGGCGAGACAATCCGCAATGATCGTCAATGTCGTCAGGCCAAGAAAATCCATCTTGAGCATTCCGACCTTTTCGAGATCGCCCATTGGATATTGACTCGTTAGTTCGTCTTTGGCCGAAACCGCCACCGGCACCAGCTGATTCAAAGGTTTTGGGCTGATGACGACGCCCGCCGCGTGAACTGATGTGTGCCGGGCACAGCCTTCCACTTTTTGTGCGAGTTCGATCACGGACCTAACAGCCTTGTCCGTTTCCATTGCTTTCTTAAGGTCGGGAACCTCTTCGAGAGCCGTTTTGATGCTGATGTTACGGCCTCGTCGCGGGGGCGGCATCAGCTTTGCGATCCGTTCAACTTCACCGAATGACATCCCAAGTACCCGACCGACATCCTTGATCGCGGCCCTGGATGCCATGGTCCCGAACGTCACGATCTGACAAACTGAGTCACGGCCATAGAGCTCGGTCACGTGGTCGATCACATTGCCTCTTCCGCGAATGCAGAAATCAATATCTATATCCGGCATCGAAACCCTTTCGGGGTTGAGGAAACGCTCAAAAAGCAGGTCGTGCTGGATCGGATCTACGTCCGTGATCCTAAGACAGTAGGCAACGAGCGACCCGGCCGCAGATCCGCGACCGGGGCCAACCGGAATTCCGTTCTCTCGGGCGTATCGGATGAAATCCCAAACGATCAGAAAATACCCGGGGAATCCCATCCGTTTGATGGTCTCCATCTCCGTATTAAGCCTGGTTTCGTACTCTTCGATCGTATGCTTCAGAGACCCTGACGCCATCAACGGTTCCCAATCGGCGGCCAAGCGATCCTTAAACCCTTCGCGGGTGACGAACTCGAAGTACTCAGCCTCATTCAGCGTCCCAAAGGCAGAGGGGATCGGGAAGCTCGGAAGCTGCATTGCCTCCCGTCCTTGCGGGATCTCAAGGTCGCACATCTCTGCGATCCGGAGCGTATTTTTCAACGCGTCTGGATATTCGCTACCGAAGATCTCCCACATTTCCTCTGCGGAACGCAGATAGCGCCGACTGCCGCCTGCAGGGCCGCTAGCCGAAGGAATGGTTCTAGACTCCCCGAGTGCCACAAGGATCTCGCGTGCAAGAGCGTCGTCCTTTTCAAGATAATAGACGTCGTTCGTAGCGACCAGAGGTATCTCGAGCTTTTTCCCTAGTTCGGACGTCTTCTCCACCAGACCTTGACCGTCTGAGGTGTCTTGTATCTCGAGAAACAATCGATCATGACCAAAGATCTCCTTGAGTTCGACTGCGTAACGCTCGGCAGCCGCCGTGTTACCATTTGACAAATGATGCCCGACCGCTCCCGACCGTCCGCCGGTCAATACGACAATTCCTTCATTCCTTTCTCCAAGAAGTTCAAGATCGATCCTCGGCCTGTGAAAATTCCCTTCGGTGAAGGCCCGCGAAGCCATATCGACCAAATTAAAGTAACCTCTTAAGTTAGTAGCCAGAAGTACAAGATTATAATATGGTCTCTCTCCCGCCGGAACTACAGAATTAGTATCAAATCGGCTACCGGTGGCAACGAAGCCTTCGTATCCGATCAAGGGCTTTATGCCGACCGATCTGAGCTTGTTGTAAAACGAGATCGCCCCGTACATATTGCCAAGATCGGTGATGGCGCAAGCCTTCATCTCTAGGTCCTGGAGCTTCGCCGCCAAGGGCTCTAATTGGACTGTGCTCTGCAAAAGGCTATAATCGGAGTGTAAATGAAGGTGGACAAAGTCACGGCCCGGGGCGTTGTCTAGCGGCATATGAAGAAAGTTTATCTCGAAACCTACGGCTGTCAAATGAACGTTTCCGATTCGGAGCGAGTCTCGACAGCCCTCGCGAGAGATGGATTTGAGATGATCGACGACGAATCGGATGCCGACGTCGTCTTGATAAATACGTGTTCGGTCAGGGAGAAGGCGGAACAGAAGCTTTACACCCAGGTCGGAAGGCTCCGGCACAGAAAACACCGCAAAAAACCGATAATCGGCGTCCTCGGCTGCGTCGCTCAGCTTGAGGGCGAAACCTTGTTTGAACGGTCACCGGGCATTAATTTTGTGCTAGGGACACGGGCCGTCGGACGCGTTTCAGATACGCTTAAGCAGGCGCTCGGCGGCCGAAACCGTATTGCCGATCTAGGTGAGCGGGCTGATGATTACGACTGGACGGTCGCCGACACCCATCGCCACTCCCCCTATGTTGCATTCGTACCTATCATCGAAGGCTGCAACAAGTTTTGCACTTATTGCATCGTTCCGTTCGCTCGGGGCAGGGAACGCAGCCTTCCCGCTTCTGAGATCGTAAGACAGGTATTGGATCTGAGACGATCAGGCGTAAGGGAAGTGCATCTGATCGGCCAGAATGTCAATAGTTATCGGCCTGATTCTGATTCGGGCCTAGAGATGTTTGGCGGACGATCCCCATTTTCGCGTCTGCTTAGGGCGGTGGCAGCGACCGGCATTGAAAGGGTCAAGTTCACAACTTCATTCCCCAGAGACTTTACAGACGATATCATTGACGCGATCGACAGCAACGAGAATCTCTGCAATTGGGTCCATTTGCCGGTGCAATCCGGCAGCGACCGAGTTCTAAGATCGATGAAGCGCGGCCACACCGTCGATCGCTACAAACGCATAATTGATAAGTTGAAGGCGTCAGATCGGGACATAGCGATCACCACCGACATAATAGTTGGATTCCCGGGCGAGTCAGAAAAGGATTTCGCTGAGACGGTGAAGCTCGTCGAGTACTGTGGGTTCGACAGCTCATACATCTTCAAGTATTCGCCGCGGCCGGGAACTCCTGCTTTCGAAATGGAGGACGATGTAACGCCCGCCGAGAAGACGATCAGGTTCCTGGAGCTTGAGAACGTTCAAAAGCGCGTTCAGTCACAGCGCTTAAGCCGGTATCCTGGTAAAGTGCTTAAAGTGCTTGCGGAGGGTCGTTCGACGAGGACTGAGAACGGCATCAGCGGTCATTCTACATGCCACAAGGTCGTCAATTTCCTTGGCGGCGATGAACATCTGGGCAAGGTAGTTGATGTGCGAGTTAAGGAGATCAAGGCTAATTCCCTATTTGGTGAAATTATCTAGGAGCTGTCATGGAGTCAAATTCGACATTGATCGAAGTGAAGGTCGGAGCCCTAATAATGGACCCGAACACAAATTCACCGATCGTCGTTCTAAAAGGCATAGATTCGGAGACAGTGCTTCCGATCTGGGTCGGTGCATTCGAAGCGAACGCGATCGCTCTAGAGATAGAAAAAGTTGTTGCACAGCGCCCGATGACGCACGATCTGTTGCGCAATCTGGTGATCGAGTGCGGATTGTCACCTAAGTGTATTGTTATCAACGACCTCCTAGATAATACGTTCTACGCAAGGATCGAGTTTGCAGACCTTAACGGAGATGCAGTACTGCTGGATTCGCGTCCATCTGACGCCATCGCATTGGCACTTAGGCTAGATTGTCCGATATTTGTGGAAAAGAAGGTGATAGACCTTTCGACCGCCGAACAAAAGCAGACGGATCAAAGTGACGACAGCCCGCCGGATGATTGGCCGGAACTGATCGGATAGAAATTACATAATCCTTATTATCAGACGCAAACGGTGTTGGCGGTTCGGCTGATCAATGCCCGGGCTCGGTTGCGGCTTTGACATCGATGCCCTTTCGCCATTAGAATCAGAAGTTTGTGATCAGTTGATCGAGGCTTACTTATTTCCAATTACAGGAGCAACTAGACACTTGAGTAACGGTAATTTCTTGTTCACGTCCGAATCGGTCACCGAAGGCCATCCGGACAAGATCGCGGACAACATCTCTGATGCGATCCTCGATTCCATCCTTTCTGAGGATCCAACGGCGCGTGTCGCATGCGAGACGCTTGTGACGACGGGCTTGGCCGTGATCGCGGGCGAGATAACTACGTCCGCTGATATCGACTACAAAAAGATCATCCGCGATACGATCCATGAGATCGGTTACAACGACGCAGAGTTCGGCTTTGACTCGAACACGTGTGCCGTAATAGATGCGATCGGCAAGCAATCGCCTGATATAGCGCAAGGTGTTGACACCGGCGGTGCGGGTGATCAGGGGCTTATGTTCGGCTTCGCGTGTGATGAGACACCTGAGTTGATGCCGATGCCCATCCAATTGGCACATAACCTGACGCGACGGCTTTCGGAAGTACGACGCGACGGGACGCTTCCGTATCTCCGCCCGGACGGAAAGTCACAGGTCTCTATTGAATATCGCGATGGGCGGCCATATAGGGTCGAAGCCGTGGTCATCTCTTCGCAGACTGCGGATCTGGATATCGAAGATATCCGTGCAGACATCATGGAAAAGGTCATCAAACCGGTCCTCCCGGCCGAGATGATCGATGACAACACTAAATATCACATCAATCCGACGGGCAAATTCGTCATTGGCGGCCCGATGGGCGACGCCGGGCTCACCGGCCGTAAGATCATTGTCGATACATACGGCGGCTATGCCCCGCACGGCGGCGGAGCTTTCTCTGGTAAAGACCCGACGAAAGTTGACCGATCGGCCGCATACATGGCTCGTTACATAGCCAAGAACGTTGTCGCAGCCGGCCTTGCGGCGAAGTGTACTGTCCAGCTTGCTTATGCTATCGGTGTAGCCGAACCTGTCTCGGTACTGATCGACACACACGGAACCGGCACGATCGACGATGAACGCATCTCGGATATCGTTCGTGAGAATTTCACGCTTACTCCGAAGGCGATAATCGAAACACTTGATCTCAGACGTCCGATCTACAAGATGACGGCACGCTTTGGCCATTTTGGGAGAGCAAACGACGAATTCTCCTGGGAGAGGACGGACAAGGCTGAGGCTCTCAGAACCTCGGCTGAAAGGGGAGCGGCCACCAACGGATAACCAATTAGGGCCTGCTTCTCTTCCCTTGCGGCTAATATCCCGCTTGGCCGGAAGCGGCCCAGGTAACTTACGTTAATTAAAAATTTATGACCACACCGGGAACATCAATGGAATACGATATCAAGGATATCGAGCTCGCCCCTCAGGGGAAACAACGCATCGAATGGGCTGATCGCGAGATGCCGGTGCTCCGGCTCATCCGCGAAAGGTTCGAGGCTGAGAAGCCGCTTGAAGGAGTCAAGCTTGTCGCCTGCGCTCATATCACCACCGAGACGGCAAATCTTGCTCGGACACTGCAGGCCGGCGGCGCCGATGCAACGCTTATAGCATCTAATCCGCTTTCGACCCAGGACGATGTAGCGGCCTCGCTTGTTGCTGATTGGGGCATTCCCGTGATGGCGATCAAGGGCGAATCGACAGAGACCTATGTCCGCCACGTCAAAGCCGCCCTGGATACCAACCCGAATCTTATCATCGATGACGGTTCGGATGTGGTAGCCACGATGATCAAGGAAAAGCCCGAGCTTATTCCTAATCTGATAGGTACCACCGAAGAGACGACCACGGGCATTGTCCGATTAAAGGCAATGGTCAATGCCGGTGTTCTGACCTTCCCTTCCATCGCGGTCAATGACGCCCAGACAAAGCACTTCTTTGATAACCGGTACGGAACGGGGCAATCGACGCTTGATGGAGTGATTCGAGCGACTAACATCCTGCTTGCCGGCAAAACGCTCGTGACCGTAGGTTACGGCTGGTGCGGCAAAGGTGTTGCGATGCGTGCCCGCGGGCTTGGAGCGAACGTCGTTGTGACAGAGGTCGACCCGATCAAGGCGATTGAGGCTGTCATGGATGGTTTCAGAGTGCTCCCGATGTCAGAGGCAGCAAAGATCGGCGACTTTTTTGTAACGGTCACCGGCAATCGCCACGTGATCGACAAAGAACATTTTGAGGTCATGAAAGACGGTGCGATCGTCTGCAACAGCGGCCACTTTGATCTCGAGCTCAATCTCGACGCCCTACGTGAGATGTCGCAGCCTGCGGTGACCCGACGCCCTTTCGTTGAAGAATATAGGTCCAAGGACGACAAGAGGTCGGTCATAGTTCTCGGCGAAGGCCGCTTGATCAACCTAGCGGCGGCGGAAGGACATCCCGCATCAGTGATGGATATGTCGTTTGCTAACCAGGCACTCTCCGCCGAGTACCTTGTCAAGCATAAAGGAGATCTCGCAGCCGGGGTCCATGTACTTCCTGCCGAAGTGGACCAGGAGATCGCATCGCTCAAGCTCAGAGCCATGGGTATTTCAATAGATACGCTCACGCCCGAAATGCTTGAGTATATGTCGAGCTGGGAAACCGGAACATAAGGCGTGCCATTTAGGCCGTGATCTACGAAAAGGCTCGACCAGATCGGTCGAGCCTTTTGTTTCTAACTTCGCATTCTTCCAATCAAAAAGGTCCCCAGGCCAGCAAATACCGCAATCGGGATCCAAACAGATAGCCACGGCGCCATTACTCCGGTTACGCCATACTGTTCAAGAAGGCTCGAGCTACCCGTAAACAGAAGCCAAAGCCCCACCACGTAGGCGATCGCCATTACCGACCGCCCTCCCCTTCGCAATACGATCGAGAATGGGAGCGAGAACAACGCCAGCGTCAAAGGCAGAAATGCGATCGAGACCCTTTTATTAAGTGCTACTCCGTAGAGATCGTTCCCATTTCCCTCATCCTGATCGCCGGAAGCCAGGCGCAATTCCTTGAACGTCATTTGATTAGGCTTACGCACCGCAGTTACTGTCGGATCCATCGATATCGGAACAGACACGCTATCCTTTCGTCGGACCTCGACAGCCTTCCCGTTGATCGAAATATCAGACACCGAGCCACGCAATTCCAAACTGTTACCGGACCATCTGCCGAATTCGGCGAGGTACGCAGCTTGCAGATTGCTCCTATTGTCTGCGCGCCGCAAAACAACAAGATCCCTCATCATGTGATCCTCATGCGAGGCCATGTCGTTATCAGACGCTGTTATATTCCCATCCGCTGCACCCGGAACCCGAAACGATACGATAGCGTCCTCCACTTTGACCCAGGTCCTCGCATTCGATGATTGGCGTTTGCCCCCTGCCCTTATGGTCGCACGAATATCATCCTGCAGTTGGTTCGAGGCCGGTGCGATAGTCTCTTGCAATACAAAACTTGCGGCCCCAACCACCGCCGCAAACACAATAGCGGGCAACATCAGCCTATAAACACTCTGCCCCGCGCTTATCCAGGTCACGAGCTCGTTGTTCCTCGATCTGATAACGTATGCCGCGACCGTAGCTATCATCGCTGCAGCTGGAGCGATCTGAAGTGCGGCGAACGGAAGCAGATACACCAGATATTTCGAGAGCAATGTGGGACCGCCGTCGATACTTGATGCGAATCGCCACATCTCGAATGCCGTGAATACGAGGAAGAGCGTGAGCAGGAATGCCAAAGTGAGTACAAAGTACTTGACCAGATCAACGATGATCTCGAAATCTCTCAGTCCTGCAGTGATATCGAGGAGCTGGTCCGTGATAGAAACGCCCCGCGAGGGTGTCTGCCTTCCCTTCACCACTGACCGCATCCATTCGCCGATGCCCCATCTTCTCGCTACTCGGCTCCGCCAGGCAAGGAGTCCGATCGCCACTATAGCCAGTCCAACCGGCATAACGGTAGCCGACCACGACGGCAGCCCGCCCGTGCGTGCGACCTGTTCCCCAAGGAACGACACGAGGTAGAACCCGATCAGCGCGACCAACGAAAGGAATATCCCGAAGCCTCGGCCGCCGCGACTCCAACGGAGCACCAGGAAAGTGCCAAGAAGCGAAAAGAGTATCGGCGAGATCGATAGGATGATCCGCCTTTGAAAAAGGATCTGGGCCTCCAGCCTCTCTTTTGGGTCACCCGCGGTCGATGCAAACGCGTTCAGCTCGTCTAGCCCCAATTCATCCGGCAGCCTGACGGAGTTCGCGAGACGTTCGATCAATTCCGTCCTCTTCGAGCGCAAACTAATTGCTATATCTTCGATGGATTCCGAAGCGAGCGTTTGCTTTGCCCGATCAAGCGGAACGGTCAGCACCGAGGCCTTCTCTAAGGTGAGCGTCGTCGATTCATCAAGAAAACCAACACGGCCGGCCTCTGCCGTTATCAGACGCAAAACCCCGCCCGCCGTATCTTCCTGGGCGATAAAAACGGACCCGAGCCGTCCGTTCGTCGGGTCGGTCTCCCCCGCATAGATCGCATAGCCGCCCGCCTCGGTATAGAACACACCCGGCTCGATCGGAGCTTCGAGTTTCGCGATCGTGGCCGCCATTGCGGCCTGGCGAACGGTCTTTGCAGCCAGCGGAACGCCCTGCAGATTGACCCAGAACGTAAAGATCGAAAGCAGTACGCCGAGAGCGAGCATCGGCAACGCTATCTGAAGATTTGAGGTCCCGGCCGCACGAACCGCAACAAGCTCACTATCGCCCTGCATGCGCGACAGCCCGATGACTATACCGACCAGGATCGACATCGGAAACGTATAGGCGATAACGTTGGGCAATATACCGATCAGCAGTTGCCATGTTAGGTCGGCTCTGATGTTCGCGCTGAACAAAAGATCGGAGTAGCGGCTGGCTTGCTGTAGGAATAAGACGACGGTTAGCAACGCGACCGCAAACGCGAAGTATGGCACGACCGCTGCGATCAGATATCGCGATATCAATATCCCGCTCTTTTTCATTAACGAACAACCAACAACGAGTCTTTATCCGGAGAGGCTCAGACTTCCCTTCCCTGTCAATCGGTCCAACATACGGCCATAGATATCGGCTAGAGTCGCGACATCCTCGGTATTCTCAGAGGCATTTGCCGAAAATGATCTCGGTGACTGCGTTCGAACAGACGAGATCAGTTCGACCGCACTGGCCCTCAACTCCCAAACCCCCGGCATCGGCCTGCATACGTCACAGATGCTCTCAAATGAGCCGTTGATATGGAGTCCGGCGCGCGCGGCGACCTGCCGCCTGCATTTTGAGCAGTTCTCCCAATTTGGAAGAAAACCGGCAAGCTTCAATATCCATTGGTCAAAATACACCCCAACCGATCGGTAGCCCGAAGGATCGTCCATTATCGCATCAAAGCATGCCGCGGTCATGCGATACAGCTTTTCATCAGGGGAATGCGGGGGCGAGAACTCCACGAGGATGTTGGCCATCCGGGCAAGTTCATTCACCAAATTGAGGTCACCAGCGACCGAGAAAGAGGATCTGAGCAATTCAGCCCCTTGTACCGTCGCAAGTTCGACATTCTCCTTGTGAGAAAAGGAAATTCTGCTTTCGGTGAACTGTTCCAGGGCACTTCCGAATTTGCTCTTGAGCCGTTTTACACCGTGAGCCACCCCTCGGACCACGCCGTGATCACGAGAAAAAAAGACCACGATCCGGTCGGCATCCGCGAGGTCGTAGGTCTTTAGGATAATGCAATCGCTTTGGAAAAAAGCCATACGAAGGCGTTGCTCACCAAGGAATGAAATAGAGAAGCCACGCCAGGACCAAACTTACCAACACGAACTGAGCAAAACTCTTAACGCCGGTCTTCACCTTTTCTTCGGTAGAACCGGCGGCTATCGCTCCAAAAACAACGGAAACGAATAACGCAAAACCTATAAGGTAGAGAAAATGGATCATTTTTTCCTCCCGAGAGAAAGATCCACGGCATCCATCGCCACCATGAAATTCAGCAGGCCCGACACTTCGAGAAAACGTCCCCCGTATTCGAATGTGGCCCACGAAGCAACCTGCGAAGAAGCGTTAGCCCCAAGGAGCATACTCACGACACCGCCGACCACATTGCCAAATCGTGCAAATGCGTTCAGCAAGTAGAGGAGAGCGCCGTCCTTGAAAGCGAATCCCGGATAGCTGGCGCCTCCGCTCATCAAGGCGATCGCAAACATAAGCCAGACGACTGCCGCTAAGAGGATGCCGCGATGGACCTTGCCTATTGCAAGGTGTCCGGCTCCCGGAAATATCCAGCCTAGAAGCCCAATGATCATCGAGTTTTGCATAAATTTCAATTGCGCGCCGTTTGGATCGGGCAAGATCACTAATCCATTTTATCTAAATAACATACGGCTGATAGCTCAAGTGTTCTCTCAAATATTTCCCACGGCCCGAACTCTCGTGTTCTAGCTTCAGCAATGTGCACTAATGTGTGCATCTAATGAACTTAGCTGACGCACGCATTAACAAATCGTTCAAAGAGTGCCGCTGATACCGGATCGCTTCGCCAGGAAAGCTCCGGATGCCACTGAACTCCGACGCAAAAGCGATCAGGAGCCGAGTCTTCTAAGCATTCTATCACGCCATCATCTGCATGAGCTGTCGCGATCAGCCCCTTGCCGACCGTTCCGATCGCTTGATGATGATGCGAGTTGACACGCTGTCTGCCTCCTGCGCTGATGTCTGCGATCAAGCTGCCCTCAGCGCACGTTATACTGTGTGATGGCCTATCCCGCGGGCTACCTTGCTGATGCTTTATATGGCCCTCGACCTGAGATGCAATATCCTGTATCAGCGAACCTCCTCGATGTACGTTGAGAGCCTGCATCCCATAACATATGGCAAATATCGGCAGAGATCTCGAATCAGCTTCGGAAAGCACTGCTCGACACACACCGTCCTTTTCCGGCACTACCTGCCCCAGCTTAGGATGCGGCTCTTGCCCATAGTGCTTCGGGTCTACATCCGAGTCACTCCCCGGCAACAGGATCCCGTCAAGCCCGGCCACCACTTCTCGGATGAATTCCGTCTTGGGGATCAACGGGATGTGCATCGGGATCCCTCCAAATGCTTCGATAGCCTCGCTGTAGTCGCGGCCCAGATAGAAGCGACGCGTTTCGACATCAAGCCTTAGTGTGATCCCGATCCTCGGACGCATCGCCATATCGCAATAAATGTTGCGGCAGATGCCCTTGTCGTGTCAATTTGAGCAATACGAATCAAAACCTTATATTCTAGTTGTATGCCAAATTCGCACGAATCGCCTCGTATCCGATCGACGACGGTCATTATGGTCCGTCGCGACGGCCGGGTCGCGATGGCCTCGGACGGCCAAGTGACCTTGGGCGACACGGTTATCAAAGCATCTGCAAAAAAGGTGCGGAAATTGGCCGGCGGACGTATCCTGGCCGGATTTGCCGGCTCAACGGCTGACGCTTTCTCACTTCTAGCCAAATTTGAGTCAAAACTCGAGCAATTTCAAGGCCAGCTCGAACGTTCCGCTGTCGAACTCAGCAAAGATTGGCGGACCGACAAGTATCTGAGGAACCTTGAAGCTTTACTGGTGGTAGCGGACAAGGACGAATCATTCCTGATCTCAGGCAAGGGAGATGTGATCGCTTCTGATGACGGATTGCTGGCTGTCGGGTCGGGAGGAATGTATGCTCTCTCGGCTGCCAGAGCCTTGATGAGAAATACTACTTTGCCCGCCAAAGACATTGCTGAAAAGGCTCTGCTGATCGCGGCAGAGATATGCGTCTATACGAACGATGAATTAGTGATCGAGGAACTTTGATCCGGTATGGCAATCTACCTCGGCGGCGAAACAGCCGCTGTCGTCCCAAAACTTGACGAGCTGACCCCGCGAGAGATCGTGGCTGAACTTGACCGCTACGTCGTTGGCCAGTCCGCAGCAAAGCGAGCGGTCGCCATCGCGCTTAGAAATCGAGTCAGACGCCAGCGACTGCCGGCTGAAATGGCTGAGGACGTGCTTCCCAAGAATATCCTGATGATCGGCGCCACCGGGGTCGGAAAAACTGAGATCGCCCGCCGACTTGCCAAACTCGCAAATTCGCCATTCATAAAGATCGAGGCTTCGAAATTTACCGAGGTCGGTTACGTCGGGCGCGACGTCGAGAGTATGGTTCGTGAGCTAGTGGACGTCGCCGTTGACATGGCCAAGCAAGCCGCGCACGACGAAATGCGGCCAAAGGCTGAGCAGAATGTAGAGGAAAAGCTTCTGGATATTCTCCTTCCGGGGTCGGCGTCGCGATTTGCGTACGGGTCTGAGGAAGATGCTAACGAAGACGGTTCATCTGCGAAAACAAGAGAAAAACTCCGCGAACAGCTTCGGCGAGGCGAACTGGACGAACGCGATATCGAGGTCGATACCCAGGACCGTTCAACTGCGACGATCGATTTTATTGGCGGCCAGGGCATGGAGGAGATGGGTGTCAACCTCCGAGATATGTTCGGCAACATGTTCCCGTCGAAGACCGTTCGCCGACGGACCAAGCTTAGCGACGCTCGTGAGTATCTCCTCCGAGACGAACTGGAATCGCTGGCCGACATGGACCAGATCGCTCGGCTTGCATTAGAAAGAACTCAACAAAGCGGGATGATCTTCCTCGATGAGATCGACAAGATCGCCGGACGGGAAACGACGGGAAATCCGGCCGTCTCACGTGAAGGTGTTCAACGCGACCTGCTTCCGATTGTCGAGGGCACCAACGTCAACACCAAATACGGCATGGTCTCAACGGATCATATTCTCTTCATAGCCGCGGGTGCCTTTCACGTGTCCAAACCCTCGGACCTGATACCGGAGCTGCAAGGTCGATTCCCTATCCGTGTCGAACTCGAAGCACTCACCATCGATGACCTGGAACGCATCCTTGTTCAGCCAAAGAACTCCTTGTTAAAGCAATATCAGGCGCTTCTCGGGACCGAGGGCATCGAACTCCAATTCACCGAAGATGCCATTCGTCGTATTGCTGAGCTGACCGAAGAGTTGAACAGATCGACTGAGAACATTGGGGCCCGCCGGCTGCACACACTTGTCGAGAAGCTGCTCGAGGACATCAGCTTTGAGGGCGGCGAGTTGGAAGACAAGCTTCAAGTGGTGGACGCGTCTTACGTAGAAAAAAAGCTCGGCGAACTGATCGAGGACAAAGATCTGAGGGAGTACGTGCTCTGATGGCCTATCGAAGGGCAGAATTGACCGCGCTTCGTCACGGTGCACTTAGATTGCTGATCCTCGTGGTGTCCGCGTCCGGGCTTATGGTCGCCGCGTGCGGAAAGCGGGGAGACCCGGTTCCTCCCAGGGACCGAGTCAGCCAGAAAGCAACTATTTCCGGGTTCCAACGCGGAAACAGGATCCGGATCGATTGGAAAATGCCGCAGAAAAATGCCGGAAAAGGCAGCATTATGAATATCGACAGGATAGACATCTACCGGCTTGCCGAGCCGGTAACGTCTAGTCAGGCACTGTCCGAGGCAGAATTTGCTTCCCGGGCACAGACGATCGCAACTTTGCGGATAAACGACGACGACTTTGGAGGCAAAACGTTATCGTATGACGATTCGATAGAATTCTCGTCCCAGGGTGTTCGTTTGCGATACGCGGTGCGCTTTGCCAATGCCGCGGGACAAAAGGCCGCGTTCTCTAATTTTCTATTGATAGAGCCTGACCGACGCGTTGCCAATGTTCCCGTTGACTTGCGAGCGGTCGTATCTCAGGAATCGGTGCAGCTCGCGTGGACCGCACCTTCGTCCAACATCGACGGATCGTCGCCGGCGAGTATCCTTGGATACAATATTTACCGGACCTCTTCAGCGTCGGTTCCCGCGAAATTGCTCAATCGGTCACCGGTCGTGAACACTTCGTTCGATGACGAATACTTTGAGTTTGGCAAAAAATACCTTTATTTCGTCAGAGCGGTCTCGATCGGCACCAAAGCAGAACCGGTTGAGAGCCTGGAATCTAATATTGTTGAGATCGCTCCAAAGGATACGTTCGCTCCAACTCCGCCTTCGGCGATCACCATCGCGGCAGCTCCGGCAAATATCGCCATTTTTTTCGCCATCAACCCGGAAAAGGACATAGTCGGCTATCGTATCTACCGCTCGACGGATCCGTCCCTGGAGCAGAATAAGTGGGAACTTGTCTCGCCTGACCCGTTACGGACAAATACGTTTCAGGATCGACGGGTCGAATCAGGAAAGACCTATTTTTATTATATTGTAGCGATCGACAACGCCGGCAATATATCGGCGCCATCCGTTGTAGTGAGCGACACTGCTCCGTAAGCGAAATGAAGACTGAAATAGACAGGCAAAACCCGCCATCGAAGATCGTTTGCGTCGGGCGCAACTATGCTGAACACGCCGCAGAACTCGGCAACGAGGTTCCTGCTGCCCCGCTTCTATTCTTGAAGGCTCCTTCCGCGATCATTTATGACGGCGATGATATTGTGATCCCCAAGCAATCATCTCAGGTTGAACACGAGGCAGAGTTGGCCGTCGTCATCGGCAGAGCTTGCAAGGACCTCCCGGACGATGCAGACATCTCCAGTCATATTTTGGGCTTCACTTGCCTCAACGACGTGACTGCTAGAGACCTTCAGCGGCTGGACGGGCAGTTCGCCAGAGCAAAATCGTTTGACACCTTTTGCCCGATCGGACCATATTTGGTTCAGGATGTCGATGTCAAAGATCTAAGGGTCGTTTGCCGCGTGAACGGAGAAGTGCGGCAAGACGGACGAACGTCGCAAATGGTGTTCCCGGTAGATTTTCTGATACGATATATTTCTCGACAGATGACACTTGTCCCCGGTGATATCATTGCGACCGGTACGCCGTCGGGAGTTTCGAGGCTCAACGATGGTGATGTCTGCGAGATCGAGATAGATGGCATAGGCATTTTAGCCAACCGCGTGAGTAGCGGGGCGGCGTGAGATGCTTATGTATCACCTTTACTACAGACTGCTAATTATTAACAAGAAATGAAGTTCTTTATTGATACTGCAAATCTGGACGAGATCCGCGAGGCGGCCGAAATGGGGCTGATCGACGGCGTAACGACCAATCCGAGCTTGATCGCGAAAGAAGGCGACGTTGATTTCAAAGAGCACATAGCGAAGATCTGTGCTCTAGTTGATGGCGACGTCTCGGCCGAGGTAACGGCACTCGATACGGACGGAATGCTTTCCGAGGGCCGCGAATTGGCAAAGATCGCACCGAATGTCGTTATCAAGTGCCCGCTCACGCTTGACGGCTTGAAAGCGACCAGAAAATTTCGCGAAGAGGGCACAAAGGTCAACGTAACGCTCTGCTTTTCTGCCGCTCAAGCTCTGCTTGCGGCCAAAGCAGGCGCCACCTATATCTCGCCATTTATTGGAAGACTAGACGACATCGCTCAGGACGGCATGCAGCTCATTAGGGACATCGTCCAGATCTACGATAATTATGGCTTTGCGACCGAGGTCCTCGCGGCCTCGATCCGACATCCGATGCACATAGTGGATTGCGCACTTGCCGGAGCAGACGTAGCAACCATCCCTTTCAAGGTCATTCAGCAGCTTGTAAAACATCCGCTGACCGACAAAGGGCTGGAATCTTTTCTCTCTGATTGGAAAAAAAGCGGCCGATAACAGTTGTGTTCAAGCCTGATTGACCGCCGGGACGTCCTCGCAAAGGACGTCCCGATCTATTTGCGGCCGATCCGGAATTAGGAGCGGACTAAATTGCGCAGCTCGCTGTGCAGAATAGCCGCGTTCGCATCACGCTGAAGCGTGAATTGATATTTTGCTTTGAAGTAATCGTCACTTTCGGCCATCTCGACCAGTTCCCTTACCTTTTCTATATTTGCGGACACAAGCTCGTCATTCAGCCCGTCCTTACTCGCGAACATTTCATCGATCTCGACTATCAGCATCGAGAATCTGCGTAACCAGGCCATATCCTCGTCCTCCAGAAGGAGATTTAGGAACTCGCTTGCCGACTGCTTACCATGGATCCCTTCATACATTTCGCGCTCTAGGTCGACCATGGTCTTGTGTAACTTGAGGAGCAGGTCCCGTGCCGACCTAAGCATTTCTTCGTTTGTCATATGACCAATCTTAGCTTACTTGCTTAACATTACGAACCAAGCTAACATATTTTGCTTAGCAGGCTAACTATATTAACTTAGCATACTAATCTTTTTTACTTAGCAGGCAAACTGCTCTTTGTTAGTCCGCTAACAATTTGCTTAAAACAATGCCCGAGATCACTCCGCGAATCGAGTTTGAGCAAACCACTTCCTTCCTCCTTGAGAAGGTCGCGACCGCGTTTCGAAACACGATCAGTACCTCGATGGAGGAGATCGGGCTCCATCGCCGTCAGGCATTCATCCTGATGGAATTGTGGAAGGAAGACGGCCAGCGGCAGGTTGACCTCGCCAATCGCCTTTCATTGGCGGCGGCTACAATTAGCAAGTCGCTGACCGGTATGGCGGCGATAAATCTCGTAAGATTCGAGATGTCAGATGTTGACGCCCGAACCCGGCGAGTGTTCCTTACTCCGACCGGCAGACGGATAAGGTCCGAGGTAGAAAAGCAGTGGATCGACCTAGAGGAATCGTGTCTCTCATGCATTAACGAGGTCGAGCGGCTGGTACTCGTTCAGATACTTAACAAGCTGAGGGCTCGATTTACGGGCGAAGCCATTCCGGACCCGGACGAATCGGCGTGAAGTTGTTGTCAATTCGGCAACAAAAAATGCGTTACAATACAGAGCCATGAAGATCTTATTGCCTACGGACGGCACACAGTTCAGCGACGCGGCCACATCCGCGCTCCAAAGGCTTAGACTCGGCGAAGGTGACACGATACGAGTCATAAGCGTTGTCGATATGTCGGTCCCGCTGGGGATCGACCTTTACGGCGGCTACTTGCCGGATACGGCCGAGGTCGAAGCAAAAGCACGCGAATCGGCCGATCGCATCATTGGTGAAACGTGCGGCCGGCTTCGAGGAGCGCTCGGAGATGACGTCGCGATCGAGTCGGATGTGCTGTTTGGTTCACCGGACAGCCGCATCGTAGAGACCGCAGAGGAGACAGGGGCCGATCTTATCGTGCTGGGATCGCATGGATATCGACGCTGGGAACGCCTATTGCTCGGCTCTGTCTCGCATTCTGTTGTCCACCACGCACCTTGCTCAGTAATGATCGTGCGCGGCGAATTATGATCGGCCCGGGTAAGACGATCAGGGTCAGGTCATTCCGTTACGACAAAAGCATCAACAAGGAATGGACCGCGAACGTCGAGGAGATCAACGGTTCACTTATTGTACTATCGGGCCGCTTTGCGACGCGGGTCGAGCATCCAGTCCTGGGGATCATCGAAGCAGGGACAATGACCGTCGAATATTTTTGGACGGATCGATGGTATAACCTTTTCAGATTTCTCGACGATGACGGCTCGGTAAAATTGGATTATTTCAACATCGCCACGCCTGCGGTTCTCTCGGATCGGATGCTTGATTTCGTCGATCTCGATCTCGATCTCGTGGTCAGAGGTTCCGGGAGGATCGAGATCCTGGACGAAGAAGAATTCCGGCTGAACTCGATCCGCTTCGGCTATGACGCTGAAACGGTTCAATGCGCACACGATTCGCTTAAGTCGGTCAAGGAGACGATTTCCTCTAATGGCATCGCCGGGATCTTAGGGTGACATTTTGTCGCTCGGAGATTTTTAGCCGGCAGGGACGATCCTCAATAAATAACTGCAAACAGCGATCGGAGTGCCCGCTGCTATCTCGATCTGCTGGCCGATCGGCAGTTCTTTGCCGGCGACCGCCGCCGGGTTCCGCCCCTCGTTCATTATCTTGAATCCGCCGTTTTGGGTGAAGCTGATGGTCAGGTGACGCCGGCTGATCTCATTGTCACCGCGCAGCGGAATATCTACTGGCTTGGATCGCGATCCGCGGCCAACGACGATCTCAGCTTCGTATATCGGTATGACGCTTTCACGGGTTCCGCCCCGCCAGACCTCCAACTTATAGAGTTCGGATTTTCGCGGAGCTACCTTTGTCATCTCCTCGCCGTCGCTTTCAGAGCGGCGTTCGCTCACCTCGGTCATTTCATTTTCGGCCGGAGGCGCAACTCGTACGACGGGCGCCGTAGCTCTCGGCGTTGGAGCGGGTAAAGCAGGTTTTGTCGCGGGCCTAGCAACTACTCCGGTTTTCCCGCTTTCTGCATCTTCCCAGGTGTGTTGAACCCTGACTGTCCCCTTTTCGAGGGTCGCGTCCACCTTGAGCGCGATCGCAAAGGAGCGGGTCTCAAGTTTTCGCTTACCGGCGATCTCGCGAGCCCTTTCCGCGAGAATGTGATAGAGTCCCTGCTCGAGGCCTCGGCGTTTAATGCCGCGCCACTCGGCATCGTCTTCTTTGCTTAGAAATACGACGTATTCGGTCGGTATTATGACGGTCCCTTGCGGGAGCGGAACGATCTCGGACTGCATTACCGACTCGACCTCGCGGGCGATCGTAACGATGAATTCCTCGGCGCGGCTGCGAGGCTTGATCTGAGCATCGCGAGCGGCTTGCTCGAGCACTAACTCCGCAGAGTCGCCATCTATCCATTTTCTGACCTTATCCAGTACGCTCAATTCAGATAGGCTCCGTTCATTTATCATCGAGATCGATGTATTTGCCATTCAACCAGCCGCGTGAAGCCTGCGGCCCACCGGCCCGCTGTCTTCCCTGCTGGACGACATCAACTTGATACCAATTATTCTGCGAATTGACAATCCGCACTTTTGAATTCCGCGTTACGAGACCGATCGGATCATTATCGGTGCTGGGGTCCGGCCTAAGATATATGTCGGTATTTGCAACGCCCGTTCTTGTCGCGAAAGGTGATAGTATCCAGGGCACAAGGCCGGAATTGCGGATATAAGCGGCGGTGCCGTAAAGTACGCCGGCGAATAGCGTGGCAAACAATCCGAACGCAGCCAATTTCCGAAGGAATCGGCTCGACTTTCTTGTCCGCGCGATCGCTGCGGGCCCGCTTGTAGCCACCGGAGCATTTGGGCGGTCCATGGCCGGGAATCGCTGCGCCGGCGGAGCGGCCTGTACCGGCCGACGCGGCAGGTCGATCTGGCGCTTGAACGCCGGCGTCTCGCTCACCGATTCGAAATCCGGCTGCTCAGGCACTATGGGTGAATATCCGATCGCCGGATGGGCCTTTGGCGGCTCGTATCTGGGCCGAAGCACGGTGCTCTCATCTTCTGCTTCTATCTGCTCTCTAACAGATGCGAGTGCCTGCCAGAGATCATCTGTTGACTGATATCTGTCCTTTGGGTCGTCAAGGGTCGATCGCCTGAGAACCGCCAGCATCGACTCGGCCCATTCTTCGTCAAATACCGCGTCGGGCAGCGACGTGATCGGCTCATTTACAAATGCTCGCGGCGCCTCGCGTGCGATCAGCGTGTACACCGTTTTTGCCAACGAATATATGTCAGAAGCAGGCGACAGCACAGATCCATGTTCATGTTCTCTGGACGTTGCGAAAGCGGGACTGTGCTCGGGAGGAGCGTAAACATTGGTGCCAACCCTGGTAACCGGTGAGTCGTATGCTCCCAGCCTTGCCACACCGAAGTCGGCTATCTTTACCGTAGAGTGGTCGGAGGTCAGCAGCAGGTTCTGCGGTTTGATATCCCGGTGGATGACGCCTTGGCGATGGGCGTGCCCGAGGCCGGCACATATCTGTTCGACGATCCCAAGAACCTCCGATAAAGACAACGGCCGTTTTCGGACCAAGGCCTGGAGGTCGCCGCCTGACAGATACTCGAGCACAATGTAGTGAAATACATAACCAGCGAGATCGCGAGCAGTACCGTGCCCTAAACGGCTTATGATATTCGGGTGTCGCACACGATCGAGCGCGATCGCTTCGTTTTGGAAATTCTCAACGAGTGTTCTCTCTAACTCATTGTCCAGATCATCCTGGAGAAACACGTTCAAGGCTTTGACCACAACCTTGGAATGCGGCGAATTAGGTGCGGCCACTACATCCGACGCCAGGTAGATCTCGGCATAACTCCCGCGTCCGAGCCGTTCGCGGATGTCGTATCTTTTGTCGAGCCGACAGTGTTCGAGCGAGAGTTCCCTCATGTGGTCGCATTGCGGAGGCCGCCCTTGCGGCAACAATTAGATACGATAGCACATCGCCGAAGTTCCTATCACAAAAGACCCGGCCAAGGTCCTGAGACCAAGGCCGGGTTATCGACGAAGCAATAAATAGGTCTAATCGTTCGTGCGTTCGAAACCTGTGGTCTGAACGTACTGGAAGAATGGAGTGCCCGGAGGCAGCCTTGACGGATCCAGGAATGTGCTGTCGAACACCCAATTTCGGATCGGCGGATTGTACACCGTGTTACAGCATTTGAACGAACCGTTGTTGTTGTTCGAATTGAACAGATTGATCAACGACCCGCAAAAATCAAGTCGTTGACCGGTCCAAACCTCCAGGAAGCGCTTGAAGTTATGCACGCCGCCATTCAATCCGGGTGAGATACCGCCCTGATTCGGAGTTGCTTCACGTGAAGCGATCGTATCTCCGGCTATCATTGCAAACCGCATTTGGGTCGTGGTGGCGACTCTCTGCGTTTGATCGTAGGGCGACGAAAAGCTCTGGGCATCGTTCCAGCCATTCGACAGGATCGTGATCGCATCGCCTACGACCGAGGCAGGAATATGCGTAGCCGAATCGAAGGGCAGGAAGTTATCATACGGTGTGTTACCTGTCGCCGGCACCGAAGAGACACCTGTCGCGTTATAGTTGCCTTGGATATAAACACCGTTCTCTGAAGCAAACGTGAAACCACGTGTGTTGGCTGGAGTGGCCGAATCGTAGAGGCCCGGGAGCACAGTTCCGTTGACAAGCCTTACGCCTCTGCGAAAGTACTTGTGATCCCTTACGGCCGACATGTCAGGCAGTGTCAGAAGCGTATTGTATTTCTCAGTTTCGACACCATAAGAAGTATTGAGAATTCCGTCGCGGTTAATATCCTCGCCATTTTGCATCGTTCCGGTATTTCCGGGCGCGGGGCTGTAAACGTCTTCCATATCGAGACGGCCGTTGAAATTCGCATCGCCGCGGCGATCACTTACGTACACCACCCAACCTTCTCGCTGGGGCACATCGGTATTCAATAGTCCAACTCCTCCCTTCGAGACCGCATATGGCGTCGTCGTCGGGAATAGGCCGTTGAAATCACCCCGGAAGAATCGGCGAAGGTTTGCTATATCAACGTCAACCATGGCCATGAGGCCGTTTCGGGTGAGTTTCGTAAGGTCGGTGATATAGGTCGTGCTGCGTTCGTCATAATACTCGCCCTCGCGCGTATCGAACATCTTGATCGGGAATGGAACCACGACCCTGTTAGCGACGCCGTTAACGGTCGCTAATTTTAGGTGCGCGTAGCGTTCGCGGTCAGTGACCGTGCCTTCCGAGTTCGGGTTGATGGGCACGTCATCCGCTGTACCGCAGCCCGTCGCACAACCAGCGGCTACGTTCGCAGCGGTGATCGCAGACGAACTGTACCATCGCTGAACGACATTGTAAGCACTTGGCGAAGTACCGAAACTTGTCAGCACATTGCTGCCGCCCGGTATCGCCGGCCCGTTGATCACCCATCGCTGCAGTTTGATGATCGATCGGCTGTCGGGCAGCGTTGATGCGGTCTGGGCCGAAGTAGCAGTCAGATTAGAACTTGGCGCAGTCGCGGTACCGTTGTTCGAATTCGTCCCAGAGTAAGTGCTGATATTGAGCACTGCGTTGTTCTGCGGCGATTCTTGAGTAAGTCCTAGACTCAAGAAATCCTCGGTGATGTCCTTGGTGATGATGGTCTGTGTCGCCTGATCCGTCGAAACGAGCTCGACCTTTATCCAGACCTCGCGTCCGGTCACATTCAACCGTTCGCCGTTAACTCGGGTAGCTGAATAGCCCCAGGTCGTATCCGACGAATTTAGTTTCATTGGAAGTGGAGCGTAGCCGCGCACACTGTCTGGAGACGTCGTCGGTGAAGCGATGGGTTCGATACCCGCGGCGGTCGGGACTCGGTGTCCGTCAAGTCTGATACCGCAGGCACCTGTTACGGCAGCAGTTCCGATCCCAGAAGCGCAGCCTGGCAGCTTTGCCTTGCTGTCGGCAAGCGAGATCCTTATACCGGTCTTGTTGGCGTAGCGTTCGGGCCGAAGAATGTCGTCATCCTGTTGGGCTGCAGGAACCGGAGCGAGCGTTCCCGTTGAGTCAGTGTATAAGTCACCGCCGTTGCCGTCGTTCGCCTTCTTACCGCGACGGACCATTTCTACGAGATCGGTCGGATATCCTACCTTCAGCGGAAGTCGCAGCTTACTGGTCGTCGCCTGAACGTTACCGTCAAATATGCTCGTCTGGGTCTGAAATGCAGAGTTTATCCTGCTGGGCGGAAGATCCGTCCCGGCAAAAACGTTGTCGGCTGCTCCGGCAGTTGTGTTAAGGACGCTGCCGAAGGTTGGCAGGAACTGTTTGTCGACGCCAGAAGCGTTCTTGATCCACGTCTGGTTGTTGGCGCTGTCGCCGGTGTACCAGTTCCTCCACGACTGTGTAACGATCTGTCCCGATGCAGTTACGCGAGAGTTGAAATATACGCCCTCGGTTCCAGGCGAGATGAAGAAATTGCCGTTCGTGTGAACGCGTCCGCCGAAGCTGAACCTAGGCGGCCTGTAAAGCTCGAGGTCATCGTCGAAAAATACACCGAACTGGAAGATCGGGATTCGGCTATTGAGGATGTTCCGCGTTAGGCGGACCTGGATCCCGCGGGTATCAGTAGCCGTCGTGCGTAGCCGCCACGTGTCGCGTATCGCGTAGAGGCCGCTGTATGGGCCGCCGGAGAGGACGACGTTGACGCGATTGCTTGTCTGATCCAGCTCCTGTTGGAACGTATAATCGGGCAAGGCAGGTACGCCGGCATTCCTGATCGAATCAAGATCGGCAGTGGTTGGATTCAGTTTGACCTCAAAGACCTTATTGAAGTTTCGGGTCATCACTTCGAGGCTTCCCTGCGCCGCATAGAAGGTCCTGCCTTCGCCGGTCTCGTTGCCTACGGCGATCGCCTCGGCTGACGACCTCGCCAAAGCTAGCGCCACAAAGGCGGAAACCAGCGCCAGAACGAACAGCGCTATCACTAGCGCCGAGCCCCGCTCGCTATCACGTTTTCCGATTTCTTCCGACGATCTTACTGCTTTCATCATTCGCCTCATTGATCGACTAATTTGCGTCGTAGCCAAGATTTCTTGTACTGAATGTCGCGGTCATAGATGACCGGAAAGGTACTCCAGACACCGTACGATCCACCGACCGAACATAAACTGTTACGCGGATCTGCCGCACTGCCGCAAGGTTGGCCTGAGTATCATCGACGGTTCCGGGTATGCCGTCAGGCCCGGCGCTCGGGTTATCGCTTAACGAGCCGTCGTCCATGACGTACTTGATCTGAAAATTCTCGACGCCATAGATGAGCGGTTCATCAGTAAAGGCGGCGACCGGCAGCACATTTGCGTATCGCCTGCGCGTCAACGTTCCGTCGGCGGTCACGAAGTATGTCACCATCTGGACTCGCTGCAGGGTAGCCGGCGTCGTTATAGCTCGAAGCGGCCCTGACGTGCCCGTGAGGTTGAAGCCGAGCGGATCGCCATTTGCAAATCGCACCGTGTTCGTCCCAAACAATGCCGTCGAAACACCGAGCGTCGAGCCGGTATTTCCGGTCACCAGGTAAAGGTCATTTACTCGACACGCAGAGTTGCTGCCGGAGAGCGGAATGATCTCATCGATGCCGCTCGTAGTGGTCGCGGCATTTATCGGCAGCGGTGTCGAAACCTCGCTCCCGGCGGCTCCAATGAGATTAAATGTCGGGTCCTTGTAGAGAAACGTTACTTGATCGGTACGTATATCAGGAGCGGTATTGAACGTATTCAGCGTAACGTCATTGCCCGATACGATCGGCGGCACAACGTCGCGTGTCGTATCGACATCGCTCGGGATACCCAACAATAACGAGACCCTGTCATCGGGTAGAACGACCGTATTCCTAAGAGGATATCCGTAGCCTGCGTTGTAGGCATCGCGTCCGATCATATTGAGTGCGATGCGAATGTTTTTATTGAGGCCCGTGTTCTCGCTGACAAAAGATCGACTCTGCCTTGCTACCGAAAGGACGCTAAAGATCGCTCCTGTGACGATGAGGAACAACGCGAGCGAGATCATTAGCTCGAGCAGCGAGAATCCACTCTCCGGCCGGCTTGTCGCTCCGGCATTTTCTTTGAACTTCATTTCGACCTGCTCCATTTATTCTTCAACTACCGCGTAATCGGTCATCACGGTCGTAAGCGATTCTTGACGTGCTAGCCCTCCGACAAAATATCTGACCTGCACCTCCACTGTTCGCACGCGCACCTTTGAGGTTCCGGGAGGATTACAGATCGGCGATGGCCTGTCGGGGTCGCATATATCCGTTATAGTGACGCGCCTCTGGAGTCCTGCGACGGTCGTGCCGGCATCATCGGCCGTTCCGATGACCTCGTCCGCACCGGGGTCGGTCATTACCGGCTGCCAGTCCGTAAGAAAAATACCGCGAGGCACGCCATTCACGATGTTGCTGCCGACATTGCCGACCGCATCCCATCCCAAGCGGGCAGGATCGGTCTCCTTTACGGACATGATCGATTCCATCGCCGACGCGGCATAATGCTTGGCGAGCAATTGCTGCTCTTGCCCTTTTGTCTGGAGTACCGACGTTGCCATCGCGGACATCAGTCCGAGTATCCCAACCATCAGGATGACCACCGCGATCATGACCTCGACGTAGCTGAATCCTTCTTCTCTATTTCGCATGGCGTATCGCTCCGGGTCAGGCAGCACCAAATGTTGCTCCGTTATGTTTCCAATATCTAACCGCTCCGGTACCGCCAAATATCGTTATCGCGCGGACCTCGCGGATATTGCGCGGTGTTGAACTGCCGTATGAGGCAGGCGGAAATACGTAAATTGTTGCGCTTGTCAGCGTCCCGGCGGAGTTGACTACCGAACCATCACGCCTGAATCGAAGCGCGAATACGTTGTGATTCGTCACCGGCGTGGTTCCTTCCAAATGCCCAAGTGTGTCTGTGGCAAAAACTGCGTCGTTGTAGTTGGGCGGATTTGGCCTCGTGACCCCGCTCGGAACTACGTCATACCTCAGCTCCCTCAACGCATAAAGCGGAAGCTTTTTGACGACGATATGCTGCCCGACCGCTCTTTCGTCGATCAGAAGCAGAACGTTGTCAGTCAGATCTATTTCGAACCTGACGGTCCGTCTGCGCGTAAGTGCAAGTTGGGACGCTTCGCGCATGGTGTCGAGTATCTGCATCGATTGCTCGTCAGATCTGTATAACCGCCGATAATTTGCGATGAAAGGAATTGAGACCGCGACCATAATAGCCACGACCGCAAGGACAACAAGGATCTCCGCCATCGAAAATCCCGACTGTCCGCGTTCCCTTTGAACCCGATTGATCATGATGATTCTGCTAAGCGTCAGTGACGAATGATAAGCCGGAACCTTTCATACCCGGGGCGCTAATGGATGAAAGGGGAAATGCACAATGATTTCCAAAAAGATTATACATTGTTGTGCACTAGCTTGCAATATGTTTGTTTCCTTTCATAACGGTGGCCGTTGGGCTAGAATCTCGACTGCATCACCGCCAAGTCACGATGACAGATATTCCCTCTTCAAATAGTGGCCGAAGCCGATCGATCGATTGGTTCGTTAAGGGGATCCTTGCGAGATCAGGCTCGATCATCGACGGCTTTACTGGCCGAAACTGGCGTTCATCAAGCAGTTTGGCAGCGAGTTCGTTGATAGAACGTATCCGTGAACTTCTTGAACAAGAGTCGCAGGTGGTGCCGGGTAAAGGTACTGTCGTTCCGCATTTGATCAGCATCCGGATCCAATGGGACAAATTCGCCATTGACAACGAGAATGCCGTCGAATCGCTCAGAAATGAACTGCTTGTCGCGATCGCAGATCACCTAAACGATTCTGTTCTCTACACGATCGCACCCGTCGAGATCGATATCAAACAAGATTATTTCGTAAGCGGAGTTAAGATCGCCACGTCATTCGGCAACGAAGTCGACGAGGAGAGCGAAGCGGCCGTTTCACTTTCGACAGGGACGACCGTCGAACGTTTGCCGGCGGGTTTGGCCGATGATATGCAGGCCTCGCCGTCCTACTTTGAGGTCATCGTGACTGTGCTTGACGGTACGTCCGGGCAGATAACATTGAACGCTTCGCCGGGTGACAGGTTCACGATCGGCAGATCCCACGCAAGTGACATCACTTTGGACGACGAAAGTGTTTCCAAGCATCACGCGTCAATACGCTTGTCAGATGACTCTGCGGTCATTGCCGACACCGGATCTACGAACGGCACATACGTTGGAACCGAAAGGCTGCCGTACGGTGAATCGCGACAGGTGATGTCGGGCCAGGAGATCCGATTCGGCGATGTGCGGACCAAATTCGAAATCAAGCTCAGTGACATCGCACCGTCCATTTCACCGTCTGAACCCGAAGGCGGGGACTTATGAACTTCTCTTTTGCGTACATAGATCTGACCTGGTTACTGCCCGAACGAATATTTGGATGGCAGGTACTCGAACGTACGCCTGCCGCGCTTTCCCTTGTTTTTGTCGTTGGCGTTGGCGTGATCCTCGCGTTCCTGCTTGTGTCAGCGATCGGAGACCTTAGGCCGCGAACCTTTGTTTATGAGGCTCGGCTGCCCAGAGCCGTTCTCAAACGTCTCTCACGTTCGGTTGCCAACCGAAGCCTTTCCGTCTGGCAAGTTGTATTCGCTCTAGCTGCTGTCAGCGTCTTTGGATTTCAGGCCTATTGGGCCCTATTCGCGGACGATTCCAATACCGAGTATCAAGCACTTGCATACAAGGATCTTCGTACTCGACGAACGGGAGCCGCGACCCTCAGAGGTTGGATGCTGGACCGGACCGGTCGGCTTGATTCGGCATTGGCTGGTTACAAGCTCGGCAAAGACGGAGCCGTTGAGCGTTATTACCCGCTTGAACGCGAAATGGCCCATCTCCTGGGAACCGAACGAGGATCGCCCGGACTGGAACGCACGCTTTACAAAAAAGCTGACGACCCGATGCCCGAAGCCTGGGACGTACTGTTCAAATACAAAAAGCCCGAACCTCAGGATCGGGACGTACGAACGACGATATCCAGGGATCTGCAAATGTTTGCTGCTCAGCAGCTAAGCGGCAAACATGGCGCGATCGTAGTGCTCGAACCTCAGACAGGAGACGTATTGGCGCTCTATTCGAATCCGACCTTCAGTCTGGCCGAGGTTCAGGACCTCGGGACCTATCTGAAGCTGGAAGCCGATAAGGCGGACAAACCTCTCTTGAATCGAGCGCTTCGAGAATACTACGTGCCCGGATCGACCTTCAAAACATTTACAATGATTTCCGCGTTCCGAGCCGGCAAACCCGATCTGCTTTTTGACGACCTTCCGAATTCGGCCGATCCGCCATGCTACACGCCGTTTCGTGGTTCCAGGCCGATCTGCGACGCCGGAGGAAGCTGCGACCTCTGCCGGCCTCAAGTGAACATTAGGGACGCTTTCCGGGTTTCGAGCAATCAGTATTTCGCTCAGCTCGGCAACGCACTGGGGCGTGAACGGATGGCCGAGTCGGCAAGACAGTTCGGGATCGCGACGCCCGATCGCCGCGAAGACGCCCTGACGCAAGGCCTATTTTCCGAGATCTGGAATACAAGCGATCCGAGGATCGCGAATTCTCTGGCGCTCGCACGTTCGACCATGGTCGTCGGCAAGGATCTCAGCCTCTATGACTTTGGGCTTATCGGAATGGGACAGGGCCTTGCGTCACAGATGACTCCATTTCAACTCGCTTTGATCGCCGCCGCCGCAGGCAATAAGAAAGGCCAGTTGATGCGGCCCAAGATCGAGTTGGATATCGAGCCAAAACCTTACTCGCAGATATTAACGCCGCAGCAAGCCGCGATCGTTCGCGAGATAATGTCAACGGTCACAGAAGAGCCGGGCGGGACCGGAGGCCGGGTCAAGGCCATCCTGGCGGGCACCGGCATCGCGACCGGAGGCAAGACCGGTACCGCGGAGAAAGACGGCGTCCCAATGTTTGACAAGCGGACCGGCGAACCTATCTACGACGTGATCCGACAGAGGGCCGCAGACGGCAGTATCACGGAAACTAAACGTCAGCGACGTTTCGACCGAACCGACGGATGGTTCATCTGCATTGCTCCGATCGATGATCCGCGAATTGCGGTTGCCGTTGTGATCGAAGATATCAAAGGACAATTCGGCGGCGACACAGCCGCTCCTGTTGCGGCTCGAATGGTGCTCAAAGCACGCGATCTTGGCCTTTTGGGTGATAAGTACCGGCCGCGTCCTGCCGCAGCAGTACCGGCAAAAAAGAGCAGGAGATGATATCTGAATGAAACGCCCCTCTGCTCACTTTTTTCTGATCTTGATGATAGCCGGCTTCGCCGCGGTCGGCCATTATGCTATCTACTATGCTGCTCTGATCCGAGGATACGAGGCATCTGCAGTGGCCGCTTGGCGCAACCTGGCGTTGATCGTTGCATTGGCGTTCGTGCCTCCTGTGTTGGCTCGCGTGTTCAAATATCGCTCGTCTTATACTGTCTTTACAGTCGCGGTTCTGTTGTTCTCTATCGGCTTGACCGTCCAATACCGGCTTTTTAGCGATCCGGAATATACCTCAAGACGCGACAAGGCCGAGGCCCGGCAGCAGAAGATAAGAACGCAGCAGCTCCACTATATCCAAGAGAATTATTCGGCTGAGAAAAAGTCGATCATGGGGCTTCCCTCGACTCCGCCCTCGCCGGTCGATCTGTCTGCTGAAACGCCGCGTCCGTCATCGGTCGGACTTGCCGACGTTCTATTTTCGGGAAACTCTATCAATCCGCTGCTGGCATTGGTCGCTATGGTCGGATGCTTCCTGTTGGTTAGGCGCGATCACATACAGGCGTTGTTGCGATCCAACGGATTTTCGATAGTTCTTATTACGCTGATACCGCTTTTTGCTGCCGCAATTTGGTCCCGAGCCGGTAAATTTGGCGACGGGCTTACGCCCTGGGAACTCTCAAAGATCCCCTTCCTGATCGGTTTCGCTGCGGTGCTGGCTGTGCTTTACAGCAATCTAGCCAAGACATATTGGGGAATTCCCCGTACGCGGGACCTTCTCCCTCTGGTCGTTATGGCATTGCTGCCATTCTTCCCTTTCTTTATCCTTAAGGATTTTGGCCAGATGATGGTTTTCAGCTCGGTTTATGCAACGCTTTACCTTGTTGCCGTACGCAGAACCGCGCAGCGCGCAGTCTTTATCGGATCGGTCCTGTTGATAATTTCCGTTCTGGTTGTAGGAGCACTTCCCAAAGACACGCAAGAGAAGATCCCTCTCCTGCCGACTATAGCCTCGCCTGTAAAGAGCGTACTTCCGGACCGAATCCAGCAGCGGTTCCACCTTTGGCTGGACGGATTCGATCCGCCCGATCCCGAAACTGCCTGGTGGAAGCAGAGCTATGACGACTACTATCGCAAGCTTGTAGAGAAGGACCCCGAGCTTCCGACAATGATCGAAGCGGATCCCGCTCTGAGACGAACGATAAACATCGATGCATGGTTTGACATTCTCGCTTTTCAGCCGGCCCAAGCGACGTTTGGCATAGCATCTGGCGGAGTCACGGGGCGTGGTTTCGGTCTCGGCTATCCAGAATTGATACCTGTGTCTGATTCCGATTACATCTTCGCGGCGATCGGAGAAGAGCTTGGACTTTCCGGCGGGTTGTTGGTAATCTTTGCCCTGTTCTTATTTGCATTGGCCGGCATCCGTATCGCTCGCGACGCTCGGGATATGTTCAGCAAGCTTTGCTGCGCCGGACTGACGGCTTTTATTACGGTCCAGGCCCTCGTAAACATCGGCGGCATTACGCGCGCTCTTCCGATGACCGGTATCACGCTGCCCTTTGTGAGCCACGGCGGATTCAGCCTGATCACAAGTTTTGCCATGCTTGGTATGCTGTTGGCATTTGCACATAGAAACGAGTTGGATCTGGCTCGTGACCAACTTGAAGTACAACCTGAGCACATTCTTCCTAAATAATCTATAATAGTGAGGTTGTAGCTCATCAGGAGAATTACCGGTATGCCAAATTCAGCCGAACTCTCATCAGCATCGATCTCGGACCGAGGCCTAAGCGAAAAACGACCTCAGAACGAGGACTCCTATCTTGATTCACCGGAGAACGGCATTTTCGCGGTAGCTGACGGAGTCGGCGGTGCCCAGGCCGGAGACGTGGCGTCACAAATGGCCATGGAGGTCTTGAGTGAAGCATTCAACAACAGAACCGAGAATGCCAACCCTCAAGACACGATGCGGCTGGCACTGGTCCAGGCGAATGCGGCCATCCATCAAATGGCGGCAGAGCTGCCCCAATTGACACATATGGCCACAACGGTGGTCGCATTACATATCGACGGGGATATCGCAACAGTTGCTCATGCGGGCGACAGTCGTCTCTATCGGCTGGACGGATCGGGCGTGCTGCACCGCGAGACCGAGGACCATTCGGTCGTTGCTGAAGAGGTTCGCGCCGGACGGCTAACCGAAGAAGAGGCAGAGAACCACCCGGCAAAGAATATTATCAATCGCGCACTCGGAGCCGAACCGACGGTTGAGATCGACATCAGATCCGAACGCCTCGTCGGTCCTTGCACTTTCCTTCTTTGTTCGGATGGCGTGACGCGTCATATTCGCGATGGTGAGCTGGCAGAGCTTCTTGCCGGCAGCGACGACCTCTTTGCAAAGTGCGCTCGTATTCGCGAGATGTGCTATCAACGTGGTGCAGAAGACAATCTGACGGCAGTCATTGTCAGATATGACCGGGCTCCGGGTCAGGTCGGCGGCACCGTATCCGACGAACTTTTTGACGACGAATTGATCACGGTCGCGAGCCTAAAACCGGCGTCGTCCCCTGCCCCTGCCGCTCAGGTCGAAGACGACGACATCCTTGGGATCTTCGACAGTCCGAGTAGCGACTCCCCCATTCCGCCGGACGATATAGTCGATCGCGATACTGGTCACGAGGCTGACGATCTGAACACACTTGAAACAAGCGAGCCTGCGGAACCGGAGAACGACCAGAACAGTTCGGAAAATGCTGTCATCACCAATGCGGACCTCGAACCGTCAACTGTTGCGGAACCCGAACCTGTAGAACTTATCGAAGAGCCCGCAGACTCTGCTCCGGCTGTCGAAACGGTTGAGGGATCGCCCGTCCGTGAGCCTCTCGATACGCGGGATGAGTCGATGTTCAGGATAGCTCCTGAAATCGATGAAAGCCGCGGAACGCCAACATTTTCGCTTGCATTCGCGATCGTTTCGCTGCTTTTAGGAGCAGTGATAGGGATCGGCGCTTATCATTTCCTTATCCGAGGGGCTGAACCTAGAACGCCGGCGATAGAAGAAATGAAGGCGGCAAATATACCGCTGAGCACGTTCGAGGAGAACCGCCGGGCCGTGGATGCCGACCCCGAACGTTATGTCAAGACCAACCCTGACCCGCAGGACGCGGAGGATTATTACCTGATAGGCCGCGCTTACCTGCTGTCGGGTGATTTTCCAAAGGCTCGAACGGCATTCACGGAATCAAAGAATCGATTCGACGGGATCGATCCGGCGAATGCGGAAGTTATCAAGAACGATATAGCTCTCATGCTGGCCGTTACGAGCGATACGACCATACAGGGGATGGTGAGAAAGGAACTTGGTATCACGAATCCGTCGGCAGCCCCGTCGGCTAATACCAAGCGCTAATTCATTGAACCGCTTAATTTCCTGGCAGCCTCGAACAATATGACGCCGCAGGCGACGGCAAGATTGAGGCTCTCGGTTTCGGCCATCGGGATCCTGACGGCGCTGTCCATTTGTGCTGCGGTCTCTTCCGTCATACCGTGTGCCTCGGAGCCAAATATGTATAACGTCTTGGCTGTGACGTCTGCGGTAAAGATGTCCGAACCGCCGGCCGGGCTGGTGCCTACGAGCCTGCAGCCGGCCTTGCGGGCCGCATCAAGTATGTCGGCGACGTCCTGAGACTCGGCCACCGGGATACGAAATGCGGCACCCATGGACGCTCGAAGTGACTTAGGAGAGAACGGATCGGCCGAGCCGCCGGACACGATCACTCCCGCTGCCCCGGCGGCCGCTGCCGTCCTTATGACCGCTCCGACGTTCGAAGGGTTGTTTGCCGACTCCATCATGACGGCAATTGGGACGCAGTTCTCATTCTTGAATCTGGAGAATACGTCCGCAGGCCGGTACGAAGGCCTGTCGGCCGTCAAGATGATGCCTTGGGACTCGGCCGTATCGGCGAGTGATCGAAAGATCTTTTCTTTGACGACGAACGCTCGTTCACCCAAAAGCTGATCAATCTGGCCCCTAAGATCTGAGGTGTACCGGTCTTCCCTAATGAAACATTCAATATTCGCGAGGCCCGCCGCAAATGCTTCGTCAGTCAGCCGACGCCCTTCGATAAAAATGCGTTCGCGATCGCGTCCGTCACGGATCCGTCTTAATTTGACGAGTCTCGGATTGTCTTTACTTGCAATGATATTACTTGACGGCACGGCAGATAGTTTAAGTCATCGGGGTTGAAAATGCCCGCGAAATAGCTAAACTTATGCGTGATGCAGCCTGAAAAACGAACCGTTTCGAAGATCGACGATCTCAAACAACGCTCCAGCAATGCGGAACTCGGCGGCGGGCCGGATCGCCTCGAAAAGCAGCACTCGGCCGGTAAAATGACCGCTCGCGAGAGGATCGATCTGTTCCTTGACGAGGGATCATTCGAAGAGTTTGACAAGTTTGTCGTGCATCGTTCTACCGATTTCGGGCTGGACAAGCAGCGGTTCCCCGGCGACGGCGTCATCACCGGCCACGGCCTTGTGGACGGTCGCGAAGTGTTCGTTTTCGCTCAGGATTTTACGGTGTTTGGAGGGTCGCTCTCGGAGACGCACGCGAAAAAGATCTGCAAGGTAATGGACCTGGCGATGAAGGTTGGAGCTCCGATCGTCGGTCTTAACGATTCAGGCGGAGCCAGGATACAGGAAGGGGTCGTTTCCTTGGGCGGTTACGCCGATATATTTCTTCGAAATACCCTGGCAAGCGGGGTCGTACCGCAGATCAGCTGTATTCTCGGCCCATGCGCCGGCGGCGCCGTTTACAGTCCGGCGATCACTGATTTTAACGTTATGGTCAAGGACACGTCTTACATGTTCATTACCGGCCCCGACGTTATCAAGACCGTCACGCACGAAGACGTTACGAAGGACGAATTGGGCGGAGCGATGACGCATAACGCCCGTTCGGGCGTTGCTCATTTTGCAGCTGACTCCGACGCACAGGCATTGCTGATAACTCGCGAGCTCCTCTCCTTCATTCCTGCTAACAATCTTGACGACCCTCCGATCACTGCGACCTCGGATCCTGACGATCGGATCGACGAGAAACTTAACGATCTCGTTCCCGAATCAGCGTCGCAGCCCTATGACATCCGTGAGATCGTACGGACCGTTGTGGATGAGAATTATTTCTTTGAGGTACAGGAGCATTATGCGCCAAATATTGTGATCGGATTTGCTCGTCTCGGTGGGCGTCCGGTCGGAATTGTAGCCAATCAGCCAGCATACCTTGCAGGTGTTCTGGATATTGACGCCTCAGTGAAAGCAGCTCGATTCGTTCGGTTTTGCGACTGCTTCAATATTCCGCTGATCACTTTCGAGGATGTTCCGGGATTTCTTCCCGGGGTCGATCAGGAGCATTTCGGTATCATTCGTCACGGGGCCAAGCTGCTATACGCGTTCGCAGAGGCGACCGTGCCCAAGATCACCGTCATAACCCGCAAAGCTTACGGCGGTGCCTACTGCGTGATGGCATCTAAGCACATCCGGACCGATGTCAATTTTGCATATCCAACTGCAGAGATCGCCGTCATGGGAGCCGAAGGTGCTGTCGGGATACTCTATCGAAAGGATCTTGCCGACACGACGAACCCCGAAGAGACTCGTCAGCGGATAATCGACGAATACAACGATAAGTTCGCGAACCCATACGTGGCCGCCGAGCACGGATTCATTGATGAGGTCATCGAGCCAAAGTTCACGCGTCCTAAATTGATAAGGGCTCTGCGCATGCTCGGTTCAAAGAGAGACAGCAATCCCCCGAGAAAGCACGGAAATATTCCGCTTTGACCTCATGTGCAACATTAAACGTCGTTTCTGGCATTCCCATCCTACTTTTTCGCAGGATTTACGGTCTATTTTCGCGAAACCACTTTAACTATTGAGAAACCCGAACCGACCAACAAAATGCCAGATCGACCTCGACGCGCTGTCGTATAATCTGCACTCGTCGAGACGTTTTACTGCGTCGGAGTGTATGGCGATAGTCAAGGCCGATGCATATGGCCACGGAGCCCGCGAATGTTCAAAACGCCTTGAGTCCGAAGGAGTCCGTTGGTTTGGTGTTGCTCTGCCTGAAGAAGCCCTGGAGATCCGCGAAGCGGGTGTCAAGGGTCGAATTCTCTCACTTGGTGGTTTCTGGCCCGGTCAGGAAGATTTGATCCTGCGGGAATCGATCACACCGGCCATTTTCGACACCGACTCCGCCCTTAGGCTTAATACTGCCGCTGCCGCTCGCGGTATCGTTTGTCCGGTACATATCAAAGTAGACACGGGCATGGGCCGAGTCGGAGTACCGATGGAGAAGGTGCCGGCAATGGCTCAGGCATTGAGCCGGATGGCCAATCTGTCAGTCGAAGGCATCATGACCCACTTTGCGGCGGCCGATGATCCCGCTCAGGATGATTACACACGACTTCAAACGGCTCGATTCGACGAGTCGCTGCGGATATTTTCCGACCACTCTATATTCCCGCAGATCATCGATCTGGCAAACTCGCCGGGTGCCGTCGCACATGCGGATGCACGGCGCGGCTTTGTACGTTTGGGCGGCATACTTTACGGACTGGGCGGCGATGTACTACCGCCCGGAATACCTGTACCGGACCTCAGGCCTGTGATGACAATAACTTCGGTTGTTGGATTGATAAAACAGGTAGTATCGGGCGAAACGCTCGGCTACGGCCGCACATTCCGCACTGTGCGTGATTCGGTCATTGCGACCATTCCGATCGGTTATGCCGACGGGCTGCCGCGGTCGCTTTCGAATCGGGGAGAGGTGATCATCAGATCGCAAAAAGTTCCAATTGTGGGCCGCGTTTCAATGGACTGGATCATCGTTGACGTCACTGATATCACAGGGACCCAACCCGGCGACGAAGTCGTGGTCGTCGGTCAACAAGGAGGCTTGAATATCCGAGCCGAGGATATAGCAGGTATTTCGGACACGATCTCCTACGAGATCACGTGTTCTTTCGGGCGCAGCCGCATACCGAGGAGTTTTTCATCTACCGAAGACGATAACTCAGGCTGATCGAAGTTTCTCTTACTATCAGCAAATGCTATATTATCGACGTAATGTCGATAATGTTGTCCGAGATCGTTGAGCAGCCTTCGGCGCTCGAGCGCACACTTACCGCCGAGGCCGAAAAGTATCGCAGACTTGAGCAGCTACTTGGTTCGAGAGAAATAGATCTCGTCCTGCTTGTTGCTCGTGGGAGTTCGGACAATGCGGCACTCTTCGGCAGATACCTCATCGAAACTACCACCGGCATCCCGGTGTCGCTGGCTGCACCTTCAGTTCACACTCTTTACGGCGCGAAACTCGATCTCAAGCGGGCGCTCGTGGTCGGCGTCTCGCAATCTGGCGAAGGCTCGGACATCAATCTTGTTCTCGAGTCGGCGCGCTCTTCAGGTGCAATGACGCTCGGGATCACGAACGAAAGCGATTCGACCATGGCCGGGATCGTGGACGAGACTCTTTTGATCCACGCAGGCCGCGAACGTTCGGTTGCCGCTACAAAGACATATACCGGTCAAATGCTGCATTTCTATATGCTTGCTCGAGCACTTGGCGGCCGTGACCTTGGTATTGAGCGCATTCCCGAACTGACCGATCATGCATTGCTGCTCCTCGAGGAGATCAGGTCGTTGGTCGAACGCTACCTATTCATGGACAATTGCGTTGTCGTAGGTCGTGGGTTGAACTACGGCAACGCATATGAGCTTGCTCTCAAACTGATGGAAACCTGTTATGTTGTCGCGGAGAGATTCTCGTCGGCGGATTTTCTTCATGGGCCGCTGGCACTGGTCGAGAGGCGATTCCCCGTCATCCTATTCGCGCCAACGGGCCAAACGCTTCCGGGCAGTCGCGGCCTGTTGGATAGCTTGAAGGATCTCCACGCTGATTGTCTCGCGATAACCAATGACCCGGATATAGCGGTCAGAGCATCTAGATCGCTCAGGATGTCGCCGGAGATCGATGAGTTTCTGTCGCCGATCCCTTTCATTGTGCCGGCTCAGATGTTCGCCTGTATGCTTTCTGAGGCAAAAGGTCTCGATCCTGATTCGCCCCGGTCCCTTTCAAAGGTCACAAGTACAATTTGATCACCCTGACCTTGCTGCATTGTTGAGTGCTTCGCGCATGGCTCCGGCAGATCGCCATCTCAGTTCAGGCTGCTTTGCCAGTGCGGTCTCGATCACCGCTCCTACATTGACCGGTACATCCGAGATACGCGAATGGATAGGAATGATCGGCTTCTCGAATATTGCCTTGACCGTCTCGCTGATACCGGCTTTTGGGCCAATGTCGAGCGGATGGGCCCCTGTTATCATGCTGTACGCAGTCATGCCGACAGAATAGATATCAGACGGAGGCTTGACCTCCTTGAAGTCCTTCACCTGTTCGGGCGGCATATACGCGATCGTTCCGGCCACGTCGCCAACCATCGTAACGCCGCTCATGCCCGTCTGGACGTAACTTTTTGAGAGTCCGAAATCGGTCAGTTTGGCCGTCGCATTCGGAAATGATCCGGCGACAAGAATGTTCTGTTCTTTGATGTCGCGATGAACAAATCCGAGCGAGTGAGCATGATCGAGTGCCTCAAGCATCTGACTGATTATCTGCACAGCTTCCTGCCACGGGAGTTTGCCGTTTCGATGTTTTGCAAGACGCGAAGCATCCATTCCGTTGACAAACTCGGTGACCAGAAAGACCATCCCGTTATGCGTCCCGTGTTCGATGTATTCGACTATATGCGGATGCTTGAGCGAAGCCGCCACCTCGATCTCACGCATGAATCGCTTAACGGACTGTTCGCTGACTGCGACCTCGGGCAATAGGGTCTTGATCGCAACGGCCCGGCCATCGCGTTCCGAGCGCGCAAGCATTACGCTGCCCATGCCGCCCTGGCCGATGACTCTGATCATTTGATATCCGGGTATCGGCTGCGGGTTCTGTTTCAGTTTCTCGCGGCACTCGTCGCAAATATAGGTTAGCTGGTCACTTGAAGCAGATGTTTCGGCCGTTGCAGGCGACGAGCAGTTCAAGCATGTCACGCTGACAAGCGAAGGCTGGGTCTGCTCTCCGAGCACGGCGCCCGCATGCGATCCCGAGTCAGCCGACACAATAAGCTCGAGTACAGTTTCGCCGCCCTGTATCCTGTCGCCGCTTTTCAGATGAGCGGCATCAACACGGATGCCGTTAACAAATGTGCCGTTAGTAGATCCGAGGTCGCGAAGAAAGGCCTGCGGCGGAGCTATCTCGATCAGACAATGGTGCCGGGAAAAAAATCGGTCCTGGGAAAGACAAAAATGAGCGTCTTCGCTCCGGCCGATCATGAACGTGTCGTGTTGATCGAATACGAATTTTCGACCCGTTTGAGGTCCTGCGATTACATTGAGGCTTACACGCATCTGAGGCTGGATACCGGCTAGTTGAACGCACTTCCGAGCATCGAAACGATGAACAGAAGCGCAGCCAGTATGAGATACAAGATCCCCGCAATTATTCCGGCGATAGCTAAGCCTTTACCGCCGTACGTCCTGGGATCGTTCTTTATCTGACTTAGACCAATTACACCCGTCACGATCGCTGCGGGCCCGAGAAGAACACCGATCCAACAGCACCAGCCGACGGTCACAGATGAAACACCAAGAATAAGGGAGACGATCCCCAGGGTCTGATTCGGGCTCGACGGGACCGAAGCGAGTTGCTGCGGCTGCCATTGCATTGGCGGCTGCGCCTGGTTAGACCAGCTGACCGGATTCGTGATCCGGGCCTGATCCATTATGACGGTTGGCGGCGGATCGTCCGCATATGGTCGCTGAAACGGGTCGCTGCTCATTGTCATCAGCAGTTCGCCGTCCTCGAGACAAAAATTGAGATCCGGATCGGAGTAGGTCCGATTGCACTTGGGGCAATTCTTCATCTAGTTTACCTGCGGATCTCGAGCCCCTTGAACGCGATCTCGATCCCGTCACCCGAATACAGCCCGACGACCCCGTTCGGGTATCCGTAAACGTTCTTGATCGAGCTGATCATTTTTCCGTTTATATAGAGTTCGATCTTGTCCGAACGATCGCGCACTTCTAATCTATTGTCCTTGTCGCCGCCC